>NZ_JBGFFD010000003.1:0-508825 GCF_041224435.1 Chryseobacterium tongliaonense | reverse complement strand
AGATTAAAAGATTAAAAGATTAAAAGATTAAAAGATTAAAAGATTAAAAGATTAAAAGATTAAAAGATTAAAAGATTTTCCCTAAACACCATTATCACTCCTCACTAATAATTCATAACTTATAACTTACAACTCATTCTCATCATTCAACGCGTAAGTCCTGAAATTCAGCATTTTTATTTTTCCCGAATCCAAAAGGAAAATAAGGTTTTCTAAAATGCTTTCTTTTGATTGATAGCTTAGCTGGATGGAAAGCTCTTCAATAGTAGCAGGCTTTTTCGTTAATAATTTAATGATCTGCCCTGAAACATTTTTCCCGAAGATTGATCGTTTATTTTTTTCACAGACAGAGCACTGACTACAGTTTTTTGAATTTTTTTCTCCAAAATAGGAGAGGATAAGTTTCATTTTACAGTAGTCATTATTTTCTACATAAAATTTCATTTCTTCCCATTTCTGAATTTTGGTTCTTTGAATATGCTCGAAAAGCTTCCAGTAAGAACTATTGATGATTCTTTCATCTCTGGGTTTTAAAAACTTCACGCTGGCTAAAGCACCGTCAACATATTCTACATAGTTTTTCTGCTGTAGTTCTTTAAGACGCTCTTTGATTAAATGAACACTTACTCCGATTTTATTACTGACGTTTTGTTCACTGAACATCACTTTATGAGTCGTAATACCTGAAACCGTACGGAGAAGAAGCTCTATAAAATAGCTGTCTTTATGAGGGAGCTGATCAATTTCATCAGCCTGCATCAATAATTGTAGAGATGATAAACTTTTATTATCATTATAATAGATGATTTCCTGATTGTGAAGAAAATTCAGGACATTTTTAATTTTTGCCTTTGAGAGTTTGGTGAAATTCTGAATTCCTGTCGTATTCAACTGAAAAACTTTTTCAGGCAGCTCGTTCTCTGCAACTTGGAAAATAGAGTAGAGGTAGGTGACAATTTTCAGAAATTCCGCTTTATTGGGAATCTGATTTTTTAAAATCTGGTCAAAGTTTAAAATTTCCTGTTGATTCCAGAGCAGGAACGCAAAACTTTTTTTTCCGTCTCTTCCCGCTCTTCCTATTTCTTGGTAATAATTTTCCAGGGAAGGAGAAGGGGAATAATGGATGACAAAACGTACATTGTCTTTATCGATTCCCATACCGAAAGCATTCGTTGAAATCAAAACATTGCTGTTGCTGTTATTCCAGATCTGCTGTTTGTTATTTTTTTCCTTTGTTGTCAATCCGGCGTGGAAAAAGTCAACATGTTTCAGTTGATTGTTCTGAAGAAATTCTGTAAGCAGTTCCGCTTCTTTTCTGGAACGTACATAGACAATTCCGGAATCCCGGGTATATTTTAAAATAGTATACACACGCTGGAATTTATCGGAAACTTCTTCTGTATAAATTTTAATGTTTTCCCTTTTAAAACTTTTCTGAAAAACTTCAGGTTTCCTGAGTTCGAGCTTAGATTTAATCTCTTCCAGAACTTTCGGTGTAGCGGTTGCCGTTAAAGCCAGACAGTGAATTTCAGGATTATTTCTTCTGAATTCTTTTATGTTCTGATAGCTCGGGCGGAAATCCTGTCCCCATTCGGAGATACAGTGTGCTTCGTCTACTGCTATAAAAGACATCTGAATTTCCTCAATATTTTGCAGGAACTGAGTATTGGTAAGCCTTTCCGGTGAAATGTAAAGCAATTTTGTTAAGCCATCCTTGCATCTGCTGTAAATCACTTCAGCATCAAACTCATCGAGCTCTGACGACAAATATTCTGCCTCAATGCCCCGGAATTTAAGCTGGTTTACCTGGTCTTTCATCAGGGCCAGTAATGGAGAAATGACAACACAAACTCCTTCTTTTAATAAGGCCGGAAGCTGATAGCATAAAGATTTTCCTGCACCTGTAGGGAGAAGAACGAGAGTATCTTTTTCGCTGAGCACGGAATTGATAATTTCTTCCTGTGAATCTCTGAACTGATCATAGCCCCAAAAATGTTTAAGGGTTCTGTATTTTAGCTGGTGAAAGTCTTGTGAGGAAATCATGGAGTAAAAATAAGGAAAGAAATATAACAAAAAAAGTCACGCATTGCGTGACTTTATATAAATAAATAATGAGTTTATTATTTTGCTTCAAAGTAAACTCTTCTGTTTGCTCTGTTTTTCCATTCAGGACATTTTGTAGCTGGCTCACACTCAGGATATTTAAGGTCTTTTTCACCTTTACCGATAGCGTTAAGTTTACCTGTCTGAACTCCGTTTTTGATCAAATAATCTTTAACGTTATTTGCTCTTCTTTCAGACAGCTTTTGGTTGTAAGCATCAGTTCCTCTTGTATCGGTAGCTCCTACTACATTGTAAGAACCTTCTGAAGAATTGATATAACCAACAGCGTTGTTAAGGATAGGTGTGTTTGAAGGTAAGATTCTGTCAGAATTTAAATCAAATTCAATTCCTTCCAATGTTCTTTCCGTTTCTTTTACAGGTCCTGTAGTCGTTGTAGGACAACCGTTATTTTCAACAGGTCCAGGAACCGTAACACACTTGTCGTAAAGGTCGATTACTCCATCAAGGTCAGTATCAAGAGCTACACCGGCACCATCCACTCTTGCTCCTGCAGGAGTATCAAGTTGTCTGTCCCAATCATCACAAACTCCGTCATTATCAGCATCTCCTTTTTTACAAACTTCGATGTCCTGGTTTTTGTTGGCTAAAACATCTAATTTGTAATAGATTTCCTGTAACGGGTCATGCCACATTAAGTGAGACTCGTGTTTTCCTAACTTTAATGAAACCCCTAAAGTTGCGTTGAAGAAGTTGTCTGAAGTGTTTTCTTCACGTTGGTTGATGGCACTGTATTGTGCTCCGCCACCATCGAATTCATCATCACCGGTGATTACATACATTACTCTTCCTTCAATGTCAATTCTGTTATTAACTTTGAATTTAAGACCTGTACCTACCTGACCGAATAATGAATTAAATTTGAAAGGCTTAACTTCAGTCATCAATGATTGACTATTGTTAACTCTCTTTTGGTAAGCTCTGTAAGCTAAGGTACCGATACCCGCATACCCATGAAGCGCCCATCTGTAAGGAGAGTGGTTATCTACTCTTCTTAAAAGGTTAGAGAAGTTAATATCCCCTAATAATGAGATCGCATCATATTGAGTTCTGGCAGCTACTTCATTAGCCGGAGTCCCTGAAGGTGCAGAATCTTTAGTGCTGAACCAACCTTGTCTTGTTTCTCCTCTGTCGTATTGTAATTTAAGGCCAAAAGCATGGGTAATGGCTTTATCAATACTTACATAAGCGGAATACCCGAAAAGGTTTTTTCCGTTACCGTTCTTTATAGATGTTAAATCGGCAGACTGCATAAGCGGTACACCGGCACCTATTGAAATTGCCCAATCATTAAATCTTTTGGATTGTTGGGTAAAAGGAGAAACATTGGCAGAACCCGAAGAAAAAGTGTTCGGATATTCTCCATTTGAAACTGCCGTTGAGTCTTGTGCAAAAGAAGCTGTTGGAACAGCTAATGCTAGTGCTACAATTGCTAAACTTAATTTCATAGTGTATTTTTTATTTAGTTAATTAAATGATTTATTTTGCAAAAATAAGTTTTCTATTCTTAAATACCAATAAAATACCTAACCTTCGTTCAGAAAATCATATAAATTTAGGAAAAAAAAATCATTCCTGAAAGATAAAAAATAAATAAGCCGGAAAGAATTTTTTCCGGCCCTTTAATTTATGAGAATTTATTTTCTTTTCTTTTTACCTGAAGCTTTTTTTATTGGCTTTTTTACGGGAGCTTCTTCATAATCTTTTTTCTTGATTGCTTCCCATTCTGAAGCGTTTTCAATAAAACGTACGGTAACTTTTCTGTCTGTTAATCTTTCTGCATCACTGGCCGTTGCCGGAAATTGAGCTTCTGCAGAACCAACTCCTCTGGATTTAAGTGAGTTTGAAGAAACTCCTCTGCTTTCCAAAGCGGCTACTACTGCTGCTGCTCTTTCCTGAGAAAGTTTTAAATTATAAGCAGCGCTTCCTTTAATATCTGTATGACCTGTCAGTAAATAATTACCGTCATTTTCTTTGATAATTTTTGCAGCCTGGTCCAGTTTATCATTAGATTCAGGTCTGATGGTTGCTTTATTGAAGTTAAAATAAACATCCTTAAGTTCCTGCTCTACTGCTGTTGCCACTTGATGATTGTCTTTTTTTACTACGATTGGACAGCCATTGTTTTCAACAGGCCCTGGAACCGTAACACACTTATCGTAAAGATCGATTACACCATCTAAATCTGCATCAAGAGCTACACCGGAGCCATCCACTCTTGCTCCTGCAGGAGTATCAAGTTGTCTGTCCCAATCATCACAAATGGCATCTTGGTCAAGATCTCCTCTTTTACATAAATCAACGTCCTGCTTTTTGTTAGCTAAAACATCTAATTTGTAATAGATTTCCTGTAATGGATCATTCCACATTAAGTGAGATTCATGTTTTCCTAATTTCAACGAAACCCCTAAAGTTGCGTTGAAGAAGTTGTCTGAAGTGTTTTCTTCACGTTCGTTGATCGCACTGTATTGAGCTCCGCCACCATCGAATTCATCATCACCGGTGATCACATACATTACTCTTCCTTCAAGATCAATTCTGTTATTGACTTTGAATTTAAGACCTGTACCTACCTGCCCGAATAATGAATTGAATTTGAAAGGTTTGACCTCAGTCATCAATGCCTGCTTGTTGTTAGCTCCTTTTTGGTAAGCCCTGTAAGCTAAGGTACCGATACCTGCATATCCATGAAGCGCCCATCTGTAAGGAGAGTGGTTATCTACTCTTCTTAAAAGATTAGAGAAGTTAATGTCTCCCAATAATGAGATTGCATCATATTGGGTCCTTGCAGCTACCTCCTGATAAGGCATTCCTGAAGGTGCAGAATCTTTAGTATTGAACCAACCTTGTCTTGTTTCTCCTCTGTCATATTGTAGTTTAATACCAAAAGCATGAGTAATGGCTTTATCAATACTTACATAGGCAGAATATCCGAAAAGATTTTTCCCATTTCCGTTCTTTATAGATGTTAAATCTGCAGACTGTAAAAGAGGCACACCTGCACCTATTGAAACAGACCAGTCATTAAATCTCTTAGATTGTTGGGTAAAAGGGGAAACTTCGGCAGATCCTGATGAGAATGTATTGGGATATTCGCCATTAGAGACAGCAAGGGAATCCTGGGCATGAAAAGCTGTTGGGACAGCTAATGCTAATGCCACAATTGCAAAATTTAATTTCATAATGTTGTGTTTGAATAGAAGCTATAGGGTCAGTTATTTAACCAACCCGATAGCTTAATTTTGTATAATATGTGATTGTTTTATTATTTAGGACAGCCGTTGTTATCTGCTGGTCCGGGAACTGTAACGCATTTGTCGTATAGGTCGATAACCCCGTCAAGGTCCATATCCAATGCAACACCGGCACCATCTACTCTTGCACCTGCAGGAGTATTTAGTTCTCTATCCCAGTCATCACATACCCCATCATTATCGTTATCTCCTTTTTCGCAAACAACGAAGTCTGTTGTTGCATTTTCAAGTACACTTGTTCTGTAGTAAGCTTCCTGTAAAGGATCATGCCAAGCCAAGTGAGAAAGGTGTTTTCCAAGTTTGAATGATACCCCTAAGTTCACAGTCCACATATTATCAGATCTGTGCTTATTGATCATGTTGTATTTGGAAACTTTTGATGCAGGATCGTAATCTGCTGGTCCGGCCCATCCGCCACCATCAAACTCGTCATCACCGCTCAGGATATACATTGTTCTTGCTTCAACATCAATAAGTTTTGAAACTTTATACTTCAAACCAACACCAAATTGGTAGAAGATTGAGTTAATGTCAAGATCCTGCTTAATGAAAAGTGGTACTCTGTTTGGAGTAGTGCTCCATCTGAATTCATTGTTGTCATGTAAGGAGGTATTATACCCCTGAACTCCGATACCCGCATACCCATGCAATGCCCATCTGTAAGGAGAGTGATTATCAACTCTTCTTAAAAGGTTTGAGAAATTCACATCTCCCATCAAAGCAATCTGGTTATACTTTGTCTTTGCAACACCTACCCCTGCAGCTTGTCCTGCTGCACCGTCAAGCTGAGCTTTTTGTTCTGTCTCGCCTCTCTGATAGATAAGGCTTAATCCGAAGGTATGAGAGATTTGTTTGTCTATGCTGACGTAAGCATTATATCCCAAATTCACTTTACCATCATAAAAAGAGGTAAGATCAGAATGAGTCATGAATGCTGCGCCACCTCCGACTGAAATAGACCAGTCGTTAAATCTTCTCGCCTTGTTATCAAAAGGCTGAACATTAGCTGAACCCGAAGAGAATGTATTAGGGTATTTGCCCGAAGAATCTACTGAAATACTATCCTGTGCATAAGTAGCAATAGGAAGTGCGGCCAATAATAATAAACCTAATTTCATACAATATGTTTTATGTTTTATAGATAAAATCTTTTAATAATACTCTGGAAAATTCCCTTTCAAAAAGATGTTTTTTATGAGGGATTTCCAACCTTTCTGATACAAAATTTACATTGTCATAACTAACGATATCAATATCTATGATCCTGTCACTATAACTTCCGGATACTTTAGAATCGTTAATTCTTCCCATCTCACTTTCAATACTTTTAACAAAATCAAGCAGTTGAATAGGTGAAAGATGTGTGCGTATTATTGATGCAATATTACAAAAAATATTGGAACTGACAAATTCTACAGGTTCGGATGTTAAAAATTCACTAATTTTTAATATCTCATTATCCTTTGATTTAAGTTTTTCCAAAGCCTGTTCTAAATTTTTTTTTCTGTCTCCGAGATTACTTCCGAGTAACAAAACCACCACATGTTGCGACATATTCGAAAATGATTGATTTTATGAAAAGTTTTTTAAAAAATGTTTTAGCAAATATAGTGGCAATTGTCATACTATGTGTTGTATTTTTCTTCTTTTTTATTATGATGCTGGTGTTTAGTTCTATGAGTAGTGATAAATCTGTAACTGTGAAAAAGAACTCAGTTTTAACGATTAATTTAAAAACAATGATCATTGACAGTCCTACTGAAGAGCAAAAAGGACTGTTCGAAATAAACAATCATAATAAAAGTATCCTGTTGTATGAAGCATTGGAAGCTATCAATAAGGCGAAAACGGATGATAATATCAAAGGGATCAGTATTGAGGCAGATGATCTGAATGCAGGGCTTACCCAGGTTGATGATTTAAGAAATGCCATTGAAGATTTCAAAAAAAGTGGAAAATTTGTGTATGCCTACGGGAATGCCGCTTCACAGATGTCTTATTATTTAGGGTCTGTGGCGGACAAATATTTTTTAAACCCGTCCGGTATGATTGAACTGAAAGGTTTAGCCACTGAAGTTGCATTCTTTAAAGATTTTGCAGAGAAATACGGAATCGGGATCGAAGTGATCCGTCATGGAAAATTCAAATCTGCAGTAGAGCCCTTCTTAAGAAATGATATTTCTCCGGAAAATAAAGAGCAGTTAAGTACTCTTTTAAATGACTTATGGAAAAATACATCGACAAGAATTGCAGCTTCAAGAAAAATTGATAGTGCTCAATTTAAGACAATTGTTGACAGCTTATACGGAATGATACCGGAACAGAGCCTGAAATACAAACTTGCCGATCAATTGATCCAGAAAACGGAATATGACAATCTTATCAAATCCAAATTGAATCTTAAAGATGAAGATAAATTAAATAAAGTTTCATTAGGAAAGTATATTAATTCTTATTCTGACGATGCCAAATCAGGAGATAAAGTTGCTGTATTATACGCGTCAGGTTCTATCAATAACGGGGATGAGTATAATGAGATTTATTCTGAAAAATATATTAAATACATTAAAGATCTTCAGGAAGATGATAAGGTAAAAGCTGTGGTATTCAGAATTAATTCTCCCGGAGGAAGTGCCAATGCTTCTGACGAAATTTTGTTTGAGCTTCAGCAGTTGAAAAAGAAAAAACCGCTTATTGTTTCTTTTGGTGACTATGCAGCATCAGGAGGATATTATATTGCGATGGCAGCAGATAAGATTTATTCCGAACCGAATACGCTTACCGGATCTATCGGAGTTTTCGGGGTGATTCCTTATTTTAAAGATCTGGCCAATAAAAACGGAATACGCTCAGATATTGTGGCTACCAATGCAAATTCACAATACTATTCTTCTTTAAACGGTGTAAGCCCTTATGGAGTAACGATGATTACAAGAAGTGTGGAGGGTACTTATAAGAGATTTGTACATTTCGTTACCCAAAACAGAAAACAGACTTTTGAGCAGATCGATAATATAGGCGGAGGCAGAGTATGGAGTGGTACCAGAGCTAAACAGATAGGTTTGGTAGATGATCTTGGAACTTTAAATGATGCGGTGAAGTACGCTGCCCAGAAAGCAGGTTTGAAATCTTATCATGTGGCTTCTTATCCTAAGCAGATGTCTGCTTTTGAACAAATCTTTAAAGATTTCAATGAAGATGATATTTCAGCAAGAGTGATTAAAAATAAAATAGGGAAGGCCAATTATGAAATCCTGCAGCAGATTACCAGCGAAAAGCTGAATTCTGAAATAAAAATGGAAATGCCTTATCAGATAAAAACTAACTAAATTTTATATTGTATTTTACAAAAACGCCGGATCTGAATTTCAGATCCGGCGTTTGTTTTTTTTAATATTTTATCAGCTTCTCTTCGAGGCCATTCCGAATATCCAGAGTACAACCAACGCACCTCCAACGGCGAGTAGCATACTTCTGAAATCAAAGCTGTCAACGGTTCCCCATCCTAAAAGGCTTCCAACAAATCCGCCTACAAAAGCTCCGACGATTCCTAAAATAATGGTCATCAGCCATCCGCCTCCCTGAGTGCCCGGCATAATCATTTTTGCAATTGCTCCTGCGATAAGACCAAATATGATCCAAGTTAAAATTCCCATAGTCGTAAATTTTTTAATTGTTAATATTAATAAAAAGTGTTTTACTTATTTGGGAAAACATGATAAAAATCATCTTTTCTTGAAGAATGAGTCAACAAATTCCGTACCATTAAACAATTGCAAATCCTGCATTTTCTCGCCAACGCCTATATATTTTACCGGAATCTGGAACTGATCGGAGATGCCGATTACGACTCCGCCTTTAGCTGTACCGTCTAATTTTGTAACGGCAAGAGCGTTCACTTCAGTTGCGGCTGTAAACTGCTTAGCCTGTTCAAAAGCATTCTGTCCCGTAGAGCCGTCAAGAACCAGTAGAATCTCATGGGGAGCATCAGGAATAACCTTTTGCATCACTCTTTTGATTTTTGAGAGCTCATTCATCAAATTGATTTTATTATGAAGCCTTCCTGCCGTATCAATAATAACTACGTCTGCGCCCTGGGCAACGGCACTTTGTACCGTATCAAATGCAACAGAAGCCGGGTCGGAACCCATATCCTGCTTTACGATCGGAACACCCACTCTCTGACTCCAGATGGTTAATTGATCAACAGCAGCAGCTCTGAACGTATCGGCAGCTCCAAGAACTACTTTCTTGCCTTCAGATTTAAACTGATGCGCCAGTTTTCCGATAGTCGTGGTTTTACCCACGCCGTTTACGCCTACAACCATAATGACATAAGGCTTTTTGGAGCTGTCTATATTTCCTGTGCCTGCGTGTGGATTTTCCAGCAGTAGTCCTGAAATTTCTTCACGGAGGATTTTATCAAGTTCATTTACATTAACGTACTTATCTCTGGAAACACGCTCTTCAATTCTTTCTATGATTTTAATGGTAGTGGATGCCCCTACGTCGGATGCAATAAGTACTTCTTCCAGGTCATCAAGTACTTCATCATCTACTGTGCTTTTGCCGACTACGGCTTTTGTTATTTTTTCAAAGAATCCCTGACTGGATTTTTCCAATCCTTTGTCTAAAGTTTCTTTCTCTTCTTTTTTGAAAATATTTTTAAACCAACTCATAGTTTTAGTTTATTCTTATTTGTTTTTAATAACTGCAGTGGCTTCTACTTCTATAAGCACATCTTTTCTGAAAAGGCTGCTCACTTCCACAAGGCTGCTTACGGGCGGATTCTGAAGATTGATATATAAATCCCTTACTTTTCTGAAGTCCGGTGTCCGGTTGATATCTGTAATAAATATTCCCAGTTTTATAATATCTTTTCCTGTACCGCCATATTCTTTCAGAATGTTTTCGATATTTTTGAAAACCTGAAGAGTCTGTTCTTCTACATTATTTCCCACAAGGTTACCATCCGGGTCCAGAGGAACCTGCCCAGATAATAAAATCATTTTAGAACTCCCACAGTCAATGCTTACTGATTGTGATAATCCTTTAATATTGAAAACTTTTGGAGAACTTTTATATTCTACAGGGTTCATTGTTTTCTGACTGAATGAAAATAGAAAAATTACTGTGCAGACCAGAACAAGAATCTTTTTCATATTTTACGGATTAATAATCTGGTGAACAAAGATAACAAAAAAACTACCCAAAATATGAGTAGTTTTTTATATTGTAAATAAAGTACAGATTATTTTTTTAAATAACCGTCAACTTCGTCTGCATTCATTACTTTTTCTTCGAAAACGTAAGCACCTGATTTAGATGACTTAACCATTTTCACAACTTTAGTCATTTTTTTTGACTGTCCGCTTTGTAGGGTTGCTACTACTTTCTTTGCCATGGTAAATTATATTTTATAAATTACTTGATTTCTTTGTGAACTGTAACTTTCTTAAGAACCGGATTGTACTTTTTAAGCTCTAATCTCTCTGTAGTGTTCTTTTTATTTTTAGTAGAAATGTATCTGGACATTCCCGCCATACCGCTTTCTTTGTGCTCTGTACATTCAAGGATTACTTGAACTCTGTTTCCTTTTTTTGCCATGATTTAATTACTTTTTAATCAATCCGTTTCTTACAGCTCTTTCAAGAGCCTCTTCGATTCCAATCTTGTTAATCACTCTCAATCCATGAGCTGATACTTTCAGCGTAACGTGCTTATCTTGCTCCGGAAGGTAAAACTTCTTCTCCAATAAGTTAATTTCAAAACGACGCTTCGTTTTGTTATTAGCGTGAGAAACGTTGTTACCAACCATTGCACGCTTTCCTGTTATTTGGCAAATTCTTGACATATCTCGATGTTCTTATTTGTATAATATTTGAGAGTGCAAAATAACGAAGAATTTTTTAGATAGACAAATCTTTTGCAAAATATTTGCAAATAACCTGTTGATTAATAATATTGAAAGTTGGGCAATCTCAGGTCATAGAAGAATACAGCGTTGATGCCGATTAATTTCATATAAATTTTAAAGAGCAAGGAAATTAACCGTCATAAAAACTCATCATTAAGTAATTCAACATTCAACTAATAAACAAAACCGATCGAAAGACCGGTTTTGTTTTTATTTTCAGACGAATTTATATTAAACATTAAACGTATTTAAGCCGTTAAGTTGAGTTAAGAAAATTATTCTGCTTTTAAATCAATAATCTTAATGCTCTTCATTACTTAATCAAAGCTTAATAGTTCATTTTAAGCTTTCTTGTTCTGGAATTTATTTTGAAACCTTTTAATTAAAAAATAGAAAAGCAGGAATCCTAACGCAAAAATTGAAATTCTTGTCAGCAGGTCTCCGGTTCTTGTATAAAATGTCTGTTGGTCGTAAAGATTTATTTTTGCAAATAAAGCCGTCTGGTCGCCATAAAAAGTATCGGCAACTACGTCACCTTTCGCATCAATATGGGCAGAGATGCCGCTGTTGGCTGCACGGGCAATTTCCCTTCTGGTTTCTATCGCTCTTAATTTGGCGTAAGATAACAGCTGTTTATGGCCCTCAGTCACACCCCACCACGAGTCGTTGGTCATGATCGCTAAGAAATTGGCACCCTTCTTTACATAATCGGTTACAAATTCACCATAAATGCTTTCATAGCAAATGATCGGAGCAATTTTTCCCTTGTTGTAAGGATTGGAGAAAGCAACTCTGTCTTTATCCGTTCCCAATGAAGCCACAGTTCCGCCCAGATTAAGCATGGCATCTCCTAAGATAGGTTTTAAAACATTCATATAAGGGAAGATTTCCACTCCGGGAACAAGCTTTCCTTTGTGATACACTTCAACTTTCTGGTTGGGAACAATTTGTACAGCCGAATTATAGCTTTCCACCCAAAGTCCAGGATTGATCTGGTAAGCTTCTTTAGGTAAATTTTCAGTCTTTGTATAAAAACGGTGCGAAGAAATTCCTGTTGAGAATACAGAACCCGGATGTTTTGAGAGGAACCCTTTGATATTGTTTAATAATATACTTTTTTCAAATGCAGTCTCGGAGATGGAGCCTCTTCCCGGGATTGCCGTTTCGGGAGCGATATAATAATCTATTCTTCCTTTTGAATTTTTTTCGGCAAGGTTTAATAAATCATTTTCTATGGTCAGGCTGTCTTTAGAATATTTTTCTGCATAAGGGTCAAGATCCGGCTGAAGAAGCAAAATATTGACCTGTCCAATTGGTTTTTCGTCAAAATTATTGTACCTGACTAATGAAATAATCATCGGGAGAAAAATGACAAGAACAAGGATAGAAACATTTCTGATCAGGTCTTTTCTTTTTCTTCCGGCTTCCCAGGTTCTCAGGGTATAAAAAATGAAAACATTAATCAATAAAATCCAGAAACTTCCGCCGGTAGCTCCCAGCGTATCATACCATTGAACCAATTTAGGGTATTCTGAAAATACATTTCCAAGGTTGAGCCATGGCCATGTTAATTCCCATGACATGTGGAATTTTTCAAAACTCATCCAGATGGCTACTAAAAAAGCCAGTCCCCAATAGGTTCCCTGGGCATTTTTATACCAGTGATAAAACTGGAAAACCAATGAATATAAAAAGGAATTAACTAAAACCGGAAATACAACAGCCATCAGAGAATGACTTCCATCCGGGTTTTTTGAGCCGTACAGCCAGCCTGTGGTCACGATATTCCAGATTACAAAGCACAGATAGGACAATCCGAAAACCATCCAGCTTTTTCTTTTATAATCTGAAAATTTGGAAATTCCGTGTTCCATCATCAAAAGAGGAACAAGGGCAAAAAATATGAAGAAAGGAATTCCGTAAGTGGGCCAGGATATTGATAACAACATCGCTGAAATGAGCGTAAGAAGTACGTATTTCATTATATTTAATTAACATACAAATTTAATGTTTTTGAAATGAATAAATTTGCAATCGATGTTAAAGAAATTTTACAAACTCATTATTTTTCCCTATACAAACCTCTTAAGGATAGAACCTGCTTTATCAACTCTGGAATTTATCAGAAATACGATCCGGTGGTGGGATATCATCAGGATTGTGATCGGAAATATTGTTATGTTTATCCCTTTCGGGTTTCTTGGTTGGGCCTTCCCAAAACTAATGGATCTTAAAACCTGATACTGGCCTTTGTTTCAGCAATCGTAATTGCCGAAGGGCTGCAGTATTTTTCGAGAATGGGTATTTTTGAAACAGATGATATTATCCTTAATACACTGGGCGTTTATCTGGGCTGGCTGATATGCCGGCTGATGGAAAATAAAATTAGCCGTTTAATTCTTTAGCCCGTTTTTCAGCATTTAAAATTCCCTTTTTCAAAATTTCTTTAAAGCTGTTATCTTCAAAAGTTTTTAAAGCAGCTTCTGTAGTTCCGCCTTTGGATGCAACATCACTTATTAATTCTTCAAGGTTTCTGTCAGAATTGTTAATCAGATGATAAGCGCCAAGCATCGTTTGCTTCACAAAAAGCTTAGAAAGGTTTTCTTCAATCCCCATTTCGATTCCGGCTTTGATCATGGCATCTATGATATAATAAAAATAGGCAGGTCCGCTACCGGAAAGTGCTGTAACGCCATCCAGCAAATTTTCATCTTCCAGATAAACCGATCTTCCGGTACTGTTTAGTAATCTTTCAATATTAATGATCTGGCTGAAGGAGATTCCGTCTGCAGATGTATAGCCGGTAATTCCCATTCCCAAAAGAGTAGGAGAGTTGGGCATTGCTCTTACAACAAGCGGGTGATTTAACAGTTTCTGGATTTTCTGAATTTTAATTCCGGCCATGATCGATAAAACCATCTGATTTTCCTTTAATGGAAATGAGATATTTTCTGCAACATTCTGAAAATCCTGAGGTTTTACGGCAATGATGATCAGGTCTGCATCCAACTCTTTGACTTCCTCAAAAGTTGAAATTTTTGATCCCGGGAATTCTTCAGATAATTTAGAAATTTTAGACGGGTTTCTGATGATAAGATGCAGGTCCTGACGTTTGATCAGCTCATATTTCAAAAATGATTTCGAAAACGATAATCCCATGTTTCCGGCTCCCAGAATAGCTATTTTCATAAATGTGTCTTGTTATTTAAACTTAATCTTTTAAGTATTTTTTGAAGGTGACAGAGTAATTGTCATTAAAAGTAATAAATTCTAAATTTTTAAAAGAAATTTTATGCGGTTTTTTATATAATTTACCGGTTGCATCATAATTTTTAATGGTAACCGATTGCTCATTGATATCTGAGATTTCACCGATTGAAAACAGGTCTTTTTTCTTTTTCCAGCTTTCGACAATACAATGAAAATTCTGTTTCTTTATAGATTTAAAAAGGGATTCCGGGTTCTTTAAAGAAGTATTGTCGATAATTCTTTGATTGAATTTGATCAGTCCTTCTTCATAGAAAATCTCTTTCGTTTTTTTATCAAACCTGTTGTTCCGGATGCTTGCAATTCTTTTGTAAGGAATGATTTTAAAGCCTGACAGGTTGAATTCATGGGTTTCCTGGATCATCAGAAAATCATCAGACATTTTAAGGATAAATCCGAAAGTATATCCGTCCGGACTTTTTTCCGAAAAATAAATTTTCACGTAATTATTCTTATCAATATGCTTTTGGATAAGCTTTCTGAATTCTTTTTCCGTTAATTCTTTTTCCATGATTGTTGTATTAAAAATGGTTTTAAATAATTGAAGGGTTGAAATTTAATGAAAGTAAATGTTTTATAAATATTAAATTTTATTCAACAGGATTTCATGCTAAAAAAAACAACTGCAATTGCAGTTGTTTGGAAGATTATTTTTTAGAAGCTTAGTCTCTTTATAAAGCTCAGATTAAATAATATTCACCTCTCTTTCAAGTTCAATTCCGAATTTTTCCTTTACCGAATCAATGATCATTGTTGAAAAATCAAAAATTTCTTTACCGGTTGCCTTGCCTGTAGCATTCACGATAACCAGGGATTGTAATTGATGTGAAGCTACATTTCCGATTTGTTTTCCCTTCCAGCCGCATTGCTCGATCAGCCATCCGGCAGGCACCTTCACCTGATCTCCGTTCGGGTAACCCTGGATGTTTTCAAATTTCTGCTTTAATGCTTCAAACTGATCCAGAGGAATGGTCGGGTTCTTGAAAAAGCTTCCTGCATTTCCAATGATTTTCGGATCCGGTAATTTGCTTTGTCTGATATTAATCACCGCTTTAGAAATATCCTGTATCGTAGGGTTTTGAATACCCAGTTTTTCCAGTTCAGATTGAATCGCTCCGTATTCGGTTTTAATAATGTGGTCTTTTTTTGTCAGTTTAAACGTAACTTCAAGAATCACATATTTTCCTTTCCCTTCCTGTTTGAAAATAGAATCCCGGTATCCGAACCTGCACTTTTCCAGATCGAAGCTCTCAACTTCGAGAGTTTCCAGGTTCAGTACTTGACAGTTAACAAAAACATCTTTTATTTCTGTGCCGTAAGCACCAATATTCTGCATGGGGGAAGTCCCTACATTTCCCGGAATTAGGGAAAGGTTTTCCAGTCCGCCATAATTGTTTTTCAAACAATACATTACGAAGTCATGCCAGTTTTCTCCGGCTTTGGCTGTAATCAGAACTTCATTTTCTGTCAGGTTTTCCTCGGTTATTCCTTTTAAATTAAGCTTAACCGCAAGGCCGTCAAAATCCTGGGTCAGTAAAATATTGCTTCCCCCCCCAAGAAATAAAAGCGGGAGGGTTTGAGCGCCTGAGAAATTCAGTGCATTCTTCAATTCTTCAGTATTGCTGACTTCTGTGAAGTATTTTGCTTTGGCTTCTACACTGAAAGTATTGTATGGTTTTAGAGAAAAATTTTCGTGCATGGGATTTACTGGTATTCTTTCGGAAGAATTTTTTCTATTTGAATTTTTAATTTTTGAAACTGCTTATAATGAATGGTATCAATATAAGAATTTACGTAGACATGGGATTTTTTCGGAGTTCTGATTTGAAAGGTTTCATCAATTCCGTCAACAGGCTGCTTGCTTGGTGAGCTTTTTATTTTATCCAACGTCTCAGGATCAATAGTGGAAGCAATATTCTGCCAGGTTTCAGGAGTAATGGCAGAATCCCAACGATGATGGATCTTGCCGGCTGAACTGCCCTGTTCTGAATGGATGGAATCTTTTGTAATCCTGATAATCCTGTAGTTTCCTAAACTTCCACCAATATCAGATAAACTAATGAATGATATTTCGTCTGGATTTTTTACGGCGGTAGTTGTGTTTTCCTTCTTAAGGCAGGAAAAAAATGTCAGCAATAAAACGGTTGAAAAGAATATTTTCAAACTGAGTTTTTTTATTGCTGACATTTTTATAATTTATAGATTAAACTCTGATTTGTATTGCAGTAGTGCATCTTTTAAAATTTCGGCACTTCTTTTCAAATCCTGTTCTTTTAAAACATAGGCAATTCTCACCTGCTTTTTACCCAATTCAGGATTGCTGTAGAATCCGCCTGCAGGAGCTACCATGATGGTTTCGTTTTTGTTGGAATATTTTTCCAGCAGCCATTGAGCAAATTTTTCAGTATCATCCACCGGAAGCTCAGCTACACAATAGAATGCGCCTTTAGGTTTGGGGCAGATCACTCCGGGAATGGCATTTAATAAATCTACCAGGATATTTCTTCTGTGGGTATATTCTTCTCTTACTGCACGGATGTAGGCTCCGTCGTTCTGGTGAGCGGCAGTTGCTGCAATCTGTCCCAAAAGAACCGGGCTCAGTCTTGCCTGTGCAAAAAGCATGGCTGCATCATGAATTTTTTTGGAACGGGTAATCATACATCCGATTCTTACTCCGCACATAGAATAGCGTTTAGATTCTGAATCAATGATAATACAGTTTTCGCTTAATTCAGGGAAAGCCAACATTGAAATCTGCTGCTTGCCATCATAAACGTATTCTCTGTAAACTTCATCGGAAATGATGACAATATCATATTTTAAAGCAATTTCTGCCAGCTTCTGAAGCTCTTCGCGAGTGTAAAGATATCCCGTTGGGTTTCCGGGGTTACAGATAACAATTGCTCTGGTTTTTTCAGTGATTTTTTTCTCAAATTCTTCAATCGGAGGAAGGGCAAAGCCTGTATCGATTGTTGACGGAACCGCCACTACGTTTACATTGAATGTACTGGTGAATCCGTTATAGTTTGCATAATAAGGTTCCGGGATGATTATCTCGTCTCCGTCATCACAAAGGGTAGAGATGGCAAAGTTCAATGCTTCGGAACCACCGTTGGTTACAATGAAATTATCAGGCGTCAGATCTTTAAAATCCAAAGAATGGTAATAATCTGTAAGTGCTTTTCTATATTCTATATTTCCTTCGGAAAGAGCATATTCCAATACTTTTAAATCAATATTCTTTAAAGCATTTAAAGCCGTTTCAGGAGTCTCAATGTCCGGTTGCCCGATGTTGAGATGATATACTTTTATTCCTTTTTGTTTTGCTTTAAGGGCAAAAGGAACCAGTTTTCTTACCGGCGACGGCGGCATGTGTTGTGCTCTGTTTGAAATATTAGGCATTGTTCAAAAAATTTGTATGGCAAAAATAAGATTTAATTTTCCAATAATAAAATAATAGCTATAGCGGGGGAAATTAAAGGTATTTTGTTATTTGTATCATATTTTTCATTTTTGTGAATTTTACACTTCATTTTAGCTATTTTGATTGTTATATAGTATTTTAAATATTAATAAATGTTTGTTTTTTATTCATGTTATTTTGATATTTTAATAAAAAAATATTATGTAAATGTTTTTTATATTGTTTTTTTATTAAATTTACGATCGTAATATTGATTTATATGAAAATAAAACTATTTGTTGGAGTCTTAAATTTGATGGCTCTTTTTTCTGTCTCCGCTTTAACGGGGCAAAACTTTCAGACCATGCCGGTGCAATCCGGATATTCGGCTGATGTAATCGCTAACGGAATTGGTTCTTCCATGACCTCTACAACGGCAGATGTGGATGGAGTATCTTTTGCTTTTGTCGCACGGGATTTCCAGCTTACTTCATCGAGTACGCCTCTTACTTACGGAATCCCTGCAGACGGACTGATCAATTCTGTGGTTGCCGGAACTCCCGGTTTAAGCTTTAAACTTGGTGATCTGAGTGGGAATAATTCCTTGAGAATGGCAGGTTCTAATGATATCGGTACTTTGATTTTTACAACTCCGAAAGCAGCGTTTAAATTGTATATGCTGTCTACCAGTGGAAGTGGTACTTCTGCAGTGGATATCGTAGTGAATTTTACGGATAATACTACGCAGACATTTACAAACATCGGACTTTTAGATTGGTATGGCGGTGCGAATTTTGCCATCCAGGGGATTGGACGAATCAACAGAACCAACGATGTTCTTGAACCGAATTCTACCAACCCAAGGCTTTATCAGGCTGAGCTGGTTATCGATGCAGCCAATCAGGCAAAACCGATACAAAGTGTTACTATAACAAGAAATGCTTTAGGTAACGGAGTTTCCAATATTTTTGCTTTTTCTGCTGATGTATATTCCGACTGTGCAGCTCCGACTATACAACCGGTAGGTACACTTACATCCAGCTCAGCACAGGTATCATGGACTGTTCCTCCTACTACGCAGGCTTCAGGATATGATCTGTATTACAGTACAAGCTCTACTACGCCTACAAGTTCAACCACACCTAGTTTACCAGGGCTTACGGGAACTTCGACAACAATAGGCAGTTTAGCTGCGAATACAGTATATTATTATTGGGTAAGAACCAACTGCAGCACGGCAACAGGACAGAGTGTATGGTCTTTTGCCGGGACGTTTAAAACGTTATGTGGTCCTATGACTTCAATGTATGAGAATTTTGATTCTTATAATACGGGATCTATAGTTCCTGACTGTTGGGCAAGAATTATTACCAATGGAAGCCAGACTATTACATCTACAACTCCGGCTTCGGGGACGAGAAATATCTATCAGTATTGTTCAAGTTCACAAACCCCTAGTATTGTTGTTTTACCGGAATTCAGTAATGTTAATGCCGGAACTCACTGGCTGAGATTTAAGGCAAGAGTAACCTCGGCTACCGGAACATTGAATGTAGGTTATGTAACAGACGTTGCTGACGGAAGCACATTTGTTCCGATTCAGACCTTAAGTATTGCCAATACTACCTATACGACTGCAGCAGCAGAATATACGGTAATGGTTCCTGCTACTACACCGGCAAATGCAAGATTAGCGATAAAAAATACAGCAGACGGAAAATCTTATTATTGGGATGATGTATATTGGGAGCAGATGCCGACTTGTTTTGCACCAACAGCCTTAACAGCTTCAAATCCCGGATTAACAACAGTAGATTTGTCATGGACAGCTCCGTCTACGCCTCCTGCCAATGGATATGAATATTATTATTCCACCAGCGGTACTGCACCTACAAATGCAACAACTCCTTCCGGAACTACAGCTGCCGGAGTTACTTCAACAGGACTTTCCAACTTAAGTCCTAGTACCAACTATTATGTTTGGGTGCGTTCGGCTTGTAGTGCGACTGATAAAAGTACATGGACTTATGAAACTACCTTTAAAACATTATGCGGAAGTATCGCAACAATGTATGAAAATTTTGATTCTTACCCTACGGGATCTATCGTTCCGGATTGCTGGGCAAGAATAGCAGGCACGGGTTCACAAACTATCACAACTACTTCTCCTGCTTCGGGAACGAGAAACATCTATCAGTATACGAGTTCATCGGCAACACCTAGTATTGCTGTACTTCCTACATTCACCAACGTTAATGCAGGAACGAATCGATTGAGATTTAAAGCCAGAGTAACAAGCGGAACAGGAACCCTTAATGTAGGATATGTTACCGATATAGCTGATGCGGCTTCATTTGTTCTGATACAGGCTGTAACCATCAGCAGTAATTCTTATTCAGATTCCAATTCAGAGTATATTGTTTCGGTACCTACATCTGTACCTGCAAATGCAAGACTGGCTATTCATAGCGTGAATGACGGAAAATCTTATTATTGGGATGATGTATACTGGGAAGCTTTACAATTAAGCACTTCTGATGTAAACGTTAAAAAAGAAACGGTGAAAATTCACCCGAATCCTTTCAAAGACGTAGTATACATTTCTGAAACGAAAGAGATCAAATCTGTAATGATCGGTGATTTATCAGGAAGAGTAGTGCAGACTATTGAAAATCCGGGTAAAGAAATTAACTTAAGCATGTTGAATTCCGGATTGTATTTAATTACCATCCAGTTCAAAGACGGTTCAAGATCTACAGTGAAAGCAATTAAAAAATAATTTTTAAATTGATATTGAAGAGGCGGCTATAAATTTTTTATAGCTGTCTTTTTTGTTTATAAATTTAAAGGAAACTTATCTATAAATTTCGTTATTTTGAAAACCTTAAAAATAAAACTGAAATGCAAATTCCTGCCATATCCATAGAAGATTATATCTCAAAAATTCCTGAAGAAAGACAGGAAATATTTAAAAAGCTGTTCGATACGGTTAATGACAACCTGCCCAAAGGTTTTAAAGAAAATATCAGCTACGGGATGGTAGGCTGGGGAGTTCCTTTGGAAACTTATCCGGCAGGATACCATTGTACACCCGGTTCGTCTTTGCCTTTCATAGGGTTGGCTTCACAGAAAAATTTTATTGCTTTATACCATATGGGTATCTATGCAAAGCCCGACCTGTTGGATTGGTTTGTTGCAGAATTTCCAAAACATTCCAAAAGAAAACTGGATATGGGAAAA
This sequence comes from Chryseobacterium tongliaonense, assembly GCF_041224435.1. Lineage (NCBI taxonomy): Bacteria > Pseudomonadati > Bacteroidota > Flavobacteriia > Flavobacteriales > Weeksellaceae > Chryseobacterium > Chryseobacterium tongliaonense. The sequence continues at coordinate 487,623 of NZ_JBGFFD010000003.1, read as the reverse complement.
TCTTGCATAAGATTCAAAAATATTGATGATATCCCTTTCGGGTTAATCGCTGAGCTAAGCAAAAAAATGACAGTTGATGGCTGGATTGAATGTTATGAGAGTAATTTTAAAAAGTAAGCTTTTACTTAAGCTGAGTGTTACTGCTTGTATTTTACTACTGGTTATCAGTTGTAAAACCAATCCGGTTTCAGGCCTGAAAAACGGCGATCTGCTCTTTGTTACAGCGAAAGAATCGGGTCTTTCAGGAGCGATTAACAACGTAACGCAAAAACAGAAGAGTGCTTCATTCGATCATATCGGTATTCTGGAAAAAGAAAATGGTAAATATTTTGTTCTGCATGCTGCCCCAAAAGGAGGTTCTCAAAAGCAGGCGCTAAAAGATTTTGTTAAAGATCAGAGAGAAGATCAGCAGCATATTGTCGTATATCGTTTAAAACCGGAATTTCAGTATACCATTCCTTCAGCGATTGAGAAAGCTCATAGCATGTTGGGGAAGCCCTATAATTTCAACTATATCCTCGATGAAAACTCTTATTACTGCTCGGATTTTATTGAAAGGGCATTCAGGGAAGACCATATTTTTAAATTGGAACCCATGACTTTCATTGATCCGAAAACAGGAAAAACCAATGCTTTCTGGGAAGAATTTTATCAGAAGAAAAATGTAAAGGTCCCTGAAGGTGAACCAGGCTGTAATCCTAATGGTTTGGCAGGTTCAGAGAAATTGGAACGGATAAAGGAATTATAAATCTCTAAAGTTTTATAAACGGAAACTAAAACTTTAACCGGATACAGATTTTTACAATAAATTATAATTTGCCAAATCCGCTTAATCCACTGGAAAATTAATTAAGATAATAGAAACGGGTTCAGTTAAACTTACATCCCAAATATAAAAATGTTAAAATTTAAAATTATTAGTCGACTAATTTGGTAGACTAATAATTTTTTATATTTTTGTCAAAGATTTAATGCATTAAGGCAAACAAATCAAACATTGTCTAATCCCAAAATGTTTAATTATGATTACACCCAATCCGAACCTGCAGGTTTTACAGAATACACTAAACCTGTCTAAAAAAGAATTGATATTGGAAATAGAATTAAATGGTAAAATGAAATTTGAGCAATTGCTTAATATCATCTATAGTCAGTTCGGAATTTGTCACCGGGTGTTGTCAGCTAATGTAGAATATGTGCAGGGGCGAAGCTTTGGGTCTGTTCAGTTATATATCAATGCCAATTCAGAAGATTACCGGGAGCTCGAGCTTTATCTGAATAAAAATAAACTTTTGAATACAACAGTAGAGTATATCTGCAGAAAGTATTCTTAAGGGAGATTCATATAGTTTTAATTACAAAAGTGTTCAGTTTTACTGGACGCTTTTTTTATTTCCGGGCGTTAACTAAAAAAACGTTATTTTTAAAGTAAATAAAAACAAATAATATATGATCACAATTATTGTTATCGTTGCTGTAATCGTTCTGTTTCTTCTTTACGGAGTTTCTGTTTACAACCAGCTGGTAAAATTGAGAAACCTGGTTCAGGAAGCGTGGAGCAGTATTGATGTAATGCTTAAAAAACGTCATGACCTTATTCCCAATCTTGTGGAGACGGTAAAAGGATATGCTACCCACGAAAGAGAAACATTGGATAGTGTTACAAGAGCGAGAATCCAGGCTGTAGGAGCTAATTCTGTAGAAGCTAAAGAAGCTGCGGAGAAAAACCTGAATCAGGCAATGATGAATCTGTTCGCCGTTGCAGAGCAATATCCGGATCTGAAAGCGAATGCCAATTTCCAGCAGTTGCAGTCTGAGCTTACATCCATAGAAAACGATATCGAAAAATCAAGAAGATATTATAACGGAACAGTAAGAGAAAACAATACGATGGTAGAATCTTTCCCAAGCAATATCATCGCCAATATGTACAAATTTGAAAAGTCGCCGTTCTTTGAACTGCAGAATATTGCCGAGAGAGAAGTTCCAACTGTCAATTTCTAACTCATGAAAAAGTTTTTATTACTTTTTTATATTCTGCTATACACAGCTGTCTTTTCCCAGGACGAGCCCAGACGTTCCGATCAGATGTCAATTGTAGAAGGAGTTGAAAGAATAACTTCCTTTCATACCGATATTGATGTTGATAAAAATTCCGGGCTTACGGTTATGGAAAACATCAGTGTTCACAGCCTGGGAGAAAATATTAAAAGAGGAATTTACCGTGCACTGCCTTTATCCAGAAATCTGAATAACAGGACACAGAAGGTAAAATATGATATTATTTCCGTTAAAAAGAACGGTTCGGAAGAAGATTATCACGAAAAAATAGAAGATGGCTTTCTGAAAATCTATGTCGGGAATAAAGATGTTATCTTAAATCCCGGAGATTATCAGTACGAAATAAAATACAAAACGGAAAAGCAAATCGGGTTCTTTAATACCTATGATGAGCTGTACTGGAATGTAAACGGAACCTATTGGGATTTTGAAATCGATAGCATTTCAGCGAAAATAAATCTTCCCGAAGGCGCCGGAATTATTCAGAACTCTTGTTATACCGGAAGATACGGAAGCAATTCTCAGAACTGTACTTCAAAAATTTTATCCGATCATTCAATAGAATGGAGCGCAACAGGGCTTCAGGCTAACGAAGGGCTTACCATTGCTGTCGGCTTTAAAAAAGGAGTAATCATCCCACCACCGCCACCGACTTTTCTTGAAAAATTTGGAATTCTGATTGGCGGGTTTATCGTGTTTTTAGGATTATTGTTTTATTATTTTTCCACATGGAGAAAGTATGGCGTTGATCCGGAAAGTCCTGTGGTCTATCCCCAGTTTAATGTTCCTGAAAACCTTTCGCCGGCTTCTTTAGGATATATAAAAAGTGAGAATTTTAAAAATAAATACCTCACGGCAGCAATTGTCAGCCTTGCTGTGAAAGGATATGTAAAAATAATTGAGGGTGAAGATTCAGGTATTCTGGGACTTTTCAATACAAAAACATTTACCATTCAGAAATTAAAAGAACCTGATGAGGTTTTGCCCAAAGAAGAAATTAATTTAATGAATACTCTTTTTACAGGGCAAAATGATACTGTGAAATTTGATGGGAAATATGATGCCAGGATTGAAAAAGTAGTCAACAATTTCAGGGAAACCTTAAAATTCCAGCATGATAAATTTTTAAATGAAGGTAATAACGCGGGTAAAATTGTATTGCCGGTTTTAATTATTACCATTGTTTATGCGCTGGGTCTATTTTTAAGCTATAAGATATATCCTGAAGACGAAAAAATAGTTATCGGCGGATTTCTGTATGGTGTCCTTTTCATTGTGTTGTGTTTAACGATGATTCTGTTTAAAAATGTTTCCTGGAAATATTTAATCCCCATTCCGGTTCTGATTTTTCTGGTCATCGGAGGCTTGATTGTCAAAGGGCATGGTGCGGTGGAAAGTAATAATTTTAATATCTGCTACATTTTTATTGCACTGGCGTTTACCTCACTCATCATTTATCAGAATCTGATTAAAAGGCCATCTGAAGAAAAGCTAAAGAAAAAATCGCTGATTGAAGGTTTTAAAATGTATATGGGTGCTGCTGAAAACGAACAGCTTAAATTTCACAATCCACCTCAGATGACACCTCAGGTTTTTGAAAACCTCCTGCCTTTTGCAATGGTTTTGGGTGTTGACGAAATCTGGGGTAAAAAGTTTGATGAAATGCTGAAAAAGATGGCCAGCGGATCAGACTACGTTCATACTTGGTATGTAGGAAGCTCAATCAACCATTACAGCTTTGGAAATACCCTGAACTCAAGCCTTACCCATTCCATACAATCTGCAGCAACGCAGCCGTCCAGTTCCGGAAGCGGTTCCGGTGGCGGTGGATTCTCCGGCGGAGGTGGCGGAGGTGGCGGAGGCGGAGGCTGGTAGACCGTTATAAAAGCAAAAGCGTTCAATATTTTGAACGCTTTTTTATTTTGTAAAAAGATTTTTTATTAGATTCTTTCAATGTCAGCACCAATAGCTCTCAGCCTGCCGTCGATATTTTCATATCCTCTGTCGATCTGCTCGATATTATGGATAATTGATTTTCCTTCCGCAGACAGAGCGGCAATAAGAAGGGCATTTCCTGCTCTGATATCCGGGGAAACCATGGTCGTTCCTCTAAGCGGGGTTTCCTGGTTTAATCCGATTACAGTAGCTCTGTGCGGATCACATAAAATAATCTGTGCTCCCATATCGATAAGACGGTCAACGAAAAATAATCTTGATTCAAACATTTTCTGATGAACCAGGATGCTTCCTTTTGCCTGAGTGGCTACCACTAAAATAATCGATAACAGATCCGGTGTGAATCCCGGCCACGGAGCATCGGAAATCGTAAGGATAGATCCGTCGATAAATTTCTGGATTTTATAATTTTCCTGAGCCGGAATATAAATATCGTCATTACTCTGCTCAAGCTGAATTCCCAGTTTTCTGAAAGTATTCGGAATAACCCCGAGTTGGTTCCAGTTTACATTTTTGATGGTGATTTCAGATTTGGTCATTGCCGCAAGGCCGATCCATGATCCTATTTCTACCATATCAGGAAGCATGGTGTGCTCGGTTCCGCGAAGATATTCAACCCCTTCAATCGTTAAAAGGTTGGAACCTATTCCTGAAATATTGGCACCCATCCTGTTCAGCATTTTACAAAGCTGTTGCAGGTAAGGTTCGCATGCTGCATTATAAATTCTTGTTTTTCCTTTGGCTAAGGCTGCAGCCATTACTATATTAGCCGTTCCTGTTACAGAAGCTTCTTCCAGTAAAATGAATTTTCCATTAAGCTCTTTTGCCTTTAATGAATAGAAATATTCCTCCTCATCATAATGGAATTCAGCACCTAGTTCCACCAATCCCTGGAAATGAGTGTCTAATCTTCTTCTTCCGATTTTGTCACCACCCGGAGTCGGCATATAAGCTTCCCCGTATCTTGCTAACATCGGCCCCATAAGCATAATCGAACCGCGCAGTTTTGCCCCATCCTTTTTAAACTCACTGGATTTTATATAATCAAAATTAACCTGATCAGCCTTGAACGTAAAATCTCCCTGACCGTTTTTAGTAACTTTTACCCCAAAATCTCCCAGGATCTCAATCAGCCTGTTTACATCATGAATGTCCGGAATATTTTTAATTCTTACCTCTTCATCAGTCAACAAAACCGCACATAAAATCTGTAAAGCCTCATTTTTTGCTCCCTGTGGAGTTATTTCACCTTGCAGTCTTTTTCCTCCTCTTATTTGAAATGTTCCACTCATTATTTTCTGTTTTTATGGTTGTTGTTATGCCTTCTTTTGTTGGTTTGGTTTTGATTTTTGTTGTTATTATTATTGTTGTTGTTATTTTTATTATTGTTACGATTGTTGGTCGTATAATAAATTTTACTTTTCTCCAGAGATTCTATCCCTGTAAGATCCAGCCTGTTTTCAGATAATTCTTTAAGGTGACGGAAAATCACATCATCTGTAACGTGCTCTTTGTTGTACACATTGTAAGACTTCTTCATATTGTTGGCGATTACCTCGATCAGCGCTTCTTTTTCGTCTCCGCTTTCAAGTTCTATAGCTTTTTCTATCAACTGAAGAATGCTTTTTCCGTAAAACTTAAAATCGCCCTGAAGTTTAGGGTATTCCATTTTCTTTGGCTTTTCAGCCAGCTGTTCTTTCGTCGGGAACGGATATGGTGAATCTACATCAAGATCATAATTGGCCAGAATAAAAAGATGATCCCAAAGTTTGTGCTTATAATTTTCTTCATCACGAAGCTGAGGGTTTCTCTGACCCATAAAATCGATGATTGCCATTGCCATTTCGTTTTTCTCCTCCTTTGAAGAAAGCTCTTTGCAACGCTCAACCAACTGTTGTATAATTCTGCCGTATTCCGGCATATGAAGCTGGGTTTTTTGGGTGTTATATTCCATAGTATGCAAATATATGCATTAAAAGAAAAATTGTCTTGAAAATATTAAAAGTTTATGATTTTTTAATGAAAAATTAAATAATATTTCTGCGATATTCATGGTTAAAAGATGAAATTATTTGCCATGAATTGAAATTTGTTTTAATAAAAGTGTAATTTAGTTAATAGTTTAATAATTAAAACATTCTCTATGAAAAAAACACATTTCTTACTTTCTGTCCTGGCTTTAGCGTTATTGAGCTCATGTCAGACGAACGATGAAACGGTAAATGAAACTCCCCAACAATTAGAAGTTCATGATAAAATTGTAAACGTTACCAATCATGATGGTCGGCCTTTCAGTACAGGAAGTTCTTCGGTTAATGGAAAATTTGTTGCAGGTCCCGGAGGCGGTGTCCTGATGCAGGGCTTTTACTGGGATGTTCCCGATGGTGGAAACTGGTGGAATACGGTTAAAGATAAGCTCACGGGTTGGTCCGATTCAGGAATTAACGCAGTATGGCTTCCGCCGGCATCAAAAGCACAGAATGGAGCCTATTCAATGGGATATGACCCTACAGATTACTATGATTTCGGAAATTATAACCAAAACGGAAGTACCGAAACACGGTTCGGCTCAAGAACTGAACTGGAAGCATTGATTACAAAAGCACACGCTGAAAACATGCAGGTGTACGCCGATATCGTGATCAATCATAACAGTGGCGGGCAGTCTGAAGCAAACCCTTATACGGGAACCAATACCTGGACAAATTTTTCAGGGGTGGCTTCAGGAAAATTCACAAGAAACTATAATGACTTCTATAAAAATGCTTATGGAAATAATGACGAAGGTGCTTTCGGTGGATTTCCCGATCTGTGTCATGCCAACCCATATGTTCAGGACTGGCTTTGGGGAAGAGATGATTCCGTTGGAAAATATTATAAAAATGTAATGAAGTTTGACGGCTGGCGGTTTGATTATGTGAAAGGTTTCGGAGCCTGGGTAGTCAATAACTGGAATTCAAATGTAGGTGGGTTTTCTGTCGGTGAATTGTGGGATTCAAACGTAAATACCCTGGAATCATGGGCCAATAATGCCAACAGTTCCGTATTCGATTTTGCTGCTTATTATAAAATGGATGAAGCTTTTGATAACGGAAATTTAAATGTTTTAAACGATGATATGATGTGGAAAAGAAACCCGTATAAAGCAGTGACTTTCGTGGCCAATCATGACACGGATATTATCTACAATAAAATGCCGGCCTATGCTTATATTCTTACCCATGAAGGATATCCGACAATATTTTACAGGGATTATGAAGAATGGCTGGATAAAGCCAGTTTAAATAACCTGATCTGGATTCATAATAATAAAGCAACGGGAACTACCTCGATCCTGTATACCGATAACGATGAATATATTGCAAGACGTAACGGCTATAATGGTAATCCCGGACTTGTAGTTTATATCAACACTTCTTCAAGCTGGCAGGAAAGATGGATTGATACCAACTGGACCAGCCAGCAGATTAAAGATTTTACGGGCCATTCAACATGGTATCCTACTACTGCAGGAGATAAACGTGTTAAAATTCAATGTCCGCCGAATAGCTATTCAGTCTGGTCATTAAACCAATAACAAAAAAGCTGTTTCAGATTCCTGAAGCAGCTTTTATTTTTAGTAAAATTAAATGTCTATAAATTTCTTTCTCTGGTGCTGGTCCGGCAGAAAACATTTTTGATTTGCTAATTTCATCCTGTTCCTTGAAACCAGATCATATACCTTATCACTCACAGCAGGAAACATCAATTTTCCCAACAGGCTTAACACTTTGTAAGTTCCTCCTAAAATATCAGCGATTTTTAAAACTGCACGGGATTTTTCCAGGTAATACCGGCCGGGTTTCCAGAGATATAAAGTATTGAACTGCTTATTTTCCAGACCTCTTTCAGATAAAAAATTCTGACCAAAACCGGATTGTAAAGAAGCAAACATAAACTTGTCTTTTTTATCCCGCTCCAAAATCCACTGTACCCAGAAATTGCAGACTCCGCAATCTCCGTCAAAAAAGACGACATATTTATCTTCCCAGCTTTGTTGCATAACTTTGTTTAAAATGACATTGATCTCTCAGTGTCCTGTTTTGCCGTTTTAAAATATTGAATTAATTTCTGCCGTTGCACTGAAGTTAATTTAGCATCCTGATGACCTATATAATAAGAAGGTAATGGCATTTCCTCTTTTTCAGTCATCTCAATACATTCCTGCAATAAATGCACCTGTTTTTTCGGCTCATAGACCGCAAAAGTAGAAAAATTTAAATGTTTTCTTCCCTCATCAATATGATTTTTCAAAAACCAGGAGAAGGGAGAAAAATTAGAATACCATGGATATTTTGTTTCATTAGAATGACAATCATAACAGGAAGTAGTAATGATCTGGGCAATTTCGGGTTGTGTTTTTTTAATCTTTAAAAAATCCATTCCGGGTGTAGGTGGCGGATTTGTTTTGTCAATAGGAAAAAACTGTATGATAATAAAAGCTACCAGAATAACGATTAATACTTTTTTCATAAGGCTGAATTAAGGTCTTGTAGCATAAAAGTAGTCAATTTTTAACAGATTCTGGCTAGAATTATTCTAAATAATAGTGATTTTATCATCTATGATTCAGAAGGATATGAAATTTTATTAACTTAATAGCAGTGATAATGAAGCAGGAAGATGTTTCAATTATTTATAGTTTTTAACTATTATAGAAATAATTTCAATAGATTGTATTTATTAATTAACTGTTGTAAGTTTGTTTTGCTCATATGAAAGCAAACTACATTAATCAATATAAAATTTAAACTACAATGGAAAAAGATTCAAATGACATCAGTAAATGCCCGTTTCATAACGGCTCCATGAAACAGAATGTTGCAGGTGGCGGAACGCAGAACCAGGATTGGTGGCCCAATCATTTAAGAGTGGATATCCTTCGTCAGCATTCCTCGTTGTCAGACCCGATGGATAAGGATTTTGATTATGCCGAAGCTTTTAAAAGCCTGGATCTTGAAGCGGTAAAAAAAGATTTACATGCTTTAATGACAGACTCACAGGATTGGTGGCCGGCTGATTTCGGACATTACGGTCCGTTCTTTATCCGTATGGCATGGCACAGCGCAGGAACTTACCGTGTAGGTGACGGAAGAGGAGGTGCAGGTGCGGGACAGCAGCGTTTTGCACCGTTAAACAGCTGGCCGGATAACGTAAGCCTTGATAAGGCCAGAAGACTGGTTTGGCCAATTAAGCAGAAATACGGAAATAAAATATCATGGGCAGACCTTCTGATTTTAACAGGTAATGTCGCCCTTGAATCGATGGGCTTTAAAACCTTTGGATTTGCCGGTGGCCGTGAAGATGTATGGGAACCGGACCAGGATGTATACTGGGGTGCTGAGAAAACATGGTTAGGAGGCGACCTGCGATATGCGCACGGTTCGGAAGGTGTAGATAAAACAGGAGGAGTGCTTCCTTCTGACGACGATGCAGACGGTGATTTACATTCAAGAAATCTTGAAAAACCTTTGGCAGCAGTACAAATGGGGCTTATTTATGTGAACCCAGAAGGTCCTGACGGAAACCCGGACCCGATTGCAGCAGCTAAAGATATCCGCGATACTTTCGGACGTATGGCGATGAATGATGAAGAAACCGTAGCACTAATTGCCGGTGGGCATACTTTCGGAAAAACACACGGTGCCGGACCGGCGGATCACGTAGGTAAAGAACCTGAAGGAGCAGGAATTGAATCTCAGGGTTTAGGATGGAACAGCAGCTACAAATCAGGAAAAGGCGCCGATGCCATCTCAAGCGGATTGGAAGTTACCTGGACTGAAACACCAACGGAATGGAGCAATTACTTCTTTAAAAACCTTTTTGAAAACGAATGGGAACTTACCAAAAGCCCTGCAGGAGCTCATCAATGGATTGCTAAAAATGGAGAAGAGATCATTCCCGATGCTTTTGATTCCTCTAAAAAACACAGGCCAACAATGCTTACGACTGACCTTTCGCTGAGGTTGGATCCGGTTTACGAAAAAATATCAAGACGTTTTTATGAAAACCCTGATGCTTTTGCAGATGCTTTTGCCAGAGCCTGGTTTAAGCTTACCCACAGGGATATGGGACCGCGTGTCCGTTATTTAGGACCTGATGTTCCTGCAGAAAAATTAATCTGGCAGGATCCTATTCCTGAAGTAGATCATGCTTTAATAGATAACAATGATATTGATGCTTTGAAAGTAAAAATAATCAGTTCGGGATTAAGTATTTCCGAGTTGGTGTCTACAGCATGGGCTTCTGCCTCTACATTCAGAGGAAGCGATAAGCGTGGTGGTGCCAACGGAGCGAGAATCCGTCTTGAGCCTCAGAAATTCTGGGCGGTAAATAATCCTGCGCAGCTTCAGAAGGTTCTGAATGGACTTGAAAATATACAGAAAGAATTTAACGATGCCCAAACCGGCGGAAAAAAAATATCATTGGCTGACCTTATTGTATTAGCAGGAACTGCAGCCGTTGAAAAAGCGGCAAAAGATGCCGGACATGAAATTACAGTTTCCTTTGCTCCAGGCCGAATGGATGCTTCACAGGAAGATACCGATGTAGAATCAATGGGATATCTGGAGCCTGTAGCTGACGGTTTCCGCAATTACCTGAAAAGAAAATATTCGGTATCCACAGAAGCGTTATTGATAGACAAAGCACAATTGCTGACACTTACAGCTCCTGAATTAACGGTGCTGATCGGAGGAATGCGTGCACTTGATACCAATTTTGACGGTTCAAAACATGGTATATTTACACAACGTCCCGGACTTCTGACCAATGATTTCTTTGTTAATCTTTTAGATATGAATACCCAATGGAAAGCAATGTCTGATGATCAGGAGTTATATGTAGGAACTAGTCGCAGTACCGGTGATGTAAAATGGACCGCAACGAGAGCGGATCTGGTTTTCGGATCCAATTCTGAGCTGAGGGCAGTAGCTGAAGTATATGGAAGTTCCGACGGAGAAGCGAAATTTGTGAAAGATTTTGCTGCAGCATGGACGAAAGTGATGAATCTGGACAGATTTGATCTGCATTAATTCATCCTTTAACAAATATTGTAAGATCAAACCATCCTGTAAAGGGTGGTTTTTTTATTGTAATGAGTGATAAAGTAAAAATCAGGTTTATTGAATATAGTTTAAGCTTTTAAATTGGTTTAATATATAAATTCATTAGAAATACGGATTGCCATAAACATCAATAATTTCTTCTTATTACATTTGTGAGTTAAGCTACGAAAGGAGCTTGATTAAAGCTCAAATACTTTTCATTCATTCTGCTTAAGGATTGGAGTGTTTAAGCTTTTGAAATTACTAAGTCACCCGCATAGATCATTAAATGGACTTAGTCCGTGGTTATATGCTAAAGAATCTTTGTCCAATTAGAGAGTATTTTATATTTATTAACTGTTTGAAAAAGGGAAAGGCTTCAGACCAATATATTACAGAATTCACTTTATAAAGAAAATTATTATATTTAAAGAATATTAAATTTATAGTACATGACAGAATATGATAAAGCATATAGTGAACTATTAGATTTTGAAGATAATTATGCAGCATTTAAAAAACTTGATTTATCAGAATCCGACACTCGTAGCAAAATTTTAGATAAAATTTTAATCTCTATTTTAGGCTGGTCAGAGTTTGACATTGAAAGAGAAGGATGGGTGCGTATAGGGTTTTTTGATTATGAATTGAAAACGTCTTCATTTCAATTTGTAATTGAAGCTAAGAAGAATTTTGTGGAATTTAAACTTCCTAAAAAGGAAATGAGGTTAAGATAAAATCTATATACCAGGGAAATAAAGAAGTAATTGACCAAATTAGGCAATATGTATTTGAGAGAAGTCTTTCGTATGGTGTTATAACAAATGGTACGCAGTTTATTATTGCTCAATTATCAAATTCCATTGGAAAAGATTGGAAAGAACAAAAATGTTATTTCTTCAAAGATTTAGATGATATTAAAATAAATTTTGATAGATTTTATGATTTATTATCTCGAGAATCAGTTTCAAAATATGGTCAGCTAAAAATTAGTCAAACGCAAAATGTTGCAAAAACAATTGTAAAAGATCATAATTTAAAAAGAAAAAATTATGAGTTAGTAAGAAATCAAATTAGTCAACATTTAATTCCAATAATCAATAAAGTTTTTGAAGAAATTTATAACACTGAAACATTAGAAGGTAAAAAGATTTTAGAAAATTGCTACGTTCAAAATAAAGATGTTAAAAAATATAATTCTGAATTAGGTTTCATTTTTGCTGATACACCGCCAACTTTTGATAGCAGAATAATTCCTGTACAAAACACGGAAAGAACTCAAGAACAACTAGAAGAACAGATATTTACAGATATAGGTATTTTGCCTGATCCTATAATTTTAATAGGAACTGCTGGAGCTGGTAAAACTACTTTTATCAAATATTTTTCAGATGTTTTACTTAAGCAAAAAGTAAAGAAAAACAGACCATTAGTATATCTTGATTTTAGACTTTATACAAGTCAAACAATCAGAGATACTAAATTTATTTACAGTACTATAATTAAACAATTAGAAGATAATTACCCTGAATTAAATTTGACGAAATTCAATATTCTTAAAACGATATATAAAAATGATATTGATAAAAAAAGAGAAGGCACTTGGTCATATTTTAACGATAACGAAGAAAAATTAAATGAAAGCATAGCTTTATTAATAGAACAAAAACAGAATGACCCGCTTAATCATTTAAAATCAATAACTGACTATTTATTATTTAAGTGTAGTAAAAGAATGTGTGTTCTTTTTGATAATGCTGACCAATTAAATGAATCAGACCAAAAAGAAGTTTTCTTATTAGGTAATGGAATAAATCGTAATCTAAAATCTATAGCAATAATCTCTTTGAGGGAAGGTTATTTTTATAAATGGAAAAATAAACCACCATTTAATGCTTATCAGTCAATTGTTTATCATATTACAGCTCCCCCATATCGTAGCGTAATTGAAAAAAGAATTAATTTCGTTATGAAACGATTTAAGTTCGAAGAAGTAGTTCTAAACGCAGAAAATAAACAAGTAACATTTCAAAAAGGAAGTTTAGAGCATTTGTTCAAAAATCTTTATCTCACATTATTTAATTCTTCTAATACGGAAGTTATGGAATTTTTAGAAGAAACATCATATCCAAATACAAGGCAAGGTTTAGAAAATTTTAAAAGCTTTTTACTTTCTGGACATTCCAAAATATCAGAGTATATGTCCTTCGAGTATGGGACTGGTAGTGGCATTCCTATTTGGGAATTTTTTAAATCTATAGCGTTGGATTCAAACTATTATTATGATACATCAAAAAGTAGAATAGTAAATATATTTTATCCAAGTAGAAATAATAATAATCATTTTACTAAAATTAGACTTTTAAATTATCTATTTTCAAAACTAAATAAATCATCTAAAAAAGTGGATTATTTTTCTGTTGCAGAAATTTCAGCTGAATTTTTAAAAGCAGGCTATTCAATTGATATTGTAGAAGAAGAAATTCAAGAATTATTTGACTATAAATTAGTTTCAACTTCCGAATACTCTGAAGACATAGAAGAAGATTATAAAATTGATTCAAACTCATTAATTTCAATAACATCTGTTGGTGTCTATTATTTAAAATCTTTAATTAACAAATTCCATTATATTGACTTGATTTTGGAAGACACTCCTATTTATGATGAAACTGAATTCGAAAAACTATGCGGATCATTTCCTGATAGTGATGAATACGGTAATAGAAATTTAGAACATAGAAAAATTACAGTAAGTAATTTCATAGAATATCTTGCAAAAGAAGAAAATAAAGATAAGAAATTCATTCCAAATTTTGAAAATAAAATTATAATGTTTGATGTAAATGAATACTTGGTTTCAAACATGGCAAAAGATGTTGAAAGAATTGAAAAAGTCATAAAACGAACGCATTCAACAAATTAAAAAATATTGACCTATAATTACTCGTCTATTGCAGATTTGTGGAGAGTTTTATACTTAAAGGTCTAAATTATTGATCAGAGGTTGTTAGCAAGCCAAATAAATATGAACAAGCAAATGAAGGTATTATTCTAACAGCAAGCTATTAAAAATAGCTTATAAATTGTAAAGAGATGAAAATTATAATTTAAACTCAAAATTCTTTACAAGAAAAAAACAGAAATTTCGTTAAAATTTTAATGAGGCTTTTCTAAAAAAAATAATACGACGAGTTTTGTCATCTGTACAGAATACCTTTGTGAAGCAATAAGTTAAATTAATCATTAAAATATAGCCTATGAGTAAAAATAGTTATAGAATAATAAGCTCAATCACGTGCTAAATGTAGAACATTAGTATTTTACCAATGATCAAAGGGAGGTAAAGAAGGGTAATATTATCCTTCTTTATTTTTCTTAAGAATTTAGATTTTATTTTGTATTGTACTATTTCCCTAAAAAACATGAACGAATAAAAAGTATAGATTTTAGCAATAAATATAAGTAAAGTATCAAAAAAACTATTGGTAATTATGAAAAAGATAATTATATTATTTATATCTATGTTTTTGACTGTGAACTGCTTAGGACAGAGCAAAAAAAACATACCTTGGTTTACTTGTTATTTACCAAATGGATTAAAATGTTCGAATGTATTGCCTTCAGATAATACAATTGAAAAAGTAAGTTTTCATTTTGAGCCTAAAGCAAGAACTTGGACAGCTTCTACAGATTTGGATGAATCAATCATTGTAGTTTTTAAATCTTTTACTACAGACCCACTTTTCGTTTTAGCTATTAATAAAAAACCGTACTCTTCAGATAAAATAAAAGAATTTATACTAAGTATTAACGAAGACAATAGCAGTTATAATTACTATTTCGGGACACATAAGTATGGTCATCACTGGGGACTTAAAGGAAATATAGAAAGATTTATTAAAGAAAAAATATTAGATGAAAGTTTTTTATTATCTACATTAGGTAATCCTGCCGAAATAAAAGATTCACTATTTGACGGAAAACCAGCAAAATGTTTTGTATATCTTATACAAGGTGTCCGAATTTATTTTGTAGATGGTACTGCCATAGGAATGGATGAATTATAAACAATACCAAAGATCTAAAATTGATTGATAAAGAAGCACATAAATAATAATTATCAGTCCAGAGATAAACTTGTAATCTCATATCTTTGGATTATACAACAAATAAAAACGGGAGAATGATTATCATTCTCCCGTTTATCAGCAGACTCACAGGGATTCGAACCCCAGATGACTGAACCAAAATCAGTAGTGTTACCGCTACACCATGAGTCTCTGTTTTAGTGGCGCAAATTTATAAAATTATCCCATTCAAGAAAAATATTTTTTTAGATAATTGTTGAAATTGATAAAAAAATGATTGAAATGAAGCATTATGACTTGATAAACAGTTATTTAACTAAGAGTGAAAATTTTTTTCATATTCCGGATTTTTAATTACTAAATAATAAAACCTTATCTTTGCAAAAAAATTGGGCTCCAAGAGTTGGAGAAACCCATTAATAATCAATTTATTAAACATTTTTTATGTCGAATATTGTCGCAATCGTTGGACGTCCCAACGTAGGAAAATCCACACTTTTTAACCGTTTACTTGAAAGAAGAGAGGCTATCGTAGATTCTACAGCCGGTGTTACCAGAGACCGTCATTACGGAAAATCTGACTGGAACGGAGTAGACTTCACTGTGATTGATACAGGAGGTTATGATGTAGGCACGGATGATATTTTTGAAGAAGAAATCCGTAAACAGGTACAATTGGCAGTAGATGAAGCTACTTCCATCATCTTTATGATGAATGTAGAAGAAGGGCTTACCGATACCGATTATGAAATTCATGAGCTTTTAAGAAGATCTAACAAACCGGTATACATTGTTATCAACAAGGTTGATTCTGCAAAAGAAGAGCTTCCGGCAACGGAATTCTATCAGTTGGGTATCGAAAAATATTACACACTTTCTTCAGCTACGGGTTCCGGAACAGGAGATTTATTAGATGATATTGTAAGAGATTTCCCTACCACAGAATATAAAGATCCGTTTGAAGGGTTACCTAAAATTACCATTGCAGGTCGTCCGAATGTAGGAAAATCTACTTTAACGAATGCATTGCTGGATGTTGAAAGAAACATCGTTACCGATATTGCAGGAACAACAAGAGACAGTATTCAGACCCTTTATAATAAATTCGGACACGAGTTTGTATTGGTAGATACTGCAGGAATGCGTCGTAAGGCAAAAGTTTCCGAAGATCTTGAATTTTATTCCGTTATGAGATCCATCCGTTCCATCGAATATTCCGATGTGGTGATTATCATGGTAGATGCTACTCAGGGATGGGAATCTCAGGATATGAATATCTTCGGACTGGCTCAGAAAAACAGAAAGGGAATTGTGATCCTGGTCAATAAATGGGATTTAATTGAAGATAAGAAAACCAATACCATCCGTGATTTCGAAAAACACATCAAGGATAAGATCGGACAGTTTCAGGATATTCCGATTCTATTCGTCTCTGCTTTAACGAAACAAAGAATTCTGAAAGCGGTAGAAGTTGCGATGGAAGTATATGAAGACCGTAAAAAGAAAATCAAGACTTCAAAATTAAATGAAGTGATGCTTCCGATTTTCGAGCAGACTCCACCGCCGGCAATTAAAGGGAAATACATTAAAATCAAATATTGTGTACAGCTTCCGACGCCGTCACCACAGTTTGTATTCTTCTGTAACCTGCCGCAATATGTAAAAGAACCGTACAAAAGATTTACTGAAAACCAGTTGAGAAAAGAATTCGGGTTTACCGGAGTTCCGATTGAAGTGTATTTCAGACAAAAATAAATCCGGTTTGAAGATGAGTTAATGATGTGATTGAAAATTATCGTATTGATTTTCTTAAACCATCTACCATTTTCAAACGCTCAAATTACCTCATTAAATAGCTATGACAATAGAACTTTCAAAACAATTTTCTTTAATAAACTCATGGATCAATGAGCTTAGGAATGTTGAAATTCAGCATGACAGGATGAGATTCCGTAGAAATATGGAGCGCATCGGAGAGATTGCAGCTTTTGAAATCAGTAAAGGTTTAGAACAGAAAGAAATTGAAATTCAGACTCCTTTAGATACGATCAAAGCTCAGGAAATTGCAGTTCAACCTGTGATTACTACTATTTTGAGAGCAGGAGTTCCTTTATTCCAGGGAATTTTAAATTACTTTGACAGGGCCGACTGCGGTTTTGTGGCTGCCTACAGAAAGCACGATGCCAATGATTATTTTTCCATTAAACAGGATTATTTAACGTGTCCGAGTATTGAAGGAAGACCTTTAATTGTTGCAGATCCGATGCTGGCGACAGGAGCTTCTTTAATTGAAGCGATCAAAGATCTGTTAACGAACGGAAAACCGACCCAGCTGCACATTGTAGTAGCTATTGCTTCACGACAAGGTATTGAAACAATAGAAAACGCTTATCCCGATGCTAAAATCTGGGTAGGAGCTATTGATGAGCAGCTTACTTCCAAAGGATATATTACTCCCGGACTGGGAGATGCGGGAGATTTAAGCTACGGAGAAAAACTTCAGAGATAATTTTTAAGAGAGATTCCAGAAATCTTTCATAAGATCCAATAATAATGTTGGTCGTACTTTATCCATAGGATGCTTTGTATCGGGGAGTACGGCCAATTTTGCATTTGGAATGGCCCTGTAAACTCCTGCACTTTCTTCCAGGCTTACCATATTGTCTTTATCACCGATCATGATCTGAACGGGAATGGATATTGTAGACAAATAATCATTTTTCAGTGGCGGATTTTTACCCAGAGCAATCATCATATCTGCAATGGCAGGAAGAAGCTGTTTCCATTGAGAACCATGCTGGGCTTCCAGTTGTTCCGCATATTTTGGAATTTTTGAAAGGATGGTTTCAGGATCAAGCATTTTACTTTCTTTTACAGCCTGCTCTTCGGTCCAGTCAAATTTTGTGCCCAGTGTCATGATGGAATTTACATTTTCAGGATGTTTTAAAGCATAACAAAGGGCAACATAACCGCCCATGCTGTGCCCGAAAATATGCACTTCATTTAAATTTTCCTGTTTACAGTATTCTGCCAGTTCCCCAGTATATTTTTCAATAGTAAGACCATCTTCAGGTAAATCCATATCCCCGTGTCCGGAAAATAAGGGCGTATGAACGTTAAAGTAACCTGAAAGCTTTTGAAGATAAGGGATAAATATTTCACTGTGGCCTAAAGCCCCATGTAATAAAAGTAAATTTTTCATGATGATTAGTTAGGCCTGAAAATTACGAAAACATTTCAATCCTTAAAAAAATATCTGCTCTCAATTATCTATTACAGATCACTTATAACTCAAAACTCTATTCATCCATCGCCATCACCAGAACACTCACTCTATTACCTTCTGTTTTTAAAATTTCCCAGGCAATCGTTGCTAATGTATTCCCGGTAGTAAAAACATCATCAATTAAAAGAATATGTTTTCCGGAAATATTTTTTGTAAGTGAAAAATTATTTTTAGCTTCCATACGGTGCTTCTTATCTTTCAAAGCCTGTGCTTTGGAATAATGGTTTCTTTGAATCAGACTATGATCAAATGGAATGGAGTAAAACTTCGATAATGTTTCCGTAAACAGATGCAGTTGATTATATCCTCTTTCCTTTTGTTTTTTAGGATGGAGCGGAACGCTTACGAACAGATCCGGTTTTTCTTCTTTAAAATCCAGATATTCTGTAATCCATTCTGCAATTATTTTTCCTGCTTTTTCCCGGTTTCGGTATTTCAGGTCATGAATAATTTTTCTGCTCAGGTTTTCTTTTTCAAACCGCATCAGCGCATGAGCATATTCAACGGGAAAGAGCAGCTTACATTTTTCTTTCAATCCGTTTTCTCCAAAATAATTAAAATGGGTAAAATGAATCTGGTCAAAACAAAGATTACAGACCAGTAAATCGGCATCGATGATCCGGTTGCAGCTGAGGCAACGGTTTGGGAAAAGTACGTCTAAAATCATTTGTGTGTTTTTAAAAGTTATAAGTTTTGAATTATGAGTTATGAGTTATGAGTTATGAGTTATGAGTTTTGAGTTGTGGATTTATTTTTTCTAAATACTTTCAGACGTTCAAAAACTGAAAACTTTGATATTCGAATCTGAAATTAAACACCAATGTTTTTTCGCATTTTTTCGATTGCGTTCTTCATGCTGAGGTTAAAATGCTCTTTTTCCAGTCGTACCGGCGGTGCCTGTCTTACCTCACAGTCGGGAATACTGCAGGATTCACAGGTGACTCCCACATTGACGGTCTTTAAAGTCGGCGATTTGATGAAATTGATTTTCTTAATCGTTTGAGAATTTAATAAAATTCCCAGACAATAACTCCGGTTGCTTCCATCGGAAAAAGGGTTTTTCTGAGAGGTGGAAATAACAAGATAACTGATTCCCTGATCTTTGTAGTGAGAGATCTGAGCATCGGTCAACGTCTCATTTTCTTTTAAATGATGCAGGTTTTTAACGGCAATCCATCTTCTGCAGTAGTGTTCATTAGTTGCATTGGCATGTGGCGCCTGCTGATGATTAAGGTGCAGCTCTTTTAAAATATGTATTTTATCGCTTCCTTTCTTTTTAACAAGACATAAATAAAACAAATCCTTAATACCTAATTCAGATGAAAGAACGTTGGTAAGACGGTAATAAAATGTTTCCGGAGAACGGGTGAAACTTTCGATGAGGTTTTCGAAGCTTTTAGGTTCCCAGTTATTTTGTAAGAAAAATCCGGAGGCTTTTTCAATGATCTGTTCTTTTGAAATGAGCAGTGCACCGGCAAAATAAGAAGCATGAAAATTATTCAGGATTTCTTCAAAACTTCCGAAGTCAAGCCATGAATAAGTATTTGGGCGGTTTTTGAATTCCAGCACATTGAATCCGATTTCTTTGGCCATGATAAAAGTTTTCTGATCCCTTTCGAGCTTGTTATTGAGAAGCAACAGTTTTTTCTCAGGAATAAACAATGAGCGGAGATTGTCTAAAGCTCCGTATTTTTCAAAATCTTCAGACTGAATGGTGTAATTGAATTTTCCGGTAAGGATATTCTCTAAAACTTCAGATTTTAAATTTTTACTGAATGTTAATTCATTCTCAAGGGCAAATTCAATTACCTTTTCTTCAATTTCAGGGAAATAATTATCATATAACTCCTGGAAAGCCCGTAAAACGGCGAAATAAAAACGCTCTTTGCCTAAATTATAATTTTGTGAAATTTCAATTAAGGCATTGATAAAAGCCGTCACTTTTTTAGGGGCATCGCTGATGATGCTGATCAGGTTGTTTTTGTTGATTCCGAACAGGTCCAAAGGGATTTCTTTGAAAAAATCCGATTGCAGGATTTCATTAAAAGGAGCTAAACTTTTATCAAGCTTGGTGGAGACCAGATCATCAAAAGTACAGCTCAGAGATTCGGAAAGCTGGATGATTTTATCATGCTTGGGATATTTTTTCCCGTTTTCAATTTCATTCAGGTAAGATTTTGATAAACCTGTCTTTACGGCAAGATCCTGCAGAGACCAGTTTTTCTTTTGTCTCAGCTGTTTCAGTTTAAGCCCGAAAATCGTTTTGATAAAGTCACTTTCAGAATTCATTATTCAAATATAGATAATGCTTGTGATTATTCGCAAAAAAAATTTTAAAAAAAATTAGCGAACGTTCGCTGTTTGTGAAAATTTTTATTTATGTTTGTGACATCAAATCACAAAATCAATATGTTATGGAAACACAGACCCAAATGAAAATAAAGACTGACAACCGGTTTGAAGAAGTTTTTACTCAGGAATTAACCGATTTTCTGATTGAGCTTCATCAGAACTTTAACGCAGACAGACTTGATCTTTTAGAGAAAAGAAAAAAAACTCAGGTAGAATTTGATAAAGGAAATCTTCCCGGATTTTTATCAAAAACGGAAAAAATAAGAACCGAAGACTGGGTTTGCGCTCCACTTCCCGAAGACCTGTTGGATCGCAGAGTAGAAATTACAGGACCGGTAGACCGGAAAATGATTATCAATGCCTTGAATTCCGGAGCATCGACTTTTATGGCAGATTTTGAAGACAGCAATTCACCGACATGGAATAACTGCATTCAGGGACAGATCAATCTTTCCGATGCAATCAACCGGACTATAGATTTTACCACCGAGCAGGGGAAATCTTATCAGCTGAATGAAGAAACCGCCGTACTTCTGATTCGTCCGAGAGGCCTTCATCTTTCTGAAAAGAATATTGAGATCAATGGGGAAGAAGCTTCAGGCTCACTGATTGATTTTGGTATTTATTTCTTCAGAAATGCAGAACAGCTTCTGAAAAACGGGAACGGACCTTATTTTTATCTCCCGAAACTGGAACATTACAAAGAAGCCCGATGGTGGAATGATGTTTTTATTTTTTCTCAGAATTATCTTGGAATTCCGCAGGGAACCATTAAAGCAACCGTTTTGATTGAAACGATTACTGCTTCATTTCAGCTGGATGAGATTTTATATGAATTGAAGGAACATAGCTCAGGCCTGAATTGCGGGCGATGGGATTATATTTTTTCTTTTATCAAAAAATTCAGAAACCTTCCGGAATTTATTGTTCCCGACAGGGATCAGGTGACCATGGCTTCGCCTTTTATGACGGCTTATTCTAAGAGAGTGATTGAGGTATGTCATAAAAGAAACGTTCATGCGATTGGTGGAATGGCAGCACAGATTCCAATAAAAGATAATTATGAAGCCAACAGCATTGCGTTTGAAAAGGTACGCAACGATAAGAAACGTGAGGTGAAAAACGGTCATGACGGAACTTGGGTGGCCCATCCTTCGCTGGTTTCGGTAGCGAAAAATATCTTTGACCGGTACATGCCTTCAAAAAACCAGATCGATAAAAAGTTTGATTATCAAATTACAGAAGATGATCTTCTTGAAATTCCAAAGGGAGAAATTACAGAAAAAGGAGTCAGAAAAAACATCAATGTAGGTATTCTTTATATTGAAAGTTGGCTGATGGGGACGGGAGCCGCAGCTATTTATCACCTGATGGAAGATGCTGCAACGGCAGAAATTTCAAGAACCCAGGTTTGGCAGTGGCTGAAAAATGAGGCGGTTTTAATTGATGACAGAACACTGACCCGGGAAATGATCCTTCAGTGGGAGTTTGAAGAAATGGAGAAGATTGAAAAATATGTAGGAAAGGAACGCTTTAAAAACGGGAAATTCAATCTGGCCAAAGAACTGTTCAATGAGTTGATCTTTTCTGAAAACTTTGAAGAATTCTTAACGCTGAAAGCTTATCCGTTTATTTAGTTGAGAGAGTTTGACAGTACTCATGTTGAAAACTTCATCTGAACTGACGGGAATATATATTATACTAATCATTAACATAACAAATCAAAATATTATGAAAACAAGACAAGAACAAATCCAGGAAATAGAAAAAGACTGGCTGACCAATCCAAGATGGAATGGCGTAAAAAGAACCTATACTGCTGAAGATGTATTGAAACTTCGCGGTTCTTACACCATTGATTATACTATAGCGACCGAAATGTCTAAAAAATTCTGGGAAAAATTAAATAACCAGGATTTTGTTGCCGGGCTGGGTGCTTTAACCGGAAACCAGGCGGTTCAGGAAGTGGATGCCGGTCTGGAAGCTATTTATCTTTCAGGATGGCAGGTAGCGGCAGATGCCAATTTATCAGGTGAAATGTATCCTGACCAGTCTTTGTATCCTGCGAATTCAGTGCCTTCTGTGGTGAAGAAAATCAATAATGCCTTATTGCGTGCAGACCAGATTCAGTCTGTAAACGGTGGTGGTGATAAAGAATATCTTGTTCCGATTATTGCAGATGCGGAAGCAGGTTTTGGGGGAAACCTGAATGCTTTTGAGCTGATGAAACAAATGATCGAGGCGGGAGCTGCAGGAGTGCATTTTGAAGATCAGTTGTCTTCAGCCAAAAAATGCGGTCACCTGGGTGGTAAGGTGTTGGTTCCTACTCAGGAAGCGATTAATAAACTTGTGGCGGCACGTCTGGCATCGGATGTTACGGGAGTTCCTTCTGTGATCATTGCAAGAACAGATGCGGATGCAGCAGATCTTCTGACTTCGGATATTGACGACCGTGATAAAAAATTTGTAACGGGAGAAAGAACTTCGGAAGGGTTTTATGTAGTGAAAAATGGAGTAGAACAGGGGATTGACCGTGGTTTATCCTATGCACCTTATGCAGACCTGATCTGGATGGAAACCTCAAATCCGGACCTGGATTATGCGAGAAAATTTGCGGAAGGGATTCATGCCCAGTTCCCGGGAAAAATGCTGGCTTACAATTGCTCTCCTTCTTTCAACTGGGCAGCAAAGCTGAGTGTTGAAGAAATGACCACTTTCCGTGAAGAGCTGGCGAAAATGGGCTATAAATTCCAGTTTATTACCCTGGCCGGTTTCCATGCCCTGAATACGGCAATGTTTGAATTAGCCCTGGCTTATAAAGAAAGAGGAATGGCCGGGTATTCTGAATTGCAGGAGCGTGAGTTTGCCCTTCAGTCAAAAGGATTCAGAGCGGTAAAGCACCAGTCTTTTGTAGGAACGGGCTACTTTGACCAGGTGCAGAATATTGTGACGAATGGTGAATCGGCTACCGTAGCGATGAAAGACTCAACGGAAATCGCTCAGTTTCATTAAATCATTTCCAATTCAATAAACTTTTTTTGATGTTAAACCTTCTCAGTTTTGGGAAGGTTTTATTTTTTTATGTCCTATTTTTGAATAAATATTTGAAGAAGATGAGTTTGATTTTTGAAAAACAAATACAGGTAACGGAACAGCATATTGACGGGAACAACCATGTAAACAACGTTCAATACGTACATTGGGTGGAAGAAATTGCCGGTGAGCACTGGGATTTTGTAAAGCATAAAACCGAATTTGCAGAGTTTTCGTGGATGCTTCTCGATCATCATATTCAATATAAAAAGCAGGTCTATTTAAATGATATTATAACGGTAAAAACCTATCCTAAGGCTCCGGAAGGGATTAAGCAGCCCCGGAAAGTTGAGTTTTACTGCAATGATCAGTTGGTGGTAGATTCCAGCACGCTTTGGGTCCTGATTGATATGAAAACCCAGAAAATTAAGCGATTGGGAAGTGATTGGCTGGATAAGATCCGGTCCTGATACCTCTGCAGGTGGGTAGAATTATTTATTTACCGGTTACAGCCATTCGGATAACAGGCTACAGGTGGTGAATAAAGTGGCTGCAGGCGATCTTTAATTGCCCCGGGACACTATATAAGTACCTACAGGCAGCGATGCAAGTGGTTACGGGCACTTCAGAACCGGGTATACCCCCTTGCCTAAGGGGGTGCAGGTATCTTGATAACTATCCTCGGAGACTTCGGAACTGCCCATGGATACTTGGTATACTGGTTACAGATATTACAAAACGGGCTGAGAGGGCTTTATAGCTCTTTTTTTGTAGATATGGGTCGGGCTTTTACGCAAAGAATTATAATGTGCCGGGTAATGGAAAGAATGCAGAGGGGGAATCAATCTCATTGATTCTTATGAAGCGGATGTTGGCTATCGTGCATAAAAAATACCGCCTGGTGAGGGGGCAGTATTTTTGTTTTATAGATGTTTTTCTGAATATTATTTTTCAGATTTTAATTTTTCAACTTCCTGTTTAAGAGATTCTACCTGCTCTTTTAGTATTTTAATGTAATCCTGTAAGTTATCCATCACTTGATTCGGGACGTTGTAATATTGATTGTAATTACCAGATTGAGTATTGGAACTGCTATCATTAAATGTTAGATTTTGTATAACATTTGTCGCTCTTTCTTCTTTAATTTCTTCTACCGGAACGTCTAATGCAGCAGCCAGCTTTTCCCATTCATCATCAAATATTTTTACATCTCCGCTTTCTTTCCGGGAATAGTTGGAAACATCTGTGGATAAGATTTTAGACATATATTCCTGAGTGTATCCTCTCTGTTTTCTTACAGTTCTTAGCTTTTCCATAGTGATCTTGTATGTGCTTTGCACAAATATATACAAAAATAGTTGTTTTTTGGATTGGGTTTATATTATTGCAATGACTTTATTTTATGAGCACCGGATGAGATGTTGGTGGCAACCGGGGATTGCTTATTTAAACATGGGCAGGATTTTTTTTAACGCATAGAATTATAATATGTTGTGTAATAGGAAGAAGGCAGGGAGAAGGAATCAGTGAGATTGATTCTTACGAAGCGGATTTTGGCAATCACTCATAAAAAATACCGCCTGGTGAGAGGCGGTATCCGGTCAATAAACAGGAAGTATCTAAAATATTTTCCTGTTTATTATTTTACTGCGGCTTTTGCTTTTTCAGACTCCATTAAATGGTGCTCCAGAGTAGGAAGCGTCTTGCTTGCAAAAGATTTTAATGAAGCTTCTGTGCCTTTCGATGCCTCTTCTTTAAATTCTTCTATATCTTTTTTATGGTCACTCACCATAAGGTCTGTATACTTACGGTCAAATTCGGCTCCTTTTTTTGCCTTCAGATCATCGTATTCTTTTTGTTCCTCAGCATCTAGAGTCGTGGGTAAAGTATGTCCTATTGCTGATGCCCATTTTTTGAGTTCATCGTTTGCTTTGCTGTGGTCTTTGACCATCATGTCTCCCAATGTTTTTACAGTCTGGTTACTGGCATTCGTGGCGGCAAGCTGCCCCATCATTACTTCCATCATTCCTCCTTTGGCTGCTGCATCTGCAAATTTTTTGTCCTGATCGCTAAGGGAGTTTGCGGATGCATTCTCTGATACGGTTGCAGTATCGCCGGCCTTCATCCCGGAATCGACAGGGGCAGACATTGCAGAACTATCGGTAGATTGATCAACTGCTGAGGTTTCATTTTTTTTACATGCCACCATAGCAGCAACTGCTAAAAGGGCTAAAACTGAATTTTTCATAATATAATTTTAAGTGGTTAATGGTGAATGGCAATATGGTATTGTTTCTCTTAGGTGTAACAATTTATTTGCCAAAATGTTATTGGATTAATTGCCGGGTCAGTGTGAGTGAAGCCGGCAGTAAAATTTGAAATGAAAGTTTTAAAAATAGTTGAGTTAATGAGAGAAAAAATAAATATTTATATTCAAGCTTTGAACAACTTAATGCTATGAATAAAAGATCTAAATATTAAGGTTTTTTATCTACTCAAGGCAAATTCCTTATCTTTGCATCATGATACGTATTACAAAAATTTTTACATTCGAAACGGCACATGTACTGTATAATTATGATGGGAAATGTAAAAATATGCATGGACATTCCTATAAACTGTTTGTAACGGTGAAAGGGAAACCTGTAAATGACCTGGAAAACCCTAAAAACGGGATGGTAGTGGATTTCGGAGATATTAAAAGTATTGTGAAATCTGAAATTGTAGATGTCTGGGATCATGCAGTTCTTATCAACGGGCTTTCTCCGCACAAAGAATTGGGCGAGAATCTGGAAAATCAGGGACACAAGGTAATTTATTGTACTTTCCAGCCTACCTGTGAAAACATGCTGTATGCGATTGCGGCTAAAATAAAATCAAAACTTCCGTCTGAAGTTTCCCTGGCTTATCTGAAACTTCATGAGACAGAAAACTCTTATGGAGAATGGTTTGCAGAAGATAATCAATAATTTTATCACGAAAAAATTCAATCGGTGTTAAAAACAATCATCAATTTAGAACCTGGAAAAAAAGTGTATTTCGCTTCAGATCAGCATTTTGGTGCACCTGATCCCAAGACGAGTAAAATACGTGAAGAAAAGTTTATCCATTGGATGGACGAAATCAAAGAAGATGCCCAGGTTTTATTTCTGATGGGTGACCTGTTTGATTTCTGGCACGAATGGAAATATGTAATCCCCAAGGGGTATGTACGGGTTCTCGGAAAAATTGCAGAACTGAAAGACCGCGGAATTCATGTGTATTTTTTTGTCGGAAATCATGATTTATGGATGAAAGATTATCTGGAAGAGGAAATAGGCTGTACCGTTTTTTACAAAAAACAATATTTTGAAATTGCCGGAAAACAGTTTTTACTGGCACATGGAGATGGTTTAGGACCTGGTGACAAAGGGTATAAAAGAATGAAAAAACTGTTTACCAATCCTATTGCACAATGGGCCTTCAAATGGCTGCATCCGGATATTGCCATGAAAATTGCACTGTATCTTTCTCAGAAAAATAAAATGATTTCCGGGGAAGAAGACAAAGCTTTTTTAGGTGAGGATAAAGAATTTTTGGTTATTTATTCAAAAGAAAAACTTAAAACCGAGAAGATCGATTATTTCATTTATGGGCATCGCCATCTTCCTATGGTCCTGGAATTGGAACAAAAAGCAAAATACATTAATCTGGGAGACTGGATCTCCTATTTTACCTATGGTGTTTTTGAGAAAGATTTTGAATTGAAAACCTTTAAGGAACTGACAAAAAAAAATTACCCCTAAAAGAGGTAATTTCCGAATGAAATAAATCCATTCTCGTTTTTAATCCATATTCCGGGAACAACATTGCAAGAATCTGACCAAAAATTTAATTTGAGATTAAAAAAAAATTAAAAACCATATTTTTTTTATAATCAGTTTAAAATGAGGTTGTAAGAAATAAAAAAACATTGAAAGACATATTCAACATACAGACCGAGCAGGATTTTCTGACTGCATCATTGGCAACATTTCGTTATCAGTATGACAATGTTGAGATATACAGGAAGTTTGTGGATTATCTTAAGATCAATCCTGAAGAGGTAAAAGAGCTGTCGGAAATTCCTTTCCTGCCGATAGAAATGTTTAAAAACCACCGGATTCTGGATAAAAAAGTATCTGCAGATCTCTATTTTCAAAGTTCGGGAACGACGCAGATGAATTTATCCAGACATTTTATTGCTGATGAAGACCTCTATCGTGAAAGTATTTATAAAAGTTTTGAACGGTTTATAGGAAAACCGGAAGATTACATTTTTCTTGGTCTGTTGCCAAGCTACTTGGAAAAGCAGAATTCTTCCCTGATTTATATGGTGGATTATTTAATGCAAAAATCTGGCAGCCCTGAAAACGGATATTTTCTTTATAATCATTCGGAGTTGTTTGATTTTCTAAGTACCCTGAAAAATAAAAAAGTAATTCTTTTCGGAGTTTCCTTTGCCCTTTTAGATTTTCTGGACTATTGTCACGCTGAGCGTAGCGGTGAATCTCTGGGTTCTTCTGAAAATTTAGCGGTTATTGAAACCGGTGGAATGAAAGGTAGAAAAGAAGAAATGACAAAAGATGAGCTGCTGAAAATTTTACAGGAAGGTTTTAAAACTGAAAAAATATTTTCAGAATATTCAATGACAGAACTGCTTTCACAGGCATATTCTCTTGGAAATAATGAATATGACTGCCCAAACTGGATGCGCATACTGATAAGAAATACGGAAGACCCGTTTACTTATGAGAAAGAGGGAAGGACCGGAGCGGTAAATATTATTGATCTGGCTAATATTCATTCCTGCTCTTTCATTGCAACTCAGGATCTTGGAAAAACTTTATCTGATGGCAGATTTCAGGTGTTGGGAAGAATAGATCATTCTGATATCCGTGGATGCAGTTTATTGGTAAGTTAGTTATAAGTTATAAGTTATAAGTTATAAGTTATAAGTTATGAGGGATGGTGTAGTGAGTTTCGGGATTATTTAACTTTGTCTATCAAACTTATGAGTCAAAATTCAGATCTTGAATCTCTCGAAGAAATATGTTAAAAATAGAAGAACTTGTTCATGCATACATTCATTCTCATTGTGATTTTGAGAAAGAAATTGTTCTTACCAATCATTTTCATTCCGATTGGGAAGCAGATATGCTGATCATTGATGCGATGGGTTTCAGTCATGAAATAGAAATCAAGCTTTCAAAAAGTGATTTTAAGAACGATTTTAAAAAATCTTATATCAATGCCAATACAGGCGAAAAATTTTTAAAACACGATAAGATTTCCTGTGGTGATTATGTGTGTAATGCATTCAGTTTTCTTCTTCCGATGGGAATGATCGAGCATTCCGTGATTCCGGAACATTGCGGAATTATTGAATTTTATCATAATGCAGATAATTGGACCACAGAATTCTACCTGATCCGACAACCTAAAAAAGTACATGGAGATTCTTACTGGAAACTGAATGATAAAGACCTTTTTATCCGGAAGATGGCACTTAATTTAATTCAGCGGAAAATGGAGATCAAAGGAAAACACGAAGAGCTTATTTTTAAAAATCCTTTCGATATAAAAAAGTTAAGATAATTACTTCGCTTTTAACGAATTTGAAATTTTGAACTTTTTCTTAAGTAGTGATTGGTAAAAATGTAGTTTTCTTTATTAAAAATCAATATTGATTTTGCAGGATTCGGATAAACAGACGACTGTTTTTTTATCGGGATTTGATATCTGACGGGCTACATTCACGGCATTATCTCCTGAGATGATATACTTGAATGTACCGATTGTAAATCGTATGTTGAAATCAACTTACATGGTAATTTAAAAAGGTACATTCAGGTATATTAATATTATTTTATGCTGTTTCGGCGTCCTGATCTTTCTGAAGTAAGAATTTATAAATCAATCCGCCTACAACTCCGCCAAGAATCGGAGCTGCCCAGAACAGCCAAAGCTGTGACATGGCAAGTCCACCCACAAAAACCGCCTGAGATAAAGATCTGGCAGGATTTACAGAAGTATTGGTAATAGGAATTGAGATTAAATGAATCAGTGTTAAAGCCAGACCGATAGCAATACCTGCAAACTTTCCGTTTGCCCATCTGTCGGTTGCGCCCATAATAACGATCAGGAAAAATGCAGTTAACAGGAATTCTGCCAGAAATGCAGCTCCCATGCTGAATGCTTTACCGTTATAGACTGCTTCTGCATAGAAATTGGATGCAAAATCACCCGGTTTTGTAAAGCTTGTTGCTCCGGCACCATTCAGAATGACATACAGACAGCCTGCTGCAATAATTGCCCCGATACACTGTGCCACAATGTAAGGGATAAGATCTTTTGCAGGAAATCTTCCCCCTGCTACAAGGCCAACGGAAACAGCAGGATTGAAATGCCCGCCTGAAATATGTCCCACAGCGTAAGCCATAGTAAGTACAGTAAGCCCGAAAGCCAGTGCTACTCCAACGAGTCCGATTCCTATGTCGGGAACTCCGGCGGCAAAAATTGCGCTTCCACAACCACCGAAAACAAGCCAAAAAGTGCCGAAAAGCTCAGCAAATAGTTTTTTTATCATAATGTTCATTTTTTATAGTTAACCAAATTTAACTTTTAAATTTCGAATATAAAAGTTAAATTTTTAATATAATCATAGAAAAAGGTAGTTCTAAATATGATTTTAATAAAAGTTTGTGTGATTTCGTTATAAAATGTATTTTAACTACATTGGTATTATAGTTGAATTGAATACCATAAATGTTTATTTTTCGTTTAAAAAAATTAAAAAGCATTCGAATGAAAAAGTTTCTGTGTGTGATTTTTGTGTCTTTTATATTTAATTTTCATTATTCTCAGGCGACAAAAAAAGTGTTTCCGTGTTATGACCTTACAAAAGTTTTAAAAGTGGAACCAACCCCTCTTTATAAGCCTCATCTGGATGCTTCAAAAAGTTTCGGGGTGAAACTGCTCAAGGATACCAAGACCATTCAGAAATATATCAACAGCGGGAAATTTCATAAAATAAAAAAGACAGGCAAGGGTTATAAAGTACAAAAACTTGATTACAGCAGGGCGTATATGGTTTCGAAAGCGAAAATTACCCTTGAAAAAATAGGCGCCAGATTCAGTAAAGAAACAAAAGGGCGTACTTTTACCGTTTCATCCATAACAAGAACTCTTGAAGACCAGTGCAGATTAAGAAGAGTAAACTCCAATGCATCTTTGGGAATAAGCTCTCACAATTATGGAAATTCTTTTGATATTTCTTATGTACGCTTTAACAACGTTTTAAAATACAATCCTAAAATGGAAGCTGCTCTTGAAAAAGTATTGCGGTACTATGCGAATGCAGGCAGAATCTATTACATCAGAGAAAGACAACAGAGCTGTTACCACATCACGGTGAGAAACTATTAATTCCTGTTCATAATTCACCCTGTAACTATTTTGAATAATACCCTGAATTGATGATGTGAATAGAAATAATAGAATAAGTTTCATTTACATTTAAAAATTATTAATTAATCTTCAATTATAAGTGAGATATTTGCACAGGTAGTTTAGTTTGTATAATTTTATGCGACTAAAAAACTAAGTACTATGACAATTTTTAACAGAGATGCATACACCGCTGCAATAGCCGGGTGGAATGCTTGTTTGCAGGACTATTCAACCATACAGAAGCTAATCCCCTCCAATTATATTTTTAATCTTTCGCTAGACCAGATCGGTTGGGTGAAAAAGAATAATTTGTATAATGATTTCTGTGTAGACATGGGAGTTTATAATAATCAGCTGGTAATGATCCTTTGCCCGCTTGATGCCAAAGGACAGAAAATTATTGTGAGTGAATACCCTTACAGTGTGCTTTCTGAATTGACCAATGATTTAAGCCTTGTGGAAACAGAAGAATATACCATTGTAAAAAATGCTGTTCTTTCTAAAGATTTACGAAAGGTAGACGACTCTTCCGATATGTATTTTCCCGTAGCCAATATGCCCTTAATGGAACAGGACAAAGCTGTAGCTGCGATCGAATTATGGAGAAACGAAGGAGCTATCTGGTTTTACAGGGAATGCAATGAGTTTAAGGGAGAAAGAATCTTTAAATCATTCTATGTACCTTCTGCAAACCTTGCTCCGCCGAAAGAAGGGCTTAACAGATTTGTATGCTCATTCGGACTGAAGTTTTCCGAGATCTACCAGAGAACACTGGTAACAATGATCTTTATTTCCTTTTATGATAATCTGAAAAATAATGACAATGGAAGCGTAAGTGTAGAGGTCATCTCAAATACGTACGACTGGTCAAGACCGTGTCCTCCTATCTGTCAGTTATAAAATATTAAATGCACAGCTATTTTATCATAACATGGGGGATCACCAATGTTCTGCTTCTTATTTCTTTTATTTTCGGGGTTTTTAAACATCCCGTTTTAAGGAAGGAAGAAAGGCAATATGTATATTATCTTGGTTTTCTTTTACTGATAGAGGCAGCTACCAATTTTCTGACGCTTGCCCTCCATTTTAAAGATACTTCATTTTTGTATCCGATATATATAGCCGGTGAATTTTTTGTTTTAGCGAGTTTGTTCATCAGAAAACTGAAATTATCAAAATTCTGGTTTATCCCGATCGTGATACTAACATTTGGTTTTCTGATTGTCAATAAATTTTATATTACCTATTTTAATAATGATATTGGAAAAGTAGTCTCCAATATCATTATTATCTGTTTTGCGGGAGTGGCATTATTACAGCAGATTAAGAATAATATCAGCATCAACCGGTTTACACTCGTAGATGCATGTATTTTTTTCTATTATTCCGTTTCTGTTTTTATCTTTATCATTCAGCATCAGATCGCATCTTTATCAGAAGATAATTATTACACGATTTTAGGAACTAATAATATCCTGTCGAGTATTTTGTACGGTTCATTTATATATACCTTTACCCAATTAAAGAAATAACATTAAATATTGATTATCTGATACTTGTAATTGTTACCATAGCAATTATCGTATTGTTTTTTTTACTGGCATACAAAGCTTTTGTAGACCGGATTGTTAAAGAAAAAAAGGCACAGTATGAAGCAGAGGTGCTTCATCAGAAAAAACTGGTATTGGAAAATATTAAAGCCCAGGAAGAAGAGCGCAAACGTATTGCCGTAATGATTCATGATGACATCGGAAACCGGCTCAATATACTTTCTCTCTGGCTTAATAACCTGGATACCAAAGGTGATGAACTGATTAAAAGGAATATCTATAATCAGATGTCTGCCCTGATCGATTCGGCAAGGAATATTTCCCATTCATTATACCCCGTGAATCTCGAATCGGTAGGCCTGGTATTGTATATAGAAGAATTAATCGTTAATCTTGCTCACAAAATCAATATTTCGTTGTATGTGGCTCCCGATTATCAGAAAAAAGATAACTTTATAGAAGTCCAGCTGTACCGGATTATTCAGGAGTTTACAACCAATGTAATCAAACATTCTTCAGCCACGGATATCTGGATCTCTATTAAAGATTATCCGGGTAATATGGCGGTAGTGATTACAGATAACGGACAGGGTTTTGACTATGAAGCCGTGAAAAAAGGAATGGGAATTAAAAATATAGAATCCAGAATCAAATCCATGAACGCGGCCCATAAGTGGAAAAATGCCTTAAATAAAAGAAGCCGTTTAATTATTAAAATTCCATACAATAATGAACTCTCAAATCAAAGTAGCCTTAATCGATGATGAGCAATTAATCCTCGAAGGAGTAAAATTATTATTGTCCAATGAAAAAAACATATCCGTTTGCCTTACCGCAGGAAACGGGCAGGATTTTATTGATAACCTGACAAACCTTCCTTCTGAAAGCTTTCCGGATATTGCTTTGGTCGATGTGCAGATGCAGCCGATGAACGGCTTTGAGCTGGTAGAAATTCTTAAAGAAAAATATCCCGACCTCAAGATCATTATACTTTCTTCCCATTACAAAAGCTCCATTCTGGGGTATATGGTTAAACTTGGAGTATCAGCCTTCCTCCCCAAAAATTCAGATAAAAAAACCTTTATAGAAGCGATTACAACAGTTTCTAAAAATGGTGTTTTCTTTACTGCCGAAGACCATCAGATGCTTTTTTCTTATATGAACAGCTCAAGTAAGAAAAAATCCTTATTCGAAATGGAAGACGAGCTTTCAGAGCGTGAAAAAGATGTGGTAAAGCTCATTTGCCAGGAATATACCAATAATGAGATTGCAGAAAAGCTATTCATCAGCCCGCGAACGGTAGAAAGCCACCGGCAGCGCATTCTCGAGAAAATCGGGGCCAAAAATACCGTCGGTATGGTGATTTATGCCATCATAAACAATATTTATTCCTTAGAAAGAATTTGATTCCGTAGAAATACGGAATTTTTATTTTGGTACTTTTTACTCTAGTATCCCCATTCTTTCTGTCCTTACTTTGAGAACATCATTAAGGAACCATTCATCAGCAGAAAGAATTTGTAGCCGGATCTTTTGAATGGCCGATTAAAGCAGGAAATAATGGAAAAAAATAGTATCGTATCTGTCGGAATATTTTTCGATGGAACAGGAAACAATGGGATCAATGCCACCTCAGGCAGGAAGCCCTCAAGCAATAATGAAAGTTATTACAACAGCACAACCAATATTTATAAACTTTTTAATTTATTTCAGGGAAACGAAAAAATATATATTGAAGGAATCGGGACACTGACAGGAGCGGAGGACAGCAATTTTGCCATGGCCACCTGTAAAAACCCTGTAGGATATATAGGATATTCTTCTGATGATAAGCTTGCAAGGGCATTTGCTTTTATACAGGATAAAATGGAGGACAGAAGCAAGGAATATCAGTTTTATGTATATGGATTCAGCAGGGGAGCGATGCTGGCAAGAAACCTGTGCTATGAATTATTAAAACCTGATTCAAGAGTTCTTGGAAATGTGAAAGTAAAATTTTTGGGTGTTTTTGATACCGTAGAATCCACCCCGTTCAATGATTACAGTGTAAGCCTGTTGCCTGAAGTTGAAAATGCAGTTCATCTGTGTGCAGTGAATGAATGCCGGTATTTTTTTCCTCTTACGGGCTTTTTTGAGGATTCAAAAAATATGGATGATTCTCAATTAAAAACAGGAACATCGGTCTGGAAAGAAATTTTTGTTCCCGGTGCTCATGCCGATGCAGGAGGCGGATATCTGGAAGCTTCCCAGTCGGTATATGTTTCACCCAATTTTATGCGTATTAAAGATGTGGAAACCTATATTGCCAATGTGAGAAATACAATGCGCGACTCCGGATTAAATAAAATCTGGAACAGCCTTCTGGAAAATTATAAAATTGATTCGGGAGGTGTTTTTTCCCAGGCGTATGTAGCCAGGAATATGGTATACAATGACTTGTCAAAAGTATATGGAAGACTGATCCTGACGCAGACGAATGCAGTAACACCGGTTTTCAGCACCGATTTTTCGGCGCAGGATTTCGAAATTGATTCAGTGAAGCATCCGTTTCTGATCACCTTTTCAGATCAGCTGGAAAAATATGCGGTTACTATGGATCAGGCTTTAAAACCGGTTTATAATTATGAACAGTTTGTGCCATACACCCATATTTCAGCCAATTTTGGGCTGTATAGCAATCGTGTTGTGCAGAAATCTCAGAACGGGATAGATGCAGAACTGATCAACAACGGAATGAATATCCCGAGTCATGCGACGGTAGATACGATTCATCCGAGGTTTAAATCCGAGATTCACCTTCTCGAAGATGGCTCTGTAACGGATTTTGCGTATGGTGCTAATGTTCCGAATAATGATATTTGGGACCGCTCGATATTGATTAAATAGACTTACATATTTTATGTTGGTATTTTTTCAGTTTTAAATTTAGGTAGAAGAGCTTCTCATTTTGAGAAGCTTTTTTCTTTTGTTATGGAGCGTTTTAATGTTTTGGGTAAATTGTTTTTCACATTACGTGGAAATACGGATTTTTTTATTTGGTGCTTTTTACTGTAGTTTTTTCTTTTTTATCACCGTTACTTTGACTTGTTCATTACTCATAGAAGCTTCAGATTATGATGAACTTAAAACTGCTACGATTTATTTCAAATCAGTGAAAATTTAAAATAGAAATTAATAACTGGTTTAAATGATATCGGAAAAAGAATAATCAGATCAGGATTGATCATAAAAATTTAAGTAAACAAATCAAAAAATATTAAGTCATGGAATACAGAGATAATGAAGTTATTTTCGCAGCAACTTCAAACAAATTAGTAAAAGGTTCTTTCACCGTAAGTCAGTTTTCTATTACAGACGGTCAGGACCCTAAAGGACATATTTATGCAGGATTTACTGCAAGTTGTGGTAGTGACGGGAAATTTTCTTTCTCCATCGGAAGAAAAGGCTCTAAAACTGTTGCCGATTGGTTTGCAGCAAGAGTACCGGGCAATAAAACCACATTCAATCATAATCCGGGCGAACTGAACTTTGCAATGATCGGAACCCTGGTTTTGGAATTTTCCAACGCTGTATGCACATTTTATAATGTAGCTCTCGCACAGGGCCACGCCGGGGCAAGCAATAACTGGTGGTTTGGTGGGCAGCAGGCGATGTACAACGGCAGTGATTCCGTTATCTATGGTGCTCTAAGCAACGGATTGGTGCAGTTGGTTTCCTTTCAGAGAGGCGGAAATGATGTCAATGAAGTGAAAGTGGCTCCCAGAACTTTTTAGTGTTACTTTTTATCATATTTCAATATTTACAAGGTGTGAAGAAGCTGTTCATTTGAGCAGCTTTTTTTATTTCCGGGATATTCATTTCTTTTTCCGTATTTTTGCACCCGAAAAATATTCAGTATTAATTCTTAATTATATCATTAAATGCTTTCTGTTCAAGGTTTAGGATTACATCATTCGGGAAACTATTTGTTTCAAAATGTGAATTTCACCATTAAAAAGGATGATAAAATCGGTTTGGTAGGTAAAAATGGAGCGGGAAAATCCACTTTATTAAAAATGCTTTCAGGAGAAATCAATTTCTTCGAAGGAAATGTAGTGGCTGAAGGAAATGCTACCATCGGCTTCCTGAAACAGGATCTTGATTTTGTGAAAGGCAGAACTGTCTGGGCAGAAACCATGCAGGCTTTTGAGCAAATTAATGCATGGAAAAATGAACTGGAGGAAGTAAATCATCAGATGACCGTAAGAACCGATTACGAAAGTGATTCTTATACGGATCTGATTAATAAAATGACCGAGCTGAATGACCTTTTAATGAACCATGATGCCTACAATCTGGAAGGTGATATGGAAAAAGTTTTATTCGGTTTAGGTTTCAAAGCAGACGATTTCCAGAAAATTACAGATGAATTTTCCGGAGGCTGGAGAATGAGAATCGAATTGGCGAAATTGCTTCTTCAGAAAAATGATATCATGCTTCTCGATGAGCCTACCAATCACCTGGATATGGAATCCATCATCTGGCTGGAAAACTTCTTGAAAGATTATCCCGGGGCAATCGTTCTGGTAAGTCACGATAAGCAGTTTATGACAGCCGTTTGTAACCGTACTTTTGACATCAACAATAAAAAAGTTGACGATTATAAGGCCAATTATTCCAAATACCTGGTCATGCGTGAAGACCGCCGTGAAAAGCTTATTCAGGCAAAAAAGAATCAGGATGCGGAGATCAAGCAAATGGAAGACAATATTAATAAGTTCCGGGCAAGTGCTACAAAAGCATCTTTTGCACAGTCGCTTATTAAAAAATTAGATAAAATAGAGCGTATTGAAGTTGATAACGAAGACGTTTCAAAATTCAATATCCGTTTCGTACAATCTATGGTTCCCGGAAAAGTAATCTTTGAAGCTGAAAATTTAGGAAAGGCATACGGAAAGAAACAGATTTTTGATGATGTGGATTTCATTGTTCAGAGAGGGGACAGAATTGCTCTTTTGGGGCAAAACGGACAGGGTAAAACAACATTAGCCAAAATTCTTGCCGGAGATATCAAAGATTATTCAGGATCATGGAATTTAGGGCATAACGTTAATATCGGGTACTTCGCCCAGAATCAGGAAGAAGTTTTAACCCCGAATAAAACGGTTCTTGAAGAAGCGGAAGATGCCGCAACAGAAGAAACAAGACCAAGAGTAAGGGATTTATTAGGATCATTCCTGTTTCAGGGTGAGGCTGTTTCCAAAAAGACAAAAGTACTTTCCGGAGGTGAGAGAAACCGTCTGGCGCTTTGTAAATTGTTGCTGCGTCCTTTCAACACGCTGATTATGGATGAGCCTACCAATCACCTGGATATTCAGTCTAAGGAAATTATTAAGCTGGCGCTGCAGAATTTTGAAGGAACATTAATTGTAATTTCTCACGACAGGGAATTCCTTCAGGGGCTTTGTGATAAAATTTACGAATTCCGTGACGGTAAAATGAAAGAATTCCTGGGAGATATTAATGAATACCTGGAGTACAGACAAAAAGAAACCATCAGGGAGATTTCTGCGGAAAAAGCAAAACTTCACCATGAGGATGTCAAAGTTGAAGTGAAAAAAGTAGAAACCGTTGCGCCAAAACCTCAGGCACAAACCAACATTGTTTCCAAAGAGCAAAAAAATATTCAGAATAAACTGAAAAAAGTGGAAGAGAAAATTTCTGAGCTTGAGACTAAAGTTGAAGAAATGGAAGCTTCTTTCACCAAAGAAAACCCTTCTGATGAAACCCTTGAAAAATATAATAAAACCAAGGAAGAACTGGAGCTGGCTTTGCAGGAATGGGAATATCTCGGTACTCAGCTTGAGTAAGTTAGGGATCAGATATTAGAAGCCAGACATGAGCTCTTAATTTCAAATAACAAAGGTATTGTAACAAGCCTGCAATGCCTTCGACATATATTAAACGTTTCATTGGGTGTATTTTAATAAAACTTTAATGGGACTATTCAATTATTATTTCTATTTTTGAACCATGATTCTGAAAGAAAGCAGACAATTCAAGAATTTTATTTCCAGACTTTTGTTTGGAATATACTTTCTTGCGCTGTTTTCTCAAAATTTTCACAGTCACAGTTCTGAAGATGTTTTTGGAAGTTTTAATTTTAAGAAATCAGAAAATATCATTTCAAAAAATATAGCCAAAGAAAAAGCCGGTG
The DNA here is from genome assembly GCF_041224435.1 of Chryseobacterium tongliaonense. Lineage (NCBI taxonomy): Bacteria > Pseudomonadati > Bacteroidota > Flavobacteriia > Flavobacteriales > Weeksellaceae > Chryseobacterium > Chryseobacterium tongliaonense. Next base: position 448,543 of record NZ_JBGFFD010000003.1, on the reverse strand, counting down.
ACTGTCTGGCCTGTCATTTTATGGCTACAGGACATACCCTGGTTCCTGAAGACTTTCATTTTTCTTTTGAAGCTTATACACACGAAGTAAAGCAGATTATTGCTGTTCAGGAGAAAATATGGTCTCAGACCAAATTCACCTTTCAGCTTCGGGGGCCACCCGCAATTTCATAATTCATAGATCTATTACCGGATTTATCTTACATTTTTACGACTTAAAACTATTTCTTAATGAGGAAATCCAACCATTAAGCCATCATTAAGCTGTAGAATAATAAGATTGAATACATCTGTAGAATTGTAATTTACATGAATACATTTTACGTTGTACAAACTATTCCGGATTACAAATTTTTACAAAAAATGTACTCTCGAGTACACAATCAATCTATCTATTACAATGAAATTGATATATAGTTTACTGTTGGTCCTTAGCGGATTGATAGTAGTAAACGCACAAAAAACTTATACGGTTGAAGGAACTGTTCAGGATTTCCATGACAAAAGCATGCTGGAAAATGCCGAAGTGAAAATCGGTGACTTCAGTACCAGAACAGATAAAAAAGGAAAGTTCTCACTCAGCAAAATTCCTGCGGGAAACTATATTCTCATTGCAAAACATCCCGATTGTCATGATTATACTGAAAATATAGGAGTTGACAAAGATTTGCATTTGAGCATCACCCTGGAACATCATGTGGAAGATATCGAGACTGTTACCATACACGGAACCCACAAAACCAACGGTTCTCTAATCGTTAAAACCCTTGATAAATCTGAAATTGAGAAAAATGCTACGGATAATTTAGGAAACCTGCTTTCAAAAATATCGGGAGTTACCGCATTGAAAACAGGAAATAATATTTCAAAACCTATCATTCACGGGCTTTACGGGAGCAGAATCAATATTCTGAATAACGGGGTAAGGCTTGCCGAGCAGGAATGGGGTGTAGAGCATGCACCGAATGTTGATATCAATAATTTTCAGCATATCGATGTTGTTAAAGGCGCTTCAGCCCTGAAATACGGCAGTGATGCAATAGGAGGAGTTGTTATTATGGAACCTGAAATTTTCCCTAAAAAAGATACCATAAAAGGATCCGTAAACCTTTCGGGAATTTCAAACGGAAGAGGACTTGGATTAGATGTTGATATCGCCAAAACATGGAAGAACGGCTGGGCAGTAAAATCCGGCGGATCGATCAGAAAATTGGGCGATCAGCACGCACCTGATTACAATCTGATGAATACGGGAATGGATTTTTCATCCTTTAATTTTACCGTTCAGAAGAACAGCTATGAGCAGGGGATTTCTTTTGATTATTATCTTACCAATCAGAATATCGGGATTTACAGAGGTTCTCACATGGGAAATAATAATGATTTTTATAATGCGATGACATTTAAAATCCCGGTATATACAGGAACTTTCAGCTATGATATCGATAATCCGAGACAGCTTATAGAGCATCATATTGCGAAAGTTTCCGCTTTCAAAAGATTTGAAAATATCGGGAAGGTATCTGCTACATACAGTTTTCAGTACAATCACAGACAGGAATATGATATCAGAAGGGGAGAATTGAAAGATACTCCGTCTCTGGATCTTGCCTTAATGACCCATCAGTTTAATCTGAACGATTTGCTCGAAAGAGAAAAATGGTCTCTGGAAACGGGGATTGATGCAAGCTTTCAGAATAATTATTCCGATCCGGCAACTAAAGCAAGACGTCTGATTCCGAATTATGATAAATATGCTGCAGGAATTTATTCCATATTCAAGTATAAACTTTCTCATGACCTGAATGTTGAAGTTGGAGCAAGATATGATTTCACCCGTTATGATGTAACGAAATGGTATGATAAAAGCGATTGGGAGAAGTTATATGCCGATTCTTATCCGCAGTTTTATGTGAAAACCAATCAGAACAGGATTCTGACACGTCCACAATTGAATTATAACAATGTTTCCTTCAATGCAGGACTGGAGTATCATCCGAATAATAATTTCAATCTGAAATTCAATTATGCAAAAGTAGGGCGAACTCCTAATATCGCAGAGTTGTTTTCAGACGGGTTACACCATTCTGCAGCGGTCATAGAAATCGGGGATATGGGACTGAAGAATGAGCAGGGACACCAGTTTAATTTAGTGGCTGATGCGAAATTCAACGTACTCCGTGGTCTGAATGTTTCCGTTAACCCTTACTTTTTTATCACTAAGAATTTTATCAATGAAATTCCTACCGGTGTGCAGAATACCATCAGAGGTGTATTTCCAGTATGGAGCTATCAGCAGATTGATGCGAAAATGTATGGTGTAGATGTGGATGTTAACTGGAAACTTACAGATGAGCTTTCTTATATAGGAAGAGGAAGTTATTTATATGGCCAGGATGATACGCATAACGAGCCGTTGATCCTGATGATGCCACCGAATTTTTCCAATGCAATTCAGTTTAAAAAGGAGAATTGGAATAATTTCTATTTCACCCTTGAAAATCAGACATTCTTAAAACAAACCAGATTTCCAGTGCATAATGCCTCCGTTACCATTTATGAAAATGGAGATGAGGTAGAAAAGACAGTGGATTTCAGTACCCCTCCGGGTGGATATTCACTTTGGAATATTCAGACCGGAATCAATGTCAGTAAAAACCTTTCTGCAGGGCTTATTGTTAACAACCTTTTCGATGTTTCATACAGGGATTACCTGAATCGTATGAGGTTTTTTGCCGATGAAGCAGGAAGAAATTTCATTCTGAATGTTAGATATCGTTTCTAATATTCAACAAAAACAAATCAGAATTTTAAAAATTTTAAATTAAAAAAAATGAACAATCTATTCAATACCAAAAATATAATCAGGTTATTAGCCGTTTTATTCATCACTTTTTCAATTGTGTCTTGTCAGAGGGATAATTCTGCAGAAGAAGATGATATCCCACAGGAAGAGCTTACCAATATTGTTTTACTGGTAAAAGATGTGGCTGCCAATACTACAACCCCTTATAATTACAGTATCGGGGCGGGCGGAGCACAATCTATAAAACTGGAAGACGGTAAAACCTACGAAGTGGAAGCACAGTTTAAAAACGGAAACGAAGATGCTACAGGAGAAATCAGAGATGCTAAAGATGAGCATTTCTTAATATATAACTTCCCTAATTCCGATATTGTTCTTACCCGTACAGATGATGCTTCATCTACCAGAGCAGACGGAAAGCGTGTTGGTCTTAAAACAACCTGGGTCGTTAATAAAGCAATAAAAAATGCGTCTGCAACAAGCCAGTTGATTTTTACTCTGTATCATGAGCCTGCAACAGTTTCTGAAGCTTCTGCGGTAAGTGGAAACGGTGTGGTATACGGGACTCAGACTGGAGGTGAAACAGATGCCCAGGCAAACTATACTATTATTAATTAATATATCTTTAATCTTGTTAAAAACCACTGAAGTTTTTCAGTGGTTTTTTTATTTTCACAAACAAAAGATTAACACGTTAGTTAGTTTAAACAAAAAAATAAAACCTCCTAATGAGGAGGCTTATAAAGTTTAGTCTGAAATTAAGGCATCCAATAAGACCACTTGCTTCCGTTGAAAACAGCTAGACGTTTTGCACCGGTTTTGTTCACGTATACCATCATTCCCGGAGATGGAGTGGGGATATTTCTTACATCTTCCACGATAGGCAATACCATCGATTGGGTTGTAGATTCCAGCACCAAAACTCCATTGGCTGTGCTTGATGCTGCTCCCATGATCACTTTTTCACCTGCACCTTCAGCCATTTGTACCACCGTAGGCTGAGTAGCCAAAGCTGTGGTTACATCGGCATCCTGACCGCTTAGATCAACCCATGTTCCGTTATAATATTTTATACGGGCTTTTGTGGAATCGGTTGCATCGAGAATCAAAGTTCCTTCTGCAGGGGTTGTCGGTAATGTTCTTACGTAAGGTAAGATGATTCCTTTATTCTGGTTAGGTGCAAAATCTAATAAAACAGAGGTTTTTACTGGCGCTGTACCAAGAGCATCTCCTACGATCACCTGTGCGTTTGAAGATATGGTTATTCCTATAAATAGTCCGGATATTATTTTTTTCATTGTTTTAATTTTTTGAGGTAAAATTGTTAAATTAATTAAGGACAAGTTGCAGTGCTGAAGCAGCTCCAGGCAGTTCCGTCATAGAGTTTTAAACACTTAGCCGTAGTGTCATACACCATCATTCCTTCCTGAGGAGATACAATGGCATTCACCTGAACAGTTGTCATTCTGGAAATCACAAATCCTTTATTATTGGATTCTAAAACCAGATGAGCCGATTTTCTGCTTGCCGGCCAGCTTCCGTCATTCGAGCTTACTTTTTGCAAAAGAGAAATTCCGACTTTACTGTCTGCACCTGCTGTTGTGGTATTGGCATCATCGTAGCATACACATCTCTGGATGAAATAATCATTGGTTGTCTCGTAATAAGTATCTCCATATATTGGTGAGGATGTTGAAACGAAGTTGTTGGTAGAACCATTCGTGCCTTGTTGCTTAATTTGAAATTTAAATGTTTCATCAGTTTCATAAACAACATCATTTACGGAAGCAATATTTATTCTGATTCCGTCTTCGTCGTTCGTCGGGCTTGAATATCCCGGTGTAACACCGCCGTCATAGTTCCCGATAGGGATTGTTACCAGATACATGCTGCTTCCCGGTGTGTGGGTCACCACTGGCGTACCATTGGAATTGGCAACCCCGGTCACAGTAATATCGCTGTCTGAGGCAAAAGCTGTACCATTGGAAGGGTTGATCAGCTCAAAAGCTACTGTAGTTGCAGTCGTTACGGCACCACTGATTCTCATAAATAAAGTTCCGTTGCTTAAGCCTTCGCAAGCTGCTAAAGAATTAGAAAATTTTAAATCGATAAGCGGATTAAGCGTGATTCTGATATCATCCAATAAGTTACCTGCACCCGGACTGGTTGTATTCACCGCTCTGAATCCCACTCTGTAAACACCGGAAACTCCTGTAAACGTGTAAGTTCCTGTGTTGTTAGACCACGCTGCCGTGCTTGAAGGTAATACCGTTTGTCTTACGGTAGCTATATTTACCTGGTTTTGATCTTCAATTACCATTGCAGCCCGTTCCGAAGTGTCTAGTCTGGCTCTGTGTCTGAAATTAAAATTGATGATATCTCCATTGGCTAAATACATATTCTGATAAATCATAGAACTTACAAACGCATTCAGTTCGACAAAGTTGGTTCCCTGTGCAGCGGGTACACTGCCAAAGCCCGTTCCCCAGACTTCAACCGGGTGACAGGCACCAACAACGCCCACGGTACATGCGCCAGCCTGGGTAGGATGGGAAGTATACCAGGGCGAGCTCACCGTTAATCCCGCATCGAAACTTGCTCCAAATCCGAAGTTGGTGTCAGTTTGCTGTACTGTTGCATTGGCAACCCCAAATTCGAGTCCGGGATTGACAATCACTCTTGTCTGCGCTAAAATGTTTTGGGAAATACTTAAAAATAGGAACATAACTACAGGAAATCCAAAAGATGCTTTACATAATGGAAGTCTTGTAATCCGGGTAGATGTTTTCATAATTGTTGTTTATTAATGCTTTTAAGAATAAAAAGCTGATTTTAGATTAAAATGTGTTTTTAAATTATATTTGAATTTTGTGTTTTAAAGAAGGTACATGTAGTTAAAATTAATAGCTGCAAAACTAAATAAAAAATTAACTTTTAATGTTTATTTTCTATTAAATTCATATAATTGTGGTATGTATTATTCAATTTTATTTAAATATGGTTAAAAAGTTATGGTCAGGTTGTTCTTCAATCATAATGAGCTTATATTAGCTTAAATTCAAATCCGTATAAAAAATCGCGACAATAATTGTGTTGTATACCTTTTAACATTATTTGGCTTTTTAAGTTGATTTTAATTGAGAGATTTTCATAAAATTTTCATATTTTTGCAACCTAAAATTTTAATCAATAATGAAGGTTACCGCACAAAACCATGATGATGTAAGTGCATTGCTTACAGTGACATTGGAAAAATCTGACTATAAAGAAAAAGTTGAAAAGCAATTAATTAATTATGCTAAAAATGCGCAAGTTCCTGGTTTCAGAAAAGGAAAAGTGCCTTTAAGTATGGTTAGAAAACAATACGAAGCAGGTATTGCATTCGAAGAAATCAACAAGCAGGTTTCTGATGCTTTAAACAACTATGTAAACGAAAACAAGTTAAGATTAGTTGGGCAACCTGTTCCACAACCTGTAAATGATTTCAATCATAATGCAGAAAAACTGGAAGTTGCTTTTGAAGTTGGGTATGAGCCTGAATTCACAATAGATTTAGCAAAGTACGAAGCGCCTCACTATAAAGTAGAAGCTTCAGAAAAAGAAATCAACAAAAGTATTGAAAATATGCAGAAGCGTTTTGCAGAGCAGGTTCCGCAAGACAAAATCACTAAAGATTCTTATATCACTTTAGAAATTTCTCAGGTAGTGGAAGAAGATGCTGAAGGAGAGCACCATCACCATCCGAAGAATGCTACAATTACCGCTGAAAACAAAGAAGCTTTCAAATTGGTGAAGTCTTTGAAAATGGACGGATCTGTAAAAGTATCTAAAGAAACCCTTGCTTCTGATGAAGAATTGGCTAAAGAATTAGGATTCAGCAAAGAAGAAGTTGAGCATTTACATCATGCTGAAGTTGAGGTGAAAGTAAAAGATTTCTATGCTTTAAATTTAGCTGAGCTTAACCAGGATTTATTCGACAAAGTATATGGAGAAGGAAACATCAAATCTGAAGAAGAGCTTAAAGAAAAAGTAAAAACTGAATTGGATGAGTACTTCCAGCAAAATGCTGATGTACACTTTGTAAATAAAGTATTGGAGCAAATCACTGAAAAAGAAGAAGTAAAACTTCCAGAATCTTTCTTAGTGAAATGGTTATTATTCTCTAACCAGAATATCCAGTCTGAAGAGCAGGCAAAAGAAATTCTTGAAGCTGAAAAAAAACAATTGAGCTACCAGATCATCGAAGGTAAATTGATGAGCGATAACGATATTCAGTTAGATTATGCTGATGTATTGGGACAAGCTGAGCAATTAGTAAGAAACCAGTTGGCAATCTACGGAATTCACCATTTAGGTGATGAAGAAATTCAAAAATATGCTGTTGAGATGTTGAAAGACCAGGAGCAGGTAAGACAGATTTCTTCTGAAGTAGCAATGACGAAGTTGAAAGATGTAATTCTTGAAAAATCAACTAAAAAAGAAACTAAAATTTCTCACGACGAATTTTTAGAAGAACTTAAAAAGTAATTTATTTTAAGATAAATATTTTAAAACCATCGGTTATCCGGTGGTTTTTTTGTTGAAAATTCATAGATTCTATATCGTTCAATATTCATATATTTACGCTCTAAATTAGATATATGAAAAAAATAATCATTCCGTTTTTCTGTGCTGTGCTTTTTTCCACTTCTGTAGCAGCGCAACAAACGACAGCTGCCGCTAAGACGGAAGCAACGAAATCGAAGCTGAGCCCTAAAGACGTAATTGATAATTATCTTAAAGCGCTAGGTGGGAAAGATAAATTAGAAGCTGTAAAAACTACTGTGATTGATAATACACTTTCAGTACAGGGAATGGAAGTTTCTATGACGACCAAAAAGATGGGAAATAAGTTCAAATCTGTACAAAGCGTAATGGGGCAGCAGATGACTCAGGTTTTTGACGGTGAGAAAGGATATTTTGACCAGAACGGACAAAAAATGGATATTCCTGCAGATAAAATTGCTGATCTTAAAAAAAGCAAGGTAATTGATGCGTTAGGATATGACGCTGCTAATTTCCAAACGGTAACCGTTGAAAAAATAGATGGCAAAGATTACAATGTTTTAACTTCTGAAAAAGGTAAGTTTTACTTTGATGCTGCTACAGGTTTATTATACAAATCTGAAGCGAAGGAAGGGAATGCAGTTGTAAAAAGCTATATGACGGTAGACGGTCTTAAGTTCCCTGCCGAAATAGAAGCAGAAGGAAACGGCCAGAAAGTAACAATTAAAACCACAAAAGTAGTTCTTAATTCAGGAGTTACAGACGCAGACTTTAAATAGGAAATAATTAATATAAATCAAAAAAGGCCGGACATTGTCCGGCCTTTTTGATGCATACTTATTTTTAACTCAACTTTAACTAAAAAGCGGCAGATATCATTTCCTTGCGTGGTGAATAATTTATATTTTTAAATCCGAAAAAAGAAAATAATAACCGTATGAAAAAAATCCTGTCGTCATTTGCCGTCGTTGTTTTATTGTCGGCCAATGCATTTGCCCAAAACATTCCCGTGGATCCTTCCGTAAGAACGGGGACCCTTTCAAATGGGATGAAGTACTACATTAAAAAGAATACCTTACCTGAAAAAAAAGTAGATTTCAGGCTGGCAATCAATGCCGGATCTATTCTTGAAGATGAAAACCAAAGAGGATTGGCTCACTTTATGGAGCACATGAACTTCAACGGGACTAAAAATTTCCCGGATAATAAATTGGTAGACTTTTTACAATCTATCGGGGTAAAATTCGGGCAGCACCTTAATGCATACACAAGCTTTGACGAAACGGTGTACATGCTTCCCGTTCCTCTGGATAAACCCGGAAACCTTGATGCCGGGCTTAAAGTAATGGAAGACTGGGCATTCAATGCTACACTTTCTGATGAGCAGATCAATAAGGAAAGAGGAGTGGTTTTGGAAGAATTAAGGCTTGGTTTGGGAGCAGACAAAAGAATGTCAGACAAATACCTTCCGAAATTATTGTATAATTCCCAATATGCCAACAGGCTTCCGATCGGGAAAAAAGACGTTCTTGAAAACTTCAAACCGGATGTGATCAGAAAATTCCATCAGGATTGGTACAGACCGGATCTGATGGCGATCGTTGTTGTAGGAGACGTTAATGTAGATGAAGTTGAAAAGAAGATCAAAGACAATTTCAGCAAATACAAAAATCCTGCGAAGCCGAGAGAAAGAAAAGTTTTCGATCTTCCGAACCATAAAGAAACACTGGTAGCTGTTGAAACCGATCCGGATGCCACAAGCTCAATGGTACAGTTTACGATGAAAGACTCCGATGCCTATCAGCCGGATGTTACAATTGAGCAGTATAATCAGAGCCTTGTGGAAAACGTTGCCACTACCATGCTGAATAATCGTCTTAGAGAGCTGATTAACTCAAATAATCCGCCATTTACATTCGGTTCGGTTTATCACGGTGGAACTTATGCAAGAACCAAAGAAGCCCTGCAGGGTTTTGCCATGACGAAAGAAGGAGATCAGCTTAATGCCCTTAAAGTTCTTTTGACAGAAGTGGAAAGAGCAAAAAAATTCGGGTTTACACAATCTGAATTAGACAGAGCCAAATCTCAGATCATTTCTAACCTTGAAAGAGCATACAACAACCGTGATAAAACGGAAAGTGCAATGCTGGTAGATGAGTATGTGAGAAACTTCCTGGAGCAGGAACCTATGCCGGGAATCGCCTGGGAATACGAAGATTCCAAGAAATTCCTTCCCGGAGTTACGTTGGCGCAGACGAATGATGTAATTAAAAAAATGGTTAAGGATGACAGCCGTGTTGTCGTAATCACAGGCCCTAAAAAAGATAATGTGACCATGCCTACGGAAGCAATGGTTCTGAATACATTTGAAGGGGTGAAAATGGCTGACCTTAAACCTTATGAGGAAAAGGCAACCATCAAAAATCTGGTAAAACCTTTCAAATCTGAAGGGAAAATTGTTAAAACAGAAACCGATGCAAAATTAGGAACAACAACCTGGACATTAAGCAACGGAGCTAAAGTTACTTTCAAAAAAACAGACTTTAAAGATGATGAGATTGTTTTTACAGCAAGAAGCTTAGGCGGAAATTCTATCATCCCGGATGCTGATTACAATAAAACCCAGTTTGCTTTCGGTGCCTTATCTGAAGCCGGAGTAGGTGGGATTTCAAAAGCTGATCTTACCAATTACCTTGCAGGGAAACAAGCCAGTGTAAATCCTTTCATCGGAAGCATGACAGAAGGGATCAACGGAAGAACCAATCAGAAAGATTTAGGGACTGCAATGGAATTGATATATGCTTATTTTACGGGATTAAATTATAATCCGGATGCATTCAACGCATACAAAACCAAGCAGTCTGCCATGTTCAATAACATGATCTCAAATCCTCAGTTTTATTTTTCCAGTGAGCATGCGAAATTCATGAATCAGAAAAATCCAAGATTTATCGGGATCATTCCTATGGAGAAAGACTGGGCCAATACCGATTATAAGAAAGCTTACGATATCTATAAGGAAAAATTTTCCAATGCAGGAAATTTCCAGTTTTATTTTGTAGGAAATATTGATGAGGCAACCTTTAAAAATCAGGTTTTACAATATATAGCAAGTCTGCCTTCAAACGGAAAGCCGGGTACATTTAAAGATACAGGATACAGGCCGATGACAGGAGATTATACTAAAGTTTATAAAAAAGGAAAAGATCCTAAAAGTTTGGTCACAATTTCTTATAGCGGAGAAGCACCATATAATGAAAAAGATGCTTTGGCTTTGGAAGCTTTGGGAGAAGTAGCAACCATTAAGGTAATTGAAAAATTAAGAGAAGATGAAAGTGGAATTTACGGTGGCGGAGCCAGAGGCGGAATGTCTAAAGTTCCTTACGGTGCCTATAATTTTAGCATAAGCTTCCCTTGCGGACCGGAAAATGCAGATAAATTAACGAAAAGCGCTGTTACAGAGCTTCAGAAATTAATAGATAAAGGCCCGGAGCAGAAAGACCTTGACAAGTACAAAGAAGGAGAGTATAATGATGATAAAACCAATATGAAGGACAATATGTATTGGATGAATGCATTGGCTAAAAACCAGCTGGACGGCAGCGACAAATACGAAATCCTTGACTATCAGGAAAAAGTAAAAGCTCTTACAGCTAAAGACCTTCAGGATGTTGCTAAAAAATACCTTACAAAAGGTAAAATCGTAGCGACTTTAATGCCGGAAGACGGTTGGGAAAATGCTAAAAAAGAGGAGACACAACCGGCAGTTATCAAGGCCGGAGTTACCAATTAATCAACTTATATCCAATAGAGAAACCGCAGAATTTTCTGCGGTTTTTTTATATAAATAATCTCAGGGAATTTAATCTAACCTCCGATTCAAACCAATCAAGAGCCATATTCTTTCTTCCATTCTTCAGCAGCACCGCTCAAAATAGTATAAAACTCTTCACCATACTTTCTGATCAAAGGTGTTTTTAAAAATTTGTAAACCGGTACCTGAAGCTCTTTCCCTAAAGCACAGGCGTCACTGCATACGCTCCATTCATGATAATTCAATGCTGTGAAAGAAGAATATTCCGTAACACGGATAGGGTACAGGTGACAAGAGATCGGCTTTTGCCAGTCTACCGCACCGTCTTCATAAGCTTTCTCAATTCCACATTTTGTAATCCCTTTTTCATCAAAGGTCACATACGCGCACTCACGGTCTTCAACCATTGGAGTTACATACATTCCGTCCATCGGGTCGGTAGTCCATGTTCCCTGTTCTTCAAGAGCTTTTATCCCTTCCTGGGTAAGGTAAGGTTTTATCTGATCAAAAATACGGTCTAAAATTTCAAGCTCGTCTTTATCCAGCGGAGCTCCTACATCACCTTCCACACAACATGCACCCTTACATTTTGTAAGGTTGCAAACAAATTCTTCGGAAAATATCTCCTCGGAAATCAATTTATCGTCTATCTGAATCATAATCTTTTAAAATAATTGAAAATATGTACCTACTTTAAAGGTAACCAAACTAATAATAATCAGCCAGAAGCTGACTTCGCGCATCCAGTATTTAGGTAAAAACCGTAACATTCTGCTCAGTATGATACTTGAAGGAAATGCCAGAAGCAATAAGTATTCATAAGTGGTGTTCATATAAAGAATAATGGTCACCAGCTGAGCTAACGAAAAAACTAATAAAAAAGTATATTTATATCTGCTTACAGGGCTTTTCTTGTTATAATTCTGAAAATGGTCGTAAACAGCATAGATAAGCATTAAAACAATAGGGATTAAAGGAAATAATCCTCTGTAATCCGTTATCGGCTTCATTTTTCCAAACGGGAAATAATCCAGGTTCCACGAAGTGAAATTAAAAAAGAACATCAGGGAAAAATAACTGAATGCAATCATCACGATCCCCAGAAGAAACCTGAAAAGATTCAAAGTAATTCGTTCAGACGTAGCAATTACGTGAACGATGACAAAAACAGCCATTGGCCAGGTCGTAGGCAGAAAGATGAAATTCAACGCTACAATAGAACCGACCAGAACGTAAGATTTTTTCCGGATGTCTTCATCCGTACTCGTTAAAAGTAGCAAAAGAAACGAATTGGTAAGCAGTGCTACCGCAATTCCGATATCCAGATTACCGGGATAAAGGCCGAAAATAAAAATCGTATATAAAAATAAGGGCAGATGAGTCTGATAATTAAGGGCTATCGTATGAAAACAAAAATAAGCCAAAGCAATTCCAAGAAAAGTAATTCCGGCAACAATTGCTTCATAAGTATTGAAATTCAGTATGTTAAATATTATTACTATTAAAAGAAGAAAACCAATATAAACAGGGATTGAAAAAATATTGCTTTCTTTTGAAAGTAATTTAAACATTTTTTATAAATTTGTACAAAGTTAATTTAAAAAAGGAAAATAATGACGTCTTTCTTTCTATTCTTAAGCAAAGTTTTCAAATGGAGTTTTGGTTTCTTTGACACTTTCGGAAATGTTTTAAACTGGATTCTATTTACTGTTTGCTGCGTACTGTTCATCTATTGGTGTTATGTATTGGTAGTAACATTAGGTGGCGATAAAGATAAAGACTACTATTCTCCAACGGAAGGTAAGCATCCTTACTACGATCCGACAATCTACAAAAAAGAAGGTTAATTAATTGGTTATATAGTAAAAAGCCGATCAGATTTATTTGATCGGCTTTTTTATGATTAACGATTAAAACTTAGCTGTTCTGGTCATGGATAGGAAGCACTAAAACCGGAATGTGAGAGCTCTTGGTAAGCCCTTTCGTTAAGCTTCCCACAAATACATCATATATTCCACTTCTCCCGTGTGAGCCCATCACAATATAGCTGGCATTTTTTGCTTTGGCATATTCCAGGATAATATCTTTGGCTATCCCTTGTTTCAAAAGATGTTCACAATCTACATCATGAGCAATAATCCTTTGTTCAATTTTGTTGAGCTGTACCAGTTCCTCTCTGATTTCGTTTTCTTCAACTTCAGGAAAATACTGGTAACCCATATCACCAATGGCAAAACCAATGTCTGATGGTGCAACGTGAATTAAATTAATTTTGCCGTTCACTTCCTTAGCGAATTTAATGGCGCCGTCTACAAGTTGATCTGTTTTATCCCCAAAATCTACGGGTAATACAATATTTACCATAACCTTTAATTTTGTTATCTAAAGTTAAGGAAAAATTGTCAGAATCTGTGTTAAATAACTTATAATATTCGGATATCAAGCATTTTTTCATTTTCCATGAATGCTTCCAGGATATCATTCTCTTCTACTTTTCCCACACCTTTTGGAGTTCCTGTAAAAATAAGATCACCTACTCTGAGTGTAAAATACTGAGAAGCAAAAGCCACAATATCATCAAAGCTGAAAATCATGTCTTTCGTATTACCGTCCTGTACCTTTTCCTTGTTCTTAAGCAATGAAAATTGCAGTGCATTAAGATCATACTGGTCCTTTTTAAAGAAATTTCCTACAACTGCAGAACCATCAAAGCCTTTGGCCAGTTCCCACGGCAGGCCTTTGGATTTAAGCTCACTCTGAAGATCTCGTGCCGTAAAATCAATTCCAAGGCCTATTTCCTCATAATGCTTATGCGCCGTTTCTTTCTGGATATATTTACCGCCTTTTGAAATTTTCAGAACGACTTCAAGCTCATAATGAATGTCATTTGAAAATTCAGGGATATAAAAATCATTTCCTTTTAAAACCGCCGTGTCAGGCTTCATAAAAATTACCGGATTCTCAGGGATCTCGTTACCGAGCTCTTTTGCATGTTCGCTGTAATTTCTTCCTATACAGATGATTTTCATAGCTTTCTTAATATTTATAGTGTTGTTTTGCCATGGACTGACAAAGTTATTTAATGCGTGAATTCGTTTTCACAATAATAGCACACGAATTTATGGCTCGTCAGAAGAGAAACCCCAAAGAAGCTCGTAGCACTGTCATCCCTGTAGATATGATTTGATCCGCATTTTGGACATACAAAATCAAACTTTGGATTTTCAATGGTATGCTCTACTTCCAGGGAGTATTTTTCGTTATCCTGATAATCCTGCAAAACCTGCTGTGCCTTTTCCACATCCTCTTCAAAAACCTGCAGCTGAATTCCGCCTACAGCCTGTGACAGCAGCCAATCCGACTGGATGAGCTGTTCATTGGCAATGAAGCTCTGAATATCACTTTCTGCCAGGATCTGTTTGTCCCGGTTGGCTTCAAGAGCTGTTTCATAAAATTTAAAACGAACTAGTTCTGACATCTTTTAAAATTTACCGGATAATTGAATTTTTGTAAAAACTTTCTTGGTATAAAGCGGGAAATCAGCATTCTGAAGCCATCCGAAATACCCAAGATCTTTCTGAAAAACAGCCTTTACACCCTGTCCTTTATATTTTCCGAAATTGAAAACTTCTTCCATCTTTTCATTGTATCCGATAAACCCGGCCAGATCTGCATTCTTATTATGGAACGTAAATTCACTTAATTGAGCGATCTCATTGGGAATATCTTCATATTTTCCAACCTGTGCATCCAGAACCTCGAATGTTGCCATTACATCTGCCTCTGCGGAGTGGGCATTTTCAAGTGTTTTCCCACAGTAGAACTGATAAGCGGCACCAAGGTTCCTCGGCTCTTTTTTATGGAAAATTGTCTGTGCATCCACCAGTTTGAATTTATTTAAATCAAAATCAACGCCCACTCTTAAAAGCTCTTCTGCCAGTAAAGGGACATCAAAACGGTTAGAATTAAAACCTCCGAGATCAGCTCCTGAAATCATTTCCATTACTTTGGAAGCAATATCTCTGAAAGTCGGTGCATCTTTTACATCTTCGTCGTAAATTCCATGGATCTCGCTGCTTTCTCTCGGAATAGGCATTTCCGGATTGATACGCCACGTTCTGCTTTCTCTCGAAGCATCAGGATTCACTTTTAAAATACAGATTTCTACGATGCGGTCTTTACCGATATTCGTTCCTGTAGTTTCCAAATCAAATATGCAAAGAGGCTTATATAATTTTAAATTCATTTTATTAATTTGAGAATATGTTAATGTGATAATTTGAAAATGCCATATTAGTCTCTAACATCTAAATTCCGGCATCTAATATCTAATTGAGTTTTTTCTGAAAAATAATGGATATAACCATATAATAAATAATAACGATCGGTATTCCGACTGTCCTAAAGATAATCAAAATTAAGATTGAACCGATTAATAATGCCAGTTTTGGATAGTTATCCTGTAGCTTCATCGATTTGAATTTCATTGCAATCATTTTAACAGGGCTGATCAGTAACCAGGAACAGATCACTGACAGGGCAATCAGTACATAAGTATAAGTATTGTTAAATAAAACCCCAAAGCTATGATTTTCCATAAAAGCATAATACAATCCGAAAATCAGAATCGTATTGGAAGGCGTGTTTAGTCCTTTAAAATAATACTTCTGATCATCATCCAGATTGAAAATAGCGAGTCTCAGACATGAAAATACAGTCACTAAGAAACCTAAATAACAGTACCACGGAATATCCGTATATGAATTTTGAGCCAGTGCTACAAACATCGTCAGTCCCGGAAGAAAACCAAAGCTTACCATATCCGCAAGAGAATCAAGCTGTACTCCCAGGTTGGAATTCGCCTTCAAAGCTCTGGCTACAAATCCGTCAAAGAAATCTAAAACCAGTGAAAGAATAATACAGATTGCTGTTGTCTGATAATCCCCTAAAATAAGATGAACCGCTCCTATACATCCGGAAAATAAATTTCCTAAAGTTAAGGCATTGGCAAGATTGTTTTTAATGAAATTCATAGCCACAAAATTACATTTTTTAAAAATTCCGTATCAAAATAATATGAACTAAAAAATACATTAATATGAAATTAATGTAAATTTGCCGGATGAATTTTTTTAAAGAATTTAGAAAACAGGAAGTTCTGGCATTATTGTACAGAATTTTTTTGGCATATATTTTTTATCAGATTGCGAGATTCTTATTCTGGTATTTCAATAAAGACCTGATCAGGGTTGATTCTGTTTCAGATTATTTCAGTCTTTCCTATCATGGGATTGCTTTTGATACAACGGCAATTTTGTATGTGAATTCTTTATTCATTCTGCTGAGCCTTATTCCGGCAGTGATCAATACCAAAAAAGGTTATCAGAACATTTTATTCTGGCTGTACTTTATCACCAACGGGATTGCCTATGCGATGAATTTCGGTGATTTTGTTTATTATAAATTCTCACAGACAAGGCTTACTTCGGCTGCATTTCAGGTAGCACAGCATGAATCCAATATTTTCAAGGTATTCACCGCTTCTATTGTACAAAATCCGTTCATTCTGATATGGTTTATTGTTTTAATGGGATTGTGGGTTTTTCTTTATAAAAGAGTAAAAGTAACAGAACAGAAACCTTTAAAATTGGTTCCTTACTTTATTTTATCCGTTCTTTATCTTTGTGTAACGGCTGTTTTGGTGGTTGGCGGAATCCGTGGTGATTTCAGACACAGTACAAGACCGATCAATCTAGTGGATGCCAACCGTTTTGTAAAGCTTCCACCACAGGGAAATATGGTGCTGAACAGTACTTTTTCATTCTTCAGGACTCTAGGGACAAACAATTTCAAAGAAGTTCATTTTGTCGATGAGAAATTTATTGATGAAAATATTCAGCCTTATAAAATATATGACAGAAAAGTAACGAGCCGTCCGAATATCGTTATTTTCATTGTTGAATCTTTCAGCCGGGAATATTCCGGGGCATTTAATAAAGATAAGCACATAAAAGATTATGTTTCCTATACTCCTTTTATAGACAGTTTAGCCAACGAAAGCCTTATTTTCCCCAATACTTTTGCCAACGGGAGACAATCGATTCACGGGATGAGCAGTGTTTTGGCCGGGATTCCAAGTCTTACGGATGCATTTACAAGTTCTCCATATTCCAATCAGAAAATACAGTCTATTGTTTCCATCTGTAACGAAATGGGTTATGACACTTCTTTTTATCACGGGGCACCCAACGGATCAATGGGATTTTTGGGCTTTGGAAATATTTTAGGATTTAAGCATTACTTCGGGAAGACAGAATACAATCATGATGAAGATTTCGACGGGATGTGGGCAATCTGGGATGAACCTTTTTTACAGTATTTTGCTAAAAATGTAGGAAAAACCCAGCCTTTTATGGCAACCGTTTTTACGGCTTCTTCTCATCATCCGTTTAAAATCCCGGAAAAATATAACGGCAAATTCAAAAAGGGGAAAAATCAGATGCATGAGCCGATACAGTATACGGATTATGCTATTAAGAAGTATTTTGAAACGGTTAAGAAACAGCCATGGTTTAATAATACTATTTTTGTGTTTACAGGAGACCATACCAATCAGATCTATTATCAGGAATATGAAAAAGCAATGAATCGTTTCTCCGTTCCGATTATTTTATATTCTCCGAATCCGGCCTATCATTTAAAAGGAGTAGATCCGGAACTGGCACAGCAGATTGATATTTACCCGACACTGGCAGACCTGATCGGATATAATAAAAAGATAAGAAGCTGGGGAAGAAGCTTGGTAAGCGATAAAAAATATCCGGCCATTATTGCCAATTCCGATGGTGGAGTAGAGCAGTTTATCATTGGCAACTATATCTATCGTTTTGACGGGAAAAATGTAATCGGTTTGTATGATAAAACTGATTTAGGACTGGAGAAAAACCTTATGGATCAGCTGAAAACCCCGGAAACAGAAAAAGGAAAAGAGATTGCCAAAGCCTGGTATCAGGATTATATGGATAAAATAATTAACCGGAAACTGGATTAATGTTTGATGAGTGTTTAATTCTTAAAAATTGGTATGTGTATTGTTATATATGCCTAGGATAATAAAAGTTTTTGTTTGTTTGAAATTAATTTATATTTTTAGCAGTAAATAGACAACAAAAATAATTTATTGGAATTAAAACGATAAAAAATATGAAAAAATTATTATTAACATTGGTACTTTCTTTATTTGGTGTATTGTCTTTTGCACAAATTGAAGGGAAATGGAAAACAATAGATGATGAAACCAAGCAGGCAAAATCTATTGTGGAGATCTATAAAAAGACAGACGGTAAGTATTACGGGAAAGTATCTCAGTTGCTTATAAAACCGGCAGATCCTAATTGCTCGTCTTGTAAAGATGACAGAAAAGGGAAACCTATCTTGGGAATGGAAATCATCAGAGGTTTAAAAAAAGACGGTGACGAGTTCACAGGTGGAACGATTACAGATCCGAAAACAGGTAAAACATACAAATGTACCATTACCAGAAGCGGAGATCAGCTGAATGTAAGAGGATATTTAGGCGTATCTTTATTGGGAAGAACACAAACCTGGCAAAAAGCCAACTAATCCGGTTTAAATAAAATTAATAAACGGCATTTCATTCAAATGAGATGTCGTTTTTGTTATGTGTATAATAAAAAAACACTATTTTTGTAGTCTAAATTTTTCAAAGAAATATGGCAGAATATACTTTTCGTGAGGTAATTGCACAGGCAATGAGCGAGGAAATGCGTAAAGACGAATCCATCTATTTAATGGGTGAGGAAGTTGCAGAATATAATGGTGCATATAAGGCTTCAAAAGGAATGCTGGATGAATTTGGCCCTAAAAGAGTAATCGATACACCTATTGCGGAGCTTGGTTTTACAGGGATTTCTGTAGGAGCAGCAATGAATGGAAACAGGCCGATCGTAGAATTTATGACATTCAATTTCTCTCTGGTAGGAATTGATCAGATTATCAATAACGCAGCAAAGATCCGTCAGATGAGTGGTGGCCAGTGGAACTGCCCAATCGTTTTCCGTGGCCCTACGGCTTCGGCAGGACAATTGGGAGCAACGCACTCTCAGGCTTTTGAAGGTTGGTTTGCCAACTGTCCGGGACTTAAAGTAGTGGTTCCTTCAAACCCTTATGATGCAAAAGGATTGTTAAAAACAGCAATTCAGGATAATGACCCTGTAATCTTTATGGAATCTGAGCAGATGTACGGAGATAAAATGGAAATTCCTGAAGAAGAATACTACTTACCGATCGGTAAAGCAGATATCAAAAAAGAAGGTAAGGATGTGACTTTGGTTTCTTTCGGAAAAATCATGAAACTGGCTATTCAGGCTGCTGAAGATTTAGCTAAAGAAGGAATATCCGTAGAAGTAATCGATCTTAGAACGGTTCGTCCTTTAGATTACGATACCATTTTAGAATCTGTAAAGAAAACAAACAGATTGGTGATTTTAGAAGAAGCGTGGCCATTTGCTTCCATTTCTTCCGAAATTACTTATATGGTACAGCAGAAAGCATTCGATTATTTAGATGCTCCTATCAAGAGAATTACTACTCCTGATGCTCCTGCACCGTATTCAGCTGCCTTGTTTGCAGAATGGTTCCCTAAACTTGAAAAAGTGAAAGAGGAAATTAAAAATGCCATGTACGTAAAATAGATCATAGAGAAAAACTTCCGAAAGGAAGTTTTTTCATTTATTATATTCATGAAGAATAATTCTTGAGGTCATAAAATTAGTATAAATTTGCGCTTTTAAAATTAAATAAGCTGATATGGCAGAAGTTACTGAAGGTGGTCATCATTTTGACATTAAAAAACTTTCTTTTATTGGAGTTTTAGTCTCTCTTGGAATTGTTTTCGGAGATATAGGAACCTCACCGCTTTACGTAATGAAAGCGATTGTGAATGCAAGAGAAGGAGGTAGTACTATGCCTTTCAATGAGTACATAGAAGGAGCTCTTTCCTGTATTATCTGGACGCTAACCCTCCAGACTACCGTAAAATATGTTATTATCGCTTTAAGAGCAGATAACAAAGGGGAAGGTGGTATTTTAGCTTTATTTTCTCTCGTAAAAAATCTTAAAAAAGGCTGGTTGTATCTTGTGGCCATCGTAGGAGCTGCCGCTCTTATAGCCGACGGCGTTATAACACCTTCACTTACCGTAATGTCGGCCATTGAAGGTCTCGAAATCTATAATCCGCATACACCTGTTGTTCCCATTACTATTGGGATTTTAATTGTAATCTTTGTAGTACAGCAATTTGGTACCAGTTTTATCGGAAAGTTTTTTGGTCCTGTAATGGTGGTCTGGTTCCTGGTTTTAGGAGGTTTGGGAGTAATGCATTTAAGTGAAAATTTTGAAATTTTAAGATCTTTCAATCCTTATTACGCTTACAAGCTTATTGTAAACTCTCCCAGTGCAATTGTCATCCTTGGAGCCGTTTTCCTTTGTACAACCGGAGCAGAAGCTCTATATTCGGATCTGGGACACTGTGGTGCTAAAAATATAAGAGTAAGTTGGGGATTTGTGAAGATCATGCTTATTTTAAATTATCTTGGGCAGGGAGCCTGGCTTTTGACCAATTATGGGAAACCCGGCTTTTCTGTAGTAAACCCATTCTTTGGAATCATGGAAGAATGGATGATCGTTCCCGGAGTTATTTTAGCGACTGCAGCAGCAATTATTGCCAGCCAGGCGTTAATTACCGGATCTTTTACTATTTTCTCTGAAGCAATGTCACTTAATTTATGGCCTAATCAAAAAATTGATTATCCATCGGGTGTTAAAGGGCAAATGTATATTCCCAGAATCAATTGGGGACTTTTAATTCTGTGCATTATTGTGGTTCTCCACTTTAGAGAATCAGGGAAAATGGAAGCGGCATACGGGCTTTCAATTACCGTCACGATGTTGATGACTACAATATTATTAATGTTCTGGTTACTGAAACACAGAGTCAATAAAGGACTTATTTTATTCTTTGCAATGGTTTATATGGCTATTGAATTAGGCTTCTTCAGTGCCAATATCATTAAATTTTTTGAAGGAGGTTGGATCACGGTGATCTTAGGCGGATTTATCGGAGTTTGTATGTATGCATGGTACAACGGACGATTAATCAAAACCAAATTCATCAATTTTGTGAAGATTGAGACTTATGTTTCAATTATTAAGGATATGAAATTGGATGAAACAATTCCTAAGTATGCTACCAATCTTGCCTATTTAAGCAGAGCCAAAAGAAATGATGAAGTAGAATCTAAAATTATCTATTCAATCATCAAAAAGCAGCCGAAAAGAGCCGATCATTATTTTATATTAAGTATTGTAAACCAAGAAGATCCATATACCTTTAAATATACGGTTGATGAAGTTTTACCGGGAACTATCTATAAAATCAATTTCCTTTTAGGATTTAAAGTTGACAGAAGAATCAATGATTATTTCAATATGGTTTTAAAAGATCTGATGGCTGACGGAACGATTCCTTCAAGAAGCAGCCATCCTTCTTTAAGAGCACATAACATTCCGCCGGATCTTAAGTATGTAGTAATAGATAACACCTATATCAACGATATACTTTTAACTGTTAAACAGAAGATTACCCTTAATATTTACAACTTTGTGAAGTATATCGGAAGCGATGATTTCAAGTCATGGGGAGTCACTTCACACAACGTGGTAGTGGAGTCTGCACCTATTACGGAGCTCACAGTTTACGATCATAAAATCGAGCAGGCTGAATTTTTACGTCATAATAGTTAAGATCCTTTAACAATTGAGTCTGACATTTATTTAAATAAAAATCGATAAATTTGTAGATAATTTTTTTGATGGATACGATACAAAAAGAAAAAAATATTGCTTTAATCAAGGATGTTTTAAGAAACTATTTACTGGAAAAGGGTTTCAGAAACACTCCGGAAAGATATACGATATTAGAAGAGATTTATAATATGGATCATCACTTTAATGTAGATGATCTGTATCTTCTGATGATGCAGAAAAAATATCATGTTTCTA
Organism: Chryseobacterium tongliaonense; assembly: GCF_041224435.1. NCBI lineage: Bacteria > Pseudomonadati > Bacteroidota > Flavobacteriia > Flavobacteriales > Weeksellaceae > Chryseobacterium > Chryseobacterium tongliaonense. The sequence goes on along the minus strand of NZ_JBGFFD010000003.1, from coordinate 426,297 downwards.
AAGCAACGATTTACAATACTATTGAGATTTTCCTTGATGCGGGGTTAATCCGTAAGCACCAGTTTGGTGAGAAAACACTTACTTCATCATCTTATGAAAAATCTTATTTTGATAAACAGCATGATCATCTGGTGATTTACAAAAAAGATTCTGATAAGGAGATCCAGGAGATTATAGAATTCTGCGATCCTAGGATTCAAGGCATTAAAGAAGCAATTGAAGAAGCATTTGGCGTAAAAATTGATTCTCATTCGCTGTATTTTTATGGCACTAAGAATGAATAATCAATGAGACTGATTCTTTTTCTGTTATTTTTTATCTCCACACTTTCATTAGTGCATGGTCAGCAAAAACCTGCGCAGAGAGATCCCTATTTGCAAAATCCGGTGAAAAACCAGCCACAGCAGTTGAGACCAGAGGATAAAGTGAAAATCATTCATGCAGATTATATTAAAAAAGATCCTGCAAAATATGACGGCAACCAATACCTTCAGGGAAATGTGAAAATCGAGCATCAGGGTTCTATCCTTACTGCCGATGAAGTGGTGCTGTACAATGAAGAGAACTTTGTAAAAGCAATTGGAAACACCAGGCTACAGAATACGGACGGTTCTGTAATTACTGCTGCAGAAATGGAATATGACGGGAATACCCAGAAAGGAGTTGCCCGGAAAAATGTAGTTCTTACTGATCCCAAGCAGACGATCAGGACAGATATTCTCTATTATGACAGACTTTCTAACCAGGCCTATTTTAATACGGGAGGAACGATTTCTGATGGTGAGAACGTCATGTATACAAAAACCGCGACCTACTTTCTTGATACCAAGATGATTGATTTTGTCGGAAATGTAAAAATTGACAGTAAAGATTATATTGTAGAGGGCGCTAATATTAAACAAAACCAGAATACCAAAGTTGCTGAGTTTTTCGGGCCGACTACCATTACCAACCGTGCTAATCCCAAGAACAGGGTTTATACCGAACGAGGGACTTACAAAATGAATTCTAAAGAAGCTTATCTTAATAAAAATTCCAAGATTTTTTATAATGATAAAATTCTTACCGGTGATGATATGTACTATAATCAGATCACAGGTTTTGGAACAGCAACCGGAAATGTCACCTTAGATGATCCTGAAGAAAGGAGATGGATAAAAGGAGGCTACGGAGAGATCTTTGAAAAGAAAGATTCTGCGATGATGACTAAAAATCCTTATGCGGTAAAAGCTTTTGAAAAAGATTCCATTTATTTTGCTGCGGAAAAAATTATTTCTTTCCAGAAACCGGATACTGCAGATGTTACCAAAAAGAAGAGTTTCCTGAGAGCATTCAGAAAAGGAAGGTTCTATAAATCCAATGCTCAGGGAAGAGCAGATTCCATCGCCTTTAATGAAACTGACGGAGTGATGCATATGTATACCGAACCCATCCTATGGAGCGGACAAAAACAGGTAACCGGAGATAAAGTGGAAGCCTACTTCAATACCACAACTCAGGATCTTGACTCTCTGAAAGTAATAGGAAATGCCTTTGCAATAAGCAAAGTAGATTCTCTCAACCTGAAAGATGAATTCAATCAGGTGAAAGGAAAGCTAATGACAGTCTATTATCAAAACAGCGATATAAAAGAAGCGAAAGTCATCGGGAATGCCCAATCAATTACTTATGCAGATGATTTCAATGAAAAAACAAAGGAAAATGAAAGAATTGGAATATCTCTTACTTCTTGCGGAATCATTGATGCGATATTCGAAGAAAAAGCGATACAGATTGTTTCCTGTAATATCGGGGCGACTTCCGATACTTATCCTATGAGTAAACTGGAGCCTGAAAAAAGAAAGTTTCCGGATTTTAACTGGAACACAAAAGACCGGATCATGAAATGGCAGGATATCCTTGTCGATACTCCAAATCATGAGGAAATAAAGTATGAAGCTGACAATACATTATATAATCAGGCACAGGAAGCTGTTGAAAAAGAAAAAGCTAAAGAAGAGGCTAAAAAACCTAAACGGACAAGGAAATAATTCGATTTAGGGAGCCGGCTTCCATAATTGGAGTTAAATTTTTTCTATAAACTATAAAACGCGGCCATTTTCGGAACGAAAATGGCCGCGTTTTATGCAAATAATGGCTTAAAAAATAAGATAAATATTTAATGTTTTTAAAATTTTATTTTGCTTCTTTTTATTTTATGGATCAATTATAAATGGATGTAAAATATTTATTACTATTAATTATTCATAAATAATCTAATATTTAATATTTGAATTAAATATTGTTTTTTATTCCTATGTGTTAAATAGTGAATTATTTACATCTTTATATGGGATATTTTATATATTTATTCTATCAGGAACCTTCTTTTAAACCCGACTCCTGAATACGTTTGCAAGGTAATATATTACCCTGAAAATAAAGAGATACGGTGTTACCAGTAACAGCTGAAAAGAAAGTCAGCTATATTAGTATTTTTGTGATTTGGTGATTCGCCCTTGGTTTTTTATCAGGGGCGATTCTTTTATTCTATCAGGATAATTTCGGCATTTAATGAATGTTTTTTAGCTTTGCTGAAATTTTTACAGGAATGGAAATGCAAAAAGATTTTTTTAGCTATCAGGCGCAAACGACAAAATTTGCTGCCGGTTTTGAAGTTGAGAAAGCAATAGGAAGTTATATTTTCGGGGCAGACGGTAAGAAATACCTGGATTTTGTGGCAGGGGTCTCTGCCAATACACTGGGGCATTCTCATCCAAAAGTTGTAGAAGCGATCAAAGAACAGGCAGAAAAATACCTGCATGTAATGGTGTATGGAGAATATGCACAGGAAAAACCGGTTGCATTATGCAAATTACTGACAGAAGCTACTCCTGAACCTCTTGAAGTTACCTATCTCGTGAATAGTGGCGCAGAAGCCATTGACGGAAGTTTAAAACTAGCCAAAAGATATACGGGAAGAGAAGAAATTGTTTCATTTAAAGACTCATACCACGGCAATACCCACGGAGCTTTAAGTGTTTCCGGAAATGAATTCCACAAAAGAGAATTCCGGCCTTTATTGCCGATGGTGAGCTTTATTGAATTCAATAAGGAAAAGGACTTTGATAAAATCACTGAAAAAACAGCCTGTGTGATTCTGGAAACCATTCAGGGAGCAGCGGGATTCCTGGTGCCGGATAACGATTATCTGATTAAATTAAAAAAGAGATGTGAGGAAGTGGGCGCTCTTTTAATTCTGGATGAGATTCAACCGGGGTTCGGAAGAACAGGAAAGCTATTTTCGTTTGAACATTATGGAATTGTTCCTGACATTCTGGTGATGGGAAAAGGAATGGGCGGTGGAGTACCGGTTGGTGCTTTCATGAGCTCAAGAGAAATTATGGATTCCCTGTCACATTCCCCGAAGCTTGGGCATATTACCACTTTCGGAGGAAATCCTTTAATTGCAGCTTCCAGTCATGCAACACTGAAAGAAGTTCTGGAAAGCGGTTTGATGGATCTTGTAGACGAAAAAGAAAAATTATTCAGAGAGCTTTTGGTGCATCCTAAAATTAAAAATGTAAATGGTAGAGGACTTATGCTGGCGGTAAACTTAGGCTCTCCGGAATATACTCTGGATGTTGCCAAAAAATGTATGGAAAAAGGATTGATTGTTTTCTGGCAGCTCTACAGAAATGAATACCTGAGAATATCACCGCCATTGACCATCTCTGAAGATGAAATCAGAGAAGGTTGCCAGATTATTCTGGACGTTTTAAATGAAAACTGATTAGTAGTTGAAGGTTGAGAGTTTATCGTTAAGAGTGCAAGATTGAAATAGTTGATATTTATAATCACGGATAAGCAAGGCTTATACAGTTTGTCTAAAAGTCTTTAACTTTTATCTGAGACAGGCAATTATGAGCTCTTAATCTTCAATCAAAAATATGCATTGCATCGTAGTTTTTCTGTTTAAAAACAACGTCCTACAGTGATTTAAAATCTCTGATAAAAATCATGCAGATTATGTAAAAAAGTAAATACAATTTTGTGTAATAAAAAAATTAATTTATATATTGCGGGACGATTAAAACAAAGATTATATGGCGAAACATAAAGTCCATTACGAATTTCCAATGCATTGTCTTTCAGAGATTTTATATGAGTATCTGGCGACGGCAGAGGGATTATCTGAATGGTTTGCGGATGAGGTAGTAGAAAAAGGGGATGATTTCTTTTTTAGCTGGGGTGGAGGCCCTGCTGAAAAGGCCACTTTGATTAGATATAAGCCGGAAGGTTTCGTCCGTTTCAGATGGGAAGAAGATGAAGGAACAAAAAATTTCTTTGAAATGACGATCACAATTGATGATATTACAGAAGACTTAGCTTTAAATATTACAGACTTCTGCGAAGAAGGTGATGAGGAAGAAAATGCAATGTATTGGGAAAACCTTATCGAAAACCTTAGAATAAAATTAGGTGCAGCATAACCTGAAGTTGTATAAATGGTAAAACTGATGAACGATTTATCGTTCATTATTTTTTTATAAATAAATCATACATTGGAAAATCAATATTTTACATCAGACGAATTGAATGTGAAAAACAGAGCGTTCCTTTCCGGAGACGCAGTGAAAGTTTCTTTCTTTGTGAGAGAGGGAAGACTTATTATAGATGAAGAATGCTATTTCTTCCTGATGGCCTCTATGAGAAAGATGAGAATGAATATTCCATTGACCTATACCCTTGAATTTTTTCAACAGCTTTTTCAAAAAGAAGTAATCGAAGAAAAAGGAATACAGAATGGAATTATTAATTTTCAGGTATTCAGGAATTCAGACGGAATCACTCTTTCCAAATCATCCGTTTCTTATTTTTATGAAGTGGATGAAAAAGAAGATGTATTGGCTGTCAATCAAAGACCTCTGGAATTGGATTTAATTAAAGAAATCAATGTCAACAACAATCTGCTGAGCAACATCAGGGTTCATTGCCCGGAAAACATCTATGGCAGTATTTATGCCCAGGAAAATGATCTGGATGACGTAATCCTGCTTAATCCCAATAAGAGAATTGCCCGTTCCACTTCAGGAAACCTTTTATTTTTAGACGGAAATATCATTAAAGTACCGAAGCAGTCTGAAGGAGCCTATATCTCTCCTTTACTGGAAAATTTTGTTACTTTTTTACATAAAAATAACCTTGCGGATACGCAGGAACACGAGATTATTGCCTTCGAATCTCAGAAAGCTGAAGAGATTTTAATGATCTCAGACGAAAAAGGCATATTTTCTGTAGGTAAAATAAGAAATAAGACTTTTGAAAGCTCCCGTTTTTTAGAAATGGTAGAAAGCTGGAAGAAAAGTTTTTAATTGACAAACCCGGTAAACAACAAAGTCCCAAAGTCCTTTACCGGGTTTTATTCTGAATAGTCCAGAATTTGTTTTTTTATTAGTATTCGCTGATGACCTCTACGAATTTTTGTGCGATTTCTTTTTGTCCCTTTTCACTGGAGACATATTCTCTGTCTTTCTTATTGTTGATAAATCCAAGTTCCATTATTACTGCCGGAGATTTAGATTCTCTTAAGATATGCAGGTTGCGTTCTTTGATTTCGCAAGATCCGAATTTTTGAGAAATTTTTTCAGCCAGTTTTCGGGATTCATCAGAATTTTGAACAAAAATTTCCTTTCCTTCTTTAGCAGTCTCTTGTTCAGGATTGCTATTCATATGTAAAGAAATTACCATCTCTGGCTTTAGTTCGTTAATTTTATTGGTTCTGTCGCTAAGAGTCGGAAAATCATCTGAGCTTCTGGTTAGAATAACCTCATATTTTTCCTGAGTTTCATTAAATTTTTGAATTTCTTTTGCGATATTTAAAGTAATCTCTTTCTCATAAACGCCACTGTGATTTGTCCCTAAATCATTCCCGCCATGTCCGGCATCAATGATAATGTATTTTTTGTTGATTGGGGTAAAAGATAAAAATGCTGTCGAAAAGAGAGATAAAGCAAGTAGTTTGATTCCTTTCATTGCAGTGATTTTTGGTTATCCAAAGAACGGAATTTCTTTCTTAAAAATTGGTTAAGGGAAGCTTAAAATTTGTTAATTTTTTAAACCGCTTTAAATTGAAAACGTGATAACTAGTTCAGGGAAATGTCTTCCGGGGAATTGGCCCACAATAAGTATTCGCCACCCAGATTCTGCATAATAGATTTCCAGAGGGTCTGGTCATTCGGAAGGGTGTAATCCAAATTATAAATATCTACCACAGTCCACATTTTTTTCTGAATCTCACTGTCCAGTTGTGATGCAGACCAGCCGGAATAGCCGGAAAATATTTTTACATCATTGATGCTTAGCTCACCACTGAGAACAGCACTGATAATATTTTCAATATCTTCGGTCAGATAAAACTCCTCTGTAATCTCTGTATAGATTTCAGTAACTTTCTTACCCTTTACAATAAAAAATACTTTATCGTTCTCTACAGGGCCGCCATCATACACCTCAATTTTAAAGTCAAAAAAGTTTTTGAACTTAGTACTCATCTGACTGTTTTTCTTGTTTAATATCAAACCAAATGCACCGCTTTCGTTATGTTCAATAATAAGCACTACCGATCTGGAAAAAATATCACCGGAAATATCAGGGGTGGAGATTAATATTTTACCTTTGTATGAGTAATTCATACTCAAATTTAATAAAAAATATTTATGGAAAACCTTCATGATAAAAGAAAAGTCTACGACAAATCCCAACTTATTGAAAGTGAGATAAAACAAAATCCCATTGAGCAATTCAGGGATTGGTTTCTTGAAGCATCGGAAAATCCAAATATTTCAGAAGCCAATGCAATGGCAATTTCTACCGTGGAAGATGACGGTTGCCCAAGAACCAGAATGGTTTTATTAAAAGCTTATACGCATGAAGGATTTATTTTTTATACCAATTACGGGAGTAAAAAAGGCCGGGCGATAGAGAAAAGTCATAAAGCTTGTCTTCATTTTTTCTGGCCAAATCTTGAAAGACAGATTATTATCAAAGCCAATCTTGAAAAAATTGCGGAAAACCTCAGTGACGGATATTTTCATTCAAGACCGAAAGGAAGCCAGCTTGGTGCTGCAGTTTCCCCACAGAGTCAGGTAATTCCCAATAGAGAATTCCTGGAAGAAAAGCTTAAAGATCTTGAAAAGGAATATGAAAATACCGAAGTGCCAAGACCTGAAAATTGGGGTGGTTACTTAGCGAGACCTTATGAAATCGAATTCTGGCAGGGAAGGCCCAACAGATTGCATGACAGGATTGTTTATGAATTGATTGATGATCTGGATTGGAAAATTTCCAGGTTGGCTCCGTAGTTTTTATTTAAAAAAAAGTTGCAGCAACTGATATAAAAAGCGACGACTGATATACAAATGGTAACTGAGGTTCTCGAAGTCACCAATTTCCAATAAAAAAACCTCATCGATCGATGAGGTTTGAATTTTTTTAATCTGAATGATTATTTTTTCTTAGCACCGGAAACTGCATTTGATAAATCAGCACCAGCCTTGAATTTAGCAACTTTTTTAGCAGCAATTTTGATTGGTTTTTTAGTTGCAGGGTTAATACCTTGTCTAGCTGCTCTCTCAGCTACTGAGAAAGTACCGAATCCTACTAAAGAAACTTTTCCGTCTTTTTTCTTTAAAGTAGAAGTTACATTAGAGATAAAAGATTCTAGAGCAGACTTAGCTGCAACTTTAGTGATTCCTGCATCTTTTGCGATTGCGTCGATTAATTCAGACTTGTTCATAATTTTTAATATTAAAGTTGGTTCGTAATTATAGCAAATATAATACTATTTTCTAATTGTGCAATTATTTTATTAAAACTTGTGCAATTTTTTTAATTTTTAATGAAAACAATTAAAATATGATAATTTGAGTTTTCACGAAAAATCTACGTTACCCGTCACTAAAATCATGCCAAATGCTTATGTGTATTGACTTTAGCATAAATTTAATATTGTTTTTTGTATTTATTAAATCCTGAATTTCGTGTAAACTATTGATGCTTTTGTCGATATGATTGTAAATTATGTAATTAAAATCCCGATATTTTGTGTTTTGTAAAATTAAATAGCTGGCTGTCTGGGACTTTTAAAATAAGGGTAAAACATCTTTTTATTAATTTTTATTAATAAATTTGCAGCATGTTAATAGAAGTTTTCAAATCTAAGATTCACAGGGTAAGAGTTACAGCCTCAGACCTTAATTATATTGGAAGTATAACGATCGATGAAGACCTTATAGAAGCTGCAGGTTTGGTAGTGGGTGAAAGGGTGTATATCGTTAATGTAAATAACGGCGAGCGTTTCGATACTTACATCATCAAAGGTAAAAGAAAGTCCGGAGAAGTCTGTCTGAATGGCCCTGCCGCAAGAAAAGTGCAGAAAGATGATATCATTATCATTATTGCGTATGCGCAGATGACTCCTGAAGAGGCAAAAACATTCCAGCCGAAGATTGTCTTTCCGGATGAAAAAACAAACCTTCTTACCTGATTTATGGAGAAAAAATCAACTAATCCCATAAGATCAGTAATTACAGTTGTAATTTCGCTTGCTTTCGCAGGCTTTTTTTTATGGCTGGCATTAAAAGGGCTTGATTTTGAAGTTATACAGAAATCACTCGCTAAAGCCAATTACCTTTGGGTTTTATTTGCAGCCGTATTTGGAATTCTGGCGTACTGGTTTCGTGCGATCCGCTGGAATCTTCTTCTGGAACCCATGGGGCATCAGATTTCCAACTCCAATTCATTATGGTCTATTTCGTTCGGTTATCTCATGAACCTTACCATCCCGAGAAGTGGTGAAGTAGCAAGGGCAACAGCATTATACGGCGTGGAGAAAGTTCCGGTAGACAAATCTTTTGGAACCATTATTCTTGAAAGGGTAGTGGATCTGGTTTGTATGATGGGTTTTTTAGGATTAACCATGATCTTTAAATACAAAGCGATCCTGTCTTTCTATGAAAATTCAGGAGTTGATATCAACCCGAATAAAATTCTGATTATTCTTTTGATTTTGGTGGCAGGGACCGTTTTATTCTTTATGCTTAAAAAGAAGCTGGCTGCCATTCCTGTTTTAGGAAAGATTATCGGTTTTATAGATGGGATTTTTCAGGGACTGACTTCAATTTTTAAACTGAAACATAAAGGTAAATTCATCCTTTATACTTTAGGAATCTGGATTTCCTATTACTTTGCAGCATATCTGGTATGCTTTGCATTGCCTGAAACTTCGGACTTTACCATAGCAGACGGTTTCTTTATCATTGTAGTTGGAACACTGGGAATGATCATTCCTGCAAGTGGCGGAATCGGTGCTTTTAACCTTGCGATGAAGTTCGGTTTTATGGCTTTGTTTATATCGATGGGGAAAAGTGCAGAGCTGGGCGGTGAAATGGGTCTTACCTATTCCTTTATTTCTTTACCATTACAGATTACCATTATGCTGGTAATGGGACTGATTTCCATTCCGATGCTGGCAAAAGCTAGAAATAAAGTAGTTTCTGAGCAGGAAATTAAAGGCTGATTTTTAATTTAGATTTTAAAAAATATACAGATCCGGTCATTATTTGATCGGATTTTTTTAGCTTGATATTGACATAATTTAACATCAAATATATTTGGACAATTCCCTAATCATCGCTACCTTAGATGAAACAACAGATTTATTATTATGGCAATTAATTTACAGAAAGGACAAAGAATAGATTTAGGATTTACAAAGATGACCATAGGTTTGGGTTGGGATCCGAATGAAGGAAGAGGATATGATTTTGACCTTGATGCTTCGGCAATCATGATTGATGCTGACAGAAAATTAGTGAGTGAAGAATATTTTATTTTTTATAATAATTTGAATTCTCCGGATGGAGCTTTAACCCACACAGGAGATGATTCCAGCGGTAAAAACAGTGACGGTGACGATGATGAATCCATTATTATTGACCTGGAAAAAGTAGACAGCAGAGTTGAAGAAATTCTTTTTGTAGTAACCATAGAAGATTTTGAAAGAAGAAAGCAAAACTTCGGACAGGTTCGGAATTCATACATCAGGATTATTGATAATATCAGCAATCAGGAAATTGCAAAATATGAGCTGGATGAAGATTTTTCCATTGAAACAGGAGTAGAATTCGGAAGGCTGTACAAGCGTGGCGGAAGCTGGAAATTTGAAGCCTCAGGAATCGGATACAGAGCTGATCTGGCCTTCTTCCTGGAAAAATACTATAAAGGACAAATCATCAAATAATATGGCAATTAATTTACAGAAAGGTCAGACAATTAATTTAAGGAAAAATGACCGCGGTGAAGATGTTTATGACCTTTCCACGGTTACCATCGGCTTAGGATGGGATGTTCGTAAGCAGGGTGGTTTTTTCAGTAATCTATTCAATAAAGAAGCCGAGTATGACCTTGATGCTGTAGCATTTCTTCTGGATAGCAACGGTAAAGTAGCCAATATGGGAAACACGGTACAGAGAGCCAACGGAAAACAGATTGTGCTCTATGGCGGAGATGTCATCTATTTCAATTCAATGCGGCATCCGTGCGGACAAATCTGGCTGACCGGGGATAACAGAACCGGAGAAGGTGACGGCGATGATGAGCAGATCATTGTGAAATTAGACCAGCTTGATCAGCGTTATCAGAAAATTGTATTTGTGGTCTCTATTTATCAGGGGAATACCAACAGGCAACATTTTGGAATGATCGAAAATGCTTTTATCAGAGCAGTAGATGCAAGAGGAAAGGAAATTACAAAATTCAGCCTTTCCGGTGATGAAGGTATGAACGGAATGTGTTCCATGGTTTTTGCAGAAGCTTACCGGTATAATGGTGACTGGAAGTTCAGGGCAATAGGAGAGCCTTACCGGACGGATAATTTTATAGAAGTCCTGGTACCCTATACCTACAAATAATAAAAAGTATGCAGAACAGCATACTTTTTTCAGCTTGAAAACCTCATCATATAAGAATACTCATCCTCATCAATAACTTTAAAGCCCAGACTGGCATACAGATTCTGAGCTTTGTTGGTCTTTAAAACACTTAAGGTGACCGGTTTCCGAACGGATAAACTTTCTTCGATAATGTCTTTTAAAATAGCTTTTCCTATTCCTTTGCCTTGTTGTTTGGGATCAATCTGAATTTGTATAACTTCTATTTTGTCTTCACTCCGGTCTGCTTTTAACAATCCGATGGGCTCATCATTCAGAAGGATAATCTGGGCTTTGTCAAACCGGTATTGTATTCTTTGAAGATGAAACTCTTTTTCCGTAGGCAGATTTGAGCTTGAAAGATGCTCGTTCATTGTTTTTATTCTCAGGTCGAGTAAAAAATCAATATCATTTTCTGAGGCTTTCTTATATTGTAAATCCATACCTTTTATTTCTGTTTAAACTCCTGTTCTAAAATAAGAAAATAGAATTTTATATAAGAATTATTTTTCCTTTTCTTTGTGAAAAATTAATAATATGCTTAATATTTTCAGTGCGATAAATTCATACATCAGCTCTATGTTGGAGGATGAAAATACATCACCGGTAAATTTGTCATTAGAAAGTATGATGGCTGTTTTTACAAAACTTAAAAAAGAAGACTTCCCTAAAAATACTATTCTGGTAAAACCCGGACATATTTGCGAAAATATTTATTTCATTGAAAAAGGAGCAGCAAGAATTTTCTATTATAAAGATGAAAAAGATGTTACTGACGGTTTTAGAGGAGAAGAAACGTTATTGCTGTCGATCATCAGTTTCATTCGTCAGAAACCTGATAAAAGGGGAATTGAACTTCTGGATGATTCTGTTTTATGGAAGCTCAGTTATAAAGACCTTGAAGCTTTAGCAGCTGAGCATCCCGATATTCAGTATTTATACAGAATGATCATGAGCAGCGTGCTTATCATGACCCAGAACAGAATAGACAGGATGCTGTTTCAGACCGCGGAAGAAAGATATGATGATTTTGTAAAATCACATCCAAGAGCGAATGAGCTTCTTACTTTAGGAATGATTGCTTCATTTTTAGGAATTACCCAGGAAACATTAAGCCGAATCCGAGCGAAAAAATAGGCATTGCATAAGAGGATAGCCTGATAAGTGAGTATAAGTATCTGATTATCATTACGTTCCGTATTGTTTCAGTAAAATAGAAATGAAAAAAACAAACTTTCAAATTCGGAAGGAACTGAAATTCTTATTTAAGCATCATGAAGCTTAATGATTGAACCCTTATAAAATTTGGTAGAATCATACAGATCCGAAAAATAAGTATAGATATTCTGCGGCGTACTTTCCAGGATCAATCCTCCGTTATTGGCGCTGAATTGTTCTTCTGCAAAGGAAAATAAAGTCTTATGTTCTGTTTTCAGATAATCAGCTAAAATATTCCGGTCATCTTTTTGCACCATAGCTGAATAAAATATTCCATAAATTAAAAAATGGTTGAATTCTTCAGAATCAACTTTGTAATTTAAACGTTGCTGAGAATATTTTTCATAATCTGAAAGAATTTGTTGAAAACTATGCACATCAGAGGTAGCCGGTATTTCATAAAACAAATCGATCCCGTTAATGAAAAGCTGGGTTTTCACCTCTTCGCTATCCGAATGATAGTTATGGTTAAACCACGAGAAAATATTCAGCAGTTCTTCCTTCGTGAGGTTTTCTACGGAATCTTTTACTTTCTGTTTGATGATTTCAAGGCTTGCTTTTTTATCGTTGTCTAAAAAATTGAGTACATCTTGTTCTTCACGGCAGAGTTTATTGTACAGATTGATTTTGGCAACGTTTGGGTTGGGTTTTATGAAATAAAGTTCTTCTGCCATATAGGTGTAATCATATTTAATTATGTGGTGGTTTTGTACAATATTTTCTACACTAAGGTAAAGAAAATTTATTCTGTTCCGGAGAAAATATTAAATTCTTTTTATGCTTCTCTTAATATATTTCCGGTTATGGGTTTGAATAAAATTGTTAAAAACAGATAGACGGATCTGTTTTTTAGGAGGATATTTTTCATCTCTCAATTTCATATTATCCCTATCTGTTTTTCGGCTGTATTTTCAGAAATCGGAAAAATAGAATGAATAGAAACCTCATCCTATAAACTTAAAATTATTCTCATTCAAAAGCCGGAATTATGATCTGCTGCTTAAAAGAAAATGACAGCTTTACGGCTGCCATTGTTATTATTTGAGATACTGTTCTATCGCCGCTTCAATCTGATTGAGCTCACCCATTTTCCTAGAGATGATCTTACCGTTACTGTCAACAAGGATCTGTAAGGGCACTACTGAGGCATTGAGCTTTTTTGGAAATTCCTTATTCAGGTCAAAATAGTTTTTCCAGCTGATATTATTCTGATGCAAAATTTTATCTGCCCGTTCCATCCTTTCTTTGGTCTGATCATCGGCGATACTGATGAAATTAACTCCCTTATCTTTATATTTTTCGCGTAGCTTCACCAGATTGGGCAAATCTTTAATGCAGGGATGGCAGGTGCTTGACCAATAATCAATCAAAGTCAGTTTATAATTTGAGAAATCGGTTTGGGTAATGCTGTCTGTGGAATTCAGCTGCATATCAGGGAAATTACCTCCGGAAGCCGTGAGATTTTCAATAACCAGCATTTTATCGAGTTCCTTGTAACTGTTTGTATTTTTCAGCTTATTGGAAAATAATGCTAAACTTTCAAGATAAATTTTGTTGAAGCCAAGCGTGGAAAAATCATTGACAATCTCCCAGAAAGCAGGATAAGAGTTCGGATTTTTCCTGATATAAGCCTGTAATAATTTTTGTTTGTTTTCAATATCTTCAGGATTGTTTTCCTGAAAAGGTTTTAATTTTTCATCTGCTGCTTTCAGGCTTTCTTTCAGCTTTTTATATTCTGTATTGGTAATAGAGGCAGACTCTAAACTGTAGTCAAGGTCTTTATTCTTAATCTGAATCTTTTGACTGCCTTTCTCAACGAAAAATATTTTTGAAGAATAGCCGCCGTTTATAGCCGCATCATAATAAGAAATTACAAAAGGCTGAGGATAGTCTATGGTTCCCGAAACGCTGTTTTCAGGTTTAATCCTGATTGTTGCAGCACTCATTTTTTTTCTGAAAGCCACATTTTTATTTTCATCTACATTCAGGTGATAAAGACCGAAAATATTGGTCATACTCATCGGCGGAGCCATAAACAGAGAATCCTTTTCGAATTGAGGAGCATTGATTTCTATTTTAAAATTCGTCTGGGCAAAAGCTATTGTTGATAATGAAATAAGGAATACTTGTGAAATTTTTTTCATGTATAAAGTAAGATTGTAATGTAAAGATATGCTTTTACCCGATATGTAAGATAAATTATACCCAATAAAAAAGAGGCCTTAAAAATGACCTCTGTATAACAATTATGACCGGATTTTATTTAAAAATCCATCACGGTATCCAGGCCACGTCTCAGCCCTGTGAATGTCCCGATTTTTTCAATGGCCAATAAAGCTCCTTTTACATAGGGCTCGGCGCTGGTTCCGGAATCATGCCTTATGATCAATTTCTCATCTTTCAGTCCGAAAATCGTTTCAACGGCAATCACATGTCCCGGAAGTCTCACCGAATGTACATGTACCCCTTCCATCTCTGCACCCCGGGTTTCTTTTTCACCAATCAGCTGATCCGTGGGAATGTAAACAGTTGGCTTCTGGATCATGGCAAGGCGATGCGCGAGCTCTCTCACCGTACCGCTTGGAGTATCAATTTTATGCTCATGGGCATAATCAATGATCTCGTAATTGGTGATATATTTTGCTGCGATCTCCGCGAATTTCTGTAAAAGGACAACGGTAAGGGCAAAATTTCCTACGGCCAGGACAGAAGTGTTGTTTTCATTCGCTGCCTTTTCTATTTCGGCATAATCTTCCGTTGTTAATCCCGAAGTTCCTACAATTACTTTTTTGCCTCTTTTTAAAGCAGCCAGGATATTGGTTTTGGCGATATCCGGTCTGGTGTAATCAAACAAAACATCAAAATCTACTGCATCAAGAGCTTTTTCTATCGTATCAAATACCGGGATTTCTTCATTCCTGAGATTAAGTATTTCCGCTAAATTCTTCCCATTATGAGAACGGGATAATCCGCCGGCCAGTTTCATTCCTTCCTGTTTAAAAACACCTTTGCTCAGTTCGGATCCGGCCCAGCCTGTAGCACCTGCAATGAATACTTTGATCATGATATTTTTTGTTTAAGTTAAAATTATTTTGGTAACTATATACCATTTTACACTTATTTTTTCTTGCTTCTTTGATCGGTTTTTATCGCAAAGAAAATGATGAGTCAAACCTATTAAGATGAGCAAAGTTTTTTAATCTATTAAAATAGATTTTCAAAGGAATGCTTCATAGCAGTTTTACTGCTTTTCTTTGCTTTTCTTAAAATATCGCAATCGGATTTTAAAAGCTTTGCGTTAATAAAAATGATGAGTGTAAAATGGTATATAGTTGCCATTATTTTTTATTCCACTTCAAAAACAGCCTGGATTTCTACTGAGGAATTCACAGGAATTGAAGAAGCTCCGAACATTGCCCTTCCATGTTTTCCTTTTCCCCAAATACTTCGACCGCAGGATCTGAAGCAACATTCATTAAAGCGGCATATTGGGTATAGGTATCCCGGGTATTGAAAGTTCCTGTTACCTGCACACAACATTTTACACGATTTAAAACGCCTCCTGTTGCTTCATTTAAAACTGTTGATTGTATAAAAATCCAGAATGGCTGCAATGTTATTGTGGAATCTATTTAGTATTATTGCTTACTGAAGGTTTTTCAATACTACTTTTGCGATATTCCTCGTCACTTCTGTAGGCGAATGACAGTCACAGTTGCTGAATCCTATTACATAAATGTCCTTTCCGGGAATATAAACCGCCATACTTTTAAAGCCGAAAATACTTCCACCATGTTCTCTTACAGGTATTCCGTTGATATCCTTAAGATGCCATCCATAACCGTAAGTCAATTGTTCACCGTTGTTTAATTTATATGGACGGAAGGCTTTTTCTGTTTCTTTGGATCCCAGCAATATATTTTTATTTAAGGCATTCTGCCACTTCAGCATATCATCAACGGTTGACATTAATGAGCCCGAGGAAAAGGGAACACTGAAGCTGATCATTGTTTTATTCACATATCCATGCTCTTTTTTATGGTATCCATAGGCTCTGTTGGGGATGATCTGCCTGTCGGTGGCATAATAAGAATGAGTCATTCCAACTTTGTCAAAAATGTTTTTCTTAATAAAATTTTCATAGGTTTCCCCGGAAACCAATTCTATGATGTACCCTAAAACTACATATCCCGAATTGTTATAGTCAAACTTTTCTCCCGGAGCAAAATCAACAGGCTCGTTTTTGAAAAAATCGACCATCATTTCGGGCTTCATTTCTTTTTGGGCAATTGTGGAAAGAGATTTCATTTTTGTAAAATCTTTAATTCCCGAGGTGTGCGTCAGTAAATGATAAATGGTTATTTGATCACCGGCAGGATAGTCTTTGATGTATTTTGATACAGGGTCCTGTACATTCAGTTTGCCCTGCTCTTCAAGTATTAAAATAGAAATTGCAGTAAACTGTTTGGTCATCGAGCCTATCTGGAAAACGTAATCCGGAGTCAGATTGGCATCAAGCTCAAGATTTGCTTTTCCAAATGCTTTCCGGTAAATCGGTTTTCCTTTTTGAGCTATCATAAATACACCGCCGGGTCCGTCGGGGTCGTTAAATTCACTGGTGATTAAACTGTCAATTTTCTTTTCATAGGTCTGTGCACTGTTGGTATTGAAAGACAATAACAATACGATCAGGAACAAGAAAGTTTTTTTATTTGCATAACGATGTTGTTTGTTATGCAAAGATATGATTAATTTAAATTACTATGTAATGCAATATAGTGATTTGTAGAAAAAATCTGAAATCTTTTCGATGTGAAGAAGTTTTATTATTTATTGCCCTTTAACTGAGTATCAAGATTATTGAAGAAAGATTCAAATTTTGGCAGGTCATTTTTATTGATCTGAGATTGTGCAATGACCAATATTTTATCCGAAGTCCAGAAGATAAAATCTCCTGAAAAGTGACTTACTTCCGTCAGATCACTGATCCTGATCTCTTTTTTAGGAATTGAATTGACTTTGATCTTGTCATCAGTAACCTCAAGGTATTTGCTGAAATATTCATAAGCGAAGTACAAAATGTAAAATATTCCGACCACTATTGTAAGGGAAGGACCCCATTGAGAAGTGTTGCTGATTTCCAAAAAATAACTTATCCCTATGGCAATCCAGAGAACTCCTAAAATTAAATTAATAAAAGGCCTTTTGTGAGGATAAGCAATTTTCATTTCCATGATTTTCAATAAAATTATAAAATTAATTTCTATAAAATATAGATAGGTGAGAATTTTATTTTGTATGCCTTTTTGGAATTGTGAAAACCTAAGGTGGTTAAAAGAGCACTTATGTATTGTTTCTGTTTGAATATTAATTTAAATTGAAAAATAAAAAGCTCCTGATCTCTCAAAAGCTTTTTATTGTATTTTATCCGAATGCTCTTTTCAATAAGCTTTCCACTTTCGGCTCACTGCCTCTGAAGCTTTTATACAGTTCCATCGGATCTTTGGTTCCGCCCGAAGAGAGAAGGATTTTATATTTTGCGGCGATTTCAGGATTGAAAATTCCGTTTTCCTTAAAATACTGGAAAGCATCGGCATCCAGTACTTCCGCCCATTTATAAGAATAATATCCTGCAGAATACCCACCCTGGAAAATATGTGAGAAACTTGGGCTCATCGCTGTTTCCGGATTGGAAGGATAAAGTTGGGTAGCTTTGGTATACTTGTCTTCAAATTCTTTTACACTTTCGTTCTCCAGCTCATTCACTTTAGTATGGTACATCATATCCAGGATTCCGAATCCTAATTGTCTCATGGTCTGGTAACCTTCCATAAAGTTTTTAGACTGTTCGATCTTTTCGATTTTTTCGTCAGGAAGTACTTCTCCTGTTTTATAGTGCCTTGCAAATGTTTTCAGGAATTCCGGCTCGTAGCAGAAGTTTTCCAGAAACTGGGAAGGCAATTCCACAAAATCCCATTTTACAGAAGTTCCTGAAAGGCCGGGATATTGAGTGTTGGCCAACATTCCGTGAAGGGCATGGCCAAATTCATGGAACAAAGTGGTCACTTCCTGGAAAGTCAGTAAACTAGGGGTATCTTTGGTAGGTTTTGTAAAATTACAGACGATTGAAATATGCGGCCGGGAATTTTCACCACCTTTCTGGTACTGGTTTTTATAACTGGTCATCCACGCTCCGGCTCTTTTTCCTTTTCTCGGAAAATAATCTGCATATAAAACAGATTTGAATTGCCCGTCTTCTTTTACTTCATATGTTTTTACGTCTTCATGGTATTTCGGGATATCATTTCTTTCTTCAAAAGTCAGCCCGAAAAGTTTCTGGGCCAATCCGAAAACGGCTTCCTGCACTTGATTTAAAGGAAAGTAAGGTTTTAATTCCTCATCATTAAAGTCAAATTTCTGCTTACGAAGCTTTTCTGCATAAAAAGTATGGTCATAAGCCTGCATTTCTTCAATACCATCAGCTTTTGCAAGAGATTTTAGCTCTTCTATTTCAGTATTGGCATAAGGTTTTGCTTTTGTCAAAAGTTCATTTAAAAAATCCAGAACTTTGGCTGGAGATTTGGCCATTCTTTCTTCTAAAACAAAATCTGCATAATCATTGTATCCTAATAATTCAGCTTTCTGTTGTTTTAAATTGAGCAATTCCCTGATCAGATTCTGATTATCGAATTCCCCGCCGTCAAAAGATTTTTTACCGTTGGCAAGAGCCAGCTCTTTTCTCAGTTCACGGTTTTCAGCGTAGGTCATAAAAGGAATATAGCTTGGATACTGTAAGGTGATTACCCAGCCTTCAAGATTTCTTTCTTTGGCTTCTTCAGCAAATTGATCGATGATGGCATCGGGAATTCCTGCAAGATCCTTTTTATCTGTAATATGTTTAAAATAAGCGTTGGTGGATGCCAGAACATTTTGCCCGAACTGCAGCGATTTTAAAGACAAATCCATATTGATTTTCTTTAATTTTTCTTTGTCCTCATCATTAAGCAGGGCACCGCTTCTCACAAAACCTTTATAGGTCTCTTCCAAAAGCATTTGCTGCTCCTCGTTGAGGTTATATTTTTGTTTCTCATCATAAACCTTTTTGATTTTATTGAACAAAGCTTCATTCTGAGAGACTTTTGAAGAATATTCCGTTAAAATCGGGGAAACTTCCTGAGCGATCTGCTGGAGTTCGTCACTTGTTTCTGCGGAATTTAAATTGAAAAATATATTGGAAACGATATCAAGCTTTTCTCCCGAATAAGCCAGTGCTTCAACCACATTTCTAAAATCAGCGTCTTCAGTATTGGAAATAATGGCGTTAATTTCATCCTCAGATTGCTGAATCAGTTCTTTAAAAGCCGGAAGATAATCTTCATTTTTAATTTGGTCGAATGGTGGGGTATGGTAAGGAGTATTAAAAGTTTCTGTTAAAATATTCATCTTTTAATTTTTAATTAATGTAAATTTAAATATTTGAATGGATTATAGTGTCTGAAAGCCTCAAAAATAATGCCTAGATGAGGATTTGTGACAAAATTGTTGCCATCTTTTATAATCTTGTCATATGGAAAGCGATGATGTTGCCGGAATAATTAATTTTGACTTAACATTAAAATATAAAAACTATGAAAGCAATTTTGAAAATTTTAGGAGTACTCATCGTACTGGTTATCCTGTATGTTGTTTTTGCCATGTTGGTATTCAGCAAAGACTATCACTTTGAAAAATCAGTGATGATTAATGCTCCGAAAGAGAAAGTATGGCAGTATGTAGGGTCTACAAAAGCCATGAATGTATGGAATCCGTTTGCAAAGGCTGATAAAAATATTGTAATTACCTATTCGGGAACGAGTGGTCAGGTGGGAGATTCTTACCATTGGAAAGGAAATGATAAAGTAGGAGAGGGCGAGCAAAGCGTAACCGCTGTAACCCCGAATGAAAAACTGACCAGCAAACTTCATTTCATCAAACCTTTTGAAGGTGATGCAACAGCAAATTTCATTCTGACTCCGGAAGGAAACGGAACAAAAGTCACCTGGACTATGGATAATGAGCTGAACACAATGATGAAGATCATGAAGCCGATGATGGACAGCCAGATGGGCAAAATGTTTGAGCAGGGACTAGGAGATCTGAAAACTTTAGCTGAAAAATAAAAAAAATAAAGCCCGGTGAATTTGCAGGGCTTTATTATTTTAAAAAATATTATCTTTATGTAAAGATTAGATTTATGGAGAAGATAGTATTTGAGAAAAATCACATAAGAGATTATGTAAAAACTGTGATTGATGAAAAGATTGAAAAATTAAAAAACTTTATAGAATTTACTTTAGAGGCGAGCCGTGATATCAAAAAAACTCCGAAATATGACAGTATGAGAACGGAAATGCAGGAAGAGATATACCAGATGCAGCGACAGCTCGGCGCACTGAACGATCTTAAGAAAAATATGGCCAAAGTTTTAAATAACAGTACCGAAAAAGTTCAGCTTAGTTCACTGGTCATTACCAATAAAGCCCGTTTTTATATCTCGGTTTCTCTGGGAGAGTTCTTTTTTGAAGGTGACCGGTTTTATGCCATTTCCCCTGAAAGCCCGATGGCTAAAAAGATGATGGGAATGGTCCCCGGAGACTCATTTACCCTGAATAATATCCATCAAGAGATTGTTGAGGTACTTTGATTTTTTTTCAATGTAACAATTTAATCATGTAATAATCTGCCAATGTATCGGTGTAGTAATATTTCAGCAAAGCAGAAATCAAATTTCTATACTACACACCTTTAAATCTATCCTCCATTATATTCATTTTATATTCGTCGATTATTGTGAGAAAATCATATTTAATTGAGCATCATGCATTCAATTACATATTGTAAATTTGTCTCATGAATAAAGCGGAAATTTTAAAAGAAATCATAGAGCAAAGAAGAAGTATTTTCCCAAAAGATTATTCTGAAAATGAAATATCCGGGGAAATTATCGATGAAATACTGCATTCTGCCACATTAGCTCCCAATCATAAACGTACAAAGCCATGGCGTTTTAAAGTCTTCAAAGGAGAAGAAAAAGAACAGTTAGCTTTGGAAATGCAGGCTATTTACAAAGCGACCCAGCCGGAACATACCTTTTTGGAAAAAAAATATCAGGATATTGGTTTTAAAATCAATAAAGCGGATGTTGTTGTTTCCATTATAGTCAATTTTAGTGGAATGGTCCCTGAATGGGAAGAAATTGCTGCCGTTTCCATGGCGGTACAGAATATGTACCTTACCTGTACAGCAAATAATATAGGCTGTTACTGGAGCTCTCCGGGTATTGTAAATCATCTTAAAGAATCTTTGACCATCGAGGAAAACCAGAAATGTCTGGGACTTTTCTATATGGGACGTCTTGACTAGAAAAAAAATATTATTCGTAAATAATGTTTTTTCCTGAGCTAATATTACGTAAAAATAGCAAATAGTTTCAATGTATTTTTCAACCGGTTCCAATTAACGAAAATTGTGTTTTAATAGAGCTCCGGTTGGGATTTTGGTTTTTGATTTTGTCCTGAAAAGTATTTACCTTGGAACCGAATTTAAAACCAAATGTAATGAAAAACAAAATTATTTTATTAAAGGCTGTATTGCTTTGTACAGCCGGTGTTTTTAGTGATCTGAGTGGTCAGTGTCCGGGTGCAACAAGTATTTATACTCTTACCACGAATGGAAAAAAGTATGAAGTTGTGAAGTCTAAAGCAACCTGGACAGGGGCAGCACAATGTGCCGTGCAGAGAGGCGGATATCTGGCTGAAATTAACAGCGCTGCCGAGCAAAATACTGTTTTTACGATGTTGCAGAGTGCAGCAGCCGGAGTCAATACAGCCAATACCACGGCTCCTGACGGAGGAGATGCTTCTTATGTATGGATTGGGGGATATAAAAGAGGAGTTGGAGGTACAGAATGGATATGGGATGGTAGTGGCAATAATACTAATGGAGGGATTGCCTTTTGGACTGGAGGACCAGCAACAAGTGGTGGAATGGGGATTACTGGTGCCTATACTAACTGGGGGACTGCGCCAGGTGGACCTCCGGTTGCAGTTGAACCAGATAATTTTCAAAATATGCAAACTCATTTGGGGTTGGCGCTAACAGGATGGCCGATGGGAAATGCCGGACAATGGAACGACTTGTATGGGGGAGATCTATTATATTATGTAATCGAATATGACTCTACATTAGGAACAGATGATCTTAAATCAAAACAGGAATCTGTGCAGCTGTATCCGAGCATAGTAAACGAATTCCTGCAAATTAAAACCAATAAAAATATAACAGGCATTACATTCACAGATATTACAGGAAGAAAACTGAAATCAGTTTCTGTAAACAATACATCTGATGAAAAAGTGGATTGTACCTCATTAGCTAAAGGAGTTTATTTTGTTGAAATCGGATATCAGGATAAAACTTTCTCCAAACATAAGATCATAAAGGCTGGTAAATAAGCCTGCTCTGAAAAGAAAAAGCTGCTCACTTTTTGAATCAGCATTTTTATGCAATTTATTTTGTTTACTATTGATAAATGATTAGAATTGATAGAAAAGAGAAAAAAAATTATTAAATTATCATATTGACATTTCAACATATAAGAAAAAGTATTATCTTTGCACTCTTAAATATTTAACTGGGACGAGTTCCCATAAAATTCAAACATTATGTCAGTAAAAATCAGATTACAAAGACACGGTAAAAAAGGGAAACCTTTCTTCCACATCGTGGTTGCAGATTCTAGATCAAGAAGAGATGGTAGATTCATCGAAAAACTAGGAACTTACAACCCAATTACTAACCCTGCAACTATCGATTTGAACGTTGATTCTGCTGTAAAGTGGTTAAACAACGGTGCTCAACCAACTGATACTGCTAGAGCGATCCTTTCTTACAAAGGTGCACTTTACAAAAAACACTTACAAGGTGGTGTTGCTAAAGGAGCGTTTGATGAGGCTGAAGCTGAAAAAAGATTCAATGCTTGGTTAGAAGCTAAAGATGCAAAAGTACAAGGTAAAGTAGAAGGTTTAACTAAAGCTCAGGCTGATGCTAAAAAAGCTGCTTTAGAAGCTGAAATCAAAGTAAACGAAGCTAGATTAGCTGCTGCTGCACAAGCTGAAGCTGATGCTAAGGCTGCTGAAGAAGCTGCTAACGCACCTGCTGAGGAAGTTGTTGCTGAAGAAGCTACAGAAGGAGAAGCTCCTGCTGCTGAGACTGAAGAAAACACTGAAGCTTAAGAAAAACCCTGTATGCGTAAAGAAGATTGCTATTTATTAGGAAAAATCACACGCAGACATGGCCTTGCGGGAAATGTTATCCTGAAACTGGATACCGATCAACCCGAACTTTACAATAAACTGGAATCAATATTCGTTGAAATCAACGGATTATTGGTTCCTTTTTTTATTGAAAGATCATCATGGAGCAAATCTGATGCTCTGAATATTGCATTTAAAAACTCTTCTGAAGCACTGGTAGACCAATCATTGGGTAAAAATGTATACCTGCCGCTTGCTACCTTACCGAAACTTTCCGGAAAGCAGTTTTATTATCACGAAGTAATCGGGTTCAATATCCTTGATGAAAATGATAAGGATTGCGGAGTGATCAGATCTATCAACGATCAGACCGCTCAGAATTATTTTGTAACCAACTTAGACGGAAAAGAAGTGGTAATTCCTATCATCAAAGACTGGATTTTTGAGGTCAACAGAGAAGAAAGATTCATTAAAATGCAGCTGCCGGAAGGCCTTATCGATGTCTTTTTAGTTCCTTCTAAAAAAGACGAGTAAACGTATTACTGATCTCATCTCTTACCTTTTTACATTTCTTATTATTCATGATTAATTGCGGGCAGCAAATAGTCCTGGACAATCATATCAGCCTGTGAATGAGCGTACGGCTTATTATATGCTTTAGCTGTAATCACAATCACCAAAGGAAGTTCTGTAAATACAATAATTTTATTTCCGCCATTTCCGCTGGACTGGAAAACTTCAAATTTTTTATCTCCGACTCTATACACTTTTCGCCAGAATAAATATCCATATCCGTCAAAATCTTTGTTATCTGAAAAATAATTGGTAAATGACTTTCTGATCCAGTTTTGATCAATGATCCTTTTCCCGTTCCAGGTTCCGTTACTCTTGTACAGTTGCCCGAATTTTGCAAAATCAAGTGCTCTCATCCGTAAACCGCCGGCCATTGAAACTTTATGCTGTGGAGTGTATTGCCATTGATAATGACTGATTCCTAAGGGCTTAAAAAGCTTTTGACTGGCATAATTTTCCAGGCCTTTGGGAATCGATTTATCCAGAATATCTCCGGTCAGAACGACCCCTGCCGTAAAATATGCCCAGGTTTTTCCTGGTGTATTTTCTGTCATGGGTAAATCCAGTACAAATTTTATCCAGTTATCAGTAGGATACATATTTTCTTCATTTCCTGGAGAGTCGTAATTATCATCGTTCCCGTCAAACCCTGAACTCATGGTCAATAAGTTTTTTATGGTAACATTATCTTTATTTAATGAAGGATTTTTGAATGCTTTTAAATCATAGAATTCACTGATTTTCTGATCTTCATTTTTGAGGTAACCGTCTTGTATAGCCATTCCTGTAAGGGCTGAAGCAAATGATTTTTCGACAGAACGCGTATCCTGCAGGCTGTCTCTTCCGGATTGGCTGAAATATTCCTCCAATAGAAGTTTATTATTCTTAATGACTACAATACCGGTAATATCCCTGAATCTGTTTTCTGCAATTTTCCTATTTAATATTTTAATTTTTTCAGCATTTATTTTTTCATCCGAAACTTTCCATCCGCTGTTAGGTTGAATGGGCTGAACATTAACCTGCTGCTCGGAAACATTTTTTTCAGGAATGATCAAATTAATTTCACCTTTTGCAATAATGTTTCCGGTTTTTAAATCGGTTGTCTTCAGATAAGGGCGGATTTCAATCTTCATGATATGATTTCCGGGTTCCAAAGCATCAATTCCGTTATTACCCAGATAAAATCTCATCCACAGATATCTTCCCCATGAATCTTCATTTTTAGTACTGATCAAGGGAATTCTGAAAGTGGTTTTTAATTTTTTGCTTTCCGGAGAACCTGCTCCCGGATTCAGGTTTTCCTGATAGATTAATTTCCCGTCAACATAAAACGAAAACTGGTAATTTCCCTTTTTAACCAGTTCGTCAGCAGATAAAGCCGGATTAAGCTGATGAAGATAATTAACCAATGAATTATCCATGAAAACCCTGATATCAAAATCTTTATCTTCCTCCAAAGTCATCGTTGAGAGAAAATCATTTTCCTTTAAACTTTCCAGTGGGATTGACCGGTTGAGGAAAACAACAGTCTTCAGGTGATTTTTCTGAACCGGAAGTTCGATCTTATCCGGATCGGTGATATTTTGAGCTTGTCCGGAAGCAAAACCGGATATCGTAAGAAGAATAAATAAAAACAGGATTCTCATATCATTTTTTATCTGAACAAAAATAGAAAACGGTTTTCAGATAAAATAGAACAGAATTAACATCTGCTATCATTGCAATATCTTTTTATATTTCAAAGGAGTAAGTCCTGTATTATCTTTAAAACAACGGATAAAATGACTCTGGTCGGCAAAACCACATTCAAAGGCAATATCGGATAAGGATTCTGCTTTATGGAGAAGGGTTAAAGACTTTTTGATTTTCAGCTTTCTGATATATTCTCCCAGATTACAATGAAAATATTTCTGAAAATCCCTGCTGAGATGCATCGGATGAATATCTAAAGTTTTGGAAAGATCTGTTAAATTGAGTTTTTCAGTGAAGCTTTCATGTAATAGCTCATCAATACGACTGACCCAGGCGGGTTTCTTTTCAGCCTTATGTGTGTGCTGGCCGGATAAGTGGCTGAAAATATCCAATAAAAGCTGCTGAACAGATATCTCCAGGGTTTGTTCATTAATTTTTGTTTCTTTGAAAATCTGGTAAACCAATAGCTGTAATGTCGGATCTTTAAGGTTGAAACTTCCTTCAATACGATCTTTTGAAATCTGGTATTGCTCAAACCAGTCCTTTGAAACTTCAATATGAAATCCTCTGGTGAAACCATCAGGTTTAATATTGTAATGCGGATCTTCCCAGTGATGATAGAGTAAAGTTCCGGCAGAGCATTCGTAGGTTTCTTTTTTATTGGCTTCGATAACGTTTCCCTGTAAAAGAAAAGTGAAATAGGCATTTTCGTGATAATGCCAGTCTACATAAGAATGCGTGTATTCCGTATCCGTAATGGTAAGCCCGTCTAAATTGAGGGTCTTATTGGTCTGTCCGAAAAATTCACCATTACTGAGGGTATTCATGAGCGTTTTTGTTTTAAATTTTCAATCTGTTCGTACATTTTGTTGAAAAACATTTTTCTGTCCCGGTTTCCTGATTCGTTCAGTGACTTTGAGTTTTTGATCTGATGTTCAAAATAACTCAGTGAATCCTGACAGGTCGGCTCATCATTGGTCATCATATATCCGAACATGCTGAACGGAACAAAAAATGAACATTGCTGTTCGTTCTTAAACAAAATACTGTTGTTTAAAATTACTAAATCATTCACATAAATCTGAAAATTAGATTTCTGAAGAGTTTTATTTTCAAGATCTTCAAGAAGCTTTTTTAAATCATCCAGGATCAGATCTGCATCATTCCGTTTCAACAGCCCGATTTCAGAATAAAAGGAAACCTGTCGGAGAGCACTCATTATAGTAGTGTCATTCCAGATTTCCGTAACGTTTTGTTTATCATATAAATCTTTCAGCAGATCGTTTTTAGAAGAATGATATTCCATTTTAAACTCATGAAAAGGACTTAGAAACTTGTCCTGGTTCAATAAATTCATCCAGACATAAAACTTGAAACGCGATAAAATAGTATTTGATATCGTATAAAAAAACGGAATATCTTTCGCAGAATAAAATACCTGAGAATCGGTGATGTTGTGAAAAACATTCAGGATCTTAAGCGAGTTCTCAAAATAGTTTAATAAATCTTCGGTGGTTTTTACAGGTTGAGTTCTTTTGACAACCAGTTGGTTTTCCGTTCCTAAAAACTGATCAAGGGAAATCTGGTAATACTTTGCCAGTTCCAGAGCTTCCTCAAAACTGAATTTCGCCTTTAAAGATGTACGTCTGTGGGCTGCATCGTAGCTGATATTAAGAATGTTGGCAATCTCATCGTTCAAAGACCGGTCACCGATTTTTCTGCGTATTTCCTTGAGTAAAGCTTCCTGATGCATGGTTTTGCGATTTTCACAAATGTAATATTTTTTTTAATTCCTTTTCACATTGAGATTGGTGATTTCTGCAGATAATTTTGACTAAGAATTTTAAAATAATCAGTCATGAAAACAATGTTTTTTTTAATAGTAAGTCTTTTTACGGCGAATATATTATATGCTCAGGACAGTCTGAGAGTTTCGGATATGAAAACAAAATTAGTAGCATTCACTCCTTTAAAAAACAATATTAAAGAAGTTGATGGAATCGCCATCGGATTGGGAGATACTTTCGATACGGATAAAAACCATGCGCAAAAAATAAACGGAATTAATCTTGAGCCCAATCCGCTCGGGATTCTCATATGGATGTTTTTCGATCCCTCAAAGAAATCGGGTACAGAAAAAGAACCTCATCTAATTGTAAACGGCCTGTCTCTTTCCAGTGGCGGACACGGCACGGGTATCAGCCAGAACGGGATTAATGCTTCACTGTACAATTACGGACATACGATGAAAGGAATTTCGGTCGCAGGATTAACAACCTATATTAACAAAGGAAACGGAATAATGGTTTCAGGATTGGGAGTGTACGCAAAAGAATTAAATGGCCTGAGCATATCTGCTTTTAATGATGCTGATCAGTTGAAAGGCCTGCAGGTGGGTATTTACAATAAAACCGGGACTATGAAAGGTGTTCAGATCGGTTTATTAAACAGATCCGATAAAATGAAAGGTTTTCAAATCGGTTTCTGGAACAGGAATGGCAAGAGAAGCCTGCCTTTTATTAATTTTTAAACTTCCGGAATGAAAACCGGTCTCATTTGCCTGCTGATGTTTGTTAATATCACGGCACAGCAAAATATGGAAATTGCCGGAAAAGAAAAACGATCACTTATTGAAGCCGGGAGTTTTATCAATTTTTCATCATACAAGACCAGACAAAATCCCGGAATATATTTAGGCTACTGGCATCGTTATCCGATTGATGAAAATAAAGCTCATCTGGAATTAGGGCTAAATTTTTACTACAGCAACAGCATGTACGATTTTGAATATGGTAAAAACGGACAGTTTTACGATATTCACAACAAAGAATTTCTTCTGAACGCCGGAATAAGAATGGTAAAAGAATACTCTTTCCGGAATAACAGCCTGGAATGGGTCAGTGAACTGAGCCTGCATAATCTGTTTTTCAATGGTAAAGATATCCCGGATGATGAGCCAGAAAATACAGATGAAAACACCGTTTACATTCATACGGATACACAAAGTGTCAGCTCACTAAGAATAGGGCAGGGCATACGGTTCTGGAGAAATAATTTAGGCTGGGGAATCCAGGCTTCTTATATGCCTTTTACCCTTTGGTATAATCATACGGTTCCGGAAAAATTTAATTCTTTTTCGGTAGAAACCAGTATTAATTTTAGATTCTGAGTTAAATAATTGAGTAATGATTTTTTAAAGGCAGCGTAATCATCAAATTGCGCTGTTTTTTTGTAACTTTGCAAACATTAATTTTTATACGAAAATTTATAATCAACAAATGAAAAAGCAGACGATTAAAGAAATCCTACAGGATTACAAAAAGGTATTACATCATGACATTACGGTTTACGGTTGGGTAAGAACTTTCCGTGCAAATCGCTTTATAGCCCTTAATGATGGTTCTACAATTAATAATTTGCAGGTAGTTGTTGATTTCGAAAATTTTGATGAAGAGATCATTAATAAAATCAGTACCGCTTCTTCTCTTAAAGTAGTAGGAGAGGTGGTGGAAAGCCAGGGAGCAGGCCAGGCGGTGGAAATTATTGCTAAAAAAATTATTATTCTTGGTGATAACTTTACGGAAGAAAGAGATAAAACAATTCTTCAGCCTAAAAAGCATTCACTGGAAGTTTTAAGAGACCAGGCTCACTTAAGATTCAGAACGAATTTATTCGGTGCGGTTTTCAGAGTGCGCCATGCAGTAAGTTTTGCGATCCACTCATTCTTCAACCAAAACCAGTTCTTTTATATCAACACCCCGATTGTTACGGGTGCTGATGCGGAAGGAGCAGGTGAAATGTTCGGGGTAACCAACTTTGACCTGAACAATATTCCAAGAACGGAAGAGGGAGATATCGATTTTGCACAGGATTTCTTTGGAAAAAAGACCAACTTAACGGTTTCAGGACAGCTTGAAGGAGAAACAGCTGCAATGGGATTAGGAAGAATTTATACATTCGGCCCTACTTTCCGTGCAGAAAACTCCAATACGACCCGTCACCTTGCGGAATTCTGGATGATTGAGCCGGAAGTGGCTTTCAACAACCTTGAAGACAACATCGACCTTGCTGAAAACTTTCTGAAGTATGTCATTCAGTATGTGCTGGATCACTGTAAAGATGATCTTGAATTCCTTGATAAAAGATTTGAGGAAGAGCAGAAATCCAAACCGGAAAAAGAAAGAGCAAAAGAAGGCCTTATTGAAAAGCTTCAGAATGTGATTGCCAAACGTTTTATGCGTGTAAGTTATACGGAAGCTATTGAGATCTTACTCAACTCTAAAGAAAATAAAAAAGGGAAATTCCAGTATCCTGTTGAAAAATGGGGAACCGATCTTCAGTCTGAGCACGAAAGATTCCTGGTGGAAAAACACTTTGAAAGCCCGGTAGTTTTATTTGATTACCCAAAAGAGATCAAAGCATTCTATATGAAACTTAACGATGATAATAAAACCGTTGCCGCGATGGATGTTCTGTTCCCGGGTATCGGAGAAATCATCGGCGGTTCTGAAAGAGAAGCAAGGCTGGATGTATTGAAGCAGAAAATGGCAGATATGCATGTAGACGAGCACGAGCTTTGGTGGTATATGGATACAAGAAAATTCGGTTCGGTACCTCACGCAGGATTTGGATTAGGTTTGGAAAGACTTGTACTTTTCGTAACGGGAATGACTAACATCAGGGACGTGATTCCTTTTCCAAGAACCCCTAAGAATGCTGAATTCTAGATATAAAAAAGCCTTAAAAGTAATTTTTAAGGCTTTTTTTATTTTTCAATAGCTTATTATGTTAGTAAGTTACAGCAAAAATCATGCTAAATATAGTTTTATCGAATAAATTTTATTAAATTCGTAGAATATGTTTATGTTAAAACACAAAGAGGACTATGCTTAAACAACATTTACAACTCAAGTTAGGACAGAAATTAGCCCCTCAGCAAATTCAGTTGATGAAGTTGATCCAGCTTCATACATTAGAGTTTGAAGAGGAGTTGGAGAGAGAGTTAGAAGAAAACCCGGCACTGGAAATTGTAAAGGAAGAATCTAAAGAAGATGAATATTCTTCCCTGGAAGATAATTATGAAAGTGAAGGTACGGAAAGCATTGAAACTGATTTTGATGTGAATGAGTATATTTACGACGATGAGCCGAGCTATAAAACGGCATCAAGTAATTATTCAGCCGATGATGAAGAATTTGATAATGAAAGCCTTTTAACGGAGGGCCAGTCTTTATATGATTATCTGCTGGAGCAGATTCATCTTGCCAATATTGCTGAAGAAGATGTAAAGATCGCTGAATATATTATCGGGAATTTAGATACGGACGGATATTTAAGAAGGGAAATAAAATCGATCGTTGATGATCTTGCTTTTTCACAGGGGATTTATACCACAAAAGAAAAGGTAGATGATATCCTGGAAAACTATGTTCAGAAGCTGGATCCGCCCGGAGTGGGAGCGAGAGGCCTGCAGGAGTGTCTTTTATTACAGATTGAGAAAAAAGTAAGTTCGGATAAAGCCGTTTCTTTGGCCGCCAATATTTTAAGGCATCAGTTTGATGCTCTTACGAATAAGCATTATAATAAAATCATTCAGAAATATGATATTGATGAAGAAGATTTAAAAGATGCATTGGAAGAGATTTCAAAACTTTCTCCTAAAGTAGGAGGTAATTTCGACACCCAGACGATCACGATCAACCAGGAGATTATCCCGGATTTTGTGATCCAGGTGAAAGACGGGATAGTAATTCCTATGCTGAACAGTAAGAATGCCCCGACTTTAAGGGTTTCCGAAGAATATAAAGACATTCTGACCACTTATTCACATGATAAAAATTCATCTGAGCACAAGCAGGCAGCTTTGTTTATCAAACAAAAACTGGATGCGGCAAAATGGTATATTGATGCCATTAACCAACGTCAGAATACTTTATTACAGACCATTACGGCAATCGTTAAATTCCAGAAAGATTATTTCATTACCGGTGATGAGAAATCACTGAAACCGATGATCCTGAAAGACGTTGCGGACATTACAGGTTTTGATATTTCTACGATTTCAAGGGTGGTTAAAAGTAAATATGCAGATACTCCAAACGGGATTGTCTATCTTAAAGATTTATTTTCCGACAGCTTAACGAATGACGATGGTGAAGAGGTTTCAACGAAAGAAATTAAAACCCATCTTCAGGAAGTGATCAGCAAGGAGAATAAAAGGAAGCCGCTTACCGATGATGCATTGGTAGTGATCCTGAAAGAACAGGGCTACAATATTGCGAGGAGGACCATTGCAAAATACAGGGAACAGCTCAATATTCCTGTCGCAAGATTAAGAAAAGAACTTTAAAATAAAAAAAGCATTTCAACCTGAAATGCTTTTTGTTTTTATCGGCTTATCTGATATTATCCAGTCCCAATTCTTTCATGGAAATTTCACGCATTTCCACCTTTCTGATTTTTCCGGAAATGGTCATGGGAAATTCATCAACAAATTTCCAGTATTTCGGGATTTTATAATGGGCAATTCTCCCTTTACAGTAATTGAGAAGCTCCTCTTCCGTTATCTCAAAGCCTTTTCTTATTTTCACCCAGGCCATGACTTCTTCACCGAATTTTTCACTTGGTACACCGATGATCTGTACATCAAGAATATTGGGATAAGTATACAGGAAGTCTTCAATCTCTTTAGGTGAAATATTTTCTCCGCCACGGATGATCAGATCCTTGATCCTGCCGGAAATGGTAATATAGCCTTCATCATCCATCACAGCCATATCTCCGGTATGCATCCATCTTGCATCATCCAGCACTTTTCTGGTGTTTTCAGGATCGTTCCAGTATTTCAGCATGACGGAATAGCCTCTGGTACAAAGCTCCCCGTGCTCGCCGCGGTTTACTACCTTTCCGTTTTCCCCGATGATTTTTATTTCCAGATGATCCTGAACAGTTCCAACGGTACTTACCTGTTTTTCAAGAGAAGTCCCGATTAGAGTCTGAGTGGAAACCGGAGAAGTTTCCGTCATTCCGTAGCAGATACTCATTTCTTTAATATTCATCAGGCTCTCCACCTTTTTCATGATCTCCGGCGGGCATACAGAACCGGCCATCACACCGGTTCTCAGACTTGAAAAATCATAGGTGTTAAAATCTTTTACAGCTAATTCAGCAATAAACATGGTAGGAACGCCATACAAGGACGTACATTTTTCATCTGAAACAACTTTCAATGTAATATCCGGATCAAAACTGTCATTCGGGATCACAATGCAGGCACCGTGGGCTGTACAGCATATATTTCCGATCACCATTCCGAAGCAGTGATAAAACGGAACAGGAATGCAGACACGGTCTTTCTCAGTATAATGCAAACGTATTCCGATAAAATAGCCGTTATTCAGAATATTGTGGTGGGAAAGTGTAACGCCTTTTGGAAATCCGGTAGTTCCTGAAGTGTATTGGATGTTTACAGGGTCATCAAAATCAACTTTATCTTCAATGCTGTGCAGTAAGTCGTCAGGAATATTTTCACCGTTTTTCAGAAACTGATCCCAGTTGTCATCAAAGAAAATTTCTTCTTCAAGATCCGGGCAGACTTCTTTGGCATATTCTACCATTTCTTTATAATTACTGTTCTTAAAATATAAAGAGGAAAAGATATACCTGATACCTGATTGATTGAGAACATAGGTAAGTTCGTGGGTTTTGTAAGCCGGATTAATATTCACCAGGATAGTTCCGATCCTTGCCGTGGCATATTGCAGCAATACCCATTCATATCTGTTGGAAGACCAGATACCGATTCTGTCACCCGATTTCGCCCCTAAACGGATAAGGGCCCTGGCAACTGCTGTCGTCTGATTGTAAAATTCTCTGTAAGTGGCACGGTAATTCTGATGTACGGAAATCAGTGCTTCCTGATCGGGATATTTTTTGGCGGTTTCTTTTAAATTATTTCCTATTGTTTGTCCTAAGAGAGGAATATCCGAAGCTCCGGATACGTAAGATAAAGCCATGATTAAAGATTTGGTTAATTAAAATTAACAAATAAATCTCTAAAATAAAGGCAGTGGAACGTTAATTTTCCTGAGATTCTATGTCCTTCAGCTGCTTTAGGTTTTTATCTAATCTTTTCATGATAATCCCGTAAACCAATCTGTAATATATCCAGACTAAGAAAACACTCATGGATGTACTTACCACAATACCGATAATAAAACCGATAAGTGCGGAGCCTGTAACCTCAATATTCTGGGTGTTCAGAATATAAAATATAAAGACGGTGAAAATTGAAGTAAAAGCGATTAATAAAGCTATATTGATTAAGATAAAGGCATTCACCGTTTTTTTGAACTGAATGATTCTTATGATAAACTGTTTTAAATTCTCTTCAATTTTTATTTGCTTGTAATTCTGATAAAATTTATAAACAAAATAAGCGGTAACCGATAAGCTTAAAACTTTTAATGCCAGATAGATATTATCGAAAGAATTTTCAAGTTCAGGCGTTCTTCTTGCGCCCATTCTTTCCAGAATATTAAGAAAACTGTTGGATTCTTTACCCTGGATAATATAAAATAACCCTAGAATGGTAAAAAACAAAAATTCTGCGACGCTGATCCAGTAAATGTATTTCACATAATTACGTGATTTCTTATTCAGCATCTGAAGGATCTCGCTGTTGTCGTATTTTTGCTGAACAGGTTGTTCCTGCCATGTTTTCTTAAAGTTGTCTAAATCAAATTCAGGCATATTTTTCCATCTGTTCTTTAAGGGTTTTCTTTAATCTGTTCATCTTCACACGTGCATTTACTTCGGTGATCCCGAGGTTTTCTGCGATATCCTTATAAGGCAAATCATCCAGGTACATCATGACAATAGCTCTTTCTACATTCGGTAAAGTTTTGATTACGGTGTACAAAAGAGAAATCTGTTGCTGTTTATCATCATCTTCCTCCAGAAAATCCCTGTGATTAATATCCAGTTCGTTGGTAGGAAGGCTTTTGCTTTTTTTTCTGAAAAGGGTAATGGCTGTATTAAGGGCTACACGGTACATCCATGTAGAAATTTTTGAGTTTCCTTTAAAAGAATCGTAGCTTCTCCAAAGCTGTAAAACGATTTCCTGAAAAAGATCCTCTTCATCTTCCAGAGAATTGGTATATAAACGCGAAACCTTGATAATCAATCCCTGATTATCTTTAATGAGCTGCGCAAATTCTTTTTCTTTAGAAGCCAAAATAGATTTATAATGGCACGAAGATAATAATAATACGCTAATTGATGAATAGTTATGAATTATAAATTATAAGTTATGAATTTTAATCCCTGATTTTCTTTTCTTTTTCAAGATTGAACAGGCTGTAACTCATCATTTATAACTCATAACTAATTTGTATCTTTGCGCCCACGAGAAAATCGGCTTGTTGATCTCTGTTTCGGCAGAGGTAGGAAAGTCCGGACACCATAGAGCAGCAAAGCGGATAACATCCGTCACCCGTGAGGGTAGGACAAGTGCAACAGAAAGCAGGTACGGTTCGGCTGTAGTGAAACCAGGTAAACTCTTTGCGGTGCAATGGTAAGTATATCGGTTCTTTTCAGCAATGAAAATAGGAGCTGCTCGCTCTGAAAGCCGAGGGGTAATCAGCTAAAGTTTTGCAGTAATGTAAAACACAGATAAATAACAGGCACTTCTTTCAGGAGTACAAAATCCGGCTTATAGATTTTCTCGTGATTTTCTTGTGGCGAGTGCCGGTGAAAACTCTTTTATTCATTTTCCAGTGTTTTTTTAGCTTGCAGTAAACCTTGCTGATCTTTTTCAGAAAGCAGGGGATATTTCAGATTCATTTTTTCTAAAGTATCAATGATGATCTGTATGGCTGCTACTCTTGCAAACCATTTATCGTCTGCCGGCAGTACATACCAGGGTGCGTGCTCTTTTGAAGTTTCGTTGACAGCATCTTCGTAAGCCTGCATATACTGATCAAAAAGCGCTCTTTCAGGAAGGTCTCCTGTGGAAAACTTCCAGTTCTTATCCTGTTCATTAATCCGGTCGAGAAGTCTTTGTTTCTGTTCTTTTTTAGAAACATTTAAAAATATTTTTACAACGGTAGTCCCGTTTTGAGAAAGATGTTTTTCAAAATTACGGATGCTTTCATACCTGTTTTCCCAAAATGTACTATTGAAATCTTTTACGGAGTTCCATGTTTTTTCGCTCAGATTGTACTCCGGATGTACTTTACAAACCAGTACACTTTCATAGTGTGAACGGTTGAAGATACCGATCATGCCTTTTTGCGGCAGTGCCAGATAATGTCTCCATAAAAAATCGTGGGAATATTCTTTAGAGCTTGGCGTTTTAAAACTTGTCACATTACATCCCTGCGGATTTACTCCTCCGAAAACATGTTCAATTAAGCTGTCTTTTCCCGCGGCATCCATGGCCTGAAGAACAACGAGAAGAGACTGGCTTCCGTCTGCATATAGTTTTTCCTGAAGCTCACGAAGTTTCTCTTTCTCTGCAATTAATAGCTGGGTTCCTTCTTCTTTGGTAAGCTTACCATTGTATTCCGTTGAAGTTTTTTTTATTGAAAATTTTCCTTTTACCAGGAAATCATCTGAGAAATTGGTGTCCATAGATTTATTTGTAATTAAGATGATTAATTGTATTTCTGAATTAAACAGTAAGTCTCTGATATTTCACATAAATATAATAAAAAAACCGCCTCATTGAGACGGTTTCTTTATTTTTTTGAGTAAAGATTACTTCACAGCAGCTACTTTTTTAGCTTGTTTTGCAGCTTTCTTAGCAGCTTTTACTTCAGCTTTAGTTTCTACTTTTGGAGCAGCAGCTACTTCAGGAGCATTAGCGTCTACGTTACCTTTGATATAGATTACGCTTCTGCTGTTTGCAGGGTCGTTAGAGAATACTTCAATCATTTTGTTGAATCCTCCGTTAAGAGCTGTGTTGTATCCAACTTTGATTTTAGCAGATTTCCCAGGCATGATTGGGTCTGTGCTGAATTCAGGAGTTGTACATCCACAAGATGGTTTTACGTTTGAAATTACCAAAGGCTTATCACCAGTGTTAGTTACTGTAAAAAATCTGGTACCGTCTGAGCTGGGCTTAATCGTACCATAATCGAAAGTCGTCTTATCAAAAGTGATAGTTTGTGCAGATGCTAAAGCAAATGTCCCGAATAATGCAATTCCTGCAATTAATTTTTTCATATTCTTGAATGTTAATATGTTTGTTAGATAAATTTTGAGAAACAAAGTTAAAAATTATT
Organism: Chryseobacterium tongliaonense; assembly: GCF_041224435.1. Lineage (NCBI taxonomy): Bacteria > Pseudomonadati > Bacteroidota > Flavobacteriia > Flavobacteriales > Weeksellaceae > Chryseobacterium > Chryseobacterium tongliaonense. The sequence goes on along the minus strand of NZ_JBGFFD010000003.1, from coordinate 389,262 downwards.
TTAATTCATACTTAAAATTTTTTTTCTTTAGACTATTTTTGCAAATTGTAAGCCAAGAAATAGAATTTATGCAGATTTCAGAAAAATATAATCCACAGGAAACAGAACAAAAATGGTATAGCTACTGGTTGGAAAACAAGTATTTCCATTCGGAGCCTAATGACAAGCCTCCCTATACTGTGGTAATTCCGCCGCCAAATGTAACGGGGATTTTACACATGGGACATATGTTGAACAATACCCTTCAGGATGTTCTGGTCCGCCGTGCAAGAATGCAGGGCTTTAATGCCTGCTGGATCCCGGGAACAGACCACGCTTCAATTGCTACCGAAGCGAAAGTTGTTGCCAAACTGAAATCTGAAGGAATCAATAAATCAGATATTACCCGTGAGGAATTTTTAAAACATGCATGGGAATGGACAGACAAATATGGCGGAACGATCCTTGAGCAGCTAAAAAAACTGGGTTGCTCCTGCGATTGGGACAGAACCCGTTTTACGATGGAAGAAAAGCTTTCCCAACAGGTGATCAAAAGTTTTGTTGACCTTTATAATAAAGGCTTAATCTACAGAGGTTACAGAATGGTCAACTGGGATCCGGAAGCGAAAACCAATATTTCTGATGAAGAAGTAATATTTAAAGAGCAAAACGGAAAATTATATTTCCTTAAGTATAAAATTGAAGGTTCGGAAGAATTTCTTTCCGTAGCAACAACGCGTCCTGAAACTATTTTTGGAGATACTGCCGTTTGTATCAACCCGAATGATGAACGATATGCACATTTGAAAGGTAAAAATGTAATTGTACCTATTGTAGACAGAGTGATTCCTGTTATTGAAGATGAGTATGGGGATATTGAATTCGGGACGGGTGCGTTGAAAATTACGCCTGCCCATGACGTTAATGACTATGAAATCGGGCAGAAGCATCATTTGAAAATGATCGATGCATTAGATGATGACGGAAATCTCAACGAGCACGGATTACATTATGCAGGAAAAAACAGATTTGAAGTAAGAAAACAAATCGCAAAAGAACTGGAAGAAAAAGATCTTTTGCTGAAAGCAGAAGATTACGTGAATAAAGTAGGAACTTCTGAAAGAACAGGGGCTGTAATCGAGCCTAAAGTTTCGGTTCAGTGGTTCCTTAAAATGTCTGAAATTGCTAAACCTGCTTTAGATGTAGTAATGGATGATGAGGTAAAATTCTATCCTGAAAAGTTTAAGAATACCTATAAATACTGGATAGAAAACATCCGCGACTGGAACATCTCACGTCAGTTATGGTGGGGACAGCAAATTCCTGCGTTTTATTATGGTGACGGAGAAAATGATTTTGTCGTTGCAGAAACGAAAGAAGAAGCTTTAGTTTTAGCCAAACAGAAAACCAACAATGATCAACTCACAGCTGACAGTTTAAGACAAGATCAGGATGCTCTTGATACCTGGTTTTCATCATGGCTATGGCCGATGTCGGTATTCGACGGGTTGCTTGATCCTGAGAATAAAGATATTCAGTATTATTATCCTACTTCAGACCTGGTTACCGGTCCGGACATTATTTTCTTCTGGGTAGCCAGAATGATTATGGCAGGATTGGAATACAGAAAAGAAGTTCCGTTCAAAAACGTTTATTTTACAGGAATTGTAAGAGATAAGCAGAGAAGAAAGATGTCAAAATCTTTAGGAAATTCACCGGATCCGTTGGAGCTGATGGATAAATATGGAGCAGACGGAGTTCGGGTAGGTATTCTATTAAGCTCAGCGGCAGGGAATGACCTTTTATTTGATGAAGATTTAATGCTTCAGGGAAGAAACTTCATGACGAAGATCTGGAGCGCTTTCCGTTTGATCCAGGGATGGAATCACGAAGATAAATCTGCCAATGCTGCCGATCAGCAAGCTATTGAATGGTTTGAAAATAAACTGAACAAAACGATTCTGGAAATCGACCAGCAGTTTGAGAAATTCAGAATCTCAGATGCATTGCATTTGATTTATAAACTGATCTGGGATGACTTCTGTGGCTGGTATCTTGAAGCAATCAAACCGAATTACGGCGAAGGTATTTCTAAGGAAGTGTATGGCAGAACAATTGTTTTCTTTGAAGAGCTGATGAAACTTTTACATCCGTTTATGCCTTTCCAGTCGGAAGAAGTATGGCATCTGATCTCGGAAAGAAGTACAGATGAAGCATTGGTGATTGCCCAGCAAAAGAAAGCGGAAGCGTTTAACGAGATCATCATTAAAAACTTTGAAACGGCGGAAGAGGTTATTTCCGGAATTAGAAACTATCGTCAGACCAAAGGGATTTCGCCAAGAGAAATTGTGGAGGTATATACCAATGCCACTCAGTTTGAGAATGAAGAGGTCATTAAAAAATTAGCAAACGTTTCTGATATCCATTTTGGAGAAAAAACGGATAAGCCAAGCTTTACTTTCCTGGTTGGAGCTACTGAAGTTTCAATTCCGTTAAGTGAAAACCTGGATTTAGGGGAAGAAAAAGAAAAAACGGAAGAAGAACTGAAATACTTGAAAGGATTCTTAATCTCTGTTGAAAAGAAACTTTCCAATGAAAAGTTTGTAGCCAACGCCAAACCTGAAGTGGTAGAGGTTGAGCGCAAAAAGCAAAAAGATGCGCAGGATAAGATTGCCATTTTAGAAGACAAGCTGAAGAGTTTGTAAATCTGAGATAAATAAATTTGTCGGGGTATCAGGCTGAGCATATGCTCAGCCTGATACCAATAAATGAATATAATAACGAAATGACACACCTAGAAAATATAAAAAAACTATTCTCGAAAGACTTTGTTGAAAGCCCTTTGCTGGAGAGTTTTGAAGTTGGAAAAATTTATCTTTCCAGCGGAAAACTGGTTGCGTGCGATCCTTTGATCACAAATGACATGCAGCCTTTTTCTACCACATTTCCGAAAGGGGATTTTTCTGTTTTACTGCACAAAGAAAGAGAAAGTAATTGTGTAGCCTATGCGGAAATCATTTTTGGGAGTGCTGAGGTATCAAAATGGGAACTGGCTACTACACCCGGACAAACTATAAAAGACCTGGCGGAAGGAGAAGTTTTCGGTTATCCCGTAGAAAGCGGAATGGGATGTTTTATGGATGTTGATACACAGGAGCAGCTTAATGAGCTCGAGAAAAGATTATACCACAGTAAAGGGGTAGATTTTTTGGGAATTTATGAAGAATTTTTCCATGAATATTTCTTTGATGAAAATGGGGCCATAGATCAGTATGCATTTCTAAAACCTGCAGAACAGCATCCGGGAACCATCTTTGCATTTGAAACAGGATACGGTGAAGGTTTTTATGCAAGTTATATAGGATATGATAAGAATAATGCGCCTGTAAAAATAGTGACTGAATTTATTGAAATAAGTTAATTATTTTTTAATATTGTCTTTTCTCTTTTGCTATTTTTGTATAATTAATATAAAACACAATGAACTTTTCCTCAGAACAACCCAAAATTATTGTTGTAGGTAGCTCTTCAATCGATTTGGTCCTGGAAACCGAAAAACTTCCCGTGCCGAATGAAACCGTTATGGCTGTAAATTCTGACAGCTATTTTGGTGGAAAAGGAGCCAATCAGGCTGTAGGAACGGCCAGGTTGGGAGCTAGTGTGTATTTCATAGGCTGTGTAGGAATGGATCCGTTGGGGCAGCAGATCATGAGAAATCTGGTAAGTGAAAACGTTAACGTAGGATTTGTTGTTGAAACTGATCTGGAATCTACAGGAACGGCTTACGTGACTACTTCTGACGGAAATGCTGCAATTGTAGTAATTCCGGCAGCGAATAAGCTTTTAGGGATTCATCATATTGAAGATGCAGACCGGTATTTTCATACTTCAGACCTTGTTCTTGTACAGCTTGAAGTATCAATGGCGGTGGTAGATTATACCGTCAAGAAGGCTAAAAAATATGGAAAAAAAGTAGGGCTTTACGCTTCTCCGGCAGCAAGGGTAAGTGAAGAGATTTTAGAAAATGTAGATTTTGTAGTCGTTAAAAGCAGTGAATTATACATTGTTTTTGGCGAAGAGCAAAGGGAAGAAGTCCTGAGAAAATATTTCAACAAAGTTTTCGTAAGAGATGATACCAATTCCACCATTTATTTTGATGGAACTGAAATGAAATATTTCAGGAATGACAGCGATAACAAAACCGTTCATAAAATGGGAATGGGAGATGCATTTACATCAGGATTTGCAATTGCCTTATGTCACAAAAATTCTATCGAAGATTGTGTGAAGTTCGGGAATGAGGTTTCTCTGAAGGTTTCCAAAAAGCAGGGTTCGCAGACCGGATTACCGAAAGTTGAAGATTTCTTTTCCTAAAGCTATTTACTACATATCGAAAGTTGAAGAGTCAGCATTCTAATCATAGATAAAATTTCCACTTTTATAGTGGATTTTTTCTTTTATCATATGGAAAAACTTATTCTTACCACGAAAGATCATGTTTCTGTGACTGCACATCTTTTCTTACCCGAAAACAATCATCACAGGCTTTTGCTGATTAATTCCGCGACAGGGGTAAAACAGCAGGTTTATTTTTCTTTTGCCAGATACTTTTCTGAAAAAGGATTTACGGTGATCACTTATGATTACCGCGGAATCGGACTCTCAAAGCCGGACAATATGAAAGGTTTCAATGCTTCCATGAGGATCTGGGGTTCCGAAGATTACAAAGCCCTTACAAGCTATATAAGAACCCGTTTTTCGGGCTATGAAAAGTTTTGCCTGGGACATTCTGTAGGGGCGTTGATTCTTGGAATGAATGAAGATTCGGAGATCTTTAAGGAATTTATTTTTGTAGGAACCCAGAATGCATTTGTAGGAAACCTGAAATTTAAAACCAAAATAGAAGCTTATCTCGGTTTCGGGATTGCCCAGCCGCTCACCACGCAACTGCTGGGTTATTTTCCTGCCCATTGGTTCGGATTGGGAGAAAGTCTTCCAAAAAATTGTGCTTATGACTGGAGAACCTTAATTTTGAACAGGAAATCTACCAACGGTTTGTTGGAGAAAATAAATGATTATTCTAAAAGATTAAAACAGAAGGTTTTTGTGATCCGTGCGGAAGATGATGTCTGGTTAACGGAAAAAGGGGTTAAAAGTCTCCTCAATGATACCTATCCCAATCTTAAACCTACCTACAGGCTCGTAAAAACTTTCGAATCTGAAAAAGGAGAAATAGGGCATGTTAATTTCTTTAGAAGCTATAATCAGAAGCTTTGGGACATTATTTTAAATGAATTGATATAAATGAAAACTACGATTGGAAAGACAATAGAATTTGTAAAGGAAAAACTGGAAGGAGCAGAAGCAGGGCACGACTGGTTTCATATTGAAAGAGTATGGAAGCTTTCAAAAAAAATAGCTCAGGAAGAAAAGTGTGATCAGGAAGTTGTGGAACTTTCGGCTTTGCTTCATGATATTGCCGATCCTAAATTTTATGACGGTGATGAAACAATAGCATTAAAAGTTTCCAGTGAGTTTTTGGAAAGTCAGCAGGTTTCTGAAGAAGTGATTGAAAAAGTACTGTTTATCATTAAGAATATTTCATTTAAAAACAGAGGTGAAGCTCCAAAAGATCTCCCCATAGAGCTTAAAATTGTTCAGGATGCTGACAGGATTGATGCCATCGGGGCTATTGGTATTGCAAGAACATTTAATTTCGGCGGGTTTAAAAACAACCTGATGTATCATCCCGATATCGAACCCAAACTGAATATGTCTAAAGAAGAATATAAAAAATCTGACGGAACCACGATCAACCATTTTTACGAAAAGCTTCTGCTTTTAAAAGATCTGATGAATACGGAAAAAGGTAAAGAAATGGCTCAGGAAAGGCATAATTTTATGCTGACATTTCTGGATGAGTTTTATAAAGAATGGAATGTTGACTAATATTCTGCTCAAAACTTCTTAAATAAGTATATTTGCAATATGGGATTAATCGTCTTTGTTATCTTTTTATGTCTGCTTCTCTCTCTCTTTTTATCAAAGGTAAAATCGGGAAGAGCAGCTAAATGGGTCAAGTTATTCCGTATTGCAAGTCTTATCTTTTCAATATCTATTTTCACTTACTGGTTTATCAAGAAGAGTGCTGTGGGTATTGTCAGCAATTCTGTCGGGCTGCAGGTGATCAACAAGCTTCCACAAACCCTGGACTTCTATGTAGTCAACGTTAATAATCCGGATAAAAGCGGTGTTTTGGAAGCCAAGCACATCGGAAAAATCCGTCCGGAATATTACAGGATAGAATATCTTAAAATGGATAAATCTGATGAATACTGGATCGTCGGATATCTTGGGAAGAAAAATCTTGTGTATTTTTCCCAGCATTCGGTTCCCAATAAGAACATCGATCAGATTGTTGAAGTACGTAACTATATCAACCAGAGTGTGAGGCTTTCAGACCTGGCAAAAAAGCAGGTGGAAGCCTACAACTATGAAAATGTAAAGCTTGGAATCTGGGTTACTCTGGATCTTCTTCTTCTTTTCCTTAATCTCGTTCTCCTGCTCAGAATAAGAAGATAAAATCTTATTATTATTGATCTTCAAAAATTTCGGTCAATTAAGGATAATCCAGGATCTGCATAATTCGTTCCTTGAATTCTTCAGGACAGTTTTTAATCAGTTTGTCTTTATTGTGTTTACTTATTTGCTGAGGTTCCAGCCATTCGATGACATTTGTGGTAAGACTGTTGTGATCGCTCAGTCTTTTTATGGTATTATTTTCAAAAAAAGTATATTGATCGGCAAGCCAGTTTCCGGCAATGCTGATTGTACAAATTTCCTTTTCCATAATCATTATTTTAGAGGGTTTCAATATCGATTATTATACTCTCTAATATATTGATTTTTTCGTTGTGAATGGGGATTTTAACAATAAAAATATTTTTACACATAAGAGTGAGTTATCTGTAAAAATACAACATGTTTTAACAAATAATTATAAAATAATTAATGAAATTAATGAGAAGATTAAAGTTGTTAAAATAAAGTTCCGGTGCTTTCTGTCGCCATTACAGGGATTGGTAAGTCGGTTTTCCAGCTTTCATTTATTTTTTTGATGAAATATGCAGATAAGAGCGGAGATGCTTTTTCAATATTCTGGTGCACGAAAAAATAAAGATTCTGAAGACCTTCCTTTTTCCATTTCGTTAAATGTTTCAACCAGTCATCCAATCTTTCATAATCACTTTCTGCATTGGCTCCTACATACCGGATAAATGCGGTAGGCGTTGTAAGTCTCATATGAAGCATATCTCTTCTTCCTGCAGTATCTACGATGATATTGGTGATTTGGTGAGCTTCAAACAGGTCGCAGGTGGTATTGAAGACCTCTTCATCGGTAAACCAGTCTGTATTTCTAAGCTCAATAGCCAAAGGCACTTCTTTCGGCCATTCTTTAACGAATTTTTCCAGCCTGTCATAATCTTTCGGTTTAAAATTATCATGAAGCTGCAAAAATACCATTCCCAGTTTTTCATCGAAATTCATTACGGAAGTTGCAAATTGGGTCACTGGCTCGGTTACATCAATAAGCCTTCTGAAATGGGAAACGGTATTGGTGATTTTCGGGAAGAATTTAAAATTTTCCGGAGTTTTTTCTTTCCATGTCATGACCTGTTCGGCGGTTGGCATTCCGTAGAAGGTAGCATTTAACTCAATAGAATTGAATTGTGTGGCATAATAAGTCAATTCATCCTTTGTTCCCTTAGGATAAAATCCTTTAAGATCGGTTTTATTCCATTTTGCACAACCGATAGAAATATTTTCAAGCCCTTTTTTATTGTGGCTTAAAATTTCTTTCGTTCTGGAATGGTCTTTAGGCAACGTAAAATCTATTTTTGAAGGATCTTCTACTTGTCCGAATTTCATATCTGAAGTTTTTGAGAATTATACTGTCTAACAAATATAAAACAAAAACCATAGAAGATTTCCATGGTTTTGATTTAAAAATGTTTCTGTGTAAATTATTCTTTTATAATCTTTTTTGAGACCTCTGATTTATCGGTTGTAATTTTCATAACATATGCACCAACAAGGATCGTCGATAGATTAATAGTTGTTTGTTTCTGATTAAAATCCTGATTGAAAATCATTCTTTCCTGCGCGTTGAATATTTTTACATTTTTAATAATGTCGTCCGATTGTATTTGGATAAAATCTTTTGCGGGATTGGGAAAGACTTTAATTTCCTTATTTTTTTCCTGATTATTTTTTGACACAATACCACAATTCGTTGTAAATGTTATGTCGGGATAAGCTGCCTGTAAATCTGCCAGTTGGGCATCATCCACGCATATTGAGAGATTACTATTGTTAAGATAAAGATCAAAGCCTTCCAGAGATCCGTTTCTGCAATTTATAGAAACAAGGTCAGGCATATTCCATGCACCTAGCTCCTGAAAATTTGAATTGTTTGAAAAATTAAGTTGGGTAATCTGCGGACAATTATTGAAAAAAACACTTTTTAAATTAGTATTATTTGAAGTGTTTACCTGCGATAATAAAGGTAAACCACTTATTGATAAACCTTCAAGATTTATATTATTAGAAATATTTACAGAAGAAAGCAGTTGATTCTCTACAAGTCCCAGTGATTGTAAAGCAACACATTCAGAAATATCTAGAGTATTTATTTGGGTATTATGTAATTCAAGTTCTTTAAGCCCGGTGCATTGTTTTAAATTAATTGTATTTAATTCATTAAAAATACCATCTCTTTGTGCTGCGTAATAACCAATTGCGATTTTTTGTATAGCCGTACAATTTTGTATATCTAATTCTTTTAAATGATCGTTGCCTTTAAAAATAAAGTTTGTCAGTGCAGTACAGTTTTTAGCAATGATTTTTTGCAGATTGCTGGTTACATTAACTGAGGATTCTATTGTACTTGTTTGCAAAGTGCTCAGGTTTGCTAAATTACTTACATTTACAGTATTCATTGTGGCACAGGAATTCGTAATGTCAATATTTTCTAAAGCGGTGGCAACACTGAAATTAACATCATTTGTAATCTTCTGATTAAATGCTGTGAGAGTTTTCAGTTTCGGTAAGCCTGAAAGATTTAATGAAGTTACATCACCAAAATAAGAACCTGAGCTTGTATAATATCCATATCTGTTATAAAAAGAACAGTCGAGTTCTTCCAGGTTGATCAGCCCTGCAGCAGAAAAATCAATGGATGGAGCATTCAGGCCTTTTATTTTCTTCAGACTGGTGCACCCATCCACATTTATATTTCCGATATATAATCCTGTTGTGTTATAATGATCTGATTCTGTCGTAATTTCCTGTAGATTAACACAATTATTGGCAATAAGATTAATATTCTGGTTAAAATAAGAAGGGTTTGGAGTATCTGTTGTGGCATCCAGCTTAATATTTATTAAAGAACTCAGATTGGGTACGGATAATTTTTTTAAATTATAACATGATTTCAGGAGCAAAGATGTTATGTTATTGCAGTTTTCAATATAAAGTTCTTCTATCGCTTTTCCGGTTATGGTAATATTCCCATTGAGTTGAGAGCAATTCTTAAATCTTAATTTTGAAATAGGGACAAAATAATAAGAACTGATATTTAAATTACCGGCAAAATTATTAATATCTGAAACGGAAGAGCAGTTTTCGAATGAAAAGTCAATCGGTACACTCTGAACGGTTCCAGAATTATCTGTCCATACGCCGCTTCCGGTATAGAGCACTTTCTTAATCTTAGGGTTATCAACATAGCTGATTACGGCAGATTTTGAATCTTTTATATACAATTCTTCCACATTAGAAAAAAGCAGTGCATCAGTAATCGTATCTGGCAGGTTGGCATATGTAACTGTTCCGTTAACTTTTACCGTTAAAATCTTCACCTGTTGGGCTTCTGAAAGTTGGATTTCCCCGTCTCCGTTTGCATCTACGGCGATAGAATTCCCACTGAGATTCTTTGCAATATCATTGCTTGGGTTGGAGCTCAGAATCAAAGCCTTAAACTTTGAATCATTAAAATTTAAAGTCTGAGAATAAGCTATAGAAAAACAGCTTACACATAGGGCAAGTAAAATTTTGTTCATATTTATGTTTTTTGTTTTTTATCAAATTTCATACGAGGGATATAAAATTTGATTTTGCTAAAGTAATATTTTTTTCAATACCTTATTTTTTAATTTTCTTTATAATGATTTAATTGTTAATGCTTTAAAAGAAGTGTTTAACTTTTTTTATATAAACATAAATAATAAAACAGGAAGGAGTGAGTGAATTGCCAAATAATAAATATTTATGAATGGTAAATTTAAATTTTTATAAAATTTTAAAAACAAATAGAAAAGCACACTTAAAAAGTGTGCTTTGATTAATATGCAGTGTTTATTATTTGTGGCTTATGCTTCACAAGCAGAGCACGTTACAAAATTTACCATCATTTCTTTAGACACGGAAGAGCTTCTCTGGTAGTAAAGGGTTTTCACTCCTTTTTTCCATGCTTCAATATAAAGATAATTGACATCTTTTACAGGCATCGTAGACGGGATCTGTAGGTTCAGCGACTGAGCCTGGTCGATATACTGTTGTCTCTGGGCAGCCTGAGAGATGATTTCCATCGGAGAGATCTCTTTGAATGTTTTGAATACTGCTTTTTCTTCGTCAGTCAATTCCGTTAAATGTTGTACTGAACCGTGATTCAACATGATTGTTCTCCATGTTTCTTCATTGTCAAGCCCTTTTTCTTCTAACAATTTAGCCAGATATTTATTTTTACGCATAAAGTTTCCTTTAGCTAAACCTGCTTTGTAATAGTTGGAAGCGAAAGGCTCGATTCCCGGGGAAGTCTGTCCTAAAATGGCAGAACTTGAAGTGGTAGGAGCAATGGCCATTGTGGTGGTATTTCTCACTCCGTATCCTTTTAATAATTCAGGTTCTCCGTAAATATTGGCTAGTTCTTTTGAAGCCTGGTCAGCCTGTTCTTTAATATGTCTGAAAGCTCTTGCATTGAATTGGGTTGCTTCAAAACTTTCAAACGGAATCATATTCTTCTGTAAATAAGAATGGTATCCTAAAACCCCTAATCCAAGCGCTCTGTGACGCATTGCAAAATTTCTTGCTCCCTGTAAATAATAGTTTCCTTCGGTTTTTTCGATAAATTCTGATAAAACAGCGTCCAGGAAATAGATGGCTAATTTTACAGCATCCGTATCTTTCCATTCATCATATAATTCTAAATTCATGGAAGACAGACAGCAGATGAAAGATTCTTCCCTGGTAGAAGGAAGCATGATTTCAGAACAAAGGTTACTTGCATTTACCGTTAATCCCAAGTCTTTGTAAACCTGTGGCTTATTTCTGTTGACGTTGTCTGTAAAGAAGATATAAGGAAGACCTTTTTGCTGACGGCTTTCCAGTACTCTTGCCCAGATTTTACGTTTTTCCATATCACCATCGATCATATCCTGCATCCAGTAATCCGGAACACAGATTCCTGTAAACAGGTTCTGGATCGGACTTCCGATATCTTTGATAGATAAGAATTCTTCAATATCACCGTGGTCGATATCGAGATACGCAGCAAAAGCTCCTCTTCTTACACCCCCTTGAGATACTACATCCATCGCAGTATCAAAAAGTTTCATGAAAGAAACGGCTCCTGAAGATTTTCCGTTATCAGTTACAGCAGTTCCTCTGTTACGAAGTTCCCCGAAATATCCTGAAGTTCCCCCACCGATTTTAGTCTGCATGATGACTTCACCCATTTTGTGAGTGATCCCTTCAATGCTGTCCGGAATATGAACGTTGAAACAAGAAATAGGAAGACCTCTTTGTGTTCCCATGTTTGCCCAAACGGGAGATGAGAAGCTGATCCATCCTTTAGTGATCATTTCCTTGAAAGCAGGTTGTAGTTCGGGTTTATATAGTTTTTTGGCAGCTGCAGTTGTAATTCTGTCGATAGCCCCTTCTACGGTTTCTCCTTTTAACAGATAACCTCTGTTAAGCATTTGCTCAGACTCTTCATTGAGCCACCATATATTTGTAGTTTGTTCTTCCATAGTTGTTATATTTTCGAATTCCCGACAGTTTAATACCCAGGAATTTTGCTTCTTATATTGATTGTAAAATTTCTACCTTGTGGGAACCGTTCAGTCCGCTTTCATCTCTTAATCTCTGAAATTCTTTAAAAGACGGAACATTCAAAACCTCATATTGAGCCTCTTCATTGATGTAATTGGAGTAATGAACAAAAGTAATACCGTCTTCTTTTACAAACACCTTATATTCAAATGTTTCCTGATCTAAATTTTTAAAATCATTCAGGAAGTTCTGAATATTGGCTTTGTTTTCTGAAACAAAATCAGGATTTACGGTGTAAGATACGATTACGTTGATCATTATTTATGTTTTGGTTTGTGCCGATTATTGTCATTTGAAAACGAAGGATCTTGTTTAGATACTTTGTTTCCGTAAATGACATTGGAAATATTAACTGCTTTGACGCTCGCTTCGCTCGCGCCCATCTGTTTAAAACAAATCGTTTGCAGTAATACTCTTATCGTGTTTCGTATAATCTACAGGTCTTTTGGCGAAGAAATCATCCATAGAATTAGCGAAAACTTCCTCTTCAAACCATTTCATCGGACGGTATTGTTCCGGAGAAACATTGTAACGGGTATTCATGTTAATTTTCTTTAAGCTGTCATCAACACGGTATTTCATGAAGTTGAGCAGGTCTTCTTTTGAGAAAACGCTTAATTCTCCCAATTCGAAAATCCAGTTAAGGATTTCACTTTCCAATTCTACCGATTGGTCTACCAGAGTATAGATGTCTTCGATATCGGAATCCGTTAGTAATTCAGGCTGTTCCTCACGGATTTTATTGATTAAATAAATTCCTGCATTAGCGTGGATTTGTTCATCAACTGAAGTCCATGCAATGATATTGGAAACATTTTTCATGTATCCTTTAAATCTTGTGAAAGAAAGGATAATGGCAAACTGTGAAAAAAGGGATACGTTTTCGATCAGGATGCTGAATAACAACAGTGAAGAAACGTATTCTTTCGGTGTAGCAGAATTGGCATGTTTAAGAACGTTTGACAGGAAGTCAATTCTCTTTTTCACGGCAGGAATTTCAATAACGTGGGTAAATTCTTCGTTATATCCCAAGACTTCCAGCAAACGGGAATAAGCTTCGGAATGACGGAATTCACATTCTGCAAAAGTAGCGCCCAACCCGTTAAATTCAGGCTTTGGAAGGTGATTGTATAGGTTTCCCCAGAATGTCTTTACAGACACCTCGATCTGTGCAATAGCCAAAAGTGCATTTTTCACAGCATGTTTTTCGTGTGGCTCTAACTGCGAATGAAAATCCTGAACATCTGCAGTAAAGTCCACTTCAGAATGCACCCAGAACGATTTATTGATCGCCTCTACAAATTGAAGAACCTCAGGGTATTCAAATGGCTTATAGCTTATTCTTTTATCAAAAATTCCCATATTAAAATGTCTTTAAAATTAAAATAATTAGATCACTGTGGATAAAATGCAAGAAATATTTAACGTTCTGATTGTTTGAAACTTATATTTAAAAGTTATTCACTTACATGAAGTATTTATTTCTTGTTACGTGCGAAGCACAAAGTTCGAAAAAAAGAACTGATTTTAAAAGGGGTAAATACTAATTGGCTGAGTTTTAACCGTAAAAGTTTTCCACATTTACATGAAAGGTGCACGGATATGGGCTTACATACAATTATCAGTGAAAAATGAATAAAATTGTGAAGTTACAATTAAACAGATTCTTGTAAATGCTTATAAATAAGGATAAAATTAATTAAACACTAATTTATTTGAATAAATTTTAATTCTTGTAACAAATTAAAAATAACTTCTACTTATTAGGAATAAAAACAAACATCACTTAATGTTAGTAATTCATAATTTACATAAATCATACGATACGGGTAAAAGTAAATTGCACGTTCTCAAGGGAATCAATCTTAATATTTCCGAGGGCGAGTTTGTTTCTATCATGGGAAGCTCCGGTTCCGGAAAATCTACACTCCTTAATATTATAGGAATTCTGGATGAAAAAGATTCAGGAACTTATGAGTTAGACGGAGTACCGATTGAGCATTTGTCTGAAGTAAAAGCCGCCGAATACAGAAGTAAATTTCTGGGGTTCATTTTCCAGTCTTTCAACCTGATTGGCTATAAAACAGCTTTGGATAATGTTGCCCTTCCTTTATATTATCAGAATATACCAAGGAAAGAACGTAATCAGAAAGCCATGGAATACCTGGAGAAAGTGGGACTGGCGCAATGGGCCAATCATCTTCCCAACGAACTTTCCGGAGGGCAGAAACAGAGGGTTGCAATTGCGAGAGCTTTAATCACCAATCCTAAAGTGGTTTTGGCGGATGAGCCTACAGGAGCATTGGATTCCAAAACGACCCATGATATTATGAAGCTTCTTCAGGACATTAATAACGAAGGAAAAACCATCATCGTTGTAACCCACGAACCGGACGTTGCAGCACAGACGAAAAGAAACGTTATTTTGAAAGACGGAATCATTGAAAGTGATGAGTTTATAAAGCAGATTGTACTATAGGTGAAATTGTGAATGGTAAATTTTGCGTTGCAAGTGAATTTTTAAATCATTGTGAATAATGAATCATCATTTTAAATTTTTAGAAGATAATTATTAAAAAATACACACAAATGAATTCGAAAAAAAATAAAAATGTTTTTAAATCTGAACCATTATAAACTTGATGTTTATCAATCGGCAAGAGAATTAAGAATTGAATGCTATAGGATTTTATCCAGAATTCCGAATAGTGAAAGATTTAATCTGATCGATCAGATTCGCAGAGCTTCAACTTCAGTTGTACTGAATATAACTGAGGGTTGTTCCAGAAAATCGGAAATTGAAAGAAAAAGATATTTTGAAATAGCAAGAGGCTCAGTTATAGAATTGGATTCTTGTTTTGATATAATTATCGACAGTGATTATATTAAAAAGGAAGAATTAATGAAAATTGAAAAATTAATCAAAACAACATTTATCTTATTAAGTGGAATGTTGAAAAAAGGATAAAAAAAATTGTGAATTGTCAATAGTGAATTTAAAATTAAGATTGACAACGAAGTTGATTCACTTCAAAGAAAATTCACAACGCAGTTAATTGACTTTTTACAAGGTAAAAAATAAAAACTATGTTTGACCTAGATCGTTGGCAGGAAATATTCAGTTCTATCCGCAGTAATGTATTGCGGACGGTACTTTCGGGGTTTACGGTGGCTTTGGGATTGTTTATTTTTATTGTTCTTTTCGGGATTGGAAAGGGGCTACAGAATGCCTTTACGGAGGGATTTGCAAGAGATGCACAGAACCTTATCACGATCTATACAGGTAAAACCACGATGGCTTATAAAGGACTTCAGTCTGATAGAACAGTCACGATGGATAATGACGATTATGATTTTCTGATCAATACTGATAAAGAAAAAGTAGGTGATGCCAGTCCAAGATACAGCACCAACCTGATGGTAAAATACGGGAAAGAAAGCGGGACTTACCAGATCAACGGGGCAAAACCGGGAGAACAGGTTATTGAGAACAGAAAAATGCTGGACGGGCGCTATCTTTCACCTATGGATCTTGAAAAAAAGCAGAATGTGGCGGTGATCGGAAGAATGGTGCAGCGTGACCTGATCAAGAATGGAAGTCCGGTAGGAAAAGACCTGAATATCAACGGAACCATGTTCAGAGTGGTGGGTGTGTTTTCTGACGATGGCGGAGACCGGGATGAAAGACATATTACAGTTCCTATTACCACGCTTCAGCAAATGAAGAAAGGATCAGATACGGTAAATACCATATATATTGCCTATAATGAAAAGCTGATGCCTCAGGAAGCCATAAAATATGGTGATGAACTTAAAGATAAACTGAAGGCAAGAAAAAATGTCGCTCCTGATGATTCGAACGGAGTAGGTGTCTGGAACAATGCCCAGAATATGGAAGGAACCTTCCAGTTCATGTTTGTGCTTACGATCATTGTAGGATTTATAGGAATGGGAACGCTGTTGGCAGGAATTATCGGTATCAGTAATATCATGGTGTATATCGTAAAGGAAAGAACCAAAGAGATCGGGGTGCGTAAGGCCATCGGAGCAAAACCAAGAAGTATCGTAGCGCTGATTGTACAGGAAAGTGTCGTGATAACGGTAGTTTCAGGGATTGTCGGAGTGGCTGTGGGTGTACTTGCTCTGAGTTTAATAGGAGACAGTCTTGAAGAATTTTTCATCAAAAATCCGGGTGTAGGATGGGGAACCATCTTTATGGCATTTATAGCTTTGGTGTTTTCCGGGCTTATTGCAGGATTCGTTCCTGCATACAGGGCTTCCAGGATCAAACCGATAGAAGCGTTGAGAACAGAATAATATTGGTAAAAAAGCAAAAAGGCAAAAAAGTGAATTTACTGATAAAGAAAGGATATTTAGTCAATCTTGCTGTTCGCAGTTCTGCCTTTTGACTATTAACATATAACAAATAACTCAAAGAAGTGAACATTTTATTTAAAAAAGATACTTGGCAGGAAATTTATTATTCACTGAGGAATAATAAGCTTCGGACGTTCCTTACCATGATTGGTGTGGGCTGGGGAATGTTTTTATATGTGAGCCTTCTTGGAGCGGCAAAAGGGATGGAAAACGGTTTTGATAAATTGTTTTCAGGATTTGCAACCAACTCCATTTTCTTGTTTGCACAGGCAACTTCCATTCCGTATGACGGATTTCCTAAAGGTAGAGAAGTTCACCTGAAGCTGTCCGATATGGATATGCTGAAACAGAGAATTAATGCGATAGATTATATTTCGCCACAGAATTCCAGAGGAAGCTTTACCGGAACGCCGGGAGAAACCATGTCAAGAAACGGTAAAAAGGGGACTTATGGCCTTACGGGAGATTATCCTGTGGGAAATAAAATTTCAGAGAAGAAGCTTATTTTCGGGCGTTATATCAATGATGCCGATGTAATGGGCAATAAGAATGTGGCGGTAATCGGAGAAGAGATATATAAAAACTTTTTTGATGCCAAGAAAAATGAAAATCCGATCGGGAAATCGATCAATGTAAAAGGAATCTTCTTTAATGTCATCGGGGTATTCCGGGTGAAAAAAGGTGGAGGTTTTGAAAGTGACCAGTCGGCATTTATTCCGCTTTCTACCTTTACAAAGATGTACAATGCCGGAGATCAGATTGATATGTTTGCGATTGTAGGTAAGCCTACTGCAGATCTGAGCATAGTAGAGGAAGATGTAAAGCAGGTGCTGAAAGCTGAAAATAAAGTGTCTCCGGAAGATACCAATGCTTTTGTAAGTTTCAATATAGGAAAGGAATTTAAAAAACTGACAGGTTTCCTTACCGGGATGCAGCTTCTGACGATTATCGTAGGAACCTTAACAATTCTTGCCGGAGTTATTGCGATCTCCAACATACTTCTGATCACCGTAAAGGAAAGGACGAAAGAAATTGGGATACGAAGAGCTTTGGGGGCAAAGCCCGCTGAAGTAAGAAACCAGATTCTGCTGGAAAGTGTTGTGATTACATTGTCTTCGGGATTACTGGGATTCATGTCCGGAATTTTTGTTCTGATTATTCTTAATATGGTTACCCAGAACCAGGATAAGTTCCCATTTTATAACCCGACCGTTAATTATGGAAACGTATTCGGAGCTATGGCAGTAATGGTAATCCTAGGTTTGATCATCGGAATGATTCCGGCGCAGCGTGCAGTGAAAATACGCCCGATTGAAGCACTGAGATCAGAATAATGATGAAAAGTTTTTGAATGATTAAATTCTTCAATCTTTAAATCATTTAAATTAATAGTAAAAATAAACTAGATATATGAAAAAGAAATTCACTTGGAAAAAAGCCATTTATATTGTACTGGGGCTTTTATTTGCAGTGGCATTATTCTCCGGGATCGGGTATCTCGTAAAATCAAATTCTAAACAGAGTGAAGCTTTCCTGACCAGAAAACCAAGCTACCAGAACATGGAAGACAAAGTGATGGCTACCGGAAAAATTGTTCCGAAAGAAGAGATTGAGATCAAACCGAACATTGCAGGAATCATTGATAAAATTCTGGTAGATGAAGGTGACAAAGTAGTGGCGGGGCAATTGATTGCAACAGTAAGAATTATCCCTAATGTGGCAGAAGTAAACAATGCCCAGCAGGACGTAGTGAATTCCCAGCTGCAGATCAGTAATGCTAAAATGAATGTGGATAATATGCAGAAGCAGTTTTCTATGCAGGAAAAGCTGTATAAACAGGGTGTGATTTCCAAGCAGGAATATTTAAACTCACAGCAACAACTGTTTTCACAGCAGCAGGCCCTTAAAAATGCGAATCAGCAACTGGCTACCGCTCAGAAAAGATTGCAGATTGTAAAAACAGGTGCTACCCCGGAACTGCAAGGTCTGGCAACAACCCAGATCCGTTCCAAAGCAGCAGGTACCGTTCTTGAAGTTCCTGTAAAAGTGGGAAGCCAGGTAATTGAAGCCAACTCATTCAACGCGGGTACAACGATCTGTTCTATTGCAGACCTTAATTCACTGATCTTCCAGGGAGAAATAGATGAAGCCCAGGCCGGAAAACTGAAACAGGGAATGGACATGAAAATCGTGATCGGTGCCCTTCAGAATAAAACATTCCCGGGAAAGCTGACGATGATTGCTCCTAAAGGAAAAGACAACCTTGGAACCATAAAATTCCCTGTAGAAGGGGATGTAAATAATCCTAATAATGAATACATCAGAGCCGGATTCTCTGCAAATGGAGAAATTGTCCTGAAATCTGAAAAAAACGCATTACTGTTGGATGAATCACTGATCCAGTACGAAAAGAAAAACGGTAAAGACATTCCTTTTGTAGAAGTGAAGCAGCCAGACGGAAAGTTCAAAAAAGTTTATGTAAAACTGGGAGCCAGCGACGGGATCAATGTACAGATCCTTTCAGGAATCACCAAAGACTCCGAAGTAAAAGTATGGAACCCTTCTGATAAAGATAAGGAAGAGCTTAAAGAAAAGAAAAAATAATAAACTAACCAGATATTTATCTGCGATCCCGGGAATTTTTTCCGGGATTTTTTGTGGCTTAAAGCACCCATAAGATTGTCATGTAGATTGTGGGCTCAATACCAATACATTCGCGAGAGAGCGCGGCACAACCATTTTTAGTTTTAAAAAAGCAAAAGTGGATATCAATCAAAAAATAAAAAAAGAAATTGAGCATGAGAAAAGTGAGTATTAAATTATATTTTTGTTTAAAAGAAGTTTATTTATGAAGCCATTATCCAAAATCCTGTTTTTATTTTTCACGATGATTATCTTTAGCTGTCAGCCCCAAAAAACATCTTCTGACAAGAATAAGATTGTTTATCAGTCTGAAAACTTGATCATCACCCGGCTTTCAAAAAATATCTATCAGCATATTTCATTTTTGAATACAGACTCTTTCGGAAAAGTTTCATGTAACGGGATGATTGTGGAAGACGGGAATGAAGCGGTAATTCTGGATACTCCTACCAATGATAAAAGCTCTGAAGAACTGATTTCCTGGATTAAAAATAAACTTCATTCAAAAGTAAATGCTGTTGTGGCAACCCATTTTCACAATGACTGTGTAGGCGGACTGAAAGAATTTGATAAAAATAATATTCCGTCTTATGCGAGCAATAAAACCATTGAACTTGCCGGAAACAGTAATGCTAATGTGCCCGATCACGGATTTAATGATGCAATAACACTGAATGGCGGAAAACAAAAAATTGTCGTCAAATACTTTGGTGAAGGGCATACAAAAGACAATGTTGTAGCCTATGTTCCGGATCAGAGAGCAATGTTCGGTGGTTGTCTGATCAAAGAAAAAGATGCTGAAAAAGGCTATCTTGGAGATGCCAATGTTCATGCCTGGTCAGAAACCGTTGAAAAAGTGAAAAAAGCCTATCCGGAAGCAAAGATCATCATTCCCGGTCATGGAGACACCGGAGGCCAGGAATTATTGGATTATACCATTCAATTATTTAAAGAAAACTAACTCGAACAACTGGAGCAATAGCCCGAAATAAATCCGTTGAAATTAACGGATCGGTACCCCTTTGGCAGCGGAACTTTCATCTCATTAGGAAGGCATTCGATCTTTTCGCATTGCAGGCACCTGAAATGAAAATGATTATGCTGATGTGCCTTTTCTGAACAATTGATACAAAAGGCAAAATAATATTTTCCGTCATCGCTCAGAATTTTGTGAACAATTCCGTCATCACAGAAACTGTTGAGTACCCTGTAAATTGTTGCCCTGTCTATCTCTGCACCCAATTCTTTCTGTAAAATATCCTGACTAACCGCCGATTGGGAATTCTTTAAAGAATCTAAAATCAGCTGTTTTGCTTTTGTATTTCTCTTAGCCATATGCAAATATAAAATTATTATTGCGATTTTGTCGCATTAATTAAAATTTATTTTACCTTTGCAAAGAGTTGATGATTTAAAGCTGGCAATTGAAAGACATTCCAACAATCCGTCCCAACTCAAAACTCATAATTTATAACTCATAACTAAAAACACCTCTCATGGACAACCGGTTTTTTGACGTAATCATAATAGGCGGAAGTTATTCAGGACTTTCAGCCGGAATGGCTTTAGGAAGATCTTTAAGAAATATTTTAATTATCGACAGCGGAAAGCCCTGCAATGAGCAAACCCCACATTCCCATAATTTTCTGACGCAGGATGGAAAAACTCCGAAAGAAATAAGCACAACAGCAAAAGAGCAGGTGAAGAAATATGATACGGTACAATTTCACGACGGATTAGTGGTGAAAACTGTTAAAACTTCTGAAGGCTTTGAAATTGAAACCGCTGCAGGAGAGAAATTAAGCTCTAAAAAGCTGATTGTTGCCACAGGAATTAAAGATATTAAACCGGATATTCCCGGATTTAACGAATGTTGGGGAATTTCTGTTATTCATTGCCCGTATTGCCATGGATATGAAGTGAGAAATGAAACGACCGGAATTCTTGCCAACGGAGATATTGCGTATGAATTTTCCAAAATGATTGCCCACTGGACCAAAGACCTTACTTTATTTACCAATGGAAAGGCTACTTTCACTCCCGAACAGTTTGAGAAATTAAATGAGCACCATATTATTGTAAATGAAGATGAAATCAAAGAAATCATACATAATAATGGGCATATTCAGAAAGTGCTCTTCCACAACGGAAAAGAAGTTTCATTAAAAGCTTTATATGCTAAAATACCTTTTGAACAAAACCTGAATGTTGCTGAAGACCTGGGCTGCGAATTAAATGAACACGGATTGATCAAAACAGATCATTTTCAAAAAACAAATGTAAGCGGCTTATATGCTTGTGGAGACAATGTAAGCATGATGCGTTCCGTAGCCCATGCCGTAGCTCAGGGAAACCTTACGGGAGCTATGGTAAATAAAGAACTGATTGACGAAAAGTTTTAACTTTATTATAAAATGTTTTTGGAGTCCTTGCTGTTTATCGGCAAGGTTTTTTTATGAAATTTAGAGAAAGAGTTGGTTGGAATTATTTATTATCGTAATATTGCGATATAAACTATTGTAAAATGGGTGCTACAAAAACAGATTTTTTTACTGAGAAGCAAAACAGGATAGCGATGATTGCAAAAGCTTTGGGACATCCTGCAAGGGTAGCTATTGTAGAATATTTGCTTAAAGTGAACGAATGCATTTGTGGTGATATCGTGAATGAATTACCCCTTGCTCAGCCAACCATTTCCCAGCACCTGAAAGAACTTAAGAATGCAGGGCTTATCAAAGGAAGTATTGAAGGAAATACGATTTGCTATTGTATCGATGAAAAAGCTTTTGAAGTTTTGAATATTTGGTTTTCTGACATTATTTCTGCTGTTAAGAAGAGAGATTGTTGCTGAAATTTTTTTATTCATCATTATCGTAATATTGCATTATAACAATTAAAAATTTAAAAATGAAATTATCTGAAATTAAAAACATTTTGCCATCATTAGAGAATGTAGAGTTTCAATTGGAAGACGGGACATTTGTACCGGAACATTTTCATGTGACAGAGATAGGAATGGTCAATAAAAATTTTATAGATTGTGGCGCAACCATCAGAAAAGAAGAAAAAGTTAATTTCCAACTCTGGAATGCTGATGATTATGAACATCGCTTAAAACCCGGTAAGCTTTTACACATTATCAATCTGTCTGAAGAGAAACTGGGCATCGGAGATTTTGAAATTGAAGTGGAGTATCAGGATAATACGATTGGGAAATATGATCTTGACTTTAATGGTGAAAATTTCATCCTGAAAAATAAAGTAACCGCATGTCTCGCTAAAGATGCCTGTGGAATCCCTCAGGAGAAACAAAAATTAAATCTTAATGAATTAAAAGGTAATACGGAATCACGCTGTACATCAAATTCCGGTTGCTGCTAATCATGAAAGCTAAATTAATTCAATATAAAAAACCGATCATAATAACAGGTTCTGTTGTTGTATTACAGCTCATTTTCGGATTTGATCCTAAGTTCTGTATTATCAACTTAATCTGGTTATGTGTTTAAAACTATGAAAAAGAAACTATTGGTACTTTGTACGGGAAACAGCTGCAGAAGTCAGATTGCAGAAGGATATTTAAGATATTTTACTGAAGGAAAAACAGATGTTTACAGTGCAGGAATTGAAATCCACGGCGTAAATCCTAAAGCTGTAAAAACAATGGCTGAGGATGGAATTGATATATCAGATCACACCTCAAATCAGATTGATGAATACAAGGATATTGATTTTGATTTTGTGATTACCGTTTGTGATCATGCTAAAGAAAACTGTCCGTATTTTCCGACTAAAGCTCAAAAGTTCCATTATAACTTTCCCGATCCGGTAAAGGCTACGGGTACGGAAGATGAAATTAATCAGCAGTTTAGGAGGGTTCGGGATCAGATAAAAGCGTATTGTCAACGATTTACAATTGAAAATTTATCGTGAAAGCATAAGATTTGTGTGAAATGTTAATTGCAAAAATCATATTTCCGGGTGTTGAAATCTAGTGGGAAATTCCGTACATTTGGGGGTGAAAATCTAAAAAACTAAAAGTAAATGGATATTATTTTCGACCTGATTGAAAAAGAAAGACAAAGACAATCCCATGGATTAGAGCTGATTGCATCAGAAAACTTTGTTTCTGATAATGTAATGAAAGCTATGGGAAGCGTATTGACTAACAAATATGCGGAAGGGTACCCCGGAAAAAGATATTACGGTGGTTGTGAAGTAGTAGATGAGGTTGAAACTTTAGCGATCAACAGAGCAAAAGAGCTTTTCGGTGTAGACTATGTAAACGTTCAGCCGCACTCAGGATCTCAGGCGAATGCAGCTATTTATCTTGCAGTTTTAAAACCCGGAGATAAAATCATGGGAATGGATCTTTCAATGGGGGGGCACCTTACCCACGGTTCTGCAGTAAATTTCTCAGGAATCCAGTATAATGTGGTTTCTTACGGAGTGCAGCAGGAAACCGGTTTGATCGATTATGATCAGATGAGAGAAGTGGCTTTAAGAGAAAGACCGAAAATGCTTATTGCAGGTTTCTCTGCCTATTCAAGAGATCTGGATTATGCTAAATTCAGAGAAGTTGCCGATGAGATCGGAGCTACACTTTGGGCAGATATCGCTCACCCTGCAGGTCTGGTAGCAAAAGGATTATTAAATTCTCCGTTTGAGCACTGTCACGTTGTAACGACGACGACTCACAAGACTTTGAGAGGTCCGAGAGGAGGGATGATCATGATGGGTAAAGATTTCGAAAATACATACGGACATAAAACTCCAAAAGGAGAAATTAAAATGATGAGCCAGGTATTGGATGGAGCTGTTTTCCCTGGAATTCAGGGTGGTCCGCTGGAGCACGTCATTGCCGGAAAAGCAGTAGCTTTTGGTGAAGCTTTGGATACTCAGTTTGAAACCTATGCAAAACAGGTGAAATCTAATGCACAGGCTTTGGCAAAAGCAATGATCAGCAGAGGATTTGATATTGTAAGCGGCGGTACAGATAATCACCTGATGCTGGTAGACCTTAGAAATAAAGGGGTAAACGGGAAAGAAACTGAAAAAGCTTTGGTACTGGCAGATATTACCTGTAACAAAAACATGGTTCCGTTTGATGATAAATCACCATTCACAACTTCCGGAATCAGATTGGGAACTGCTGCAATTACAACAAGAGGATTGAAAGAAAATGATATGGAAACAATTTCTGAGCTAATCTCTGAAGTAGTTGACAATATCAAAAATGAAGAAGTTCTTGCTTCGGTTAGAAAAAAAGTTAATGAATTAATGGAAGGTAAGGCATTATTTAATTATTAATATTTACCGGAATTAAAAATATAAAGAATGGGCCTGTGCTCATTCTTTTTTTATACTGTCTATGGAAAAGAAGTCTTTTACTTTTGACGAAATAAAACTAAAACTGGTCAATTATTGTGTTTATCAGGACCGTTGCCATGCTGAAGTAGAGCAGAAGATGAGAGAATTTCTATTAATTGATGAAGCCAAAGAAGAAATCATGCTTTATCTCCTGAGAGAAAATTACTTAAATGAAGAAAGATTCACCCGAAGTTATATCAGAGGGAAATTTTATATAAAACACTGGGGCCGGAATAAAATCAGGATCAATTTAAAGCAGAAACAGGTTCCCGAAAAGCTGATCAATAAATCTTTTGATGAGATTGACGAAACTGATTATGAAAAAACCATCAGGAAGATTTTTGAAGATTATTATGAGAAACAGAAAGGGTTAAAAGAATACCAGAGAAAAGCCAAAACCATAAAATATTTGATCAGCAAGGGTTTTGAATATGATGTAATACTTAATATTATGGAAACTTAACACAACCATAACTTTCCCGAAAAATAGATGAGGTCAAAATAAAATAGTTTTGCGTAAAAATTATTTTAAACCTTATGAAACGACATTTATCCTATGTTAGAAAAACGACATTGGCGTTTTTCCTGACCTTTTTTTCGGTCTGGGGTTGGGGACAAATTACTGAAAGTTTTGAGTCCGGCCTACCTTCAAGTTATAACTCAACATTATCATCCGCAACTTTGAGCAGTGGCTCATGGCAGATTAAAGATGTAATCACAGGAACTACCGGTGCAACTGCCGGAACAAAATCTGCACAGATAAGAAGTGCTACCGCAGCTCAGATCATTACTCCTACTTTAACCGGTGGAGTAGGTACGGTAAGCTTTACAGTAGTGGCTTCTACAGCTTCGGGTGGCTATCAGGTGAATGTTTCTGAAGACAATGGACAGACATGGACACCAGCTCCCGGATCTCCATTTACAGCGGGAACCACATCTTCTACAAGAACGATTGCGATCAACAGCGCTACAGTTAATAAAATTCAGGTTTACAGAACCGGAGCTACACTGTATGTAGACAATTTTACAACTACGGTAGCGAGTGTATCTTCACCGAGTCTCTCTACAACAGGTACATTTACTTCATTCTCTTATGTGGAAAATAATGGACCGTCAGCAAACCAGTCTATTTCTGCATCAGGTTCCAATTTAGACGGATCAGATGTTACAATTTCAGCACCTGCTAATTTTGAAGTATCTCTGACAGGCGGAAATGATTTTGCAGCTACAAAAGCGATTACAGGGTATTCAAACGGTGCATTTGCAAATCAGAATGTGTATGTACGTTTAAAAAGCGGCCTGACTGTTGGTTCTTATTCCGGAAATCTTACAATTTCAGGAGGAGGTTTGGCATCAGCAACAAGCATTTCATTAGGAGGAAGCGTGGTAGCAGTTCCAACAGTAACGGCATCTTCATTTACAGGAACAGTAGGAACAGCCTTCTCTCAGAATATTGCTGCAACGCAAAACCCGATTTCTTATGCATTGGTTTCCGGTAATACATTGCCTGACGGACTTTCATTAAATACATCTACAGGAGCAATTTCCGGAACACCTGTTACAGCAGGAACTTTTACAGCAGACGTAACTGCAACCAATAATGCAGGAACTTCAGCTGCGGCAACAATTACTTTCACCATCGGAAAAGGAACTCAGACTCTGACAGGTTTTTCAGATCTTACTAAATATCTGAGCAGTCCTGCTTTCAGCTTCCCGGCTAATACAGATGCAGCCAATTTACAGGTAATTTATAACAGCTCTAATACAGCGGTTGCAACAATATCCGGAAACACGGTAACAATAGCAGGCGTTGGGACAACTACAATTACTGCTACACAGGCAGGAAACAATAACTGGAACGCATTCAGCCAGCAGATCACTCTGACAGTTGCCAATGATCCGGTTGTATACAACGGAATCGGTAGATTTGAAAAAATTACTTCTGCAGCAGATTTATCAGACGGATATTATGTTATTACCAATGAAACGGATGAGTTTTTAATGACTAACGGAAGAACAGGAACTGCAACAACAGGATATTTCGTAAGTGACAACTCAAACGTTACAGGAAACATTATCCTTAATCCTGTACAAAACAATGTATGGTTGATTAAAGCTGATGGTACCGGTACAAAAACAATTTATAACGAAGTTATAGGTAAATATGTAGGATGGTCATCAGGTAATTCTGCTTCTATTGAAGATGCTCCTGCTAATACCAACAGATGGACATTTACTTACGGAAGCAGTAAGTTTACGGTAAATAACCTGGCAACTCCTGTAAGACAACTTTCATATAACAATGGGAGCCCGCGTTTTGCAGCTTATGGAAACAATGCACAACAGGAATTACAGCTGTTCAAATTAGTGGAATCTACCATCTGGAACGGAACGACATGGTCTAACGGAAATCCCGATAATAAAGATGTAATCATCACCGGTGCTTACTCTACCAATACAAACCCGGCTTTCACTGCTAAAAATATTACCATTAAAAATGGAGGTGTTCTGGAAATTACTTCCGGTAATACAGTGAGTGCTCTTGATATTACTGTGGAAAACGGAGGAAACCTTGTTCAGAAAGACGGTTCCGCATTGAATTATACAGGTGCATTTAAAGTATTGAAAAACGGAATCAGCGCTTTGGATAAATATGCATTCTGGTCTTCACCGGTAGCTGATCAGGATCTGTTAACAGTTTACGGAACAGGAGTTACACCTGCATTCATTACACAATATAACACAGCTACTGATTATTTTGTAAATGCTGCTTCAACAATTGCAGCAACAGGTACAGGGTATTCTGTTAAAACTCCGGTAGCGAATGCTTCTCTTGCATTTGAAGGTACACCAAACAACGGAACATATACAAAAGTACTTTCAACAGCTGGAAATGGGTTCAACCTTGTAGGAAATCCATACCCTTCAAACCTGGATCTGAACGCATTCTATACAGCTAACACAGCAAGAATTTCAAATACATTTTATTTCTGGGATAATACAAGTAACTCAGTAACAACACAGGGAGGTGCTACCACCGTTAATGTTGGATATGCAACGTATAACCCTGCTACACAGGTTTGGGTTCCTGCACCTAATATCGTAACAGTACCAACAGGTAATACAGCGAATGTAGGGCAAGGCTTCTTTGTAAAAGCCAATAATGCTGCTGATACTTCTTTAAGTTTCACCAACAATATGAGAATTGGTAATAACGGTACATTCTTTAATAAAAATGTAAATACACTTACAGAAGGTAAATTCTGGTTAAGATTGAATTCTTCTTACAACACCAGCAATACTTTTGCAGTAGCCTATCTTTCACAGGCATCAGATGCTTATGACATTTATGATTCTAAAGCGATGGCTATAGGTTCTGATGCATTCTATACATTGGCCGGAACACAAAAATTAGTTATTCAGGGTAAAGCAGGATTTGATATAGATGATGTGGTTCCGGTGGGTGCCAAACATTTTGAAGCAGGAAACTTTACCATTTCATTGACTAAAAAAGAAGGCATATTTGATAACGGACAAGCCATTTATATTCATGATAAAGAATTAGGTACATACACCAATTTACAAAGCGGGAATTATACTTTCTCTGCTAATGCCGGTGATATGTCAACCAGATTCGAAATTGTGTACAAAAAACTTGTCGTACTTGCTACAGATGAAGTTGAAAACTCTGCATTTGAGGTATACAGAGATGGGGAAGAATTTGTAGTGAAAAATAATAAAAACATTGAGAAAATAGAAATCTTTGATGCTTCAGGAAGAAAAGTTAAACAACTTGATGCAAATGCAAAATCAGTTAGATTGAGACTTGATGCAAAAGGATTATATATTTTGAAAGCGATCTCTGAAGGGAAAGCTTACACTAAAAAATTAATTAAATAAAAAAAAGAACATGAATAAAATAATAATAGCTTGTCTTATCATTTTTTCAAGCTTTGCATATGCACAGGAATCATCAGAGAATGATAACCCATTTATGAGAGAAGAATCTTCAAGAGCCAGCAGCGTTGAGGAAGAAGAAACCATGGTTGAAGAGGATATTTTCCCTGGAAATCCGGGTGATCCTCAAGCCGCACCGGTAGATCAATATATTCCGGTACTTATTTTGGTGGCTCTTGGAATTATAGTGGCACATGTAAAAAGAAATAAAATTGCAGAATAATAATAGCTAAATATCGTTATTAGCTCCTAAAGCATTAAGTTTTAGGAGTTTTTTATTATATATCATTTCTCTTCTTTTAATTATTTTTTAATAATACATGAAAGAATATGTTTTGAATTAATAATGGCACGAATAATGCATTGTGATTTTACAAATATTAAAAAAATATTAAAATATTTTATCCGTTGAGATGAGCTGTGAAAAAAATAAAATGAAGTACCACATTTTTAAAGTGAATAATATCCATTATCTTTGCACAACTAATAAAAAATCACTTAAGTTTTGATGAAAAGGCTGTATGACGCTTTTAGTGCTCTGTATAACGGAGATAATATTGTGAAAATCACAGAATTGAGATATGTACCCAGATGGCTGGTTATTATTATTGATATTCTGATTGTTTTATTTTCTTTATTTCTTTCGCGTATATTCCTGGATAATCTGGCTGTAAGGGTCAATTTTCCAGAATACCGTATGGAAAAAAGATTCCTTGTTATATTCGTCAATATCCTGTTTATGTATGTTTTTAAAACATATGCAGGTATTATAAGACATTCTACTTTCTTTGATTTTTTTAAGATCATATTATCTTCGGGAAGTACACTTATCACTCTATTATTACTTAATTATATAAGTGAATTGATGCTGGGCAGTTCATTGTACCTGTATCCCAACCTTTTTCTGTATTTCCTTATTTCTGTTTCTATAATGTTCTTTTTCAGAATGATTACGAAACAGTTCTTCAATGCCTTGATAGATATCAAAGGAGCTTCGTCCAAAGTAAGAGTGGCAGTAGTAGGAGTAGGTGAAGTATCTGTGGCATTAGCCAGGGCTATTATGCATAATCCTAATTACCCTTATCGTTTAGCAGGATTTCTTACGAACAGATCAGATTCCCGCAGAGCTATATTACTGGGGCATAAAATCTATACCAAAAATCAATTCTTTAGCAATGAGAAACTGATAAAACAATTTGATGCGGTTTTATTGATTAAAGAAATCATGACCAAACAGGAGATCGAAGAATGGATGACGCTGGGACTGGATAGCGGATTGAGGGTATTAAAAGCTCCTACACTCAGCAAAATGAGAGATTCGGATTTAGTAGGAGGAATCAGCCAGCTTCAGATAGAAGATTTACTGAACCGTAAGCCTATTAAAATAGAAAGTGAGGATGTAAGAAAAAGGCATTTTGAAAAAACAGTTTTAGTAACCGGAGGAGCAGGATCTATCGGGAGTGAAATCGTAAGGCAGGTTTCACAATTCAATCCTTCATTAATTGTAGTGCTTGACCAGGCAGAATCGCCTTTGTATGAACTGGAATTAGAATTATATGAAAAATTCCCGGATCAGAAATTCAAATTTGTTCTGGCGGACATTTCAAATAGCTACAGACTGGAGAAATTATTTAAAACGTACCAGTTTTCTATGGTATATCATGCTGCCGCTTATAAGCATGTGCCTCTTATAGAAGATAACCCGCATGAAGCTATCTTCGTCAATATATTAGGAACTAAAAACTTAGCTTTACTATCTAAAAAATACAGAGTAAACCGTTTTGTGATGGTTTCTACGGATAAGGCAGTGAACCCTACTAACGTAATGGGGGCTTCAAAAAGAGCAGCAGAATTATTCGTTCAGTCGCTTCAAAATTCACCGGGGAATGTCACTAAATTTATTACGACCCGTTTTGGAAATGTTTTAGGATCAAATGGCTCGGTAATTCCTCATTTCAGAAAGCAGATTGAAAAAGGAGGACCTGTAACGATTACACATCCGGATATCATCCGTTATTTTATGACTATTCCGGAGGCTTGTGAACTGGTATTACAAGCAGGAACTATGGGGAATGGTGGTGAGATCTATGTTTTTGATATGGGTGAACCTGTGAAAATTTTAGATTTAGCCAAAAGAATGATCAAACTATCAGGTTATACACCGGATGTTGATATCAAAATTACATTTATTGGTTTAAGACCTGGCGAAAAGTTATATGAAGAACTTTTAAGTAATAACACAACTACGATTCCTACCCACCACGAGAAGATCATGATTTCAAGAGATCCGCTGATGGAATTTGAAGAAGTTGAGGTTCTTTTTAAACAAATTATCATGTCTGCGATCAAAAGAGATAAGTTGCAGGTTGTTAGCCTACTGAAAACAATTGTTCCTGAATTTATAAGCAATAATTCAGAATTTGAAGTGCTGGACAAAAAAACAATTGTAGATGAAAATTTGTAAAATAATTAATAATGCTATTTTTGTGAAAAAAATATCAAGAATGAGTTTTAAATATTTTATGTACGGTGGTGCTTTAGGCCTGATTTTATTTTCCTGTACAGCAAAACAGGAAATCAATTATATGAAGGATATTGATAGTGTTGCACTTGAAAATTCCATTAAAAATAGTAGAAGTACTTTACAGCCTGGAGACCAGTTGGTGATTACAATATCTGCAAAAGATATGGATGTAGTAAAACCATTCAATCAGAATTATTCTTCTACTACTACAGTTGCTCAGTATAGTATCCCAAGTTCGAATAATCTGCAACAGCAAATTCCTGTTTCAGGGCCCACTTACCTTGTGGACACGGATGGAAATATTATTTTTCCTCAGATTGGAGAAATAAGTACTAAAGATGAAAATGTTGAAACTCTTAAAGTAAAATTAGCAGATCGTATTAAAGAATATGTGAAAAATCCTATTGTTGATGTTAAGCTTACTAATTTTAAAGTCTCTGTTCTGGGAGAAGTTACCAAGCCGGGAACCTATGTAATCCCTGACGGAAGCACAACTTTATTGGGAGCTTTGGGATTAGCCGGAGATCTTACACCTTTTGGAGTTAGAAACAATGTATTGGTCGTTAGAAACATAGACGGGCAGATCAGCAAAGAGAGAATAGATCTTACAAGTGCGAATTTTATCAATTCACCTTACTATTATTTAAAACAAAATGATGTGATCTATGTCCAGCCAAATGCCAACAGAGAAAAATCTGCAAGATTGGATCCCAATACAGGATTATATATTTCTGTAGCATCAGTAATAGCTTCAATTGCAATAGGGATTTTAGCTTTAACCAGAAATTAATATTAAAAAAACTTATTATTCTTGGAATTTTAGGTTGATACTTATTCACAAATTAAATAAAAATAAATATAAAAGGTTTTGGACACAAAACTTCTAGTATAGATTTAAATAAAAATATGAAAAAAACAATTATTACATATTTTGTATTGCTTACAGTGATTTTAACATCATGTAAACCAAAGCAACATATGGTGTATATGTCAGAACATAATATGGAACAGGAGATTTCTCAGGCGAAATTTCAAGGCTTACATATTCAGGAAGGAGATGTTCTTTTAATTCTTGTTTCTGCTCTTGATGAGGCAGCTGTAAAACCTTTTAACCTTAATACCACAAACCGTGTGGGAAGTGAAGCTCCCAATGGAGTAAATCAATATGTGCAGCCTAGTGAGTATTTAGTAAATGCAGAAGGAAATATTAATTTTCCGGTATTAGGTGATGTATATGTTAAAGGAATGACCCAGGTACAATTAAAGCAGGATCTTGAATCCCGTTTAAAAAGATATCTTACTGATCCTTTGGTAACCATTAATCTCAAAAATTTCAATGTAAGTATTTTAGGTGAAGTTAAAGTTCCGGGACAAAAAGAAAGTGCTTCACAGAAGCTTAATATTTTTCAGGCATTGAGTCTTGCAGGAGATATGACTGATTTTGGAGACCGTAAAAACGTAAAGCTTATCCGCACCGGAGATGATGGTGCTGAGCAGGTAATCAATCTGGATATGTCCAGATCGGATATTGTAAATTCGCCATATTATTATATGAAACAGAATGATGTACTCTATGTACAACCTGATAGAAATAAACAGGTGCAAGCAAATTCTAACCCCAACAGAGCTCTTACTTTTCAGATCATTGCTTCAGCATTAGGAGTAGCGACTCTTATTATTTCTTTAACCCGATAAATTAAAATATGCAGCAGATAGAATTTCAGGAAAAGGAAGAAAAGCTTGATATAAAAAAAATTATTGGACAATATTTACGTAAATGGCCGTGGTTTGTTGTATCCGTTTTTATATTTTTATTAGGTGCATATATTTATCTTAGATATGCTGTACCTAAATATCAATCGGAAACAACACTTAAGTTTGATAAAAAGGAAACAGATATTTCATCTGCTTTAGCCGATTTAGATAATTTAGGGATAGGATTAAATGGTGCTGATGAACTAAAAAGTGAAGTTGCTGTGGTAACCTCAAGACCTATTCTTGCACAGGTTGTTAAAAATCTTAATCTGAATGTAGAATATTACAGTGAAGGAGAAATAAAAGACTCGGAAATATTTACTAATTTACCGGTAACAGGTAAAATATTAGTGTATAATGATAATAAAAAATTTAAATCTTCGGAATTTACAGTTAAAGAAGTAGGAAATAATCAGTTTACTTTAACAAATGAGAAGAAAAAAAATAATGGGACTTTTGATAAACCGTTACAACTTGATTTTGGAACAGTAATTTTACATAAAAACGGAGAAATTCCTAAAAATTCTAAATATAAAGTCGTTTTTTTAAATCCTTTAGAAAAAGTTAAAAGATTAGAAAAGCAAATACAGGTAGATTTACCGGATCAAAAAGCCCTATTGATGGAGATCAGTATAATAGGTACAGTTCCTGAAAAGTCTGAAGCTATTTTGAATGAAGTAGCTAAGCAATATAATCAAGACGGTTTAAGAGATAAGAATCTACAGGCCCAAAACACTCAGGAGTTTATAGATAAGAGGTTAGAAGTAATTACCAGAGACCTTTCAGGTGTTGAAAATCAGAAAGAAGATTTTCAAAACCGCAATCGTATTGTTGATCTAGAGGCTCAGGCACAGCTAGCTCTACAGAATACAAGTGATAATACAAAAGCTCTTCTCCAACAGCAAACACAATTAGATTTGTTAAACTCTCTTGGTGCGGAAGCTTCTAAAGGAGGAAATAACCAGCTTATGCCTTCTAATCTTGGGCTTAATCCATCGTTGGAACAGGCTATTTCTCAATATAATACACTCCTTATCAGTAGAAATAAAACTTTAAAACAGGCTACAAATGAAAACCCTGCTGTAGTGGAAATGAATAAGGAGATTTCTGCATTGAAAGAAATTGTACGTGATAATATTAGCCAACAAAAAGCAACAGTACAAGCTGCTATCAGTCAATTGAACGGACAAATATCTTCAAATAACGGACTTATAGAGAAAGTTCCGGGACAATCAAAGATTTATCGTGGCATAGAACGTCAACAAAATCTTAAAGAACAACTTTTTCTTTTCCTTTTACAGAAAAGAGAAGAAAATGCCATTAACCTCTCTGTAAATGTTCCAAAAGCGAAAATTGTAAATCCTGCCTTTACACAAGATATTCCCGTATCTCCTAAGAAAAATGTTGTTTTTCTTGGAGCAATTATTTTGGGACTATTATTTCCTTTTATTACATTTTATTTATTCTTTATGTGGGATGATAAAATCTATAATAGAGCAGATATTAAAGAACGTTCTTTTATGGGAGTACTTGCAGACATACCTACTCTTAAGGATAAAGAAAATCATCTGGTTCAGAAAAATGATTTTTCAGAACTGGCAGAAGCATTCAGAGTGTTGGTGTCCAATCTTAAGTTTGTATTACCAACTAAAGACACAGCCAAAATAATTATAGTAACATCTTCAATAAAAGGAGAAGGAAAAACCCTTGTATCTGTTAATTTAGCACTTACATTAGCCAATAAAAATGGAAGATCTCTTCTTATAGGATCAGATATTCGAAACCCACAGATTCAACGATATGATAGCGAGCCTATGAAAAGAAAAGGATTAACGGAATATCTATATGATGAATCGATTAATGTTGAAGAGCTAATACATACATCAGATACAAACCCTTACTGTGATGTAATTTATGCAGGAAGCATTCCTCCTAATCCTCAGGAGCTTCTTTCTAATGGTAGATATCAGAAACTTGTTCATGAAATGACTTCTCAATATGCATATATTATTATAGATTCAGCTCCATTAATGTTAGTTTCAGATACTCTTAGCATTGCGGATGTAGCTGATGCCACATTATATGTTGTAAGATCTGGAGTTTCAAAAAATATCTTGATCGATTTTGCCAACGATTTAGTCAGAGATTCGAAATTATTAAATACTTCATTTGTAATTAATGATGTTTCCAAACAAGTAGGAGGTTATGGCTCAAATTATGGCTATGGCTATGGATACACAAATGACAAGCAAGAAACATGGTGGCAAAAAATATTTAAGAAATAATATTTATATACCACGTTGTAAAATGCTATTGGCTTACATGAAAGAAAATATTATATGAAAACACAAATTAAAATTGCTATAATAGGATTAGGATATGTAGGTCTGCCCTTAGCACGTTTATTTGCTACAAAATATTCTGTAGTAGGGTTTGATATAAATCAAAACAGGGTTATAGAATTGAATAAAGGTATAGATTCTACACTTGAAGTTGAAGATGATGTACTTCAGTCTGTTTTGGTTAAAAAAAATCCATTTTTTTATTCTAACGATGAAAATAAAGGTTTGTATTGTTCTTCTGATTTAAATGAAATTAAAGAAGCAAATATCTATATTGTTACGGTTCCTACCCCGGTAGATAAACATAACCGTCCCGACTTAACTCCATTATTCAAGGCATCAGAAACAGTTGGAAAGGTATTGAAAAAGGGAGATATAGTGATTTTTGAATCCACAGTATACCCTGGTGTTACAGAAGAAGAATGTATACCTGTATTAGAAAGGATATCAGGCTTAACCTTTAATCAGGATTTTTTCGCGGGATATTCACCGGAAAGAATTAATCCTGGAGATAAAGAACATACTGTAGACAAGATTTTAAAAGTAACTTCAGGCTCAACACCTGAAATTGGTAAAAGAGTTGATGAATTATATAAATCAGTTATTACTGCAGGAACACATCTAGCTCCTACTATTAAAGTGGCTGAAGCATCAAAGGTTATTGAAAACTCACAACGTGATATTAATATTGCCTTTGTTAATGAATTAGCTAAAATATTTAATTTATTAGACATTGATACCCATGCTGTTCTTGAAGCAGCCGGTACTAAGTGGAATTTTTTACCTTTTAAACCGGGCCTTGTGGGCGGACACTGTATAGGTGTTGACCCTTTTTATTTAGCACAGAAAGCTCAGGATGTAGGATATTATTCTGAATTAATATTAACAGCAAGAAGATTAAATGATTCTATGGGGGCATTTGTGGCTTCTCAGGTTGTAAAAACGATGATTAAGAAAGGGATATCTGTAAACGGAGCTAAAGTACTGAATCTGGGTATTACTTTTAAAGAAAACTGCCCTGATGTAAGAAATACTAAAGCCGCTGATGTCATTAAAAGTTTAAAAGAGTATTCGTTAGATGTGTTGACTTATGATCCATGGGCAAGCCCGGCGGAAGTTATGCATGAATATGGAATTCAATCTGTAGATTCATTAAGTGAAATAAATGAGAAATTTGATGCAGTTATCCTTACTGTTTCACATAAAGAATTTATAAGTTTAAACTTATCTCAGTATTTAAAAAAGAATAATGTGATATATGATGTAAAAGGAATTTTAAAAGAATTTGATGCCAGATTATAAGTTTAATATTATATATAAATTATGAAAACAAAACATCTTATCGTTTTTGGAACTCGTCCCGAAGCAATAAAAATGGCTCCGTTGGTTAAAGAATTTTTAAAACATGATGATTTTGACACAAAAGTGTGTGTAACAGCACAGCATAGAGAAATGCTAGATCAGGTTTTGGATTTTTTCGACATACAGCCTGATTATGACCTGGATTTAATGAGACCAAACCAAAATTTGTACTCTTTGACTGCAGATATTATTACCCAGCTGAAACCTGTTTTAGAAGATTTTAAACCGGATTTTGTTTATGTACACGGGGATACTACTACAACGATGGCTGCAAGTATTGCTTCTTTTTATTCAGGAGCAAAAGTTTGTCACGTTGAAGCTGGGCTGAGAACCCACAACAAACGTTCTCCGTTTCCGGAAGAAATCAACCGCCAGGTAGCCGGACGAATTGCAGATTATCATTTTGCACCTACAGTTAATTCCAGAGATAATTTATTACAGGAAAATGTAAAGGAGAATAGCATTCTGGTTACCGGGAATACGGTAATCGATGCTCTTTTAGACAGTTCTGTTCGTATAAACACAATCGAAAATCAGGAAATTGAATATTTAAAAACAATTGTTGATCCAGATAAAAAGCTAATATTAGTAACCGGACACAGGAGAGAAAATCATGGTCAGGGATTTATTAATATCTGTGAAGCTTTAAAAGAAATAGGTGTAAACAATCCGGATGTACAAATCATTTATCCTGTACATTTAAATCCGAATGTGAAAGTTCCGGTTTATGAAATTCTTTCGGGAATCGATAATATACAACTCATCGATCCTTTGGCATATCCTGCATTTGTATGGCTGATGAATCAGTCATATATGATTATTACAGATTCAGGAGGAGTACAGGAAGAGGCACCCAGCCTTGGAAAACCTGTTTTGGTGATGAGAGATACCACAGAACGGCCGGAAGCTGTAGATGCCGGGACAGTAATCCTGGTAGGAACAGATAAAAATAAAATTGTATCAGAAACACAAAATCTATTAGATGATAAAAATCGTTATCAATCGATGAGCGAGTTACACAATCCTTATGGTGATGGAAAAGCTTGCGCACGTATAGCAGAATTTATCAAAACAAAATAATTGAATAGAAAATAATATGAATCCAAAAGTAGTCACAATA
Source organism: Chryseobacterium tongliaonense (assembly GCF_041224435.1). Lineage (NCBI taxonomy): Bacteria > Pseudomonadati > Bacteroidota > Flavobacteriia > Flavobacteriales > Weeksellaceae > Chryseobacterium > Chryseobacterium tongliaonense. Next base: position 351,662 of record NZ_JBGFFD010000003.1, on the reverse strand, counting down.
GGGTTGGGATATATAGGGTTACCAACTTCTGCATTAATTGCAAATAATAAGATACCCGTTCATGGAGTAGACATATCACAACATGTTGTTGATATCATTAATGCTGGTAAGATCCATATTGTGGAACCTGAACTGGATCAGGCTGTCGCAAAAGCAGTAGCAGATGGTTTTCTTAGAGCAGATACCAAACCGGTAACTGCCGAAACTTATTTAGTGGTGGTTCCAACACCTTTTAAAGGAAATCATGAACCGGATATCTCTTATGTAAAATCAGCTACTACAGCCATTATTCCTCTGTTAAAAGAAGGAGACTTATACATCATAGAATCTACCTCACCTGTGGGAACTACAGAAAAAATGATGGAATACATTTTTGCAGAGAGACCAGAGCTAGAAAATAAAATTTATTTAGCATACTGCCCGGAGAGAGTTTTACCTGGAAACGTAATGTATGAGTTGGTAAATAACGATCGTGTAATAGGTGGGGTAAATGAAGAATCCACACAAAAAGCATTGGCATTTTACAGACAATTTGTACAGGGAGAATTACATTCTACCAATTCACGTACTGCAGAGATGTGTAAATTAACTGAAAATTCATCTCGTGATGTACAGATTGCCTTTGCAAACGAATTATCTTTGATTTGTGATAAAGCAGGAATTAATGTATGGGAATTAATTGCACTGGCAAATAAACATCCTCGTGTTAATATTTTACAACCGGGTTGTGGTGTAGGAGGACATTGTATCGCCGTTGATCCTTACTTTATTGTAGCGGAATTCCCGATGGAGTCCAGAATTATTGCACAGGCACGAGAAACAAATAATTATAAATCGTTCTGGTGTGCAGAGAAAATTAAAAATACGCGTTTAGAATTTGAATTGAAAAATGGTCGTGAGCCGTCAATCGCTATTATGGGATTAGCTTTTAAACCCAATATTGATGATTTACGTGAATCTCCTGCTATTCAGATTACAGAACGTGTTTTACAGGATTCTGGTGATGCAGATCTATTCATTGTAGAACCTAATGTACATGAGCATAAAGTATTTAAACTGACAGATTATCAGATTGCTGCGGAAAAAGCTGATATCGTTGTTTTACTTGTGGCACATAATGAATTTAAAAATTTATCGTTCAAAGAAAATCAGGTTGTGTTGGATTTTTGTGGAATTGTAAAATAAAAACATGAATATACTTAATCTTATAGGTAGATCTAAAGAATTATTTTCTAATGATATACAAAATCATGAAGCTGAATTGAAATCAATTGTTTCGTCCTCGAAATTTTTGGTAATCGGAGGTGCCGGATCAATAGGTTCTGCAACAACTAAAGAGATTTTTAAACGGAATCCTAAAAAGCTTCATGTTGTTGATATCAGTGAAAACAATATGGTTGAGCTGGTTCGTGATATCAGAAGTTTATTTGGGTATATCGACGGTGATTTCCAAACTTTTGCATTGGATATCGGTTCCATTGAGTATGATGCTTTCTGGGAAGCCAATGGGGATTATGACTATGTTCTAAACCTTTCAGCATTAAAGCATGTAAGAAGTGAAAAAGATCCTTATACTCTGATGCGAATGATTGATGTAAATGTTTTTAATACAGATAAAACTTTACAGCAGTCTATTGAAAAAGGAGTGAAGAAGTATTTTTGTGTTTCCACAGATAAAGCAGCTAACCCTGTAAATATGATGGGGGCTTCTAAACGCATAATGGAAATGTTTTTAATGCGCAGAAGCAAAGATATCGCAATTTCTACAGCACGTTTTGCAAACGTAGCATTCTCAGACGGCTCTTTGTTATATGGATTTAATAAACGTATAGAAAAGAAACAGCCTATTGTAGCACCTAATGATATCAAAAGATATTTTGTTATTCCAAAAGAATCCGGTGAATTATGTCTGATGTCTTGTATTTTTGGAGAAAACAGAGATATCTTCTTTCCAAAGCTAAGTGAAAATCTTCATTTAATAACCTTTGCGGAAATAGCTGAAAAATATTTAAAAGAAATTGGCTATGAGCCTTATTTATGTAAAGACGAAAATGAAGCCAGAGAATTGGTTCATACTTTGCCGCAACAAGGTAAATGGCCATGCTTATTCACCGGAAGTGATACTACAGGTGAAAAAGATTTTGAAGAGTTCTTTACAGATAAGGAAGTTTTAGATATGGATCGTTTTGAAAACCTTGGAGTTATTAAAAATGAGCTGAATATTGAAGAAGATAAATTGAATTTATTTGAAGAAAATATTAATTCAATGAAAACTGCCCGTAAATGGGAAAAAGAAAAAATTGTAGATCTGTTTTTTGCTATGATTCCAGACTTTGGACATAAAGAAACAGGGAAATATTTAGATTCCAAAATGTAATGATGGAGCATATTCAACAAATGGTCTCGTTTATCAGAGATCAATATAAAACTGATCAGTTTATTCCGTTACACGAACCTCGTTTTCGTGGGAATGAAAAAAAATATTTGAATGATACGATTGATTCCACTTTTGTATCATCAGTAGGAGCTTATGTAGATCAATTTGAAAATATGATGGAGGACATCACAGGAGCTGCAAAAGCAGTGGCTGTTGTTAATGGTACTTCTTCATTACAGGTTGCCTTAAGGCTTACCGGAGTACAACCGGGAGATGAAGTAATCACACAGGCATTATCATTTATTGCTACGGCCAACGCAATTGCATATAATAATGCTACCCCTATTTTCTTAGATGTTGACCTTGATACGATGGGATTGTCTCCAAAAGCAGTTGAAGCTTTCCTGGAAGGGTTTGGCGAAATAAGGGATAATGGGTGTTTCAACAAATCTACAGGTAAAAGAATAGCCGCTTGTATGCCTATGCATACGTTTGGTTTTCCGGTGCATATGGATGAATTATTAGAAATATGCTCTAAATGGAATATACCGCTAGTAGAAGATTCAGCAGAATCCTTAGGCAGTTATTATAAAGGAAAACATACCGGGACTTTAGGTTTATTGGGAGGTTTTTCCTTTAATGGAAATAAAACAGTAACCTGTGGTGGTGGTGGATCAATTGTTACAAATGATATTGAACTTGCCAAGCATGCAAAATATCTTACAACAACTGCCAAAAGACCTCACCCTTATGAGTTTTTCCATGATGAGCTGGGGTACAATTTCAGAATGCCTAATCTGAATGCAGCATTGGCATGTGCACAGTTAGAGCAGCTTAATACTTTTATTGAAGATAAAAGATCTTTGGCATTGGCTTATTCAGAACTATTTAAAGGTTTAGGAATCAGATTTCGTCAGGAAACACCTGATACGAAAGCGAATTATTGGTTAATGTGCGTTGAATTGGAAAACAAAACAGAAAGAGATAATTTCTTAAAATTGACAAATGAACAGGGGATTATGACCCGTCCTATCTGGACACTTACCTATCGTTTGCCAATGTATGAACATTGTCAGCGTGATGCACAAACCAATGCAGAGTTTTTAGAAGAAAGAATAGTAAATATTCCAAGTAGCGTCAGATAAAATATAGATATTATGCTAAAAAGTAAATACTACACAGAAAAAGATTTATTAGATTTTGGGTTTAAATCAATAGGTACAAATGTATTGATTTCATCAGATGCTAGAATCTATGGACAAGAAAATATATCAATAGGAAATAATGTTAGAATTGATGATTTTGTCACCATTTCTGCTACAAATGGATTTATTGAGATACATAATAATGTTTTTATAGCAAGAGGCTGTCATTTAAGTGGTTTTTTTGGAATTATTCTTAATAATTTTTCCAGTATGGCTGCAAATACAATCCTTTACAGTGCATCAGATGATTATTCAGGAGAATATCTTACTGCTCAAGCAATTCCTCAGGAATACACCTCACATATCGGAGGATTAATAAATATTGGTAAACATGTTATTATTGGAGCAAATACTGTAATAATAGGTAAATGTAATGTTGGAGAAGGGTGCAGTATTGGTTCAAATTCTTTGGTTGTGAAAGATTTGGAAGATTGGAATGTATACGCGGGAACTCCAGCAAGAATTATAAAAGAAAGAAGTAAAAAGCTACTTGAGCTTGAAAAAAAATTAGTACAAGACAGACCAGAATTTGGATAATATGCAAACCGTAGTTATAATCGCTGAAGCAGGTGTTAATCATAATGGTAGTTTAGAAAATGCTTTTAAATTAATTGACGCTGCTGTTGATGCAGGTGTTGATTATGTGAAATTCCAAACTTTTAAAGCAGATAAGTTAGTCTCTAAGTCTGCTAAAAAAGCAGAATACCAAATTGCTAACACAGGAAATGATAACGATTCTCAGTTGACAATGCTGAAACAGTTGGAATTATCACATTCTGATCATGAAAAGATAATTGCGTATTGTAAAGAACAAGGAATTCAATTTTTTTCTACAGCTTTTGATCTGGAATCATTACAATATTTAAAAGAAATAGGATTAGATTTAGTAAAAATACCTTCCGGAGAGATTACTAATCTGCCTTATTTAAGAAAAGCAGCTCAATTATTTTCTAAAGTAATTTTGTCTACAGGAATGTCATCCATGGATGATATAAAGGCAGCTGTTGATGTTTTTAAAAAAGAAGGCATCAAAGATATTTCTATTTTACATTGTAATACAGAGTATCCGACACCTATGAATGATGTTAATTTAAAAGCAATGTTAACGATAAAAGATATGTTTGGAACTCCTGTAGGTTATTCAGATCATACTTTAGGCATTGAAGTACCTATTGCAGCTGTTGCTTTGGGAGCAAACATTATTGAAAAACATTTTACACTAGATAAAACAATGGAAGGCCCGGACCATGCTGCTTCACTGGAACCGGAAGAGCTAAAGAACATGGTTGCCGCCATTAGAAATATAGAAGATGCAATTTCGGGAACAGGCCTGAAAGAACCAAGTCCTTCTGAAATGAAAAATATAAAGATTGCGAGAAAAAGTATTATTGCTGCAAAAGAAATAAAAAAAGGAGAAATATTTTCAGAAGAAAATCTTACGGTTAAGAGACCGGGAGACGGGATTTCTCCGATGCAGTGGGATGATGTAATCGGAAAGCAGGCCAATAAAGATTTTTACGAAGATGATTTAATAGAATTGTAGATGAGAAAACTTTGTGTTGTAACTGCTACAAGAGCAGAATATGGTCTATTAAAACCATTAATGAATGCCATTAATGCTAATCAGGAATTTAAACTGCAATTATTGGTAACCGGAGCTCATTTATCTCCTGAATTTGGAAGTACATATGCTCTTATCGAACAAGAAGGATTTTATATCAACGAAAAAGTAGAAATGCTTTTATCTGCTGATACCGGTAGTTCTATTGTAAAGTCTATGGGATTGGGAATGATTGGGTATGCAGATGCTTTTTCCCGTTTGAATCCTGATGCAATTATTATTCTTGGTGACCGTTATGAAATGTTAGCCGTTGCTTCTTCAGCTTCGACAATGAAAATTCCGATTATTCATTTACATGGAGGAGAGATAACTGAGGGAGCTTATGACGATTCTTTCCGTCATGCTATAACAAAACTTAGTCATTTGCATTTTGCGTCAACGGAAAGCCATCGTGAAAGGATTATCCAATTAGGAGAACAACCACAAAATGTGTTCAATGTGGGTGCTATTGGAATTGATAATATAGTAAATCTTCCATTATTATCTAAAGAAGCATTAGAACAAGATCTAGGGATTCGGTTTGCAAAATATAATTATCAGGTAACTTTTCATCCGGAAACACTAGCTGACTTGTCAGCAGAAGAACAGTTTAAGGTTCTGTTGCAGGCTATAAAGAATCAGAAAGAAAGTTTTTTTGTATTTACCAAATCCAATGCAGATACCAATGGGAGGGTTATTAATCGGATGATTGATGAATTTGTAACAGAAAATCCACATATTGCTAAAGCATTTACATCCTTAGGCTCATTAAAATTTTTATCTCTGTTAAAGCAAAGTAATGCGATTATCGGAAATAGTTCAAGTGGAATTGTGGAAGCTCCATCTTTTCACATCTTTACTATTAATATTGGGGATAGGCAAAAAGGAAGAACCCAGGCTAAAACAATTATTAATTGTGCTGTTGATCAATTGCAAATAGAAGAAGCTATTGATAGAACACAGAATGAAACTTTTATGCAATCTATAAAAAATCTTCAAAACCCGTATGGAAACGGAGATACAACTAATAAAATAATGAAAGTCATAGAATCTACAGATTTTTCAAAATTATTAATAAAAAAATTTCACGATAAATAAATCATGAACAATATTCAAAAACATAGTTTAAATAAAACTGCATCTGTTCGCGATGCTTTAATCAAGCTGGATGAATTAGCTTCAGATGCAATAATTTTCATCGTAGATGATCAGCAGGTTTTACTTGGGTCTTTGACAGATGGTGATTTAAGAAGAGGCTTTATTAAAGGTTTAAATTTTGAAGATGATATATTAAAATTTGTTCAGCCTAATCCATCTTTTGTAACTGAAGGAGAGGATACTGTTGATTTATTGGAATTATATAAGTCAAAAAATTTTAAAATAGTTCCTGTATTAAACAAGGAAAAACAGATTATAGATGTTATCAACTTTAGAGAAAATTCTACGGTCATTCCTGTAGATGCTGTTTTAATGGCGGGTGGTGAAGGTAAAAGATTAAGGCCATTAACTGAAAATACGCCTAAACCTCTTTTAAAAGTGGGCGATAAACCAATTATTGAATATAACATAGACCGGTTAAGCTATGTCGGAATTAAAAATATCAATTTAAGCATCAATTATTTAGGGGACCAATTAATCGAACATTTTGGAAATGGAGAAAAAAAAGGTCTTAATATTAATTATGCGAGAGAAACCAAACCTTTGGGAACAATAGGATCTATTCTTTTAGTTGATGATTTTAAACATGATGATATCATTGTTATGAACAGTGATTTGTTAACGAATATAGACTTTGCAGATTTCTATAAATTATACAGAAATAGTGGAGCAGATATGGCCGTAGCCGCTACCTCATATCATGTAGACATTCCATATGCTGTTTTAGAAGTTGATCCCAACAATAAAGCAAAATCCCTAAAGGAAAAACCAAGATATACTTATTATTGCAATGCAGGAATTTACCTGTTGAAAAAAGATGTTTTAAAAATGATTCCTGAAGATACATTTTTTGATATTACAGATCTAATGGATAAAGTATTGGAAATGAACCTGAAGCTGGTAACTTATCCAATTAACGGATATTGGTTGGATATTGGTAAGCATGAAGATTTTATCAAAGCTCAGGAGGATATTAAACATATAAAACTTTAGATATGATTGCTTTAATACCTGCCAGAGGAGGATCAAAAGGTTTGCCGGGAAAAAACTTGAAGATACTTAAAGGAAAGCCCTTAATTGCTTATACTATAGAAGCAGCTCTAAAAGTAAAAGGTATAACTAAAGTTATTGTAAGCACTGATGACCACCAAATTGCAGAAACAGCAAAAAAATATGGAGCTATAGTACCATTTATGCGACCTGATTTTTTAGCAACTGATACAGCTACTTCAAAAGATGTTATAATTTATACATTAAAAAAACTATTAGAGAACAAAGAATCTATTGAAAGCTTTATTCTTCTCCAACCAACAAGCCCGTTAAGAGATGATCAAGACATTTTATCTGCCATTGAATTTTTTGATTCAAATGGTGCAGACGCCGTTATAAGTTATTGTGAAGAGTATCATCCACTTCGATGGCATAAATATATAAATGATAAAGGTAATTTGGAAGATATTTTTGAAAAAGCAGGCGAACAAAGACAAGCAGAAAGAAAATCATATTTTCCCAATGGAGCTATTTATATTTATGATACTGAAAAGTATCTAACAGACTCTATTAAATCACAGAACACATACGCTTTTGTTATGCCTAGAAATAAGTCAATTGATATAGACACAATTGATGATTTTGAATATTGTGAATATTTAATTGAAAGAAATGAGCTTTATAAAAAGATTAAATAAGTTTCTTATAATTAATGTAGAGCCATTTGATTTAACGAGATCTTTTCAGGAAGAACTCTTAAATAAATTTCCTATACCCCGCGATATGTATGAGAGATCCTATTATCAATTCCGGATACAATTTGATTTATTATCATTTCCAAAAAAAATTATAAATAATCTCATTGGTACATTTTTATTAGTATTAGTTATAATTATCGCTTTTATAAAGAAAAAAAGGAAAATCAATAGCATAAGAGAAAGTAATGTCGCAGTATTTCCCTATAAGAATTTAAACTATAATAATGCAATTCCCACAGAATTAATCAATGAATTTACTATTCACTCTATTAATTTTAATTCAGGACTTTCAATCAATTTTAACGATTTTCAGTTAATTTTAAAATTTATACGTAAATATCCTTTACAGCCATATTTTTTATCAAAATGTCTTTATAAAATATTATTTTACAGATATATTATCGATAAGTATAATCCAAAGGCAATTATAAGCAGTGCAGAGTATTCCTTTACGTCATCTGTTGCAACTTTATTTTGTGAAAGAAATAATGTTGAGCAAATAAATATAATGCATGGGGAAAAGTTATTTTATATCAGAGATTCTTTTTTTCAATTTAGTCGTTTTTATATTTGGGATAGTTTCTATAAAAATTTATTTATAAAATTAAAAGCAGAGCCCAATCAATTTATAGTAGGTAATTTTCCTTCTTTAAAATTAGAAATAGATATAAATACTGAAAAAAAGTATTCCTTTACATACTATCTGGCTGCTGAAAATACAGAAACATTAATGAAAATAAGAAATTCTATGCTTCTGCTAGATGACCAAGCAATGCTAAACATAAGATTTCATCCAAGATATTCTTCTATTGATCAAATAAATGAAATTTTTGAAGGTTTTAATATTGAAAACTCTAAAGAGATAAGTCTTGAAGAATCATTTAAGTCTACAAGTAATGTAATTTCTTTATACTCATCTGTTTTACTACAAGCATATTTTTCTGGTTTAAATATTGTTGTAGATGATATCAATAACTCTAATTATGAAAAGTTAAAACAAGCAGAGTATATTATTTTAAACAAAAAACATGAACTATTAAGTAGTTTAATAAAAGTATGAAACTAATATCATTAGTATTATTTTTGATCACGATTACCTTGAATGCAACAGAAATTAATGTTAAAAATTTTGGTGCTAAAGGTGATGGAGTAAGTGATGATTGGGACAGCTTTCAAAAAGCTTTAGACTATGCTTATAAAAATAAAGATGTTAATCAGATCTTTATTCCCAATGGGCAATACAAAATTTCTAAGACTATCATTATATATGGTAGTAACTTATCAATTGTAGGAGAAAGTAAAGATAAAACTATTCTTTTTAAGAATGGCAACCTAGGATGGTGGGGAGATCTGGTATATATTTGTGGTTTGGTTCCTGGTAATAAATATTATGATTCTAAAACCCAAAAAGAATATTTTTATAAAGGGAGTAAAGTATATTCTCAAAATATAATAATTAAAAATCTCTCATTTAAAAGTACTTCTGCAAATGAAGAAATCAACAATATAGGAATTGTGAATTCTAATAACGTGACTATTGACAGTTGTAATTTTTTAGAAAGCTCGAATTCAAATATTGCTATTGTGAATGATGCAGCAAAATATGATAATAATAATATTGTCATTAAAAATTGTATTTTTCAAAATGCGAAAACTCATAATTTGAGAGTTTTATCTATGAATACTGGTAAATATAATGCGAACTCAGTGAGTGTTATAAATTCACGTTTTTATCAGACAGGGACTACGAATGCTAAGGAATTAAGAAATAAACATGTTCACATTTGGTATAGAGGTGGAGTGGGCTCCAAAAATATTAAACTTACAGTAGATAATTGTACTTTTGATAAGTCAGGTGTTATTCATTCTACAGTAAATGCTAATAATTTAGTTATAGAAAATAGTAATTTAGCAGGGGGATATGTTATATCTAACAGTGCTAAATTATACCCTAATTCGAAAGTGGAAATGAAAAATATTAAAACAGATACAAATTCTTCCAAAGAAATTTTAGGTGTAAAGAATGATTAATAAATTAAACAAAATCTCTAAATCCGTTTTATTTAAAGAGTCTATTATTTATGGATTTACAAATGCTCTCTATTCGGGAATTCCAATATTGATTTTACCTCTTTTATTGAAAGTACTTGAGCCGGCAGATTATGGACTAGTAGAATTTTACAGAAACTTATCTTTAGTATTAACTCCTATTTTAGGATTGAGTACTGTTCAGGCAATTACCAGATTTTACTTTGATTTAGAAAGCAAAAATTTTAAAATCTTTGTTTCAAATATAATTTATTTGCATGTTTTCAATTCTATCATAGGAGCAATAATAATATTATTACTTTCACAATTTGTGAAACCGGAATATTTCTATATTATTTTACTATGTATAGTTTATTTTTTATTTAACCAGATAACTGAAGCTCTTTTAAGTATTTTCAGAGTAGAGAAAAAACCTAAACAATATTTAATCTTTCGACTTCTCAATATTATTCTTGATTTAGTCTTTTTGGCAGTACTTTATTTTTTTCTTTCTTCGTTTGATTGGACATATCGGGTTTATCCCAATGTAGCATCGGTTTTTTTAGTAGGGCTGTTGTCATTGTTTTTTTTCTATCGCAATGGATATTTTCATAAGCTAGATAAGATTTATTTAAAAAAAGCAATTATTTATAGTTCCCCACTTATCTTACATATGATTTCAGGATATGTAATGAATATTGGAGACCGATTTTTTATACTTTATTTTCTGTCAGAAAAAGACTTGGGTAATTATGCTGTAGCATATCAATTGGGAATGCTGGTGAACTTTCTTTACACGAGTTTTAATTTAGCATGGGTGCCAACTTTTTTTAGCTTAATGAAAAATGAACAATATCATAAAATAAATCAAATTAGATCAATTACTTATGTGGGTATAATCTTATTCAGCATTTTTGTAATTGTATTTGTAAGTTTAGCATTAAAATTTACTTCCGTATTTGAAAAATATAATATTGATTTATCTCTGATTATTATAGTATCTCTTGCATATGTTTTTAATTCAATGTATAAATTTGAGGCAAACTATTTTTTTTATAATAAGAAAACTAAAAAATTATCTTTAATTACATTAGGAGCAGCTATAATAACAGTAGTACTTAACACTTTGTTTATTCCTAAAATAGGTTTGTTTGCATGTGCATTGGCCACTCTTATATCTTCATTATTTATGTACATTTTAGTATTAATTTATAAAAATAAAAGCAATGAAAGCACTTCGGAAACTTAAGAAAATTTTCTTTAAATACGTAGCCTATTTTTCATCAAAAAATAAAGATGTACTGAATGTATATGTAAACAGTTATTGTAAATTTTCAAGAAATACAATTTTTGGAAAGAATAATCATTTCAATGGGTGTAAAATTTTAGGAAAAGGGATTGTCACTTTTGGAGATAATTTTCACTCAGCAGAAAATCTTAAAATAATGACTACCTATCATAATTATGATGGTGAAAAGATACCATACGATGAAACTACAATTACAAAAAATGTTACAATAGAAGATAATGTTTGGATTGGTCTGGATGTTATTATTTTAGGAGGAGTAACAATTGGTGAAGGTGCCATTATACAAGCTGGAAGTGTTGTTGTGAAAAGTATTCCTAAATATGCAATTGCAGGTGGCTCGCCGGCGGTCGTATTTAGTAATAGAAATATTGATAAGTATTTAAAACTCAAGTCTGAAAATAAGTTTTTTTAATGAAAAATGACAAATTAAATTTTTTATTAGCACTATTAATTTATAGCCCGACATTAATAGTTTTACCTCAATCGATAGTTTATTTAGTTATCTCTGCTATTGGAGGTATATTTCTATTACTGGATATTAAGGATAAAAGGTTGTATAAACAAGATGTTATTTTATTTGCTTTTGTTCTACTGACAACTCTTGTTTATTTTCTTGCGGCTCCTATTTCAAATGTTGCCAGTAGATCTGCAAATGATTTTATTCCTTATACCATTTTTCTATTGACTACCATCTTTTTCTCCAGACATTTAAACGATAGAGTAATGTATTTTATTCTATATATTATTTGTTTTGAAATCTTAATAGGTATTATAGAATATTATGTGCTAAAGAAAGCATATATTATAAAACCTTCCGTTACCGGGGAAACCGAATTTGGAGAATCTCAGTTACTTTACTATAACAGGGTTTATGGTTTGTCTCAGGCTGTTAGTATACTCGCCTATAAAGTTTTTATAGGTGTTATTTTAGTAAGCTATTTAAAAATAAAAAAGTTTAAGATTTTTATAATTTCGTTATTGTTAATTGGACTATATATTACTTTTAACAGAACAGCCATTATCGGTTCTATTATATTTCTGATTCTATTTGGGGTTAGTCGTTTACAAAAGGTGAAATTAAGTTATAAAGTTATATTAACAATTTCTTTAATCATATTAGTTTATTATGTAGGAGCTAATTTAGATGCTATTATGAACCAGTTTTTCCGGGGTAGAGAAGGTGATTTATCCGGTAGAGATATGATTTTTCCTTATTTCTTTGAATTTATAAATAATAATTTATTGTTGGGAAATAACGTTCACAAAATGTGGGGGAAAGTAGGTTCTTCGGTATATCATGCTCACAACTCATATTTGCAGACATTGGCCAATCTGGGAATTATGTTTTTCATAGTGTTATGGATTTACATATTATCATTTATGAAGAAAAGTAACGTTATATTTTTATTTCCAATATTGGTTTACAGTTCATTTCAGTATGGTATACTTTGGGGAGTATCCTTTATGGATATTATATTCTTCTATCTGCTTTTTAACATTCAAAATAAAATAATAAATTCAAAAAATGAAAATACTACTACTTCATCAATATTTCCTGGAAGAAGATGATCCCGGAGGCTCACGTTGGAACGAAATAACCAAAACATGGACAGCTCAGGGAGATGAGGTTACTGTAATCGCAGGGATGATGCATGCTAATGGATTAGAAAAACGTATTGAATACAAAGGAAAATTTTTTGTAAAAAAACAACAAGGTAAAGTAATTATACACAGAACACATGTTTCTGAATCGTATAATAATGGTTTTTTTGGAAGATTATTAGGATATTTTTCATTTATGTTTTCATCATTATGGGCTGGCTTATTCAAAGTAAAAGGAAACTATGATGTGGTTATTGTTACTTCGCCACCATTGTTTGTGGGGATTTCAGGTTATCTTATTTCTCTTTTTAAACGAATTCCTATGGTTTTTGAAATTCGGGATTTGTGGCCTGAATCTGCAATAGATACAGGTGTATTAAACAATAAGCTTATTATTAAATTAGCTTTTGCTGTAGAGAAATTTATTTATGCTAAAGCAAAGTTGATCAATGTTTTGACACCCGCATTTTTAAACACCTTAAGAGATAAAAAAAATATAAGTACTGATAAATTGGTTATGATTCCAAACGCTGCTGATTTTTCTTTGTCAGAAGATGTTTTACATCATTTTAATCGGGAATTATTCAGAAAAAAGCACAATTTAGAAGGCCATTTTGTAATTACCTATGTAGGAGCACACGGGGTGGCCAATCATCTTGATCAGATTTTAGATGCCGGGAAAAAACTGGAAGATACTAATGTTTTGTTTTTATTAATCGGACAAGGTATGGAGAAAGCGAGATTAATAGAAAAAGCAAAAGAAATGAATATTAAAAATGTTCGTTTCCTGGATTCTGTACCTAAAAAAGAAGTATTTAAATATATTCTGGCTTCCGAAATGGGAGCATCAGTTTTAAAAAAGGTCGATACATTTAAAACAGTATATTCAAATAAATCTTTTGATTATTTTTCATGTAAAAGGCCCATTCTAATGGCAATTGATGGTGTTTCCCGTGAATTGGTAGAAAATGCAAAAGCAGGAACTTATGTGGAACCTGAAAATGCTGATGAATATAATAGAATAATAAGAGAATATTTAAATGATCCTGTAAGATTAAAGGAAGAAGGAGAAAACGGTTATCAATATGCTAAAATCAATTTTGACAGAGAAGTACTGGCTAATAAATATTTAGAAGCCATAAGGAAAATAATTGATTAATATACTTTCAAATTACAGAATATGTATAGGAACTTTCTAAAAAGGTTTATCGACTTCACTATAGCTTTAATAGGGTTGATTATATTATCACCTATATTCATAATTGTTACTATTGGCTTATATTTTGCCAACCAGGGCAAACCCTTCTTCTTTCAATCTCGTCCGGGTTTAAATGAAAAGATTTTTAAAATCATTAAGTTTAAAACAATGAATGATAAGAAAGATGCTCATGGGAATCTATTATCAGATGCTGAAAGATTAACTCCTATCGGGCAATTTGTACGGAAAACTTCTCTGGATGAGCTTCCTCAACTTATCAACGTATTAAAAGGAGATATGGCCATAATAGGGCCACGTCCCTTATTACCGCAATACCTGCCTTTATATAATGAAACCCAGAAACGCCGTCATAATGTCCGACCGGGAATTACAGGCTGGGCTCAGGTAAACGGACGAAATGCCATTTCCTGGACGAAAAAATTTGAACTGGATGTCTGGTATGTAGATCATCTTTCTTTTGCGACAGACTGTAAAGTGTTTTTTACTACCTTTAAAAAAGTTTTTAAAAGTGAAGGGGTAAACCAGGAAGGGCAAGCAACTGCTGAAGCTTTTAACGGAAATAATTAATCTTAATAGCAATACATTATGTATTTATATGGAGCTAGTGGTCATGGAAAGGTAGTTGCAGAAATTGCAGAAGAAAATGGATATATTATTGAAAATTATATCGATAAAGATCCTTTAAAAAAACTACTGTTAGAATATACTGTCCTTCACGAAGTCCCACAGAATGATATAGATGTGACGATCTCGATAGGCGACAACAGCATAAGAAAAAAGATTGCTGATGAAAACCAATCGTTTAATTATATTACCCTCATTCATCCTAAAACTGTAATTTCCAAAAGAGCAAAAATAGCAGAAGGCACGGTTGTAATGCCCGGAGTTATTATCAATTCAGAGGTGACTGTAGGAAAACACTGTATTATTAACACCAACGCTTCTATAGACCATGATTGTGAAATCGGAGATTATGTACACATATCTCCTGGTGCATCTTTAGCAGGTAACGTTTTAGTAGGACAAGGAACTCACATCGGAATTGGAGCAAGCATTATCCAGGGAGTGAAAATTGGAAAATGGAGCGTCATTGGTGCCGGAGCAGTGATCATCAGAGAGGTTCCGGACGGAGCTACTGTAGTCGGAAACCCCGGTAGAATAATAAAAATTACTGAATCATAATTAAAAAATAAACTGAAAATGAATTCAAAAGTATGGCTTTCCTCACCTCATATGGGAGGTAATGAATTAAAGTATATACATGAAGCTTTTGATGCCAATTGGGTAGCTCCTTTAGGCCCGAATGTAGACGGTTTTGAAAAAGACCTTGAAGATTTCTTACATGCAGACGTAAAAGTAGCTGCACTTTCTGCCGGAACCGCAGCTTTGCATCTGGCATTAATTGAATGTGGAGTGGAACATGGTGATGAAGTGATCTGTCAGTCTATGACATTTTCTGCTTCAGCCAATCCCATTGCCTACCAAGGTGCAATTCCTGTTTTTATAGACTCTGAAAAAGATACCTGGAATATGTCTCCGGAAGCTTTGCAGGAAGCTATTGATGACAGAATTTCAAAAGGGAAGAAACCAAAAGCAATCATAATTGTTCACCTGTATGGAATGCCTGCAAAAATGGATGAAATTTTATCAATTGCAGCAAAATATGAAATACCTGTCATTGAAGATGCTGCCGAAGCATTAGGCTCTAAATATAAAGGAAATGCTTGTGGAACATTTGGACGTTTCGGAATTTTATCTTTTAACGGAAATAAAATAATTACCACATCAGGAGGTGGAGCATTAGTTTGCCATACCAAGGAAGACAAAGACAAAACGGTTTTCCTTTCTACTCAGGCAAGGGATAATGCACCCCATTATCAGCATTCGCATATCGGCTATAACTACAGAATGAGCAATATTTCTGCAGGAATAGGGCGTGGACAGATGGAAGTTTTAAATGACAGGGTAGAGGCCCGCAGAAAAATGCAGGATTTCTATTCAGGTTTATTTAAAGATATTGATGGAGTGGAAGTGCTTTCGGAACCGGATGCAGATTTTTACTCCAATCACTGGTTATCTGCAATCACGGTAGATGCTTCGAAAACAGGTAAAACCCGTGAAGACCTGCGTCTTGCATTTCTTGAAGATAATATAGAATCCAGACCTTTGTGGAAACCTATGCACATGCAGCCTGTTTTTGCAGATGCTCCATATTACGGTGGAAATGTAGCAGAAACTCTTTTCGAAAACGGATTATGTCTGCCTTCAGGATCCAATCTTACGGATGACGAAAGAAGCAGAATTGCTAAAGTGATAGAGCAGGTTTTCTCTAAATAAGAAAACTTTGGTTATTGGAAAAAAATAAAACGGGTGTCTGAGAGTATCGAAGACACCCGTTTAACATATAAGTTGGTCAGTTAAAATTTAAATGTGATCCTGTTAAGAGATATTTAATCTTGTCTTGTGTTTCAATAGATTTTTCTTATGAATGAATTTCTTACTTATTTTATATATTTGCGGTCAATACAAATTTTGTGAAAAAATACCCTCTCTGGAAAAAATTAATGGATTACAGTATGACTACCGTTGCCGTGATTATATTGCTTCCTGTTTTTGTTTTATTGATCATTCTGACCTCTTATGATACGGGCTTTCCCGGTATTTTTATTCAGAAACGGATTGGCAGACAGGCAAAACCCTTTAATATTTATAAATTCAGAACCCTTCACCCCGAAACCCGTCGAAAATCGGCTATAGGAAATTGGATGCGAAGAACAAAGTTAGATGAGCTTCCCCAGTTATTTAATATTATAAAAGGAGATATGTCTTTAATAGGTCCCAGACCGGATATTCCAGGGTATTATGATAAGCTGGAAGGGGAAGACCGCCTTATTCTCCAGCTGAAGCCTGGCCTTATCAGCGATGCAGGAATCAAATACAGCAATGAGGAAGAAATACTTAAACAACAGGAAAACCCGTTAAAGTATAATGATGAAGTACTTTTTCCGGATAAAGTAAAAATGAATCTGGATTATTATCACCATCTTTCTTTAAAAAATGACCTTCAAATACTAATAAAAACCGTTTCAATATTGAGAATATAATTACTACTGTTAGAACAAAAATATTATACAATGAAATGTTTATCTAAAAATCTTTATGTCGCTGGCTGTTTTTGTTTAGCTTCTTTGATGAATGCTCAGACGGAAGTAAAAATGAATGCGCTTTTTGCGCCGGTAGGTATTGTGAATGTCGCTGTTGAAAAATCGTTGAATAAAAATTTCACCCTGCAGGCTGAAGCTTTTGCTTCTCCATGGAAATCTCTCGGAGGCAAAAATCTTCAGATTTATATGGGGACTCTGGAAGGCCGATATTATTTTAATGAAAGCATGAAGAAATGGTATGTCGGAGCTTACCTTTCTATGGCTGCCTTTAACCTTCAGAAATGGAATTACTGGACTCCAAAAGTAGTATTGGATGAGAATGATCATCCTGAAATTTTACCAGATGGCAGTGTGCGCAAAACGGAGAGATATCAAAAAGGACTGGCTTTTATCGTTGGAGTAAGCGGCGGATACCATTTTACAATCAATGACAGATGGGGTTTAGATCTCTATGCGGGAGTAGGAAGCGAGCAGTCGTTTTATAAAGGTTATTTGAAAGATAACAACGAAAGATATGACGGTGCCAAAAAATGGAATAAAAGCGGAGAGTTTATTCCTACACGCGGTGGTTTAATGGTGACCTATAAGTTAAAATAAATTTTTATTATTCTTTTTGCTATTTCTGAATAATAAATATTTTATTAAAAAGTGAAAATGGTAACATAAAAAATGGCTTATCAACCAATTTAAATACGGGAAGACTGTAAAAGTTTATAAAATATAAATATATTTGCAACGTTTTTAAATACAATTAATAATTTTTCAACTTTCTATATAATCCTAGAAATGGATAAAAACTACAGTAAAGAAACTGATTTAAAAGACTTCATAACTCCATATCTGCATAAATGGAAACACTTTGTAGTAATCATTCTGCTGATGCTTCTGTTGGCTGTTTATTATGTGAAATCTACGGCCCCTGTTTATAAAATGCAAACTTCAGTACTCATCAAAGATGCAAAAAAGATGTCTTCGGCTTCCGGAGATTTTGGTGTTTTGCAAAGTTTGGGAGCTTTTTCGAATATGGGAACCAACAGTATTGAAAATGAGCTTGAAATATTTAAATCTAAAACAATTGTAGAAGATGTTTTAAAACAGCGTAACTTTCAAATATCGGTATTTGCCGAACAGAAATATTATAATTTGGAAATTTATGGTAAAACAAATCCATATATTTTTAATGTTGTCAATGAAAAAAATGTTCAGGATGATCTTTCTCAGAAACCTGTTGAGATAAAAACAAAAGGCAATGAAATCATTTTATCTTCTGAAAATTGGGATAATGATATAAAAGGGGTCTTCGACAGAGTAATCAGTCTCCCTTTTGCTAATGTTATCATAAATAAAAATCCTTATTATAAAGCTGACCCAAAAACAGATATGGAAAAAGTGTTTTTTTCATATAACGAATTTAATAAAACGGTAATTGCTTTTCAGGAAGCATTGAAAGTAAATCTTTTAGATAAAGATGCTACAGTAATCGGCCTTTCTATTGATTTTCCTAATAAGGAAAAAGGACAGGATTTCCTTAATGGCTTAGTAAGACAGTACAATATCTATGCAATAAATGATAAGAGTCTGGAGTCTAAAAAAACCAAGGAGTTTATAGATGAAAGAATTGTTTTGATTTCCAAAGAGCTGGGAGATGTTGAAACTGAAAAACAAAAATTTAAATCAAATAATAATATTGTGGATCTTGCAAGTGAAGCCAAGATCAATCTTCAACAGAAAGAGCAAACACGAGCCAAGGCTTTAGAATTTGATACTCAGTTGGAATTAAACAGAATGTTACAAAACTTCCTTGATCGCAAAAATGTGAGTGATGTTTTGCCTGCAAATATCGGATTGGATAATGAAGCTGCTGCAAAAAACATTCAGGAGTACAATCTTCTTGTTATGAGAAGAAATAAACTTTTGGAAAATGCTACAGAAAGTAATTCTGTGGTAAAAGAACTTGATAGACAATTAAATGACTTAAAAGGTGCGTTAAGTGAGGGCTTACAAAAAAATCAGACTTCTTTACAGCTGGCGAAAAACGGAGTCTTGTCAGAAATGGGTAATTCTGAACAAAAGATAAGTCAGATCCCTTTTCAGGAAAAGCTATTCAGAAATATTGAAAGGCAGCAGCAAATAAAAGAAAATCTGTATTTATTATTATTACAGAAAAGAGAAGAGGCTGCCATAACGATGGCTATAACGGGTGAAAAAGCACGAGTGATAGATAAAGCTTATGTGAATAAAAAACCAGTAGCTCCGCAAAAAATGTATTCTCTTGCATTGGCATTGTTCGGTGGATTCCTTTTAGCATTTTCTATTGTATATTTAAAACTTCTTTTTAATAATAAAATTTCTACTAGAAGAGATATTGAAAAGCTGTCATTAAGACCGGTTGTTTCTGAAATCCCACATGTGGCTAATAAAAAGTCTGAAATTATGAAGCTTAATGATGTTACCCCTATCGCTGAAGCATTCAGAATTTTAGTCACCAATTTGAAGTTTATGCTTCCAAAAAATGGTAAAACACCTGTTATCATGATAACCTCTTCAGTAAAAGGGGAGGGAAAAACGTTTATAAGTGTGAATTTTGCTTTAGCCCTGGCTTCATCTCTCAGAAAAGTGATTGTTATCGGAAGTGATATCAGGAACCCTCAGTTGCAGAGATACCATCCGGAGTCTAAAAATGTAAAAGGTTTAACAGAATATTTGCACGGAGATATAAATAAATCAGAAGATATTATTCATAACAGTGGTTTTAACAATAACTGTGATTTTATTTATTCAGGCAGTATTCCTCCTAATCCTGTAGATTTGTTACAGAGTTCAAGGTATGCAGACTTGTTGGAAGATCTTAAGACTAAATATGACTATATTGTAATAGATACCGCACCACTTCTTTTAGTTACAGATTCTTTCCTTATTGCAGAATACGCAGATGCAACATTGTACGTAGTAAGATCAGAAATAAGTAAAAAAGATTTTATTAATTTTGCAAATAATCAGATTGAAAGCGAGAGTATTAAAAATGTAGCTTTTGTTTTGAATGATGTTAAGAAAAATAACCTAGGATATTCTAATCAGTATGGTTATGGCTATCATAGTGACAAGAAGAAATGGTGGCAATTTTATAAAAAATGATATCCCAGAATAAACTCTTTAAAGGATTAATTTGGAGTACAATAGATAAATTTCTTATTGTAGGGGTACAAATTCTTATTGAAATTATATTGGCTAGATTTGTAAGCCCAAAAGAATATGGGGTAATGGGAATGCTTTTGATCATCATTTCATTATCTCAGGTATTTGTAGATAGTGGTTTGGGAAGCGCATTAATATTTAAAAAAGACCGTTCTGAAACTGATTTTTCTACAGCTTTTTATGCATCTTTAGTCATTGGCTTTTTTACCTATCTGCTTATTTTTATTCTGGCACCATATATTGCTTATTTTTTCAAAAGTGATATTATTGTTTTTATAAGAATAATTTCCCTTACAATTATTATCAGCAGTATTTCTGTAATTTATAAAACGAAACTTAATATTGATCTGGATTTTAAATCCCAGGCGAAATTTTCTTTCTTCGCCATTTTTATTTCCGGTATTGTAGGCATAGTAATGGCAATGAGTAAATTTGGGATTTGGTCTTTGATCTTACAAAATATTTTATTTAGTTTATTAACTCTTATCTTTTTAATAATCAATATAAAGTGGTATCCTAAAAATAAATTTTCATTTCAACATTTTAAGGAGCTTTTTCAATATAGCTCAAAATTGCTCTATGCGGGTATTTTTAATTCTATTTATATTAATTTAAATTCGTTGCTTCTTGGGAAATTTTTTCCGACAAAACAATTGGGATATTATACAAAAAGTTATCAGTTTACTATATTTCCGGCATCGGTTTTTACTAATGTTATTCAAAGGGTATTGTTTCCCTACTATGCAGAATTGCAGACGGATAAGGCTAAACTTTATAACAATACATTATTGTTTAATAAAATAATATTTATCCTGATGATGCCGGTAGTGAGTATCATCATTTTATATGCCCATCAAATCATAGTCTTATTACTCTCTGAAGCCTGGCAAAACATGGTAATTCCGTTTCAGATTTTGCTCGGATCAATATTGTATTACCCTGTTATTGTACTGAACATGAATGTGTTTCAGATACTTGGTAAAACAAATAATTATTTTTGGATTGAGGTTATCACTAAACTTTTAGGAATTGCTATCCTGATATTATTATACCCCTATGGAATTAACGGAATATGTACAGGAATTTTTATACAATTTTTGTTGCAATACATTATAACTTCTTTTTTTGTTGCGAATATTACAGAACAAAGCTTTTTTAAAAGTTGGAATATAGTTTTGTATTCAATTATTGGAGGTATACTTTTGTTCAGTACCTTTTACTTTATCAATTATCGTGATAATAGATGGTTTTATAATATTCTTCCCGGAATAATAGTTATTATATTTTACAGCCTCTTTTTTTACTTTATCTTTAGAAAAGAAATAGCATTCATGTGTCACAAATTTTTAAAGAAATGATTTTTAGTATTCTGAAATTTTTTTTGAAACTTTTTTATGATCCAATCGTTTTGGGAATACATACCTATCGTTGGAAGACAAAAAATAAGCATAACTTTACTCATCCCGTTGTTCTTTTTCCTTCAGATAAGGTTATAGTTGGAAAATATACTTATGGTCCCCTGGAAATCTATAGCTATAGCAAAAAAAAAGATGAATTTCTGAATATTGGTTCCTTTTGTTCCATTGCAAAAGGCGTTAAATTTATTTTGGGAGGAAATCATCATTATAACTTCATATCGACTTATCCATTTAAAGCTTATTTCAAAAATGAAGAAGAAGCTTTTTCAAAAGGAAATATTTCTTTGAAAGATGATGTTTGGGTTGGAACCGATTGTTTGATTTTATCTGGTGTGACATTGGAGCAGGGATGTGTTGTAGCAGCAGGCTCTGTGGTTACAAAATCATTTCCTCCCTATTCCATTATTGGAGGTAATCCTGCTAGGGTAATTAAGAAGAGATTCAATGACGAAGTTATTGAGGAGTTATTACAATTGGACTTTAACAATCTAAATAAAGATTTTATAACAGAAAATATAAATGCTTTTTATAATAAAGATATTAATACTGTTATTCAACAATTGAAAAAAATAAAAACAAATCTGGTTTGACTCTTCTAATTATTTTATGCGTCATTTTATTTTATATAGGTCAGTTAATTGAGCAGTTGCCTTCAAAATTTGTAGCCTATATATTTAATGCTACTTTATTTTTTGTGGTAACATATTGTTTTCTCGATTTTACATACACAGCAGATTGGGATATGTATTATTATTTTTTCAAACATGAGGATGATAAGACAGATCCTATCTTTTATTGGCTTACATTATCTTTTAAGAAACTGTATTTAACCTATACAGATCTTTACAAATTTCATATAGTACTTATTATAAGCCTTTATTATTTCCTTATTTCCAGATTTACTAAAAATATTTTCTTCATCTTTTTAGCATATCTTATTCTTGATAACGTACATCTTGTTAATCAGATTCGTTATTATCTGGGTTTTCCTATTTTGATGACTGGCTTTTATTTTCTTTTTTATCACAAAAAATATCTTTTATCCTTAATTCTTATTACTGTAGCATTATTATGTCATTCAGGGCTTTCGTTTCTTTTGATATGCATACCTGTTTATTATTTTATTCCGGTAAATAAATTTTATAAATATATCATAATTCTATCAGGATTAATTTTCGTTATAGCATTATTCATTTTTAATTCTGCTCTGGGAACAGTTCTGAATCATTTTGGGGATTATTTTGAGAAAGGCAATAAAAGTAGTTTTTTAGGTGGATTATATAACGGAATTCCTTACATACTTTTTACAGTATTTCTGTATATTCAGACAATTTCTCTTATACGTGAGAAACCGGAAATTATAGAAGATCCTCAATTTAAATTTCTTTACAAAATTTCTTTTTTTGCAATGATCTTTATCCCCGGATCATTTATTATCCAGATTATAGGACATAGGTATGTAATGACACTAAGTGTTTTTTGGCTACTTTATTACTATATTTATTTCTTAAAGGATCAGGCCCCAAAAAGAAAATTAACAAGATTTATTTATATTACAGGGATTGTTTTTGTAAGTGGTCTTTTTATTTATATAATTCCCAATTATATATTTGGGAATAGCCATTTTGCTGAAGAGTTTCAGGATATGATTGAATCATCGGACATATTAAAAGGTTTTTTAGAATGATGAAAAAGATTTCTGTCATTATTGTTACCTATAACTCTTTGAAGGATATATTTGATTGTATTAAAAGTATCTACAACTATAATGATATTTCTAAAGAGCAACTTGAAATTATTATTGTGGATAATAGTAAAGCTAATGTTTTTGAGGAAATGAAAATGTTGGTCTCTGAGAAATACTCTGATATTAAATTTATTCATAATGAAAAAAACGGTGGATACGGACAGGGAAATAATATAGGTATAAAAGCAAGCCAATCGGAAACTGTCTGTGTGATTAATCCTGACGTGGTTCTTAAAACAGCTATGTTTTCATCTGTGCTTAACATGTTTCAGAATGACTTAAATTTGGCTGTTATCGGAGGAAAACAAAAAGGTGGAATCAACCTTTCCTTCTGGATACGACCAGAGTATGAATTCTTTCTTTTTACAAGTCCGGTGATGATGTTATTGAACAAGATGAATATCTATATTGAAAGATTTTGTTTTTTATCTGGTGCATTACTTTTTATAGATAAGAAGAAGTTTGAGAAAATTGGTTTTTTTGATGAAAATATATTTCTGTACAGAGAAGAATCAGATATTCAGAAACGTTTTTTAGCAGAAAAATATCGTTCTCGTTTTGAAAAAAAATTCAATTATTTACATTTGATTGATGATAGAAATGGTACGAGTGACTTTTCTTTTATTGAGGAAATGAAGTCTACGAAATATTATATGAAAAAATATTCTTATGATTTTTCTAAATTTTTAGCACAAAGATCTTTCTATACTACTGTAATGATTGGAATCTATTCGATTATAGGAAATAATAAGAAGATCAGGAGTCTTAAAGAAACTCAAAAAAAGCTTAAAAACTTAAGAATAGAATTACTATGATCTTAATAGATGCTGTATTTATTCATACAGGAGGTGGAAAATCTCTTTTAGATTATCTTATTTCTGAGCTTAATAAGACAGATGCTGAAGTGAGCTATCTCTTAGATCTACGGTATAAATCTCAAATGCCGGAAATTAATGGGAATGTAGAGTTTGTAAATGGTTTTTTTAATCGATGTAAATTTTATAATAAAAATAAGAATAAATTCAGTAAAATATTTTGTCTTGGAAATATACCACCTCATTTACCCTTAAAGCACACTCAGGTTTTAATGTATTTACACTCCGCAAGTTATCTTAATACTGGTGTACAAACTACACTAAAGCAAAAGATCACGCAGTATGTTAAAAATAAGATATTTTATGCACTACTGAAAAATTCAAACCTATGGATGGTGCAGACAGGATATATTCAGAAATTATTTCAGAAGAAAGCCGGAATTCCTACTCATAAAATAAAAGTTTTACCTTTTTTCAAGAGTATCGAAAAATCCTCTGAAATAATAAATAAGGAAAAAAACAGTTTTTTTTACCCCGGTACTGCAGAACCTCACAAAAATCATAAAAGATTAATTGATGCTTTTTGTATATTTTATGATCAATATAAAATAGGATATCTTTATCTTACGGTAGAGGAAAGGTTTAAAGAAATATTTGATTATATTAATTTAAAAAAATCTCAATCTTATCCCATCATTAATTTAGGTTATATTTCAAATAAAAAAGATGTTGGAAAAGCTTATTATAAAGCCGAATATCTTGTGTTTCCGTCTTTACTGGAAAGTTTCGGATTGCCCTTGATTGAAGCCCCGGAGTTTAATTGTAAGATTATTGCATCAAAACTTGATTATGTTGCTCAGGTATGTGTTCCATCTTATACTTTTGACCCATACGACGTTCTCAATATGTCTGAAGCTTTTGCAAATGTAGTCCAGCATAATAATTTACCTGAAAGTCATGCAATAGTTCATAATGAAATTAACCAGGTGATTAGCTATATTATAAATGAAAAAAATTAAGCATAACCGAGTAAAACAGATGCTTATAAATATAAACCTGTTTATAAAATAAAATTTAGGTAATGAGAATTTTACATGTTATCACCCGCTCCGATTTAGGAGGTGCCCAATCAGTGGTGCTCAATCTGGCCAATTCTATGTGCCGGGATCATGAAATTACCGTTGTAGCAGGAGAAGATGGCCCTATGTGGGATGCTTTGGATGAGAAAATTAAAAAGATAAAAATACCCGAAATCGTCAGATCAATCTCTCCGGTAAAAGACTTCAGCGCTTTGTTGAAGTTAAAAAAACTCTATGCATCCATAAATCCTGATGTTGTTCATCTTCATTCATCAAAGATAGGAGTGCTGGGAAGGCTGTCATTTCCTAAAAAAAAGATTGTGTATTCTGTCCATGGATTTGACTCTATCCGGCTTGCTTACAGAAAATTTCTTCCATTGGAAAAACTGCTTAAAAATCGGTGTAAAGTTATTGTTCTGGCAAGTAATTATGACAAGCAGAATATCATCAATGAAGGGATTAAAAATAATTTACATATCGTATATAATGGAGTAGACATTCCGGAAGCTGAAGAAGGATTATTCATCAAAGGTGTGGAGAAATACAGGAAAGTAGTCATGTGCATTGCCCGGATTTCACCTCAGAAACGGTTTGAAAGCTATGTTGAAATTGCAAAATTACTTCCTCAGTACGCCTTTGTCTGGATAGGGGCAGATAAAGAATATACGGATCTTCCGGAGAATGTTTTTTGTTTAATGGGATTTCCGAATGCAAAAAGGTATATCCAATTGGCAGATATTTTTGTTCTTCCAACCAACTATGAAGGAATTCCGATTGTTATTGTAGATGCTTTAAGCTATAAAAAACCGGTTGTATCATCAGATGTGGGCGGGATCTCGGAAATTGTATTAAATGACCAAAACGGATATGTTATTGATAATGAAGATGCAGTTTTTGCTGAAAAGATCAGTTATATATTAGAGAATGAAAAGATTTATCAGGAATTTTCCGAAAAATCATCTGAAATTTTTCATAAGAACCTGACCATAGAGACAATGGTAGATCAATATATGGCTATATATAAAATGTAGTATAAGCTAAAAAAAATGAGTATTAATCTCTTTTGTAAAATAAATATTTCATTAAAATTATTATTTTGTAGGATGAAATGATGCTATTGAATCATTTTTTAATATAATTTTTTTTGTTTATCTTCATTTTGAAAAATAAAACGAAAACCATTATAACAAATTAAACAATAAATTTATTGTTACAAAATCTAAAAAAAATGTATTTAGCTATATGAAAAAAGGAAAATAAGTTTAAAAAACGATCTATAAAAGCTTTTGTAGAATTAATATAGCTATAATATATTGTATAAAAAACTTTCTTAAATTCGTAGGAATTTTTTTTATACATTTAAGATAACGAAATGAGAGGTTTTATATCAATCATTTTTATAAACACATTTTGAAGAAAATAAAGTGGAAAACATTTTGACAAAAGCATTTGTGATGATGAAAGAGAATAAGCAGGTTTTTAAAGTGAGTGTACTCACCAAAGTCTGCTTGTTCATTAATGTTAGTGATATCTCATTAAAACTACTTAATGACCGAAAATTTAGGAAAAAATACAAAGCAATTCTGTATGACTCTCATCAATCCCGGATAACAGTTACAGAATATCTTGAAAGATTCAATATCTCTTGCATTGTATTAGAAACGTCCAATATCAATCATTTACACAAGAATCTGGCAAACGAAATCGTTGCAGCAAGAAAAAAAGGAATTGTCGTATATGATGCTCACGAATTTTATGAACATGTAAATAAGAGGATTCCTTTGGTAAGGCTGAAAACCAACGAATATCTGGTGGATGATATTTTTACCATCGGACAGAAGCAGGAAAAATTCAATCTTAAAAGATGTATTGATATCCTTGTGAGCCTCTTATTAATCCCATTTGTGATCCCGTTGATTCTTTTAGGTTTTCTTATGGTAAAGCTCAGCTCACGGGGAAGTGTTCTTTTTTCTCAGGAAAGGGTAGGGAAGAATTCAAAACCATTTACAATCCATAAGATCCGGACAATGGTTTCAAAGCATAGCGGTGACTTTACAACGAAAAACGATATGCGCGTAAACCGCGTAGGTAAATTTCTTCGTATTACTAAAATTGATGAGCTTCCTCAGATCTGGAATATCCTTAAAGGTGATATGAGTCTTATTGGTCCGCGTCCCGAAAGACCACACTTTGTTAAAATATCCAATGAAGAAAACGCAATGTTTGATCTGAGACATTTGATTAAACCTGGTGTAACAGGATGGGCGCAAGTTAATTTGCCCAAGGCAACCCCAAAGGATAATCTTGAGAAACTAGAATATGATTTGTTTTATATAAAAAATTATTCTGTTCTTTTTGATATACTTATTGTTTTTAAGACTATAAAAATTGTTTTCACTTTAAACAGCAACTAAGTTTGAAAAAAAAAATACACATTTTATTTCTGTTTTTTTGTGTTTTTATTTTAAAAGCTCAACAACAAAATTTTTTTCCAATTATAGCCTTCCAAGGAATTCCTGAGGATTTTAATGAGGAATCTAATTTTAAAAAATTAAAAGATGCTGGATTTAATGTCAACCTGAATATGTACTCAAGTTCCCAAAAAGCTATTCAAGCATTGGAGTTGGGACAGAAAATGAATATAAAGATGGTCTTATCGATTCCGGAAATCAAATCAAGACCGGAGGAAGCAGTTAAAATTTTAAAAAACTATTCTTCTTTTTTAGGATATTACATTGAGGATGAACCGAATACTTCTAGATTT
The DNA here is from genome assembly GCF_041224435.1 of Chryseobacterium tongliaonense. Classification (NCBI taxonomy): domain Bacteria; kingdom Pseudomonadati; phylum Bacteroidota; class Flavobacteriia; order Flavobacteriales; family Weeksellaceae; genus Chryseobacterium; species Chryseobacterium tongliaonense. Next base: position 323,234 of record NZ_JBGFFD010000003.1, on the reverse strand, counting down.
GAACCTCTTTCTGATATTGTGAGCCGTTTAAGAAAAGCAGATAGCCAGCATTTTACATATATTAATTTATTTCCTAATTATGCCACTAATGATCAGCTACAAGCAAGTAGCTATAAAAATTATGTAGAGCAATATTTGTCAAAAGTAAAAATTAATTTAGTTTCTTTTGATCATTATTCTGTAGTCAATAATACAGTAAGGCCTGAGTTTTATGAAAACCTTGAAATTATCAGGTCTCAATCTCAAAAGTTTAATAAACCTTTCTGGGGATTTGCTTGCACTGCAATCCATTTTGAATACAGGCAACCTACTTTAGCTTCGCTCAGACTGCAGCAATTCGGTAATATTTTATATGGTGCTCAAGGGATACAATATTATACTTATTGGTCTGTTAATGATTTACATTGGAGACAAAATAATTATTCTTATGCTATTGTGGATGAAAAAGGAAATCCTACACCTACCTACAGCATTGTTAAAACCGTCAATGAACAAATTCAGAAATTAGCATGGATATTCTCTGGAGCAAAATCAGACGCGGTTTATCATATGGGAAATGAAATACCTTCAGGAACTTCAAAGTTGTATTCTGTTCCTAAACAATTTAAAGTCTTTTCAACCTATGGGAAAAATGCTTTGATTTCTTTGATGTCTAAAGGTAAAAATAAATTCATTATTGTTCAGAATAAATCTTTAAATGAAAATTTGAATCTAGATTACCGTTTGCAGATAGCACTTAAAAAAGTAGATAATAATTCAGGCAAATCAAAGCTGCTTTCTGTTTTAAAGAAATATAATGATATTATTTTACCCGGAGATATACTTATTTTTACATATTGAAAAAAAATAATTGATTGTCAAAAAAATTAAGATAAAGAAATTACTTATCAGATATAATTTTATGAAGATAAAAGAAACTCCACTTAAAGACTGTTACATCCTGGAACCTACTGTTTTTGAAGATGAAAGAGGTTATTTTTTTGAAAAGTTCAATGAGAAAAAATTTGAAGAACTGACGGGGATGAACGGTCATTTCGTTCAGGACAATATTTCCAAATCCTCTTATGGCGTTCTGAGAGGGATTCATCTGCAGAAAGGAGAACATGCGCAGGCCAAACTGGTTTCCTGTTTAGAAGGAAAAGTTTGGGATGTGGCAGTAGATCTGAGAGAAGATTCCCCTACATTCGGAAAATGGTTTGGTATCGAGCTTACCGAAGAAAATAAATTACAGTTGTATATCCCGAGAGGCTTTGGTCACGGTTTTTCTGTAATCAGTGATACAGCGGTATTTGCTTATAAATGTGATAATTTTTATAATAAAGAATCTGAAGGAAGCGTGAAATTTAATGATCCTGAACTTCATATAGATTGGAAGATCAGTGAAAGCGAAGCTGTACTTTCGGAAAAAGATCAGAACGCTCCCGGATTTCTCGATAAAGATTTCTAAATACGGATTGAAAAACCACTATCATCAGTGGTTTTTATTTTTTAATGGAAGCTTTTTAATATTTCGTATCTTTGCAAACTCAAAATCAAAAAGATGCGTACAAAATCTGTAGGGAAAAAGAAAATAAACATCGTCACTCTTGGTTGTTCTAAGAATGTGTATGACTCTGAAGTATTAATGAGTCAGCTGAAAGCTAATGGAAAAGAAGTAGTACATGAAGACAAAGGTGATATTGTGGTCATCAATACCTGCGGATTTATTGATAATGCAAAAGAAGAATCTATTAACACAATTCTTGATTATGTAGAAGCTAAAAACAGAGGCGAGGTAGAAAAAGTTTTTGTGACAGGATGCCTTTCTGAAAGATATAAACCGGATTTGATTAAAGAAATTCCGGATGTAGACCAGTATTTCGGAACCAGAGATCTCCCGATTTTGTTAAAGCACCTTGGAGCAGATTATAAACATGAGCTGGTAGGTGAAAGACTTACAACAACTCCAAAACATTATGCTTACCTGAAGATTTCAGAAGGTTGTGACAGACCTTGTTCATTCTGTGCTATCCCTCTGATGCGTGGTACTCACGTTTCAACACCTATCGAAAAATTAGTCAATGAAGCTCAGAAACTGGCTAAGAAAGGAACTAAAGAACTAATTCTGATCGCTCAGGATCTTACCTACTACGGGTTAGACATCTATAAAAAACGTGCTCTTGGAGATTTACTGAAAGAACTGGTAAAAGTTGAAGGTATCGAATGGATCCGTCTTCATTATGCATTTCCAAGCGGATTTCCGGAAGATGTTCTAGATATCATCAGAGAAGAACCTAAAGTTTGTAATTATATTGATATTCCTCTTCAGCATATTAATTCAGATCTGTTGAAATCTATGAAGCGGGGAACCACCCATGAAAAAACTGATGCTCTTTTGGCTAAATTCAGAGAGAAAGTTCCGGATATGGCGATCAGAACAACTTTAATTGTCGGATACCCTGGCGAAACAGAGGAGATATTTCAGGAATTGAAAGACTGGGTAAAAGAACAAAGGTTTGACAGATTAGGATGTTTTACTTATTCTCATGAAGAAAATACTTCGGCATACGTTTTAGAAGATACTATTCCTCAGGAAGTAAAAGAAGCAAGAGTTGAAGAGATTATGGAAATTCAGTCCCAGATTTCCTGGGAAAAAAATCAGGAAAGAATCGGACAGGTTTATAAATGTGTATTTGACAGAAAAGAAGGTAACTATTTTATTGGAAGAACAGAATATGATTCTCCAGATGTAGATAATACCGTACTGGTTTCCGCAGACAATACTTATATTTCGATTGGTGAATTTGCTGAAGTAAAAATCACTTCTGCAGAAGAGTTTGATTTGTATGGCGAATTAATTTAACATATTATCTCTTAGAATAGGGAATTTTTAAGTATTTCTAATTATTAGTATTTTTAAAATATTATATTAATAAAAATTAATGAATTTTAATTTTTAGCTTAAAATAATTAATTGATTGATTGTCAGTTGATTGTATTGTTTTCATTTAAGATGTGTTTGTTTTTTTAAATATAAAGTGTTAATATTAAAAAATTATATCTTAAATTTGCAACATAAATAATTTCTTATTAGTCTAATTGTTTAGAACTCAATTTTGTTATATCAGAATATCATTATATTTTTAATTTATTTTGATATGTAAATAGCATAACTTGGTATTCAGACATTTTAGGCCTGAAAATTATTGGTGAAAAAAAAAAGTAATTTAAAAATCTTTAAAAACTTATGAAAAAATTTTTATTCACAGCGACTATGCTCGTTTGTTTCTCCGCGCTATCTAAGGCTCAGCAAGGACGTGTGGGTGTAAATACAACTACACCTGCGGCTACTTTGGATGTTGTAGCTAATACTGCTGACACTACCAGACCTGACGCGCTATTGGTCCCTCGTATGACAAGAACTCAATTGGCAGCTAAAGATGCTGCTTATGGTAACAGTGGTACAGTTGCAGCTGACAATCAGAATGGTGCAATTGTTTTCGTTACTGATGTTAGTGGTGCTTCTACAACTAAAACTGCAAATGTAACTGCAACAGGATTCTACTACTATGATGGTCCAAGCGCTGTTTGGGTTGCTGTTGGTGGTGGCGGTTCTGCTACTCCTCAGAGATATGAAGGTATCAGAGGAACAGTTACTACTGTAACAACAGCTTCTTATACTGTTCAGCCTACAGATCATTTAGTTGTTACTAACGGATCCGGTACTATTACTATTTCATTGCCTAACCTTACTAATACAGCAGCGGACATAGGTAGAGTTGTTAAAATATTCAATAACAATATTACAGCAACTGGATTGGCATTTGATACTACAAACCTTAGAGGAAATATTGTTGTAAACCAATTCAGAGGAATTGAGTTTGCATGGACTGGAACTTTATGGGTAGCAGCTCAAAAATAATTTAAAAAATACGAAAACAATGAAAAATATTTTATGCCTTTTGGCTATAACAGCCTTTGGTTCTCTTTACAATGCTCAGATAGCAGTAAATAACGGTACTCAAAATACAATTACTAACTCTAACGTTATCTTTGATGGTAGTACGTCTTTCAGTACAGAAGCTGGTGCTGGTCCTAACGTTGGTAAAGGTATTGTTGTTCCCAGTGTTGACTTGGTTAACTTTGAATTTGATCTTACCCTTGCAGACGGTATTACGTTCCCAACTTATTTTGACGGTATGATTGTATATAACAATGCTACCGGTACTACGCTTACAGCTGGTAACAGATCTTCAACTGCAACAGCAGTTACACCGGGATACTATTTCTTCTTCAACCCAACCGGTTCTAGTACAAGTAGTGTTAATCCAGGGGTTTGGAGACCGCTTGGAGGTAGTTCAAGAGTAAATGTTGGAACTACAGAAACTGTTACAAATACTGCTATAAATAATGCTCAGGTATATGCTATCAAAGGTACATTTGCTGCTTCAGGAACTTCTACTGCAGTAAATATCCCTTCTCCTACGGGAATGACGGCCATGTATGCTATTACAATTTACAGAGCAGGTACTAATACAGTATATTCCAGAGAATTGTATTCTTATACTTTAGGTACTTCCGCTGGTAACGCTATTACTGGTTCTCCAAGTATGTCTGTAGTATATCCTGCAGGAACATACGATTATGTATTGGAATATCTTAAATAAAAATTGATTATTTTAATCATATAAAAATAAAAACCAATGGGAATTCTCATTGGTTTTTTTGTACTCGCTACTTTAATTAAAAGAAATTTATACCTCAGTATTAAAGAATATAAATACAATTTTTAATAGGTTGTTATGTTAATGTAGATGAGAGGCATGAAAAGAGATTTAAGTTTGTAATGAATTCGCTTAATGATATATTTTTGAGTAGCGATTGTTTGTACTGATATTTTTTAAAAGTTAATATATTGTTAAAATATTGACTTTCAGTTAGTTTTAAAATACGCTGTAAACAATTATGCTGAAGCTTGTTAATTATGTTAACTTTTATAGCTTTATTTTAACACTTTTTAACAGTGTGCTCTAAAACCCCTATTGGCAGGGACTTACAATATATTTTAACAAATTGTTTTGTTTTTGTTAACTGTTTTTAACAATTCGAGTAGGGACTTTAGAAGATTCCTGATACTTTTGCCCTGTCAAAACCAATAAAATTTCAACATGATGAAAAGATTCATTCTCGTAATCATAATGATGATTTCAACACTTGGTGTTTATTCTTTTACGAATAATACCATGGATGCGAAAAAAACAAGTTATGCATCGTACTACCACGATAAATTTAACGGTAGAAAAACAGCTAGCGGAGAGATCTTTGATAATTCAAAGTTTACTGCTGCAAACAGAACGCTTCCTTTTGGTACAACGATTAAAGTTACCAATCTGAATAATGGAAAAGAGGTTATAGTAAGGATAAATGATAGAGGACCTTTCCATTCATCAAGAGCATTAGATATGTCTAAAGCCGCGTTCGACGAAATCGGAAATATCAGTCATGGTACAATTCCGATTGAATATGAAATTGTCGATTAAATTTATGATTTAAATTAAAAAAAAGCCAACTGATTCAGTTGGCTTTTTTATTGGGATTAAACATTCAATTCGAGCAAAGCAGGACAATGGTCTGAATGCATGGCTTCTTTTAAGATAACAGCTCTGGAAAGCTTATCCTTTAAAGCATATGATGTAAAATTATAATCAAGCCTCCAGCCTTTATTATTAGCCCTTGCATTCTGTCTGTAGCTCCACCATGTATAATTGTCCGGTTCGTTATTAAAAAACCTGAAACTGTCTATCAGTTCGCATTCTTCGATGAAATTGGTCATCCATTCCCTTTCCATAGGTAAAAAGCCTGAAACGTTCTTTAAACGGACAGGATCATGGATATCAATCGCCTGATGACAGATATTGAAATCTCCGGAGATAACGAGATTCGGAATTTCTTTTTTTAAATTCTTAATGTAGGCCAGAAAGTCATGGCAAAACTGCATTTTAAAACCCAGTCTTTCAATATTGGACGCAGAGGGAACATATACTGAAATGACGGAGTAGCCATCGAAATCGGCACGAATGATTCTTCCTTCGTTATCATAGCTTTCAATTCCACAGCCGTACTCTACATGAAGAGGCTTGGTTTTTGAGGCAATTCCGACCCCACTGTAACCTTTTCTCACGGCTGAATGCCAATAACTATGATAACCTGATTTTTCAAGACTTTCAATATCAATCTGGTCGTTTCCCGCTTTGCTCTCCTGAATGCAGATGATATCCGGATCAGCCGTCTTCAGCCAGCCCATAAAATCTTTTGTAAAGGCAGCCCGGATTCCGTTGACATTATAAGTGATTAACCTCATGAGTTATGTATAAATATTTTAAAGTGTTCGTTGTATTTTGATGGAATAAATTCTATGATATCATAATCCGCTATCTGATGGATATGAAAAGGATCCTCCTTAATGATCTCTTCAACTTCCTGCTTTGAACCGGCATTCACCAGGATAATTCCTCCCGTTCTGGGCTCTTTCCTGCCTGAGGCGATAAAATTCCCAAGGCTGAAATATTTTTCAAGGAAATTATTGTGTTCCGGAATAAAGCGTTCTACCTTTTCCAGAGAAGTGATATAAGTAAGCGAAATAATGAACATTGTTTTTTTGCTAAGATAGGAACTCTTGGAGACTATTAAAAGAGACCGGAAAAAAAGAAGCGGAAAAAATCAATTGATTTTTTCCGCCTTAAACCCAAAATTAAATAAACTATGAAAAAAAACTACTTGGGTTCTAAAATGCTGATAGGAATAATACATTCTTCAAGTGAAATTCCGCCATGTTGGTAGGTTTCTTTATAGTAATTTACAAAGTGATTATAATTCTTAGGATAAGCCAGGAAAATATTATTCTTGGCAAAAATATATTTGGAACTTAAATTTCCTTTTGGTAAAAATAATTTTTCGGGATTAGTAATCGCCCAAACATCACTGTCATCATACGTTAAGCTTTTACCGGTTTTATAGCGGATATTGGTAGATGTTTCTCTGTCACCCACAACCTTGCTCGGTTTTTTAACGTAAACGGTTCCGTGATCAGTCGTAATTACCAATTTAAACCCGTTTTCAGCAGCTATTTTAATGATTTTCAATAACGAAGAATTTTCAAACCAGTTTAAGGTCAGGGATCTGAATGTTTTATCATCACGGATCAGCTGATCTACAATATGATTATCAGTTTTGGCGTGTGAAAGGATATCGATAAAGTTGTAAACAATAACTAATAAATCATTGTTTTTGTGCTGATTGAAATCATCATAGATTTTTCTTTCAAAATCTGCATTCAGTACTTTTAGATATTTCATCGATTTAGAGCCTAAACCGATTCTTTTCATCTGGTCTTCAAGAAAATCACGCTCGTATTCATTTTTATTTCCTTCCTCATTGTCATTAAACCATTTATCCGGGAAACGTTTCTCAATCTCAGACGGCATTAAGCCTGCAAAGAAAGAGTTTCTTGCATATTGGGTTGCCGTAGGAAGGATGCTGTAATAATAATCTTCCGAAACTTTATTGTAATACTTTGTAAACAGAGGTTCAATCACTTTCCATTGATCATATCGGAGATTGTCAACCATTAATAAAAGAACCTTATCTTTTTCAACTTCAGCTTTCACTTTTTCCTTGAAAAGGGTATGGCTCATAATCGGTTTATCAGGACCGCTTAACCAGTCTTCGTAATTGTTTTCAATGAATTTTGCGAACTGTATGTTGGCTTCCTCTTTCTGAGATTGAAGAAGGTCGGCAAATTCATTATCTGCAACCTTATCAAACTTAATTTCCCAGTTCACAATTTTCTTATAATATTCAGCCCATTCCTGGTACGATCTTAAATAAGAAAGTTCCATAGAAAGGTTTCTGAATTCCTGTTGATATTGTAAAATGGTTTTTTGCTCAACAAGATCATCCTGCTGGAGGTTTTTCTTTAATGAAAGCAAAATCTGGTTCGGGTTGACAGGCTTTAAAATGTAATCCGCAATCTGTGAGCCGATGGCTTCCTCCATAATATGTTCCTCCTCACTTTTAGTTACCATAACGATCTTTAAAGAGCTGTCTTTTTCTTTGATCATAGGAATGGCTTCGAGACCGGAAATTCCCGGCATATTTTCATCGATAAGCGTTAGTGCAAATTTTTCAGAATCTATTAATTCCAATGCCTCATTCACGTTGTTAACAGGGGTTACCTGATAACCTTTTTTTTCTAAGAATACGATATGAGGTTTAAGTAAATCTATTTCATCATCTATCCATAGTATCTTTTCCGACATAATATTTATTTTTTACATGGTTATAGTATCAAAATGCTGACCAATCCTTTCTAAAATCTGCCAAAAAGAACAGATAATTAGTTAAATTAAAGTTAAATGAAATATAGTGAATTATCACCTGTTTTCCATTATAATTAATGGCCTGTTTTTATATATTCTAGGGCTCTTTCCAGAACCTCATCTTTCCCTTCCCTTATGCCTGCAACGGTAGGCTGCACAAGGATGTCCGGAATGATTCCGATCCTTTGGGTTTCTCTGTCGTCCGGATAATAAGCGCCAAGGCCGGTGAAGCTGGTGTCCAAATCAGCGATCTTAAACCGGATAATATCTCCATTGGCTCCTGAAGTATAGCTTCCTATGACTTTTGTTTTCGGATGCTGCTTAAACATCATGGTTGTGGTTTCAGCCTGGCTCTGGGTATTCTCATCTGCCAAAACTACCACATTTCCTTGGTAATATTCATTATTTCTTTTTCCGATACTGCTTTTTCTGCTGTAAAATTTACCGGGATAAGTAGTTTCCGGATAATTAAACTTATAATAAATTGTATTTTCAGGCAGCAAAAGCTTACTTAAAGGTAAAATGGTCTGTTTCGGGTAGTTCCTTAAATCGAAAATAATAGATTCAGCACTTTTTAAAGAAGCATACATTTCATCCAGATCTTCCTTTTCAATAAGTTCCATATTGACGTAACCGATTTTCCGGCTTTCATCTAAATATTTCCATTTTCCCGGCTGAATATTTTTTTCATAAATAATATCTCTGAGAAGATAGGTCTTTATTTTTAAGGCTAAATTTTGACCATCTCTTTCCAGTTTAAGGTCAATAGAATCATGATTGGAAAAAAGAAGAAGGTTTTTCACTTTTTTCACCTTACCCCAGGAATTGGAAGCAGGAATATATTTTCCTAAGCTGTTAACAATTTGTGGAATTGTTTTCCCGTTGATATCATAAATAACATCGCCGGTTTTCAACAAATTGGGTTCATTAAATCTAGTGGAATTTATTTTGGTCACGACCAGCTTTCCTTCGGCATACCGGTATTCCACCGGAATTGTTCTTCTTCCGTATTGATTGAGACTGATCAGCGGTGAAAATAAAAATGCATGTGAATCATCCACTTTAGCCACCAATTCAGCCAGTGTCAGATGATACGTTACATCATTATTGATAGCAATAAATTTTGGAATCATTTCTGTTAAAACCTCATTCCAGTTTTGATCGGTTTCATATTTGTAAGGAAAAAAATATTCTACATAATTCCAATATCTGAATAATTCCAAAAGTGAAATCTGTTTTGAGGTGTATTTTGAACCATAAGCAGTTTCATTTTTGAAAAATATTTTTCTTCCACCTTTTCCAAAATAATAGGGATCACCAATAAACCGGTTGTTTTCAATTTCATTTAATTTCTGAATAACATGGTCTGCAAATATATTTTTATCATTGATCCAGCTCAGATCAAAATTTTTAAGGAAATAGATTTTGGAATCTTCCTTTTGACATGATAAACAAGTTTCAACTTTTCCAAGACTGTCAATCCAATTAGAATATAATTCATTCAATTGATTTTTATCGTTGATATTTTCAAGCTCATGAATTTTCTGAAAAAGCTGTTGATCCCAATCAAAAGTTCCTTTGGCAACATCGGGATGATAATATTTTAAAAATCCCCAAACCTTGCAGAGCGATTCCAGTTTCTGAACTTCAGATAAATTCATGAGCTTGAAAATGTAAACTTAAAAATAGCAGAATGAAAAGTGAGAATTTTCTCATTGAAGGTTATTCGGGTTTTATTAAATCAAAGATAATTTTTAAACATAAATGGGACAAATGTTTTCAATAAATCAGTTAATTCTGATTAGAATTCTGTAAAATATGCTGTTTTTTCTTATATATTTGTATATTAAATCACTGTATTATGAAAAATAAATATATTTTAGTTTCTATATTGATTTCAGGTAGTATTTTCGCCCAAACAGGCAACGTAGGGATAGGAACACCTGCTCCCGATAATAAGCTGGACGTTAATGGAGATGCAAAAGTAAGAGTGATGAGTGCTGTGCCGTTAAACACTTACATTACTCCCGTGCTTAGTGACATCAATGGTGTCTTAGTTAAAAATAACCCTGTATATTTAGGGACAACAGTACATACAGTATCACCTACATTAACGCCGGGTTCTACTTCAAATCTCATTACAGGTTTGCCGCAAGGAATTTATAAGGCAATAGTTTATGTTGCAAATGCATGTGGGGCAGTAGGTACAGCCGAATATTATATAGGCAATACTCCTTTGAATAATGGATTGACTATCAATCTTTTGGGCGGAATGTTGAACAGAGGTACAAATCAGTCTCCAACGGTTACTAGAGTAGGAGCAACCCCGGCTTCTACGCTTAATACTACTTGGACGGGTCTTGTAAACTGTGCAGGAGGTGATGCTACAGCATTTAATTACACCTTGTCAATTTCATCTGTAGGTAATATTGAAATTACCAATAATGGAAATATAGACAGAACTTATGATATTGTTCTTACAAGGATTTATTAATATTAATTTGATGGTTTCTATTGTCTTTCCTAAATTTGTACTCATATAATACTCAATGCAGAATAAGCTAAAAATCATCAATGATCCTGTTCACGGTTTTATCAAAATCCCTCACGAAATTTTATTCGACATCGTTGAACATCCCTATTTTCAAAGATTGAGAAGGATTTCACAGACCGGGCTTTTAAACTTAATTTTTCCGGGAGCTACCCATACGAGATTTCACCATGCTTTGGGTGCCATGCATTTAATGTTTACAGCACTGGAAACTTTAAAACTGAAAGGGGTCGACATTTCGAAAGAAGAAGAAAAAGGAGCGATGCTTGCCATTTTAATGCATGATATCGGTCATGGCCCGTTTTCCCATGCTTTGGAAAGTATGCTGATGGATGACTGGCATCATGAAAATCTTTCGTTACTGCTTATGAACAGGCTGAATGACGAGTTTGACGGTCAATTATCAGTAGCCATTCAAATGTTTCAGGGGAAATACCATAGAAAATTTTTCAATCAGCTGATCTCATCTCAATTGGATGTTGACCGGTTGGATTATCTGAAAAGAGACAGTTTTTTTACCGGAGTTTCAGAAGGGAATATTAATACCCAGAGAATTATTTCCATGATGAATGTCTGTGAAGAAGGAGAGCTGGTGATAGATGCCAAAGGAATTTATTCCATTGAAAATTTTTTAACGGCAAGAATGTTTATGTATTGGCAGGTGTATTATCACAAAACATCGGCTCTGGCTGAGTTTATTCTGGTTAAAATCCTTAAAAGAGCAAAATACCTGGTTTCTCAGGGAGTTGATCTGCCGGCTACAGACAACCTGAAATACTTTTTATACAGGGCAAAAGGAGCGGCAACGGATGAAGATGTAGAAAGATTTACCCGGCTTGATGATAATGACGTGATTCAGGCAATGAAAACATGGCAGAATTCTGATGACTTTATCCTTGCCTATTGGTGTAAGTGTGTGATACAGAGAAATCTTCCTAAAACAATTATTTCATCACATCCTTTTGAACCACAATTTATTGAGGAAAAAATAATAAAAACCAATGAATTTTTTGGAATTGATAACGGAGGTGAACTGGTACATGAAATTAAAAGAAAACTACTGCCGTACAATGCTGAAAAGCAGCCCATCTATTTGTTACAGAAAAATGGTGTGAAAATCAGGCTGGACGAGTCGGAAGACCAGCTTTTATCAGGATTAATAAGAAATAAAACCACGAGATATATTTTAACTTTCCCACGAGATATTGCAAAATAAATTCTTAAAGAATCTTAAATTTCACAATCCCAAAACTAAAAAATGTTTGCGAATTATAGAATTTCTTATCTTTGCAGAATATGGAATTTACAGCTTCGCAAATTGCAAGTTTTATTGACGGAAAAATAATCGGTGACGGAAACGCACTTATTACTGGAGTTTCACCAATTGAAAGTGGGGAATCAGGGCATCTTTCTTTTATAGCACAAGATCGGTTCTCTCATTTTCTGGACACTTCCAAATGTTCCGTTATTATCGTCTCGGAAAACCTTGTAGAAAAAGATAACTACAATCCTACCGTTATTGCCGTAAAAGATGCCTATCTTTCCTTTCAGGTTCTGATGAATCTGTATCAGGAAATGCAGGGCAGAAAAGAAGGAATTGAAGACGGCTCTTCTATTCATGATACTGCGGTAATAGGTGATAAAGCCTATATCGGAGCCTTTACCTATGTTTCGGAAAAAGCAAAAATAGGAGAAGGAACCCAGATTTATCCTCATGTTTATATCGGGAAAGGAGTAAAAATAGGGAAGAACTGTAAAATTGACAGCGGAGCAAGAATATATGATTATTGCATCATTGGTGATAATTGTGTCATTCACTCCAATACCGTAGTGGGTGGTGACGGATTTGGTTTTCAGCCAACGGCAGAAGGGTTTAAAAAAATTCCTCAGTTGGGAAATGTTATCATTGAAGATGATGTTGAAATAGGTTCTAACTGTAGCATTGACAGAGCTACCATTGGTTCTACCGTTATCGGAAAGGGAACTAAAATCGATAACCTGATCCAGATTGCACATAACGTTAAGATCGGACAGAACAATGTAATTGCTGCACAAGCCGGAATTGCAGGATCTACTACCATCGGTGACTGGAATCAGATCGGTGGGCAGGTAGGTGTTGTCGGGCATATAAAAATAGGTAATCAGGTGAAAATACAGGCTCAGAGTGGGGTAAATTCCAGTGTGAGCGACAAAGAAACATTGTACGGATCCCCGGCAATAAGTTATAATGACTACCTTAGAAACTATGTGCATTTCAGAAATTTCACTGAAATAGTAAAAAGAATAAATAATCTTGAGAATACCTCAAAAGATCATACTAATGAGTGATATGCAAAAAACGCTTCAGGAAGAAGTAACGCTTTCTGGAATTGGCCTTCATACAGGTAAAGAAGTAAAACTTACCATAAAGCCTGCTAAAGAAAATACAGGTTTTGTATTTGTAAGAACAGATTTGGAGGGGCACCCTCAGGTCGAAGCAGATGTTAATTATGTTGTAGCAACCGAAAGAGGAACGACGCTGGAAAAATTGGGCGTAAAAATCAATACGTGTGAGCACCTTTTAGCGGCATTGGTAGGATGTGATATCGATAATGCAATGTTGGAAATGGATGCTTCCGAACCTCCGATTTTAGATGGATCTTCAAAGTTCTTTGTTGAAGCGATTGAAAGTGTAGGAGTAGTAGAACAGAATATTGCCAGAGAATATCTGGTTGTAAAAGAGGTTCTTAGCTATGCAGACCCTGCAACAGGCTCCGAAATCACAATTATTCCTTCAGATAATTACGAAATTACTACAATGGTAGATTTTGGGACTAAAGTTTTAGGAACCCAGAATGCTACCCTTAAACATATTTCAGAGTTTAAAGAAGAAATCTCATCTGCAAGAACCTTCAGCTTTTTACATGAGCTGGAAATGCTTTTAGATCACGGTTTGATCAAAGGTGGTGATATTTCTAACGCCATCGTATACGTAGATAAAGACCTTACTCCTGAAACAACAGAAAAACTAAAGAAAGCATTCGGTAAAGACAATGTTTCTATCAGACCGAATGGTATTCTTGACAATCTCAACTTAAATTACCCTAACGAAGCTGCACGACACAAATTATTAGATGTGATCGGTGACCTTGCTTTGGCCGGAGTAAAAATAAAAGGTAAAGTTATTGCCAACAAACCCGGACATTATGTGAATACACAATTTGCAAAAAAACTGAACCGTCAGTGGAAATTGCAGAAGAAAAAGAATGTTCCGGATTTTGACTTAACGAAAGAACCTGTTTTTGATATCAACGGAATTATGAAGCTTATGCCTCACAGACCTCCGTTTTTATTAATAGATAAAGTTCTTGAGCTTTCGGACTCTCATGTCGTAGGGCTTAAGAATGTTACCATGAATGAACCCTTCTTTGTTGGACATTTTCCTAAAGAGCCGGTAATGCCGGGAGTACTGCAGGTGGAGGCTTTGGCGCAAACCGGAGGCATCCTTGTGTTGGCAAGCGTTCCGGATCCTGAAAACTATTCTACTTATTTCATTAAAATCGATAAAGTGAAATTTAAAAGAAAAGTAGTTCCGGGAGATACCATGATTTTCAAAATCGAATTGATAGAGCCTATCAGAAGAGGTATTGTTCATATGCAGGGATTCGGATATGTGGGAGATACTGTAGCAGTAGAAGCAGAATTAATGGCCCAAGTTGCAAAAAATAAAGTTGATTAAATGATTCATCAATTAGCAGCCGTAGATAAACGTGCAAAAATCAGCAAAAATGTTATTGTAGAACCATTTACTACAATTGCAGGGGATGTGGAAATCGGAGAAGGAACCTGGATCGGCCCCAATGTTACCATTATGGATGGAGCCAGAATCGGTAAAAACTGTAGAATTTTTCCGGGCACGGTGATTTCTGCCATTCCTCAGGATCTAAAGTTCGACGGTGAAGATACGCAGGTAATTATTGGTGATGAAACCACGATCAGAGAATGTGTAACAGTAAACAGAGGTACAAAAGCTCTTGGATTTACTAAAATTGGTAAAAACTGCCTGATCATGGCAACTTCCCATATTGCACACGACTGTGTTATCGGTGATCACGTGATCATTGTAAACGGTTGCGGTATTGCAGGGCACGTGGAAATAGGAGATTACACCGTAATGGGTGGCCTTAGTGCAGTGCACCAGTTCGGGAAAATTGGAAAGCACGTCATGATTTCCGGTGGAACATTGGTGAGAAAAGATATCCCGCCTTATGTAAAAGTAGCGAGAGAGCCGATGTCTTATGCAGGAATCAATTCCGTAGGTTTAAGAAGAAGAGGGTTTACCAATGAAAAAATCTTTGAAATCCAGAAGATCTACCGAGCTATTTTCCAGATGAAAATGAACGTTTCCCAGGCTATTTCACATATTGAAAAAGAAATGCTTCCGACAGCTGAAAGAGACGAGATTCTTCAATTCATTCAGAACTCTCCAAGAGGTATCGTTAAAGGATACGGAACCGGAAAGGACAGTAATTAATAAAAAACACACAACACACAAATATGAAAAATTTAATTTTATTAGCAATGATTCCTTCAGTGTCCTTGTTATATGGACAACAAACAGAAGGTTTAAAAGTTGAAAAAACGACCAAAAATTCAATTTTGGAAAGAAAAGTCGTGAATCAGTCAAAAGACAGCATCGCAAAAAGCAACTTAAATAATATTCTGAAACAACAGAATAATAACAGTTCGATTTTTGGAAGTACAGATAAGTATAACTCGCCGGTTCAGGAGAATGTGAATAAATTACAGAATAATGTAAATTCATTCAATAACAATACATTCAACAGAATGCCGTCTCAGGGAACAGGTATACAGTTTAAAAAAAGAAAATAAGTAAAATATAAAAAATTAATGGCTACAAGTAACGATATCAGAAAGGGACTTTGCATTGAATACAGCAACGATATTTTTAAAGTGATTGAATTCCTTCACGTTAAACCAGGAAAAGGACCGGCTTTCGTAAGAACAAAATTGAAATCGGTAACCAACGGGAAAGTGATTGACAACACATTTTCGGCAGGTCACAAAATCGATGAAGTAAAAGTGATTACCAGAAAATTCCAATATCTTTATGATGATGAAAATGGTTTCCACTTTATGAACAATGATGATTTCTCTCAGCTTTACCTTAATAAAGAAATGATTGAAAACTCTCAGTTTATGAAGGCAGGTGAAGAAGTGACAATTATTTTGAAAGAAGCTGATGAAACCCCGCTTTCTGCAGAGCTTCCTCAATCAGTGTATTTAGATGTTATAGAAGCTGATCCGGGAGTGAAAGGAAATACCGCTACCAATGCTCTTAAAAACGCAATCGTTGAAACAGGAGCAAGAGTAATGGTGCCTTTGTTTATTGAGCCGGGAGACAGAATCAAAGTAAGCACAGAAGACGGTTCTTACTTGGAAAGAGTAAAATAATAATACAATTTACATCAATTCGGTTTGCATTTGCAGTCCGAATTTTGTTTTATAAGAAAATCAATTTTTATGAGATTCCATTCTCCACAAAAACTTAAAACGATTGCTGATTTAATCGGATCAAAATTTATTGGCCCCGAAGATTTTGAAGTATTGGGAACCAATGAAATTCATATGGTAAAACCCGGAGAAATAGTTTTTGTCAACCATCCGAAATATTACGATAAAGCATTAAACTCTGCGGCAACCATTATCCTGATTGATAAAGAAGTTGAATGTCCGGAAGGAAAAGCGCTTTTGGTTTCCGATGACCCGTTCAGGGATTTCAATAAGATCAATACCCATTTCACCAGGATATATAACTTCACTGAAGAGCTTCATGATGTTGAAATTGGTGAAGGCACAAAAATACACCATTCCGCAGTGATCGGAAACAATGTGACGATCGGGAAAAATACACTGATCTTTCCGAATGTTGTCATTGGTGACAGAACAGTAATCGGAGACAACGTAATCATACAGTCCGGAACGATTTTGGGAGGTGATGCCTTTTATTACAGAAAATTAAACGGAAATTTTGACCGCCTGATTTCTGTAGGAAATGTTGTCATTGAAAATAATGTGGAAATAGGAAACAACTGTACAATTGACCGGGGAGTTACGGACTCGACAGTGATCGGAGAAGGTTCCGTTTTAGATAATCAGATTCAGATCGGCCATGATACCGTAATCGGGAAAAAATGCCTCATAGCTTCACAAGTGGGAATTGCAGGCTGTTGTGTGATAGGAGATGAAGTAACATTATGGGGACAGGTAGGTATCGCTTCCGGGAATAAAATAGAAGGCGGATCTGTGCTTCTGGGAAAAACGGGAGTCAACAGAGATCTGGAAAAAGGGACTTATATCGGGATGTTTGCAGAAGATTTTAAAACATATCTGAAGAAAGAAGTAAAACTGAGAAATCTCAAATAAACAATTCTTAAGATTTATCTGAAATCAAAAGAAAATTAAGTAAATTTGTGAGCATTAATAAAAAATAAAAATAAATTAAAACAACAATAAAATGTCAATTTTAGTAAACAAAGATTCTAAAGTAATTGTACAAGGATTTACAGGGAACGAAGGGACTTTCCATGCAGGTCAGATGATTGAATACGGAACAAACGTAGTAGGTGGGGTTACTCCGGGAAAAGGAGGAAGCGAGCACCTTGGAAAGCCGGTATTCAATACTGTTGCTGATGCAGTTCAAAAAGCTGGAGCTAATGTAAGTATCATTTTCGTACCACCTGCATTTGCTGCAGATGCTATTATGGAAGCTGCTGAAGCAGGGATCAAAGTTATCGTATGTATTACTGAAGGTATTCCTGTAGCGGATATGGTGAAAGTAAAATCTTATATCGCTGACAGAGACTGCAGATTAATCGGCCCGAACTGTCCTGGAATCATTACTTCTGATGAAGCTAAAATTGGTATTATGCCAGGTTTCGTATTCAAGAAAGGTAAAGTAGGGATCGTTTCTAAATCAGGAACTCTTACTTACGAAGCTGCTGACCAGGTGGTAAGAGCAGGTTTCGGAATTTCTACAGCGATCGGTATCGGTGGAGACCCGATTATCGGAACAACAACAAGAGAAGCTTTGGAATTGTTTATTAATGATCCTGAAACTGAAGCTGTGGTAATGATCGGTGAAATCGGTGGTGGTCTTGAAGCTGAAGCGGCAAGATGGTATAAAGCAAGTGGTTCTACAAAACCGGTTGTAGGTTTCATCGCAGGACAAACAGCTCCTAAAGGAAGAACTATGGGACACGCCGGTGCTATCGTAGGTGGTGCTGAAGACACAGCTCAGGCTAAAATGGAAATTATGAGAGAAAACGGTATCAATGTAGTAGATTCCCCAGCTGACATCGGTATTACTGTAGCAAAAGTTTTAGCTTAATCGTAAAACAAAACATATGAAAAAATTTTTATTAACCTCAGCTTTGGCTGTTTCCACACTATCGTTTGCCCAGATTGATTTTAAAACAACAAGATTTGGAGTAACGGCAGGAGGAAACTACTCGAGAGTGAGGAATGCCCATAATCCTTCCGGACCGAGATTCTCAGTGCAGGCAGGAGTTTTAGCACTTATTCCCGTAGGAAAAGCAAATCAGTTTTATATTCAGCCTGAAGTATTATACTACGGAGCAGGTGAAACAGGAAAAGATAAGGATGCTAAAGGCAGAGACGGTTACGATGCTGTATATGCAAATAACTATCTGAGTGTGCCTTTATATTTCAAAGCATTTTTTTCAGAAGCAGAATCTGAATTCTTTGGAATGGCAGGACCAAGATTTAATTTTTTATTAAATCAGAATGTTAAAAACGCTCCTACCACAAGACCTTATTATGACCCTGATGTCACAGATCCTAAAAACCCTCAGGTAAGTGGAAAAGCAAAAAGCTTCAACTTTGGAATAGGTTTGGGGCTTGGATATAGTTATAAAAGACAATTGGAGATTGCCCTGAAATATGATTTCGGATTATCGGATACATACCCTGGCCTTGCAAAAGAACCGTCAGGTACCGATAAAAACAAATCGGAACAGGTGATCAGCTTAGGTTTGAGCTATATCTTTAAATAAAAATATTTCATTCACAACATAAAAAATCCCGGGATTGACTTCCCGGGATTTTTTTATATTATTTAGAATTGGATTCTAACTTCTGATCCACTTCCAAAGCTCTTTTAAGGTTGCTTTATTACCATACATTAAAATACCTACGCGGTAGATTTTTCCGGCTAAAAAGATCATAAAAATGGTAGTTCCCAGTAATACCCCGATTGATAAAGCGATCTGCCATGCAGGAACACCAAAAGGAATTCTTGCAATCATGGCAACAGGTGATGTGAAAGGAATGATAGATAACCAGAATCCTAAAGGCCCGTCAGGATTATTCATTAAAGAAAAACTTGCGTACATTCCTAAAGTTAACGGTAATATGGCAAATAACGTAAATTGCTGCGTTTCCGTTTCATTGTCTACAGCAGAACCGATGGCAGCATAAATAGAGCTGTAAAAGATATATCCGAGTAAGAAAAATATGATGAATACAAAAATAATCAACGGAAAATTAAGTTCGAGTAAACTATGAGAGACCTGGGTAGCGATCTGGGCAACATCCATTTTACCGGCCAGTCCTTCACTTCCCCCGGGAATATTCTTTTGCAAAGATGAAAAGCCGGTATTTAAAACTAAAGCTCCTGCTACAGACATGGCAATCCATATGATAAACTGGGTCAAGGCAACCATCGTTACGCCTAAAATTTTCCCCATCATCAGTTCAAAAGGTTTTACAGAAGAAATGATAATCTCTACAACACGGTTGTTTTTTTCCTCAAGAACGCTTCTCATCACCCTTACTCCATAAATGATAATGAACATGAAGGTTACATACATCAGAATCATGCTCAGCCCGGTTTTTACACCGAAGGTAAGATCAGAATCTTCTTTATTGTTTTCCGAAACATTAATGGTTTTAAGGGTAAAGCTTTTATCAAGATTATCCAGTTGGGATTCTACAATACCGAGCTGCTTGATTTTTTCTTTCTTAATCACATTGTTGATGTCAGAAATGATTCTTTGCTTCGTGTCAAAACCTATTTTAGAATTAATAATTAAAGTCGTGTTTTTTTCAAAATTCTCATAATCATGATTAATGATCTCAGGTAAGACAAGAATCCCGTCTAAAGATTCATCACCCTTTAAATTATTGATCTTCGCTTTTTCACTGGCAGCAGGAATAAAAACGTAATTCAGCTGATCACTTGATTTTAACTGGCCTTTAAACAATCCGCTCTTGTCAACTACTTCAATGATATTGTGGGATTCGTTTGCCTTAAACATTAAACCGATAACCGCCCCGAAAACAATGATCATAATAGGAGCAAGTAAAGTCAATATGATGAAGGATTTTTTCTTAACCTGCGTAAGAAATTCCCTTTTTGTAATTAAAAAAATATTATTCATAAAATTAAGAATGATTGCTGACTGCATTAATAAACACTTCGTTCATACTCGGGATTTTCTCTTCAAAAGAACGTACTTTCCCGATGTGTACAAGATCTAAAAGAATATTGTTTTGATCACTCTCATTTTTTAAATCAAAAGAAATCAGATTATTTTCATTTGCGAAGTTGAAGATGCCATATTTGTTTTTAAAAGTTTCAAAATTTGACTGATTTACTTCTGAAACCGTGATCCCGAAAATATTTTTCTTGAATTTCTCTCTTACGTCGAAAACCCTTCCGTCTATGATTTTTTTAGAATTATTGATTAAAGCAACATAATCACACATTTCTTCCACACTTTCCATTCTGTGGGTAGAAAGAATAATGGTAGTGCCGTTGTTTTTAAGATCAATGATCTGGTCCTTGATAAGGTTGGCATTCACTGGGTCAAACCCGGAAAAAGGCTCATCGAGAATCAGAAGATTTGGTCTGTGAAGTACCGTTACCACAAACTGTATCTTCTGAGCCATCCCTTTCGAAAGCTCTGAAAGTTTTTTCTTCCACCACTGGTCGATATTAAGCTTTTCAAACCATTTTTTTGCTTCGTTCAAAGCATCGTTTTTACTCATCCCTTTCAGTTCGCCGAAATAAAGGATCTGGTCACCGACACTCATGTTTTTGTACAAACCTCTTTCCTCAGGCATGTATCCGATATCTTTAATATGATTGGGATTAAGCTTTTCTCCATTGATGAATACATCTCCGGAATCAGCCTGGGCAATTTGATTGATGATACGGATAAATGAGGTTTTACCCGCTCCGTTTGGCCCCAGAAGGCCATAAATACTTCCCTTAGGAACGTGTATGCTAAAATCATCCAAAGCGGTCTTTTTTCCGGCATTGTAGGTTTTAGTAATATGTTCAGCTTTTAACATTAATCTGTTTTTCTATATTAGTACAAAAATCTCCCGAAAGTTACGGAATAATTAAAACAGAATTAAACTAAAAGAAAAAATCCTGATGTTTATCAGGATTTAATTTATTGTTTTACTATCTGGGTTACTTTTTGTGTATTGTCGCTTAACAGATAACGGATCAGATATTTACCGGGTTTTAATTTTTCAATATTAATTTCCCCTGAATTCATATTCACCGTATAATTAGCAACCTGTGTTCCCAGGATAGAATAAAAAGTCACACTTTTGATTCTTAATGAAGAATCCTTTGCCTTTACGATAAGGAAATCCTTTGCAGGATTTGGATAGGCAACAAGCACACCATCATCGGATTTCTGCAAGATGGAACCAGGCTCCCTCAGTTGAGCTTTAAAATTGTTGGAAAACCCAACAAAAGTGCCTAAAAATAAAATTAAAAGTAAAAGTTTTTTCATCAAACTATATTTTGTCTATGTATTTAACAACAAAAATAAATAATTCTATAATCACCTGCAATAGTTTTTTATAGAACTTGTAGTAAATTTGCATAAACTTATTCAAAAAGTATTCCAAAATGATACATTCAAGAAATAGAAGGCTTAGAGTTAATGAATCTATCAGAAGTCTGGTAAGAGAAAATATTCTTACGACTAATGATTTTGTAATGCCGATCTTCGTAATGGAGGGGGAAAACAAGCAGGAACCAATCCCGTCGATGCCGGGAATTTTTAGAAGGAGTATAGATTTAACGGTGAAAGAATGTAAAGAATTATTTTCTTTGGGAGTAAAATCTGTCAACCTGTACATGAAAGTGTCAGAACATCTGAAGGACAATACTGGAAAAGAAGCATGGAACAAAGACGGATTGATGCAGAAGACCATCAAAGCGATTAAAGATGCTATTCCTGAAATGATTATCATGCCGGATGTGGCTTTAGATCCGTATTCAATTTACGGCCATGACGGAATCATCGAAAACGGTAAAATTGTAAATGATGTTACAAATGATGCATTGGCCAGAATGTCTGTTTCCCATGCCGAAGCCGGTGCTGATATTGTGGCACCGAGTGATATGATGGACGGGAGAGTGCTTGCGATCCGTGAAGCATTAGAAGAAACCGGTTTTACAGATGTAGGAATCCTGAGCTATTCTGCAAAATATGCAAGCTCTTTTTACGGACCTTTCAGAAGTGCCTTAGACAGTGCCCCGAAAGATAATATGGAAATTCCTAAGGATAAAAAAACATATCAGATGGATTTTCATAATTCTCGCGAAGCATTAAACGAAGTATTTAAAGATATTGATGAAGGCGCAGATATCATCATGATCAAACCGGGGCTTCCTTACCTGGATATTGTTTCCAAGATACGTGAAGCGATAGACCTGCCGATTGCGGTTTATAATGTAAGCGGAGAATATGCTATGGTGAAAGCGGCAGCTCAGAACGGATGGCTGGATAATGATAAGACCGTCATTGAAAGCTTAACCTGTTTTAAAAGAGCCGGAGCGGATATGATTTTTACTTATTTTGCAAAAGAAGCAGCCATGATTTTAAATAAATAATCAAACTGAATTATAAATGAAAAACACCTCAATCTGAGGTGTTTTGTTTTTTTAGATTATCCGAAGCATGCATTATAATGAGGAGTTCCAGGAACTATAGGTTCTTCTCCGCCTTTATCATATACGCAGATATTGGAAGGGCATAAATACCATCCCGGTAGACAGTTTCCGTTTGCATCCGGTGGGCGGATATTTCCACCATTAATTTTCATCAAATCTTTTTTTGTTAATTTTTTCATGATAAAATTTTAATTTGGTTAGAAATCTAAATTAATAAAAATTTATCACATAATATTGAAATCTTTTCCCTTTGTAAATTTAGCAGCAAAAGGAGCCTGATTTCCGGAATATTTTAAAACGAAATGTTTTTTTGTATCGGTATCAAGCTTGGCCTCAACCTCAACATCCTGAGTCTGAAAGCTTACATCTAATCCTACTCCTGAATCTTTTTCGAGATAAATTTCCACACTTTCAGCATAAAACAGCGAAGTACTCAGGTAATTGAATTTAATGTTCTTTCTGTATGTCTTTGATTTATTCTGTGTAAAAGAAGAATAATTCCTTAAAATTTCAATGCCGGGAGCATCAATGTTGGTAATTCTGGATTTGGTAACCCCGTTTACCCTTACCGAAAAATCTTTGGCATTTTTGATATTTCCGTTGACTCCGATATTGAATAACGAAGGAAGCGAAAGACCGTACTCGATCATACTTTCTTTTGTAAATTCAAAATCAGGGATTAAAGCCGGATGTTTAGGAACATTGATCAATTGGTTTTTAACGGTTTCCAGGCTTCCGTCAGAAAATAAAAATCCGATCAGGTTATTTCCTGTTGTCCGCCAGTTTCTTCCATTCCATTCAAAAATTTCACAGAGTAAGGTGTCTGCGGATGAATGAGGAAGAAGATCCATATCCTGCCATTTGAAAACTTCCTTGGCATAAGGTCTTCTGTCAACAATATTAATCCCCAGGTCTAAAGCGAGGAGATCCGTTAATTCTCTATTATTTTCCATATTAATTTTTATTTGTTATTGGTGGTATAAAAATATGGAAATAAAATAAAATCCAGGAAGTTTTTCAGAGATTTTACAGCCAGCCTTTCTTGCCGTAAACGTACGTGTCATCAAACTGCTTGTCACTCATAAATAAATACAGAATCCCTTCAATAAAAGGTATAATAGATGCTGCTCCTAATGTCACAACATTCAGGACAAGCTGTATAATTCCTTCTTTTGTATAGCCGAGATAAAATTTATTTAAGGCCAGCCATCCTACAAGAATTCCCAATAATGCTGCCGGGATTTTCTTTTCAGAGCGATAAGGAACGTTGGCCTGTTGATTGGTGTCATTTTCTGTTTTTGTATAACCGTAATTTTCCATTTTTATAATTTTATGATGAGGTAAATAGTATTCAATAAGTAGTATGTTTAGATTAAAACGTTACATATTAATAACATAAATATTGAAATTGATATATTTTTGTCCGATTGCAATAGCTAATTTTAAAAATGTCTTAATAAGCAAAGGATGAATATTTTGTTTAAAATAATCCTGTTTTACATTTACCTTAAAATATCATAAAACTGCAGCATCCGTTTCCTAATATAAAAATTGAATTCAAAAAAACTTTATCTTTGCTCTCATGATTTTACGAGGAGAAAACTTAATCAAAGAATACGGTCCTAAAAAAGTTGTAAAAGGCGTTTCTGTACAGGTTCAGCAAGGAGAAATTGTTGGTTTGCTTGGCCCGAACGGGGCCGGAAAAACCACTTCGTTCTATATGATTGTAGGGTTGGTTAAGCCGACTTCCGGGAAAATCTTTCTCGATAAGCAGGAAATTACCACCGATGCGATGTACCGCAGGGCTCAAAAAGGAATCGGGTATCTGGCTCAGGAAGCTTCCGTTTTCAGAAAGCTTTCAGTAGAAGATAATATCATGGGTGTTTTACAGCTTACCAATCTTTCAAAACGTGAGCAGCATATCAAATGTGATGAACTGATCGAAGAGTTTTCACTTCAACACGTTCGTAAAAACAGGGGTGACCTGCTTTCAGGAGGAGAAAGACGCCGAACGGAAATTGCAAGATGTCTCGCGACCAGTCCGAATTTCATACTTCTGGATGAGCCTTTTGCAGGAGTAGACCCGATTGCCGTTGAAGATATCCAGAAAATTGTAAGAAGCCTTGTAGATAAAAACATCGGGATTTTGATTACCGACCACAACGTTCAACAGACTCTCGCAATTACCAATAAAACGTATATTATGTTTGAAGGAAGAATCCTGAAAGAAGGGCTTCCGGAAGATCTTGCGAATGATCCGCAGGTAAGGGAAGCCTACCTTGGAGAGAACTTCGTTTATCAGAGTATTTTAGATAAGCCGAAAAAGAAAAAATATGCCTATAATATCTGGGCCGGAAATTTTGATTCAAAATCTCAGCTTCAGGGTTTTGTGAATGATAATTTTGCTCAGTTTGATGACTTGAGGCTGATGCATGGTTTCGAAGATATCAGTTTTGCTTCTTTGGCCAACTCGGAAATTGAGCATATTTTTAATGACGTAGTGGATAAGAATGCGAATAATTCTTTTGTTTTCCAGAAAAAAGAAATTACATCACAATATCCTCTGGAACAGGCCGAAGAAGAATCTAAAAAAGCAAGCAGACCGGAGCTGCATTATCTTACAACATATGTGTTTGAAGGATAAACTCATTATTAATTTTGAGTAAATAATTTGCTGAAAAATATAATAAAACGTACCTTTTCTCTCAGAAACGGTCCGTTTTTAGTTAAATAATTTCCATGGCAAAACCTTTTAACAGAACTATAACCTTATTCGGAATTTATAAACAGCTCATTCCATTTATCAAGCCTTATCGACTGATGATTTATGGAACTTTATTCCTTACATTTTTAGGCGCTCTTGCAGCACAGGTCAATCCGCTTGTTTTAAAATATACAGTGGATGAAGTCACCAAGCTGACCCATCTTCCGCATCCGATGTCTGAAGGTATTCATATTCTGATTGTAATCTCCATTATTTTATTAGGAAAGGAATTGCTGAATATTTTCATCAATTTCGGACAGAAATTTTACGGCGAGAAAATCAGGATCAATGTAAGCTCTGTGCTTGCCCAATCAGCAATTGATAAAATATTGACCTACAGGGTTGCTTATTTCAACGATGAAAACCATGAGTCGGGAAAACTACAGATCAGAATCGACAGAGGAATTGAAAGTTTAACAAGACTGGTTCAGAATTTTTTCATAGATATGCTGCCGTTGTTCTCCAATGCCGTTATTGCCTTGATTATCATGTATATGCAGAATGTGTATGTAGGTTTGGTTTCTACAATTATTGTTCCCATTTATTTCTATATCAGTGCTCTACAGGCTAAGAAGCTGGGTGGAGTCCGCCGTCAGCTAAGAAATCAGAGAGAAAGAAAGACTTCGGGATTATTAAATCTCATCAATTCTATCATGGTGATCAAGAGTTTTGTCCGTGAAAAATTTGAAGGTAAAAAACAGTATGACCTGCAGATGGAATTAATGGAAAGCCAGATGTTCACAAGGAAAACCAATTTTATTTACGACGGTTTAAAAACTTTTATAGAGCAGTTCGGGGTGGTGCTAATTATTCTTCTGACGGTTTATCTCGTTCTTGACCAGCAGATGACCATTGGGGCAATTATGCTTCATATTATGCTTTTCAATAATGTTTCGGCTCCGATCCGTCAGCTTCACCGGATTTATGATGATATGAATGATGCCATGATTTATGCAGAAGGCTATTTTGAAATTTTAAATGCAGATGATGAAAAAGAGCAGAACGGAACTTTTGTGGAAAAAGAAATCAAAGGAACTTTTGAATTAAAAAATGTAGATTTTACTTATCCTAACGGGACAAAGGCTTTACATGATGTTTCGATGAAAATTGAAAACGGAAAAACAACTGCCTTAGTAGGTTTAAGCGGTGCCGGAAAATCGACGGTCATTAATCTTTTATGTAAATTTTACCTTCCTGATTCGGGAGAAATTCTATTGGATGGCATAGACCTCAATAATTTTGAAAACACTTTTCTGAGAGATGACATCGGATTGGTGCTTCAAAGAAATCACATTTTCCAGGGAAGTATTGAAGATAATATCCGGTATGGCGATATGAATGCATCTTTCGATCAGATTCAGGAAGCAGCGAAAAAAGCTTATCTCCATGATCAGATTTTAGATCTGCCGGAAAAATACCAGCACGATGCGACTCAGCTTTCCGGAGGCCAGCAACAAAGAATTGCCATCGCGAGGCTGTTTTTAAAAGACCCACCCATTATTTTCCTTGATGAACCGACTACAAGTCTGGATGCAATTGCTACAGAGCAGATCAAAAATTCTCTGGATGCAATAAAGGCGGGAAGAACCGTAATTATTATTTCCCATTCACTATCCCAGATTTTGGATTCAGATAAGATCTATGTGATGAAAAAGGGAAGAGTAGTGGAAAGCGGAACCCATGACGAACTGGTACAGATAAACGGAACCTACCGCGAGATTTTTGATGCATCGGCAAGAAGCCTTAATCTTGATAAGCTGGTAAATACATTCAGGGAAAATTAGCTCTATAAATAGACATGAATAAGCTCAACAGAAATACTGTTGAGCTTATTTTTTTGTTTTTTTTGAAATTAATTCTTTTCAGGTACCTGATAAGTTCCGACCTCAGCTCCGAAAGCAATATTTACCCTGTTGTAGCTGTTGATGGCAATAACAGCCATGGTAAGATCTACCATTTCGGTTTCGGAAAAATATTGACTTACTTCCGAATAGATTTCGTCGGAAACTTCTTTCCCGTTTAAAGCGGTGAGGGTCTCGGCCCATAATAACCCGGCTTTTTCTCTTTCGGAATAAAATGTACATTCTCTCCATGCGCTTACCAGATAGATTCTCTGTTCAGTCTCGCCTTTTGATCTTAATTGTTTTGAATGCATATCCAGGCAGAAAGCACAGCCGTTGATCTGTGAAACCCTGAAATAAAGAAGTTCTAAAAAAGAATTGTCGATTGATGAATGTTCTACATGGTGTCCCATGGTGTGAAGTGCATTTACAGCTTTGTTTCCCATTGCGAATGCGTTGATTCTTTGTGACATAATAATTTGTTTTTGATTAATATGTGACAAATGTATGGGGCAATTTTCTGTAATTTTTTTACAAATGATAAAAAACTATTTTTGGGCCCGGATTCTGCTTAAAGATACCTGGGTAATTCCGATATAATCGGCCAGGTCACCAAGACTGATGCGCTGAATAAGCTGTGGCCTCTGTTTCAAAAAATTGTTATACCGCTTTTTACCATCGTCTTCCAGCATTTCACTTATCCTTCCCATCATATTGACAGGAGCTTTTGAATATAATTTACTGAAAAGTGTTTCTGCAGAATGGTGTTTTTTACATAAAGTTTCAACTACCTCTTTATGGATGCGTAAAACCTCAACAGGTTCCAGTGCAACGATCATATACTTTGACGGATTTCCGGTTAAAAATCCGCTCAGTTCTGTGAAAAAAGAATGTTCCGCAAAGAAAGTCATAATGAAATCTTTATCTCCGTTGTCAAAGAAAAGTTTAACCAGGCCTTTTTCAAGGAAATAAAAATATTTACAGGTTTCATCAGATTTTAACAGGAAATCGCCTTTTCTGTAATTTTTTAGTTCTAAATTTGAAACCAGTTCATCAATTACAACCTGTTCGGGCTTTGAAATTTTTTCAATGGTCTGAATGAAATGAGTATAATACATAATCAATAGTACGTGGATTCTTAAATATTTAAAGATAATGAAAATTGTGATTTTTACTATATTTAAGTTTTCTTACAAAGCACGTAGATTTATCAGCCTGAAATGAATGATCACTACCTTAAAAAACTCGACAGGGTAACAGCTATCCTCACTCAATTGCAGTCTAAACCCTTAGTAAGGGCACAGGATCTTGCTGAAAAATTTGAGGTAAGCATTCGTACCATTTACCGGGATGTAAAAACTCTTGAGAACGCCGGAATTCCTATTGTGGGAGAAGCGGGAAGCGGTTATTCCCTGATGGATGGCTATAAGCTTCCGCCGGTAATGTTCACCAAAGAAGAAGTTTTAAGCTTTATTACTGCTGAGAAACTGATGCAGAAATTTTCACATCAGAGCCTTGGAAGCCATTACCAGACGGCGATGGAAAAAGTACGTTCGGTATTGAAGTACTCTGATAAAGACCTGATTCAGAATATTGAAAAGCAGATTGATGTTTTCAATTATCACGCGGTATCTACCAATTCCATTAAGAATGTCATCCCGATGATTCTTGAAAGTATTGCCGAGAAGACCCAGCTCACCATAGAATATAAAACGGTTCATTCAGAAGTTTCCAACAGGACTATTGAGGCGGTAGGAGTTTTTTTTGAGTTCAATTACTGGTACATTATGGCTTTTTGTACGTTGAGAAAAGATTTCCGGCAATTCAGGGTCGACAGGATCCTTCAGATAAATAAAACCCTGACTCCTTTTTCACAGGAATACGGACCGATCAATGATTACAGGAGAAATTCAAATGGCGAGAAAACGAAAGTCAGGCTTTTGGTTGAAAAAAAGATAATGGGACATATTGTTAATTCCAAAAAATATTATGGGTTTATCGAAGAAACTGAAACAGATAAAGGTGTTGAAATGATCTTTGAAACAGAATGGATCGAAGAAGGCTTTCCGCGCTGGCTGATCACTTTTGCAGATTATGCGGAAATCTTAGAACCCGAATCTTTGAAAGTAAAGCTCAATATGATCATTCATAATATCTCAAAAAAAATAGGATAATCGGAAAATTTTTGATTCTTTCATAGATGAAAACATAAAAAGCCGCTTCACGATTATGAAACGGCTTCTTTGAGATTTATAATTTAAATAAAAGATGGTTTATTTAAAAAAAGACAAAAAAGGAAACAGCAAAATGATTTTTGTCTAAATTTAATTGGTGGATATTTTGGATAATCCTTTTTGCGATTTCACTGTTTTACCTTTTTGTCTGAATTGGATCAACATTTTTAACCTTAATAAAGGCATTAACGGGGCTAAAATCTCTCCCAAAAAAAAGGGGGTTCAATGCCTAAAGCTCTCAGATAAACATATCCCTGGCCTCTATGGTGGATTTCATTATCTACGAAATAAAGAATATTCTGGTATACCGGAAATTCGTACTGTCCGAATAAATTGAAAGTCTCCTGGAAACGTTCTTCAGAAATCTGGCTGAAATAATAATTGATCACTTCCGTTTCTTCATCCCATTTTTTCAGGATATCCTCTTTGGTTTTTGGGGCAAAACCTTCTTCGTTATAAGCTTCTGCATTTTTGTCAACGATTCCTTTTAAAGCAGGTCCGCCAATGCTGATCAGTTCTACTGCCAGTTTTGCAAACGGTCTCATTCCCGCTATTGAAAACTCAAATAATTCTTTTTCAGGAAATGCGTCAATCACTCTTCTTGTCAGGTTTCTGTGGCCTTGCCAGTGCTCTAATAATTGTTCGGATGTGATGAATTGTTTTGTGGCTGTTGCTGTAGTTGTCATAATATTTTTGTTTAGTTTGTTATTGTTGATACAAAGATAAGATGGGGTTATGACAACAGTTTGTCAGTAGTGTTTTTATGATTTAAAAAAAAATAAAAAATCTTTTGTTCATAAATAATTAAGATAAATTTCATATTGTTCTGGAAATATAATGGAATTCTATTCGTTTAAATTAATATATAGCAGGTGAAAAACACTGTGGGTATTGAGTTTGGCCGAAAAGGATAATAATATTGAAAAATATTAAACAGGAAGAAGGGCAAAATTAATACTCAATTCAAATAGGGTTCGATAATTTTGAAAAATAAATCTTATGACAGAAATTATTAATTCAGATGAGGTTTTCAGAGAAAAGCTTGAAAATCTTTCAGACTTTGAGTTCAATACCAAAGTTGCAGGAGTTTTTGATGATATGGTAAGTCGTTCCGTTCCTTTCTATGATGAGATTCAAAGAATGACCAGTGAACTGGCTGGAAATTATGCCCAAACCGGTACCAATGTATATGATTTAGGTTGCTCTACGGGAACGACAATGCTTTTAATGGATAAAACCGTCCGGGAAGGAATAAAGTTTGTGGGAATTGACGATTCGGAAGAAATGATTATCAAATGCAGGGAAAAGCTTGGCAATTTTATACTGAACCGGGATATTGAGCTTCTCGTTGCCGATCTTACCAAAAAAGTCCCTGTAGAGAATGCTTCCGTTGTTGCGATGGTTCTCGTACTACAATTTATCAGGCCGATCAACCGGCTGGAAATCATGAAAAAGATTTATAAAGGAATGGTAAAGAACGGTGTGTTTATTCTGATCGAAAAAATTTTAACCGAAGAAAAATCGTTCAACAGAGAATATATAGGCCACTATTATGATTTCAAGCGCAGAAACAATTACAGTGAATTAGAAATTTCGCAGAAAAGAGAAGCCTTGGAAAACGTTCTGATTCCTTACAAAACCAGCGAAAATATCAATATGTTGCAGGAGGCCGGATTCGGTGAAGTTGAAGTGTTTTTCAGATGGTATAATTTCACAGGCATTATTGCAAAAAAATTATGATACAGATTGGTAACTTTTTTTTCAGGTACAGAAATTTTTTATTTATTGTCCTGTATTTGTTATTATTTATTCCATCACCGCCGTTATTTGGAGAAAAATTCGGTTCAGGTTATCATTGGATCGCTATTATTCTGGGGCTGATAATTACCGTTTCAGGGCAGTTGGTCAGAGGTGGAACCATTGGTCTTGCCTATATCGTCCGGGGTGGAAAAGATAAAAAAGTATATGCAGACGGACTGGTTACGGAAGGCATCTTCAGCCACGTAAGAAATCCTTTATATGTAGGAAATATTTTAATGCTTTTAGGAGTTGGGATTTTGGCCAATTCACTGCTGTATACATTTATCGTAATGCCATTATTTTTATTGATTTACCAGTGTATTGTTCTCGCTGAAGAAAACTTTTTAAAAAATAAGTTCGGATCAGATTTTGACAGGTATACCAAGAAAGTTCATCGATGGATTCCCAATATTTCAGGCTTAAATGATACTTTCTCTAAAATGGAGTTTAAATGGAAAAGATGGCTGATCAAAGAATATAATACGCAGTTTATCTGGCTTTGCGGTATCGTGCTGATTCTTTTATTTAAATATCCGCAGCTTACAAACAATGATGATAATTTCAGGAATATCCTGGCCGTATTTTTTGTGCTGATGTTTGCCGGATACTATTTCTTAGTAAGATATATGAAGAAATCCGGAAGGTGGATTGCCTGAGCTGTTATCGTAAAAAATTCTCAAAATACTTTGTCTGCTTGGCTTAAAAAAGTATTTTAGTAGTATGAAAATTTATACTAAAACAGGAGATAAAGGGCAAACTGCTTTGTACGGCGGAACCAGAGTTTCTAAAGCCAGTGCAAGAGTAGACAGCTATGGAAATATAGACGAGCTCAATTCATTCATAGGAATTGCAAAAAGCCATATCGAAGATGCTGAAGTTTTAGCCCAGCTTAAAAAAATTCAGTTTGATCTGTTTACGGTAGGTTCGGAAGCTGCCACACCGGTCGATAAATTAATGTTGGCCAATGGAAAGTCACGCTTACCCTTAATTATTTCTGAAAAAGAAATTGAAGAGTTGGAACAATGGATGGATGCTTTTGAAGATAAATTAGAGCCGCTTCAGTATTTCATTCTTCCCGGTGGCGGAAAACCGGCTACATTTTTACATGCTGCAAGAACGATTTGCAGAAGGGCTGAACGTTCTCTGGTTTTCTTAAATGAAGCAGAGGAAGTACGTCCTGAACTTATTAAATACCTCAACAGGCTTTCAGATTATCTTTTTGTTCTGGCCAGATATATTTCAAAATTAAACAACGAGCCGGAAGAATACTGGAATCCGAATGAAAGATAAAGCATTACTTTTCATTAATGGTGATGCCCCTGAATCTTTTCCCGGTCTGGAAAATTACGGTTTAATAGCCTGTACAGACGGAGCTTTTCATTACCTGAAAAGACTGGGTTTCCCCTTAGACAAGCTCGATTTTATTTCCGGAGACTTCGATTCGCATTCCGGATCGGATGAAGATGTTTATCATGAAAAATTCATTCTTACACTGGATCAGGATAAAACAGATTTTCATAAAGCCCTTGAAATTATTATCGAAAAAGGCTTTCATACTGTCGATGTTTTAGGAGCAAGCGGAGGAGAGCAGGATCATTTCTTAGGAAATCTTACCGTTGCCTATTCATTTAAAGATCAAATGAATATCAAATTTTATGATGCATTTTCAGAATATTATTTTGTCCCGAAAAACTTTGTTTTAAAAGGTGCAAAAAATAAAATGATTTCATTATATCCGTTTCCAACAGTAGAAAACCTGACGACAAAAGGACTTAACTGGCCTCTGACAAACGGAAGCTTAAGTATTACTTCAAGAATAGGCACAAGAAATTTTGCGATAGATGATGAAGTCTCCATTGAGTACGGATCCGGAGATCTGCTTTTTTTCGTAGGCAGAAATGAAAGGGATTATCCTGGTCTTAAATGATAAAGAGCTTTAAAATTAACCACCCCGTCAAAATCTGCGATTTGCCACCCCTCCAGAAGAGGGGAATTTATAATCTTTTAAAACTTTTATAGTTGAGAAAACTATTTAGAATATTATTCTTTTTTTTAATAACATTTTGTGTTTTTTCATGCAAAGTGCAGTCATTTTCACCTCCTGAATATGGAAAAAATGAAAATGAAAAACAGATTGAAATTAAAAAAGTAAACAATTTCCGGACATTGGGAAATATCAGAAATTCGGAAGGGAAAACTTTAAGAGAAAGCATGTTTTACAGAAGCGGACACCTTCATCAGCTTAAAAGAAGATCTTTTAAAAAACTGGACCAATTGGGAGTTAAAGAAATTATTGACCTTAGAAATTCAAAAGAAATTTCCCAAAAGCCCGACTGTCTTCCGGAGCAGATAATTTATAAAAACTATTCTGCTTTTGATGATGAGGGCGACCAGCTTGATCAGGCAAAAAAGTTGGTTCTGAAGGGAAAAGTACAGGCTTCCGATGCTGATAAAAGGATGCTGGATTTTTACAGGGACTATGTAACGGAAAACCCTGAGATTATTAAGAAAATTATCACGGATATTCTGGAATCGGATCACCCGGTCCTTTATCACTGTACGGCAGGAAAAGACAGGACAGGAATTATTACCGCTTTAATTCTGACCATTTTGAAATTTGATAAGGCCACTATTTATAATGAATACCTTTTGTCTAATAATTTTAGAAAGGATCTGGTTCAGAAAAGACTTCGTTTAGCAGGTAGACTACATTTCTTATATCCTGAAATGGATCTGAAGGTTTTGGAAAAACTAAGCTGGACAGAAAGCCGTTATCTGGATGCAGCTTTTAATGAAATCGATAAAAAATACGGTTCAGCAGAAGTCTACATCCAACAGGTTTTGGGAATTTCTGAAAATAAAAGAGAACAATATATTCAGAAGTTTACCTATTGATCATTTTGTTGAAGTTTTTGTAACAAATGACCTTATATTTTAATAGAAAATTATAATAATTTTAACATCCAGAAATCAAACTTTTTTAGCAATTTTGCATTCTTAATTCACTTGTTAAAAAATGAAAATAAAATACTCGGAACTTATTGATCAGACATTATATTTTCCTACCGAAGAATTTAATGTTTCTGAGAACAATTTGTTGTTTCACGATATTCCTTTAATGGAAGTTGTTGAAAAGTTTGGAACCCCTTTAAAGGTAAGTTACCTCCCGAAGATTTCTCAAAATATTCAAAAAGCAAAAAGCTGGTTCAAGGAAGCTTTTGAGAAAATCGAATATAAGAAAAATTACAGGTACTGCTACTGTACAAAATCCAGTCATTTTAACTTCGTTATTGAAGAAGCTTTGAAAAACGATATTTCAATTGAAACTTCTTCCGCTTATGATATGGATATCGTAAAATCTCTTTACAAAAAAGGGAAGGTGGATAAAAATATTGAGGTGATCTGTAACGGATTCAAAACAGACGATTATCTGGCAAAGATTTCAGATATGATCAACAGCGGTTTTGAAAACATCACTCCGATCCTGGATAATTACCGTGAATTAGATAAGCTTACCGAAAGTATTGATACCACTTTTGATATCGGAATCAGGATCGCTTCTGAAGAAGAGCCTAAGTTCGAATTCTATACCTCAAGATTAGGAATCGGATATAAAGATATTATCCCGTACTACAGCCAGAAAATTGCCGAGCATCCGAATGCAAGACTGAAAATGCTTCACTTCTTCATCAACACGGGGATTAAAGATACTGCATACTACTGGAACGAATTATACAAATGTCTTCGTGTATATGCGCGTTTGAAAAAAATTGCTCCGGAGGTAGATTCATTGAACATTGGTGGTGGTTTTCCTATCAAAACTTCTTTAAATTTCGATTACGATTACCAGTATATGGTAGAAGAAATTGTTTCCCAGATCAAAAAATTCTGTGAAGAAGAAGGAGTGGAAGAGCCCAACATTTATACTGAATTCGGAAGTTTCACCGTTGGAGAAAGCGGGGCAAACCTTTACAAGATTATTTCCCAGAAACGTCAGAACGACAGAGAAAAGTGGAACATGATCGATTCATCTTTCATGACAACGCTTCCTGATACATGGGCGATCTCAAGACACTTCATCATGCTTCCGCTAAACCGTTGGGAAGATACCTATGAAAGGGTTTTCCTGGGGGGACTGACTTGTGACTCGGATGATTATTACAATTCTGAACAGCATACCAATGCCATTTATCTGCCGGTTTTCAGTGATACAAAACCTTTATATATCGGTTTCTTCCATACGGGGGCGTATCAGGAAACAATCGGCGGTTATGGTGGAGTACATCACTGTCTGATGCCTCAGCCGAGACACATCCTGATCCAGAAAGATGAAAACGGGGAGTTCCAATATGAGATTTTCCGTGAAAAGCAGGAGCCGGAAGATATTTTGAAACTTTTAGGTTACAAATAGTCATTGCGAAGAACGAAACAACCTTCAGCTTAACCATTAAGATTAAATTAAGTGGTTAAGAATATGAAGCTGATCTTCCACTGAGAAAGCATAAAATAAAAAACAGCCATCAATTTAATGGCTGTTTTTTATTCAAAATAATTTGAAATTTTATCTAATTCAAGCTCAGAATAATCTGAAGCGACAATATTGGCTAAAGTATAATCCTGATTTTTTGAATGCTCGCTTTTATAGGCGGCACAGAAAATATTGGCTCTGTGCGCTGCCAGGATTCCATTGGTAGAATCTTCAATGACCATGCAGTTTTCAACAGGTTCACCTGCCATTTCTGCAGCTAAAAGAAAAACTTCGGGATGAGGTTTTGATTCTTTCAAATCCGCACCGCTGATTTTCCCACTGAAATATTTTGCAAGCCCGAACTTTTCAAAAACCATATTAATGGTAGTCATTGTTGCAGATGAGGCTAAAATCAGTTTTATCCCATTTTCATGATAGTGCTCAATCAGTTTTTTTACTCCCGGGATTAAATCAAAATCTTCATCATTATAAAAATAATCTTTGAAATAATTTCGTTTAATGCCGGCAATGTCTTCGTGAGTATGGCTAAGATTAAATTCTTTAATCAGTGTTTCACAAACCCTTTTCGTGGAAGCACCGGTGAAAGAAGTATATAAATTTTCAGAAACTTCAATTTCCAGTTCATTAAACGTTTTAAAATAAGCTTTTCTGTGCAATGGTTCTGTATCTACAATCACCCCATCCATATCGAAAAGCACAGCTTTTAAGGACATATTTGAATTTTTTTTGCAAAGGTAGTGAAATTCGGATGGAAGTCTGAAGTGCAGAATTTAAAGTAAGCTTATGGTTTACATGCTATGTAAAACTTCCGGTATCCATTCTTCCAGCTTCCAACTTCTTCGTATCTTTGTGTCAATATTTAAAATCTTTCAATCATTTAAATTTTTTAATTATAAATTATATATGAAAACATACGCAGGAATTCCTGAAGAAAATGCATCACTGGAAAATTCAAAAGTAATGTTGGTAACCGTACCTTATGACGGAACCTCAACATGGGGAAAAGGAGCTGACAAAGGCCCTGAATTATTCCTGGATGCTTCTGAAAATATGGAGCTTTATGATATAGAAACAGGAACTGAACCTTATCTGGAAGGAGTTTATCTGGCAGGCGAGATTTCTGAAAATTCAAGTCCTGAAGCAATGACCGAAGCGGTTTATCAGAAGACAAAAGAGCTTTTACAGAATGATGGCAAATTATTTACCCTTTTTGGTGGTGAGCACTCTGTTTCTATCGGTTCGATCCGTGCAATCGGTGAGAAATATGAGAATCTTACGGTTCTTCAGCTGGATGCCCACACAGATTTACGTCCTGAATTCCACGGTTCTACATCCAATCATGCCTGTGCGGTTTTTGAAGCCAATCAGAAGCACAATTTAGTTCAGGTGGGAATCCGTTCTATGGATATTGAAGAAGCTGAATATTTACCGGAAGGAAGAGTGTTTTTTGCCCACGAAATTGCAAATAACGAAAACTGGGTGAATGATGTACTGGAAAAAGTTTCAGGAAACGTGTATATCACTATTGACCTTGATGCTTTTGACCCTTCCATTGCACCGTCTACGGGAACTCCCGAGCCGGGTGGGCTACAATGGTATCCTACATTGGAATTATTGAGAAGAGTATTTGAGAAATGTAATGTGGTCGCTTTTGATATTGTGGAATTAATGGATTCTCCGATGGCAAAACCTTCAGCATTCCTTGCTGCCAAACTATATTACAAAATGCTTGCGTATTATCATATCAGCCAGGATTAAAATTCCGCAAGAAACGGATTTTTTCAGAAGAATTTTCTTTGGAAATTTGTGAGGTAAAATAAAATGAAATGTCCACACAAAATCAAATAGATTACGACAGAATTGCCCGGGCGATAGAATATATCCGGGGCAATTTCAAACTTCAACCGAGTTTGGAGGAAGTTGCTGAGAAAATTCACCTGAGTCCGGCTCATTTTCAGAAGATCTTTACAGATTGGGCGGGAACGAGTCCGAAAAAATTTTTACAGTTCATCAGCCTTGAACATGCTAAGAATTTATTAAAAGAAGAAAAAGCAAGCTTATTTGATGCAGCTTATGAAACAGGACTTTCCAGTACAAGCAGATTACATGACCTGTTCGTAAAAATAGAAGGAATGTCTCCTGGAGAATATAAAAACGGAGGAAAAAGCCTTGTCATCAACTACAGTTTTTCCAGAAGCCCTTTTGGGAACGTTAT
Source organism: Chryseobacterium tongliaonense (assembly GCF_041224435.1). Taxonomy (NCBI): domain Bacteria; kingdom Pseudomonadati; phylum Bacteroidota; class Flavobacteriia; order Flavobacteriales; family Weeksellaceae; genus Chryseobacterium; species Chryseobacterium tongliaonense. The sequence continues at coordinate 284,982 of NZ_JBGFFD010000003.1, read as the reverse complement.
CACAGCTTCCACAGAAAAAGGAATCTGCTATATGGCTTTTGAACACGATAAAGAAACAGCATTGGGAAATTTGAAAACTCAGTTTCCTAATGCTTCTTTTTTTGAAAAACAGGACGAGTTCCAACACAATGCCCTGTCTATCTTTAATAAAGACTGGAGCCAGCTCAGTACCATAAAACTACACCTTAAAGGAACCGATTTCCAGCTTAAAGTCTGGGAAAGTCTGCTTACAATTCCGATGGGGAAACTATCCACTTACGGGAATTTAGCGGGAAAAATAGGGAATTCTAAAGCTTCCAGAGCCGTGGGAACAGCTATCGGAAGTAATCCAGTAGCTTTTCTCATCCCTTGCCACCGGGTGATCCAGTCTTCAGGAAATATGGGAGGCTACAAGTGGGGAAGCGAAAGAAAACAATTGATTATCGGTTGGGAAAGCTCTCATATTTATTCTGAAAAATAATATTATATTAAACCATTAAGATGGGTTTAAGAGATTAAGAAGATTAAGTTTTATCGATACATTCCATTCGATAGGAACGGGCTTTAGCCCGTTTTATAAATAAGAAAATGTCAATTGGCTTTAGCCAAAACTTTTGTGGTTTCAAAATCATAAATCTTATGCACTTTACAGATCCATAAGTATTTGTATAATTTGTGAAAAGCATTGGTGTAATTTGTGTTCAAAAATATTTAAAATGTAGATTAAAAATGATGAACTTATTTGAAGAAATATCAGATTTTCCGGTCAACATCCTGCCCAATGACGGAACCGTGCATTATTACGGAAAGGTTTTTTCAAAAGAAAAATCAGATTTTTACTATGATTACCTGCTTAATCAGATGCCATGGGAAAATGATGAAGCCGTTATTTTCGGAAAGCTGATTTTAACGAAAAGAAAAGTAGCCTGGTTTGGAGAAAAGGCATTTGAATATACCTATTCCAACAGAACGAAATATGCAAAACCCTGGACACCCGAATTACTGGAATTAAAACGGAAATGTGAAGAAGTTTCGGGAGAAACCTATAATTCCTGTCTGCTGAATTTATACCATGACGGAAGCGAGGGCATGGCCTATCACAGTGACGGTGAAAAAGACCTGAAAAAACACGGAGCGATTGCTTCCCTGACTTTTGGAGCCGAACGGAAGTTTTTATTTAAACATAAATCGACCAAAGAAAAGGTTGAGATTTTTCTCGAAAACGGAAGCTTGCTGGTCATGAAAGGGACCACACAGGATCACTGGATGCACAGGCTTCCACCCACAACAAAAGTGAAAACACCGAGAGTGAATCTTACGTTTAGAACAATTGAAGAATAGAGGTGGCTTTGAGGAAGTCACCATTACACTATAAAAAAAGCTGTATCAGGAATGTGATACAGCTTTTTGTTTATTTTAGGATTTCAGCTTCTATAGCACTGTCGTCATAAATTTTGATAAAGGCTTTCGTATAGTCTGCTTTGGTTGCCATATTCGGGTTATCCATAAATTTCTGCGGATTTACCGAGAAGAGGGGGAACCATGTACTGCTGATCTGTATCTGGATTTTGTGTCCTTTTTTAAAGGTATGCAATACATCCTGCAGTCTGAAATTTACCGCCGTTTTCTGGTTCGGAACCAAAGCTTCAGGCTTTTCTCTTGAATTTCTGAATCTTGCCGGCATGATCTCGCTTCTTACCATTTGATGATAATTGGGATAAATAACACCTTCCTTCTTTTCTGCAGGTTTAAAATCTTCAGGATAAATATCAATCAGTTTTACCGCAAAGTCAGCATCGGTGGATGTAGAAGCGATATTCAGCTTGGCCATGATTTCTCCTGCAAATGTAATGTCATCCGTTAAAACATCTGTCGTGAAAGTAAGCACATCGGGTCTTCCTTCTGCAAACCTTTGATCTTCGGACATATAATTTCTAGGTGTGAATCCATTGAAATCTTTTAAGCTTGTAGAGCTGAGGACCGGATTATTCGGATCACTGTAATATTCTGAAGTGCCTTGTCCTGCTGTATTTTTTAAAGTTCCGTTTGTCAGATAGAAATTGATTTTCTGAGCATTTTTCGGAGGATAAGTGGCAAACTCTTTCCATTCTTTAGCTCCGGTGTCATACATCAGAGCTTCCGGAAGGACTGCATCTTCTTTTGTATTTCCTTTTAAATAATGATTGAAAAATTTAGTTTCTATATTCTTCTGATAATAGGTGGCAATGCTGTCTCCGAAATAAATGTCATTATGAAAATGTTTTCCTTGCTCCTGACCCCAGCCACCATGAGAAAAAGGCCCCATTACAATTGTGTTTTTAGCTTTCGGGCTGCTTTTTTCGATGGTTTTGTAAATATTTAAAGGACCTGATAAATCTTCTGCATCGTACCAGCCACCTACGGTCATTACTGCATGTTTCACATTTTTCAGGTGAGGTAGAAGACTTCTTTTCTGCCAGAATTCATCATAGTTGGGATGATTCATTATTTCGGTCATAAAGAAGTTGTTTGTATAATATTTATCATAAGCTTCCTTTAGTGTTCCGAGATCCCTGTAGAATTTCAGTCCGTCTTCAGAAGTAGGTTTTATAAAAGTGTCCATGTACCAGCCTTCTTTTTCAGCCTTTATTTTCTGAACTCCGAATACCGGGAATGTTCTGAAATAGCCCAGCATAAATTTCCCGTTATGAAGGAAATCATCATTCCAGAAATCCGAAATCGGAGCCTGCGGAGATGAAGCTACCAGAGCGGGGTGATCTGCTAAGATTCCCACTGCCGTATAAAATCCGGGATATGAAGTTCCATATTGGCCTACTTTACCATTGTTATCTTTAACGTTTTTTAAAAGCCATTCTATGGTATCATAAGTATCCGTACTCTCATCCACGTCTTTTTTTGTTTTGCGTTCCACCTGTGGCGTCATGTTGGTGAAAGTGCCTTCGCTCATGTATCTTCCACGCACATCCTGGTATACGAAAATATATTTGTCTTTCATCAGGTACTGGTTCGGGCCCAGTTTGTTTCTGTATTCGTTCTCACCATAGGGAGCAACACTGTAGCACGTTCTCTGCATCAGGAACGGATATTTGCTCTTATTTGAAATATCTTTCGGAATGTAAACAGAGGTGAAAAGCTTCACTCCGTCCCGCATCGGGATATAAAATTCTTTTTTTGTAAAGTTATCTTTCACAAAACTGTCTTTTTGAGGCGCATTCTGAGACTTTCCAAGACTGAAAAAGAAAATAAATAAAATTGAAATATAGATTTTCATAAATAAAATTTGCAGCTAATTTAAAAATAAAAACAGTTGTATTCTATTTAGTAGGGCGAATTATCCTTTCTTTACAAAAAATAAAAGGCCGGAATTTCTTCCAGCCATTATGTTTTATTGAGTTAATTTTATTTAGTCTGCATTTTCTTGCCGGCAAACTTATTCAGTTTCATTGTCAGGGAAAACATGATGTAACGTTTCAGGATCAGGTCTTCGCGGTCTTCGAAATAAGAGGTCATAATCGTTCTTCTTACACTTTGGTTCTGGTTCAGGACGTCATATACTTTTACTTTTGCAGTCAGCTGTTTTTTGAAGAAAGCATATCCCAGACTCGTATTCCAGAAGTAGAAATCCTTTTTGAAACCGGGTGCAATATTGGAGCTGGTATTGTATTCAAAATCATTTCCGAAAACAAGGTTACTTTTAAAAAGATAATTAGTCACTTCCAACTTCAATGCCTGATTGGTCGTTTGTACCTTTTCAACACTGTAATTGGTGAAGTTGGAAAAATTGTAGCCGATATTGTAGGATGGTTTTATTGTGAATTTTTCTTTCACTTCATAGGTAAGGTTCAATCCAGGATTGATGCTGTAAGAATTGCTGGTAAACTGCTGTCCGTTGATAAACCCTTTATTAAACCCATAATTCATATTAAACCTTGGATTGATCGTAAATTTATTTTCTTTCCATTTGAATGTTTTGCTGAATGCCCCGCCGAAATTAAGGTTTTTATTCCCGTTTACATTGGCATAGGTCACCAATTGCTTTCCGGATTCGTCATAATAAGAGTAATTGGTAATATCATTATTTCCATAAGTGAAACCAAGGTTCATATAGTAAGTGATGTTCTTAACCATATTGAAATTGTTGAAATAAAGATAAGTCCTGTTGGTCCAGGTATTTTTAAGGTTCGGATTTCCCTGGTAAGCGATCAGCGGGTTGGAAAGATCCGTATAAGGAGTGAGTTGCGTAGCTGTCGGAATAGTGTAGTCTGCATACTGATATAAGCTCAGTCTTTTATTTTGTGAAAACTCATACTGGATGCTCAAATTATAATTAGGAAGCGCAAAATTCTTCTGAAGATCATACTGCTTGCCATCAAACACCGAATTTACCTTCATATCTGAAATATTCAATTCAACAGAACCCCACATATTGATTTTCTTTTTATTGACTTCAAAAGATAATTCAGGAGAAATCTCATTGATTTTCTGATCCATCCTGTTGGATAATACCGTGTTGTAATTGGTATACTGTCCTGTATTGTCATCAAAATCATTGACATCTCTTATATCTTTCGAGAATTTTGAATTATAATTCATATTCAGGCTTACGCTTGCAGAATCAGAAATAGGTTCGGAATACCCGGTACTGAAACGGAAATTGCTTTGTTGGGTTTTATTTTTAGCCAGCTGGTTTCTGTTATCGTTCGGATCTGTACTCTGATAAAATACCGTTTGGGACTTATTCAGATTATTATTTTTAGACTCGGAAATTGAGCTGTTCATATTGGCATAAGCAACGCGACCCTTTTTTCTGAATTTTTTAGAGAAATAAACATTGGGATTGAAGCTGTTGCTTTCAGAGTCGTTTCTTATGTAGGAATCACTTTCATTAAGAAGAGCATTATCTCTGAAGGTAGCGGATTTTGAATTATTGAAATTAAATCCTTCCGTTCTGGAAAATGAAGGTGAAAGATAAATGCTGGTTAAAGAATCCAGTTTTATTTTTGCCGAACTGTCAAAATTATATTGTCTGTTTTCATTTTCACCGTTGCTTTCAGAATTGGTTTTTAAGGTGAAATCCGGAAGCAGGGTTGTTCTTGAAACTTTAGAGCGGGTTTCCAGGTTATTAGCGGAATGCATAAGGCTGAACGTATCCAGATCGGCATCTTTTCCCAATTTATCACTGTAATTGAATCCTATTGTGGTAGATTTCTGTATTCCTTTGGTATTATTTCCGCCTTGTGTATAATAGGTGTTTCCTCCGGATGTTATAATGCTTCCGCCCTGCATCATCCACGAATTTCTGCCGTGTCCCATACTGTCGAAAACCTCATCATTGGAAAAGCCCTGGGAGTTTATATTATTGGATGAAGCCAGTAAGCTTATCTTGGTGTCATTTTTAAAATAACTGAGAAGTCCGCTGCCTTCATAACGCTTATCTGACCCGTAGCCGAGGGTAAGCCTTGAGATCAGGCCTTTGTTTTTCTTTTCGTCAATATTGAAATTAATCGTTGTATTATTCGATTTTGCTGTTTTTCCGTTGAGTTCTTCTTCCTTGGTTTTTGTAGTCGTAAACTGGATATTTTTGATGATATCTGCGGGCAGATTCTGTAACGCAATTTTACCGTCTTTATCGAAGAAAGGCTTTCCATTGATCATAATCTGGTCTACTTCTTTGCCGTTGACCGTAATTTTTCCTTCATTACTGATTTCAACACCGGGAATCTGTTTCAGAAGTTCTTCAATTTTGCTGTCAGGACGCACCTTGATAGAAGATGCATTAAATTCAATGGTATCTTTTTTAATTTTTACAGGAGAAGCAGTAAGCTTTACCTCTTCAATATTGAAAACCGTATTCTTCTCAAGCTCAATTGGTCCTAGTGAAAATGACTGATCTATTTTTTCATAATTCTTTGAATAGGAAATAAGCTTTTCAGCATCAATTTTAAGCACAACCGGCTCTTTCAGCTCATCAGTCTTTAATGAAAATTTACCTTCTTTATTGGTTGCGGTATAATTGACGATAGAGGAATCCTTCTGTTTCAGAAGATAAACGGTTGCATTTTCTACCGGTTTCTTTTCAAAATTGGTGACACTTCCGTCAATATTGAGTTTTTGCGCATTAAGGATGATTCCATTCAATACAAGTATCCACAGCAATAAGATTTTCTTCATTAAGTTTTTTTTAAGCTGCAAAAATAAAAAAACATCCCAATTTTGGGATGTTTCTATATTAAATATTTCTACGTATAGAGAAATTTATTAAGCTTTCAAATATCTTGAATAAGCATAGCCTTCCTGTCCGTCAGTAGTTTTTACTTTCCACCAGTCATCAGAAGTTTGTTCGATTAAAGTTACGGAAGAACCTTTTGCAGCTTTTCCTACAACAGCAGCTTCAGTAGAAGGCTCCTGTCTGATGTTCAGGTTAGAATCTTCCGTAGCTACAGTAAGTGCAGCACCGGCAGAAAGACCGGCAACCTGTACATTGATGTTAATGTCTGAAGCAGAATAAGTAGAATCAATAGTTCCTAAAGCATTCCATACTGCATCTTTAGCAGCAGTGTTGGAAGCATCTCCTGAAACATAAAGGATTCCATCCTGTTCCTGAACCTGAAGATTTGAAATTCCTGCAGTCTGAGCTGCTGAAATTACCCCTGAATATTTATCTTGTAATGTACTCATTTTAAATTATTTTACAGTATAGTTATAATTTACTTTTCCTACTTTCAAGGCATCTACAGATTCCTTGACTTTTCTTGCCTGTTCTTTTGAAACACTTCCTGTAAGCGTTAATTCACCGTTTACTACTTCTACTTTTACTGAAGGGAAATCTTTAACAGCATCCTGAACTTTTTTCTGAACTGCAGGATCTACAGCTGATTGTGTTTCAACCGGTGCAGGTGTTGCAGCAACAGGAGCCACAGTAGCCATATCCATTACTTCTTTTACTCCGTTTACTGCTTTTAATTTAGCAATCATGGCATCTTTAGAAGCCTGATCAGGGAAAGTCCCGCTTAGGTGAGCAACGCCGTCTTTTACTTCAACAAAAGCATTAGGGTTAGAAGTTACGATAGTTGTTGCTTGAGTCTGAAGGTCAGCATCAGAAACTTTCTTTTTACAAGAAATAGATCCGAACGATACTGCCAGAGCTAGGGCAGCCATTGCGATTGTTTTTTTCATAGTTGTATATTTATTTTAATGTAATGATACACTCAAATGTAATAATAAAATTTATACCAAAGGGTTAAAAATTAACTAAATCTTTCTTAATTTTTTTGCATAGTTTTTAAATTCAGGGAGTTAATTTTAATGTATCTGAAATTAAGCCCTGTGGTAAAGGCATTGAATAAATTTTACAGTCCAATTTAAAAACTGTTATATTTGTGCCACTTGAACTATTTATATATGAAAGGACAGAATAAACTATTTATAGCAATTGTAATCGCGCTTATCCTGGGTGTGGGAATCGGAGGATTTGTTCATGTGCAGTATCCGGAAAGTGCAGAGCCTTTTTCTAAAAATATAAAACTGCTGGGAACCGTTTTTATCAGGCTGGTGCAGATGATCATCGCTCCATTGGTTTTTACTACTTTGGTGGTAGGTATTGCCAAAATGAGTGATATTAAAATGATTGGAAGAGTAGGTACAAAAGCTATGCTGTGGTTCATTTCAGCTTCCCTGATGTCTCTGTTCATCGGTTTAATGTTAGTAAACTGGCTTGAGCCGGGACATGTTACCAAATTACCGATTCAGGATGCTGCTTCTGCGGAAGAGCTGTTAAAAAGCAGTAAAGGTTTTTCCCTTGAAGACTTTGTGAAACACGTAATCCCTAAAAGTATATTCGAAGCTTTCGCCACCAATGAAGTGCTGCAGATTGTAGTTTTTTCTATCATGTTCGGAATTGCCCTGGCAAATTTAGGAGAAGCGTATGCACAGCCTGTTATCAAATTATTTGACATCATTGCTCATGCGATCCTTAAAATGGTAGGTTATATCATGTGGTTTGCTCCACTGGGTGTTCTGGGAGCTATTGCGGCAGTAGTGGCTACGAATGGTTTTGAAATTTTCAAAGTATATGCAATCTACCTGAGAGATTTCTTCTTTGCACTGGGAATTCTCTGGCTGGTTTTACTGTTGGTAGGTTACCTGATTCTCGGAAACCGTCTTTTCGAATTGTTGAGAAGAATTAAAGAGCCTTTGCTGATTGCATTCTCTACCACAAGCTCGGAAGCTGTTTTCCCTAAGCTGGTAGAAGAATTGGAAAGATTCGGGTGTAACAGCAGAGTAGTATCTTTTATTTTACCTTTAGGATATTCGTTCAATCTTGACGGAAGTATGATGTATATGACGTTTGCATCGATTTTCATCGCTCAGATTTACGGTATTGAAATGACTGTAGGACAGCAGATCACGATGCTTCTGGTTTTAATGCTTACCTCAAAAGGGATTGCAGGAGTACCGAGAGCTTCTCTGGTGATCATTGTTGCAACCTGTTCAATGTTCGGAATTCCGCCGGAAGGGATTGCCCTTATTTTACCGATTGACCATTTCTGTGATATGGGAAGAAGTATGACGAATGTTCTGGGAAATGCCCTGGCTACGTCTGCGGTTTCTAAATGGGAAGGGCAGCTGGAAAATCATGGTGGTAAAATGTAGAAGAGATTTTTATGGAAGAACGAAACTTACAGGTTCATAAAAATAACATTCTTGAAAACGGGTTTACCGTAATTAATACTGTTTTTTCAAAAGAAGAAATTGAAAAGATAACAGATATCATTCAGAATATAGATACCTCAAAAGAAAATTTCAGAAAATCTGAAGATCTGTTTGCCATCAGACAGTTTTTGAAAGAAATTCCGGAGATTACAGATATTCTTTTTAATGACAATATTAAAAAGTTGATCAACGGAGTTTTTGGAGAAAGGTATTTTGTGGTAAAAAGCATCTATTTTGATAAGCCGGAAAATTCCAATTGGTATGTTGCCTATCATCAGGATCTGACTATTTCTGTCGATAAAAAAATTAATCTGCAAGGTTTCGGTCCCTGGACTACCAAACAGAATTAGTTTGCAGTACAGCCGCCTTTGCATATTCTTGAAAATATTTACACAATCAGGATTCACCTTGATGATACCGATGAAAATAACGGAGCTCTAAAAGTAGTTCCGAAATCGCATTCCAGGAATTTACAGGCCGGAAACCATCGATTGGACAATTGAAACTGAAGAGCTCTGCAATGTAAAAAAGGGTGGAATTATGATCATGAAGCCTTTAACCCTTCACGGTTCAAACAGAACCACAAACGGCAAGAAAAGAAGAGTCATCCATATAGAATTTTCCGACCGGGAACTTCCGGAAGAGCTCAAATGGTCTGAGAGACTTAATTCGTTACTATCATAATCTGCAGTTATAAACAAGTTCTTCGTCTTTGCTCAGTATGACAGCGGCAAGATTCAACATAAAATAAAACCCCTCCGAAAATTTCGGAGGGGTTTTATTTTATGTCAGTTTAAAAAATTACTTCACGGAAATTTCATCAATAAAGATATAGGCGTCTCCGCCTGCTCCCTGGTGCCATTCAGGAAGTTTACCATAGTTATAGGCTTTTATTTTAATATATTTTGCTTCTGTGGGTAAGGTTTTGAGGAAAAATATCTGTGTGTGAACAGATTCGTTCTTAGGATCTACAGAAGTTTCCGAAGTGTCTAGCAAATAATAATCGTTATTATTATTGGAACCATAGAGTTCTATTTTTTTAGGTAATAAGATCCAGCTTTTGGAATCCTGTAAAAAAGTGACATCTACTTCATGAAAGCTTTGAGGTGATTTAAAATCAATAACAGCCTCAAAATCCTGTCCCTGATAGCCCTGCCATTCGCCTTTCCTCCAGTTAGTGTCCCCTTTGATTCCATCAATAAGAGCCAATTTTCCGCCGGCTGTATATTGCGGATTTACAACTGACTTAACTGTAATATCCCAATGATTCGGTCTTCTGTTGAAGTTGGCAGTTCCGATTGAACTTTTCTTACCGTTTCTTTCAGCGTAGGCAGAAACCTGTGTTGTTTTATTAATCGTAAAGGGTTCCTTATACGTTTTGAATGTCTTTCTCACATTGGCATCACCCTCATCCATCGTCATGTAATAAATTTTATCATCCGGATTCAATGGAGTGATTTCAACTTTTGTAGAGAACTCAAAAAGCCGGTCTGCAGCAATGACCGGTGTAGCGATTAATTCATCATATTTAAAATCTTTTGCAGGCTTTACATTTTCAAAACCTAATTTTCTGAGCTCTGTCTTGCTTGTATTTTTGGTGATAACTTTTGTTGTTCCGTCTTCCAGATGAAGTTTAATTTCATCAAAATAAGGCGTTACCGTTTCCCATTCGGGTTTTCCGGGAGTTACGGAATAAATTCCCATCGAGCTTAAAACATACCAAGCACTCATCTGACCGCAGTCTTCATTTCCGATCAGTCCGTCCGGAGCGTTTTTATAGAAATTATCCAGAATATATTTGATTTTTTCTTCTGTCTTTTGAGGCTTATCCACAAAATTATACAGGTAAGCAATATGATGGCTCGGCTCATTTCCCTGCGCATACTGGCCCATTAAACCTGTAATATCTGCCTGCTCTCTTCCTGTAGTTTTATCAGCTGCAGAGAAAATAGCATCGATGAACTGTTCAAACTTTTCTTTTCCTCCATGAGCGGCGATCAGTCCCGGAATATCCTGCTGAACCGAGTAGGAATAATGCCATGAATTTCCTTCCGTATAATTGTTGTTGACCTCTCTGGGATCAAAAGGTTCATACCAGTTCCCGTTTTTTCTTGGCTGCATGAAGCCGTTTTTAGGATTATAAAGATTCTTCCAGCTTTGCGAACGTTTCATGAAATACTGATAATCTTCTTTTTTGCCCAAAATTTTAGCCATCTGAGCGATACACCAGTCGTCATAAGCATATTCCACTGTTTTAGAAACACTTTCATGCTCATCATCTATACTGATATAATTATTGTGCTTATAAGCATTTAAACCGAAAATATCCAGCATTGCAGAATTTTTGGACGCTTCAAAAGCTTTTTCGTAATCAAATCCTGTGATTCCTTTTGCCATTGCATCTGCAATCACTGAAACTGCGTGATAACCGATCATACATTCAGTTTCATTGGAAGCCAGCTCCCAGACAGGAAGTTTACCGCCCTGCTCATATTGTTTGATAAATGTATTGACGAAATCTGAAGTTCTTTTTCTGTCGATTAAGGTCATCAGAGGATGTGCCGCTCTGAAAGTATCCCAAAGCGAAAACACAGAATAATAATCAAAATTTGTTGCCGTGTAGAATTTATTGTCCCGGCCTCTGTATTTTCCGTCAACATCCATATTGATATTGGGCTGTGTGAAAACATGATACAGAGCAGTATAGAAAACTGTCAGTTTATTTTTGTCATCAGATTTTACTTCAATTTTTGAAAGCTCTTTATTCCAGTCGTTTTCTGCCAGTTTTTTGATGGATTCAAAATCGTTGGATTGGCCTTCTGCTAGCATATTTTTTTCAGCTCCTTCATAACCGGTCGGAGAAATAGCAACTTTTACATTGATTTTTTCACCTTTTTTTACGGTCGTGGAAAAAGCTAATGCTAATTTTGTTCCTGTGAAGAGTTGGTCTTCCTGTCTTCCATTTACTTCTTTTTTCGAAATTTTCATGGGTTTTGAAAACTCGATTCTGGCATAAATGTATTGATTGGTTGCCCATGCCTCACTTCTCCGGAAGACTTCAATTGTTTTACTGTCAATTACCTTTACTTCCCCTTCCAGCAGTTTATCCCTGTGGTTCAGGTCTAAAATGATATTGGCATTTCCTGCATTGTTGAAGGTGTATTCATGATATCCGACTCTTTTCGTTGTGGTTAGGCGGACATTGATATTGCTTTTGTCAAGCTTTACAGCGTAAAACCCTGCTGTAGCCCTTTCATTTTTATGCGAAAATTTTGAAGAATATTCTTTGTTATTCAGGTTTGGATTTCCCATCGTGGGCATCAGCATAATATCGCCGTAATCCGAAACACCGGTACCATTGAGATGGGTATGTGAAAATCCGTAGATCACAGAATCAGAATAATGATAGCCGCTGCAGCCATCCCAGCTTCCGTCAACCCTGGTGTCGGGCGAAAGCTGTACCATTCCGAAAGGAACAATAGCTCCCGGAAATGTATGCCCGTGCCCGCCGGTGCCGATAAAAGGATTTACATATTGAGAAAAATTCTGAGCGTTAAAAAAAACGGATAAAATAAGGGTAAATAATAAATATCTGGCTTTTTTCATAGTAGATTAATGATGCCTAAAGATAAGATTATTTATACTTCGCCTTCAAAAAAATCCTTCAGATACTGCTGCTTACTGTCTTCCTGCCTTTCCGTTCCCAGGAATTTTTTCCATGCTCTGGATTCATGATATACAATGCCCATTTCCCAGACACAATAAGTAGGAATATGAATGCCTTTTCTGTCCCATATTTCAAATTTTCCGGAGCCGTCATAGTAAACACTTTCCCACAATTCGTTTTCATTTCGCCATGTGCAGACCAGTAACAGATAATTTTCATTACAACGGTGAAGAATTACAAAGCCTGAATCTTCTTTATCCTGAAAATTTTCTGCTGAATTTTCTATACATGCTCTGGCGTTGCTGATATCCCCGGAAGATATATTTTCAGGATCCTTAGCAAGATTATACCATTTGAATGTGGTTTTTCCTACGGTGAAAACATCCCGGGGAACTGCAAATTTAGACGGATAAGAAGTAGAACTCATATTAATCTGTTTTTTGATTGGAGAATTTTAAAATGGGATACAACGGGCAGACTCGCAATTTTTAATAATCTGATTTATCACCTTGTGTTATAGATTTTATTCATTCTAAATTATAGAAAAAATCCGTAAATTTGTAAACAATTTATAGTAAAGTATGTTGACGAAAGAAAAGGTTCAAGATTTCCTTAAAGAGATAGAAGTAGACGATTTGGTGAATAACCTTCAGATCATGGGGGATGATGTGTATATTGACATGACTGCCCATTCACCGGCGATGCACGAGAAAAAAAAGTTAGAAGCTGCCATGAAACAGGCTTTTGCCAGTGAATTCGGAGAAGATGTTCATTTAAAAATTAAAATCGTTTCTCCGGAACCGAGTGAGATTCAGCAGAGTCAGATCAAAGGGAAACAAATTCCCGGGATTCAGAATATTATAGCTATTGCTTCCGGAAAAGGAGGGGTAGGTAAATCTACGGTTGCTGCCAATATGGCGGTTACCCTTGCTAAAATGGGCTTTAAAGTAGGCTTATTGGACGCAGATATCTACGGGCCGTCTGTTCCTACCATGTTTGATACGGAAGGGCAAAAACCGATTTCTGTAGAAATTAATGGTAAAAACCTGATGAAACCTATTGAAAATTATGGAGTAAAAATGCTTTCCATAGGTTATTTTTCAGGAGCTAATCAGGCTGTAGTCTGGAGAGGCCCGATGGCTTCAAAAGCATTAAACCAGATGATCAGAGATGCTGCCTGGGGAGAGCTTGACTTTTTATTAATCGACTTGCCTCCGGGAACAGGGGATATTCATTTATCGATCATTCAGGAAGTTCCTGTTACGGGAGCGGTAATTGTAAGCACGCCTCAGCATGTGGCACTGGCAGACGTAAGAAAAGGGATTGCCATGTTCCAGATGGAAAGTATTAATATTCCGGTTCTTGGATTAATCGAAAATATGGCGTATTTTACGCCGGAAGAATTACCTGACAATAAATATTATATCTTTGGAAACCAGGGAGCCCAATATTTAGCGGATGATCTGAAAATTCCGGTACTGGGAGAGATTCCGTTGATCCAGAGTATCAGAGAGGCGGGAGATGTCGGAAGACCTGCTGCTTTACAGGAAAATTCTAAAATTGCAGAGATCTATACGGAAACTGCTCGTAATATGGTGGAAAGCCTTGTGGAAAGAAATAAATTTCTTCCGCCGACAGAAGCTGTGAAGATCACAACGATGGCAGGCTGCTCTCCGAAAGCTAAAAAATAAATAAAATTCAAGTTGATTTTTTTTAAAACCAATTGAACTGAAGAAAATATGGAAACAAATATAACACACGAAGATACCGTAACAAAAGTAATGGAAGCTCTTGAAAGTATCCGTCCGTTCCTCAATAAAGACGGCGGTGATATTGAGCTTATTGATGTGAAAGATAACTCGGTTTATGTAAAACTGTTGGGAAATTGTTCCGGATGTTCATTGAATTTTTCAACCCTGAAGCTGGGCGTTGAAAATACAATCAAACAGCACGCTCCGGAAATTGAAAAAGTAATCAGCGTAGAATAAAAAATAATAAGCATATATTTTTTAGAGACAGGTTTTTAACCTGTCTTTTTTTATCAAAACAAATTAAATTTTTTATCTCTGTTTTATCCGATTAACTGTATTAAATTATGCATGGAATAGGAATTGTTTTCAATGTCATCCATAAAAATGTTGTTTTACAGATAATAAATTTTTCTTCCAAGTTTATTTTTAATAGAAATCTTCTTAAAAACCTGTGTAGTAGGGAAATTTCTTCTCAAAAAATACGTTATCGGTCTACATGTTGCATTGCTTTTGTGCAAAAAATTGAAAAGCATATTACTTTCCCTGAAGCGTATCCTGAAAGGTCCCTGTGAGAGTTATCATTAAAAAAACTAAAACAAAACTATGAAAAAAGTACTCATTGCAGATGATCGATATGTTGTGAGAATCGGTACCGCATTATTGTTAGAATCAAAAATTAATCATCCGTGCAGCATTGATTTTGCTGAAAACTATGCTGAAACCCGGGAAAAAGTCTCTAAAGAAAACTACGACCTGCTGATCCTTGATATTGATATGGCCGACAGTATTTATAAGGCGATGGTAAAAGAGCTTAAAAAGGAGCACAGGGATCTTAAGATCATGATATTTTCCAATTATGATGAAAATGTAGGAATTCAGTATATAGAAGAAGGAGCTGAAGGATACCTTAATAAAAGAGCCTCGGAATCGGAAATCCTGAAAGGAATGAATGCCATGTTGGAAGAAGGGTATTATTATCCGTCAAAAATGGTAAGCCGGCTCATTACCCATTCAAGAGATAACAATACAGTGGAGCACCTTTCTAAAGGGAGTTTCAGATATTTAAACTGTTGGCCCAGGGAAACGGAAATATTGAAATAGCTAATATTCTGGACATCAGAATGTCTACAATCAGCACTTATAAAAAGAAGATATTTGAAAAACTGAATGTCAAAAATGTAGTTGATTTGGTTCGTATCTATGATGACCTGCATTAATTTTTAAATGAATAAGTGCTAAAGACAGGTTTTTCAGCCTGTCTTTTTTTTACTGTTTTAGCTTTAAAATTTCACTTTTTTTGACTATATTTGAGAAAACACGCACTTATGTTTGAATTTCTCCAAAATTTAGATTCTCTTCATCAGGGCTTTTGGTATGTTGCCCTGACTGCCAGTTTGATTTTTTTGGTTCAGACAGTTCTTACCTTCATTGGTAGTGACCATACCAGCGGGCTTCATGCAGATTTTGACGGAAACCTTACCCATACTGATGCCCCATTTCAGTTATTCTCTTTCAGAAACCTTATTAATTTCCTTTTAGGATTCGGATGGAGTGGTGTGGCATTTTATAATTCTATAGGAAGCAAGCCGCTTCTGATTTTTATATCCGTATTGATCGGGATGGGCTTTGTTATTTTATTTTTCATCCTGATTTTTCAGATCTTAAAGCTTACGGAAGACAATACGTTTAAAATAGAAAACCTCATCGGTAAAACGGGTGAAGTGTATCTTACCATTCCTGCCAATATGAGCGGAAAAGGAAAAATTTTAATCTCTGTAAACGGAGCCCACCATGAGCTTCAGGCCATGACGGAATCTGAAGAAAGCATCCCTTCAAGCCATTCGGTGAGAGTGATCTATATCTACGACAAAGTACTTGTTGTTGCAAAAATTTAAATTATCAACCATTTTATAAACTATTTATGGAAATTCCAGGAACTCTTATTCTTATACTGGTCATAGTATTTGTATTATTCGTAACGTTTTTAGCCCTTATTTCAAGGTATAAAAGATGTCCTTCGGATAAAATTCTAGTCATTTACGGTAAAACAGGCGGAAGCTCTGCAAAATGTATTCACGGTGGCGGGGCTTTTGTATGGCCGGTCATTCAGGATTATGCTTATCTGGATCTGAAGCCGATTTCTATTGAAGCCAATCTTACCAATGCTTTATCCAGGCAAAATATCCGTGTGGATGTACCCTGCCGGTTCACCATTGCCATTTCCACAGAACCGGATTCTATGGGAAATGCTGCAGAAAGATTATTGGGATTATCCCAGGAGCAGATTCAGGAGCTTTCCAAAGATATCCTTTTCGGACAGCTTCGTCTGGTGATTGCAACGATGACGATTGAAGAGATCAATTCAGACCGGGATAAATTCCTGGATAATATTTCTAAAAACGTAGATACGGAATTAAAAAAGATAGGCTTAAAGCTTATCAACGTTAACGTTACCGATATCAGGGACGAGTCAGGATATATTGAAGCTTTGGGTAAAGAAGCTGCTGCTAAAGCGATCAACGAAGCCATTATCAGCGTTGCGGAACAGACTAAGATCGGGGAAACCGGTAAAGCCATTGCCGACAGGGAAAAAGATACCCAGATTGCTGAAACACAGAGAGACCGCGACGTTAAAATTGCGATCACCCAAAAAGATAAGGAGATCAGTATTGCAGCGGCGATGAAAGATGAATCGATCGGTAAGGCTGAAGCTGAAAAAGAATCCAGGATTGCCACATCACTAGCCAATTCAATTGCAGTAAAAGGGGAAAACGAAGCCAAAATTACCATTGCCAATTCTGATGCGGAAAGAAGAGAAAAAGAAGCCGAAGCTCTAAGAATTGCCACAGCAGCTGAAAAAGTCCAGGCGGCAAGATCATTGGAAGAAGCTTATCTTGCCGAGCAGAAAGCAGAAACGGCAAGAGCTGAAAGAGAGCGATCTACCCAACAAGCCAATATTGTAGTGCATGCAGAAATTGCAAAACAAAAAGCCATCATTGATGCACAGGCAGAAGCCGAGAAAATAAGGCTACAGGCCAAAGGGGAAGCAGACGCTATTTTCGCCAAAATGGAAGCCGAAGCCAAAGGTCTTTACGAAATCCTAACCAAGCAGGCGGAAGGTTATGATAAAGTAGTACAAGCTGCGGGCGGTGATACCCAGAGTGCATTCCAATTACTGTTGATTGAGAAGCTTCCTGAGTTGGTTAAAACCCAGGTAGAAGCCGTTAAGAATATTAAAATAGATAAAGTGACGGTTTGGGACAGTGGAAACGGGCAGGATGGAAACAGCTCTACAGCTAATTTCGTTTCGGGGATGATGAAAACGGTACCGCCTTTAAACGATCTGTTCAATATGGCGGGTCTCAATCTGCCGGATTATCTGAAGGGCAGGCCCGATGAAGTTCAGAAAGAGATTGTGAAAATCGTAGAGAAAAAAGACAAAAAGAATTTTGATGATATGTCTTCCGGGAATGAAGCACCCAAAGATGATGCACCTAAAGAATAAAATAGGAGACAGGTTTTTAGCCTGTCTTTTTTATTTAATTTATAATTCAGATACAGTCTTGTTATATGCAATAAGTTCATTTAATGATAATTTGAGGTCTCAGATATATCGGATGAGGTTTTGAACTCATATTTTGGGGTTCTTGAAGCGATTTTTTAAGGTCTTTAACCCCATTTGAGAGGTTCTCAACCTCAAATTTCAGGTTGTATAACCCCAACAGATATGTAAAAAACCTCATTGGATGAGTTCGGAATCCCGACGGAGTATTTCAGAACCCCATAAAAGCAATATAAAGCCCTGAACATTTGTTCAGGGCCTTATAGTATGTGTATTCTACTTCTTATTTAGTCTCATTGGGGAAATCACCTGCTGGTTTATTTCTTTAATAAACTTTCAATCAGCTTACTTTGTATTTCAATCAGTTTTGCAATTTGCTCCTGATTCTTCAATATGCTTTGTGCTATTTCGGGAGATTGCATATTGAATACTGGATTGTATTGGTTAATTGTTCCTGCACTTGATAAATCGCTGAATTGATTATTCGAGATATTTACTTGAATTCCTTCATTTAATAATTCATTAATATCTACCTCTAGTTCCTTTGCAATTTTACTTAGTAATAATGAGTTAGGAACATTTTTGTCTGACTCAATACTTGAAATAGTACTTTGTGCTACATCAATACGTAATGCTAAATCGTCTTGGGAAAGACCTTTAGCTTCTCTGAATCTTTTTACTCTAGTTCCTATACTCATAATATCGATATTTTGTTCAAAAATAACAAAATATCGATGATATTGAAAGAAAAATTAATTTAGTTTTGTAAAAAATCACTTCGATGTGATTTGAAAAAAAATTATATATTTAGCAACTTAAAAAACACAAATGATTATGAGAAAAAGAATTATTCTCAGGCTATTCTTATTTGTAGCTGTAAGTATTTCGTTGTGCTCCTGTGTACATGATGAAATGTATTCAACCTCTGATCCTTCTTCTAAGGAATACCAGTCTAAAAGCCTCTGGAAAGAAGATGAGGTTTATATTATTAATGTAAAGGAGATCTATGAAAAAAATGAAGATAAAATACGAAAAGGACACGGGACACCGCTTTGGGATTATGCTATGACCATGGATAAATTCGATGAAAGTTATCTTTTGGTCCCAATTAAACAGAATGGAGAAGTCTCTGAGGTCTTGGAAGTGCCAAGATTTGGAAAGAAGATTTATTTTAAATACACTACTGCTAAAGAGAAATTATCATTTTTTAGAAAGTTTTTGATAGATACACCTAAAAAAACACTTCCAACTTCATTAAGTAATGATGCCTCAAAAATAATTTGTGTAACCAGAACGGTTTCTATCTGGTATCCTGATAATGAAAGTGATCCGAATGCAAGCGGGCACTGGGGCAGTACCTCATATACACAGTGCTATGATATAACGATAGATACCTTTGAAAATCCTGATACTGGGGGTGATGGCGGAGGCTATGATTATCCACCGTTTGGCAGCGGTGGCGGAGATATAGATTCAACATTACTCCCAAAAACACCCTGTGCCATATTGAAAGAGCAAATTACCAATATTGGCTATATGGATAAAATTGAGAAGCTAGATAAGTATTCTGTTTTGAGCCAAAAAAAAGAAAAAGGATATTCAGAAAGTAAAAGCGGAGGATTTACAGAACTTCAACAGGCTGCCTCCACTGAGGGATCTGACGGGCTAACCATACCGGTATCAGTAAATACAAAGGGGTACATCCATACTCATTTAAATGATTATTTAACTACTTTTAATGAAAATAATGAACCTGAAATAAGACAACCAATTAGAATGTTTTCTCCTGCAGATGTAAATACATTAATGACAATGGCAGAATTTGCGGCGGATGGAAATTATAGTGATCTTTACGGTACGATGGTTTCAAGCTATGGAAATTATACTATTAAATTTACTGGAACAGCAGCAGATATTAAAACAGGGTTTGATTCAACTAAATGGAATGATGATTACATAGATTATAAAGTATTACATGATTCTTGGTCTTTTGAAAAGTTATTTCTTAACTTTTTGAAATATAAAATGAATGTTCAAGGTGTTGACTTGTACAAAATAAAAGATAATGGCACTGTACAGAGAAAAGTATTAAACCCAGCAAATAATAATGTCAGTTCAAATGACTGCCCACAATAATTTAAAAAATAAAAAATGAAAAATACATTATTTATATCCACATTTTTATTAATGATGATTTCCTGTAAAGCGCAAGTTATTGGTACATTAGAACAATTCGAGGAATGTCAAAAAAGACCAAACCGGGACGAAGGCTGTCCGGATCTTGATAATATTACCTATGTAAAAGACACAAATAATAGGCTTAATCAGTTTGTAGGAACTTGGAAGGGTTCATTTGCAGGGAAACAATATGAAATACATTTTGAAAAGATAATCCAATTCGGGGATGATATAAAATGGGATAGAATATTTGGAAGAATGATTATAAAAAATAATTCTGGAACTATTATTTATAATTCATTAAATAAATCTTTATCCGAAACGGGATTACTTCGAGGGTCTAATTTTAGAGGCAGGGTTTATCTGTTGAGCTTTGTAGCAAATTCATATTGCAATGATAGTGGAGAAGCTTTTATTGAAATTTCCAAAACCAACCCTAATCAAATGACCTTATTTTTTGACAGAGATAAGACATCATTTAATCCTGCAAAATGTCCTAACTTTTCTACTTATGTTCCAACATTACCAAAAGATAAAATGATATTGATTAAGCAATAAGTAAGTATAGAGGATTTTTATCTATAAAATATTATTATGAAATCTATAATCCTATTTGTGGTTTTTTTTGTTTCGTTTTCCTGCAAAGCGCAAGTTATTGGTACATTAGAACAGTTTGAGGAATGCCAGAAAAGACCAAACCGAGATGAAGTTGGTTGTCCTGACTTAGAGAATATCACTTATGTAAAAGACACCAATAATAGACTTAATCAATTTGTAGGAACTTGGAAAGGTTCAGCCAATGGAAAACAATATGAAATAAAACTAGAAAAAAAGACAAATTACAAAGATGACCCTTCTGATGAAAGGACATGGGACATGATAATAGGAAGAATGCTTATAAAAAATAGCTCTGGAAATATTATTTATACTTCTATGAATAAACCAGATAAGGATACTTATTTTTTTGGATATAATTTTCAAAGCAGAGCTTATGTTATGAGTTTCATTGCAAATTCATATTGTATTGACAGGGGAGAAGTTTTTATTGAAATATCTAAGACAAATCCAAATACAATGTTTTTTCATTTTTCCAGAGACATAGGACATTATGATCCTGCAAAATGCCCTAATTTCACAACCTATGTTCCAGTACTACCAAAAGAAAAAATAACATTGACTAAGCAGTAATTTGTAAAAATATACTATCTAAACTGGTTTTCATTTAAAAAAGCTCGATGTAAAATCGAGCTTTTTTAATCAACTAAATAATATATTCTATTTTACAATTACCCTTTTGATCTGTCCTTCTGAAGTTTTTACAAGATAAACTCCTGTAGACAACCTTGAAGTTTCTATTGTTAAAGCATTTTTCTCTTTCCCGATAAGTTTTCCGGACATATCGTATAATTCGTAATCCTGAGCTCTGTTGAAATATAAGGTATTTCCTTTTGCTACCGGATTTGGGAATATGTTGAACGTAGCTTTTTCTGCTTTTATTTCGCCGGTGCTTAATGTAGGAGAAGTTACTTCATACATGGATAAAGTTCCGCTGATCTCATTGGCAATTACTACATATCCTTTTCCTGTAGTTGTATTTTCAGGAGCGATGTAAGTGATTCCTTCCGGGCCGTTATCACCTCCGTAAGCAGATGTGGAGCGGGAATGTTTGTAATCTGTGAAAGTTGGGTTGTTGGGATCTGTAATATTATATACCATTACTCCGCCGGTTCTTTCTAAAGTAATGAAAGCATAAGTCTGTCCGCCGATAACTCCTAAAGCTACTCCTTCCGGTTCAGGGCCTTTGGCACGGCTTCTGCTTTTTATCGCGTTGCTTTCATTATCAGCATTGAAAATTAAAGGATGATTGGCGGCAATATATCTTTCAAACCGGTCACCACTGTCATAAACGATCTGTTTTGTATCAGCGTTGAAAATAGAGAATGAGCGGGCTCCTAAAGCTGCAATTTCTTCAAATTCCGCATCTCCGTCTGTGTTTCCTGTTGCGTTTGAAACTCTGAATCTTCCTAAATTGTAAGAAGCTTTTAAGATCGAAGACTGTGGGAAAAGAGTGGCATCCAAAGTATAATTATTGGCTCCTACAGTCGTTCTTTCGCTGAATCCGGAAAGGTCTTTTTCATCTCCTTCATTAGCTGTTACAATATAATTTGTTCCGCCTACCTTATAATTCTGAACGGCATCAGGCGTATAGTAAGCTTTTACAGGCCAGTTGGCGATTAAAACTTCATTGTTATTATCCGAAGCATCGAATCCGTTTCCTGGCAGGCTCATATCTTTTTTACCCAGTCCCCAGATTCCGGTGATGGTTTTGGTCGCAAGATTAATTTCGGCAACAGCGTTGTTTTCCTGAAGAGTTACCCATGCTTTCTGACTGTCTGAGCTTACGGTTACATATTCAGGTTCCAGATCCTGGGAAAGCGTATTGGCTGTTCTTACTTTTCTTAATCCTGTTGCCATTAATGCAGCTACCTGAGAATCATAATTGTTGAAATTAAGCGTCGTTACATTACTTTGGGTAAGGTTATTAATTCCTCCTGAAATATCAATGATACTCACTGTACCTTCCGGGTCTACGGTATAGGCATCGTTAGGCTCACCCTCGTTAGCTGTAATTACCTTAGTGCCGTCCGGTGTGAAGGTGATCATATCCGGTAGAGCTCCAACCGTTACTTGTTTCAGGAAGTTTCCGTTGATATCGAAGAAAATAACCGATCCGTTTTGCTGTGGGTTTGAATTAGGGGAAGAAACCGCTAAGATTCCGTTTTTAACAGCAATGCTTGTAATTCCGCCATACGCAGCCATATTCACTGTCTGAATTACCGATGGAGTGGTTGGATTACTGAAATCGACGATGTCAAAAACATCCGTCAAAGAGCTTATGGTAAACAGCCTTTGGGAAGCAGGATCATGTACTACGATTTCCGTAGAACTGTTGTTGTTTCCTGAAGGATCAAAGCTTCCTATATAATTTAACTGAATCTGCTGGGAAGGAACCGGAGCAGGTTTGTCATTATCAACAATATACACCGTTGAAAAATTATCACCTGAAATGGTTGTGCCCACCGGGTTTTCAAGGCTTACTACAAAATATTCCGCACTTTGTTCTTCCAGCGTATCATCAATAATCGGAATGTTTACCGTATAGCTTGTTGTAGAAGGTGTGATATTAATGGTTTGGTTGGTTAACGTAAAATCATTGCTGTCTGCTGTGCTGAAAGGCGCGGGTTTTACCACAAGATTTACTGTTGAGGCTGCAGGGTTATTAACGTTTATTTTAAAACTTAAACTTCCGGCATTTTCATTTACTTTAATAAAATTCTTATCTAAGGAAATTGATGTGCCGGCTGTGGTGAAAGTGGTTGAAGTAGTCGTTGATACACCATTGTCACTTAAATCTTCTACCGTATTAGGCTTTAATGCCAGATAATATGTCTGGTTGGGAAGTAACGCTGAAGCCGGGATAATGGTAATTTTATTATTAGCAAAAGTCGTTGTGAAGGGAACGGGCGTACCAGAAGAATTACCTAAACGGAATTCAACAAGGTTTTGTGCATTAGAATCGGTAATCGCGGAATTATCTGCTAACCTTACATTTTCATTAAAAGCAATGGTAGGATTTACAGTTGTAGAAGCATTGTTTGTGCTGTTGGCCGGCAAATAAGATACAGCGGGAGGAGTAGTATCCGCACCGCCTGAAGCTGTTGCATCAACCGTAAAGTTATCAAAACGGTTATTTCCTACCGTTCCTCCTGTACCTGCAGCGAATTCAACTTTTAATTTGAAATTAGGATTATTGGCTACTCCGGCTACTCCTGAAAAATCAAAAGTAATGAGCTGTGGATTGGCATCTTGTGGAGTAACGATCTGGTATTGTGTATAGGAAGTTCCGTCTGTAGAATAATACCAGGTTTGTGTTCCGGCACCTGATCCGGATCTTCGGGTGGTAAATTTTACAATAACATTATTATATCCTGTAGTAGGTAGAGAAAATTGTAAACCGCCTCCGATAGGATTGTTGAATCTTAAATGAGTCCCTGAAGGATCATTATTTCTTGCATTTAAATTATCAACATTAAAGTTTTGTCCGGTTCCGCCGGCAAAATCGATCACACTTGTTCCACCGGAAAGAGCAGCCAGGGCTGATCCGCTTACAAGGGAAGAGGTAGGAGTGGTAATTGAGGTTTCGGAGGTATTGTTGTTAAAGTTCCAATAATGGATCAACGACTGCCCGAATACAGATCCCTGAAATAAAACAGCGATAGGCAGGATGCCTCTGAAAAGATAATTATTCGTCATTTTTACTCAAATTTTGATTAGTGCAAAAATGAACTTTATCCTTTGTAAATATTTTAATGGAATCTTAAGAAATAATTAATAATATGTA
Organism: Chryseobacterium tongliaonense; assembly: GCF_041224435.1. NCBI lineage: Bacteria > Pseudomonadati > Bacteroidota > Flavobacteriia > Flavobacteriales > Weeksellaceae > Chryseobacterium > Chryseobacterium tongliaonense. The sequence continues at coordinate 260,731 of NZ_JBGFFD010000003.1, read as the reverse complement.
ATCATATAAAAACTTTCTTAGAATCAAAATAGCTTTGTTCTATTTTGAGGACTTCTGATCAACCGGGCTTTTCATCGGTGAAACTTTTTCCATTGGATGCTTTTGCATGTAGAAAAACCCTGAAATTGCAGTTAAAACCAGGAGAATAAAAACAACCATGAAAATTCTTTTTAGCATTTCTTTCATTTGGACAGATTTTTAATATCACGAATTTCTAATGTTGAGGTTGGGTATCCCTTCTGTACGGCATGCACCATAGCTTTTCCCACTTCATGCAGGGTAAGTGACTTCGACGGTAAAAGCACCGGAAACAGCCAGATAAAAGGTGTGAAAAACCATTTTACTTGGGTTTGGCCATCAACAGGCTTCATAAAACCGGGACGGAAATTGTAGGCTGCTTTAAAATTCAATTTCTTTAAAGCATTTTCGGTTCTTCCCTTTACTCTTGCCCACATGGTTTTTCCGCTTTCAGTGCTGTCGGTATGAGATCCTGAGACATAGTTAAAAACCATTCCCGGGTTTTGGTTTAAAACCGCTTTAGCAAAATGAAGGGTTGTGTCATAGGTAATCTTAGTATAATCTTCTTCATTCATTCCCACACTGCTGATCCCGGCACAAAAAAAGCAGGCATCATATCCTTTCAGATGGTCATCATCAATAGATATGCTTAAAAAATCTGAAACAATATATTCTTTCAGCTTAGCATGTTTTTTCCCTGAAGGTTTCCTGCTAACACTTAGAATTTCAGAAACATCAGGATTTTCGAGACATTCCATTAAAACGCCTTCGCCTACCATGCCGGTTGCCCCTGTAAGAATTACTTTGATCGAGTTCATTTTTTTAAGGTTATATTTTGATGACGATTGGTTCTTTAAATTTACTTTAAAATATTTTATGAAAAAAAATAAATTTAATTATTCGTAATAATATTTAATATTTAATTCATATTCTTTAATGTGAAAAATTGGATAACCCCGATTGTGATTAACTCTTTCAGGTGAAAAATAAAAGGTTTCCGTTGAAAATGATAAGCAACTTCTCGAAACGACAGAAACAAAAAAACCGGATGCAAAGGCAACCGGTTGATATTTTTAATTTTTAAAACTATTTCTTGTGGCGTAGTTGATTGTATATATTATGGATAAGACCATCAGCTACGGAGATTTTAGGAACGAATATCTTATTGATTTCAGCCCATGACATAACATTATTGAAAATTTTTAAGGCAGGAACCAATACATCTGCACGGTCTTCCCTCAAATTATATTTTGTCATTCTTTCTTCTACACTAAGATCATTAAATTCCTTATGTGTTTTTTTAAGATGGGCCAAAGACATCGGTCTGCCATCTTTAGTCTTGCTCATTGAAAACACTTTATTGATGTTCCCGCCGGATCCGATAGCTACGATTGGTCTTTTACTGACAATGTGTGTTTTTATTTCCTCCTTCATTTCTTTCCAGTTGTCAACGGTTACCAGATTATTCAACAGGCGGATCGTACCGATGTTGAATGATTTCTCATACATCATTTTACCATTTTCATAGAATGTAAGCTCTGTAGAACCGCCTCCTACATCGATATACAGATAGGCGAATTCTTTATCCAAGCCTTCTGCCACATGGTTTTCATAGACTAAAGTCGCTTCTTCATCCCCGGAAATAATTTCAATATCAATGCCGGACAGCTTTTTGACTTCCGTGATAATATGCTGACCGTTTTCAGCATCACGCATTGCGCTCGTAGCACAGGCTCTGTAATGATCTACCTTATAAATTTTCATCAGATCGCTAAAGATTTTCATGGAATCAATTACCATTTTTTCTCTTTCTTCACCGATTTTTCCCAGCGTGAATACATCCATTCCCAATCTCAGGGGAATCCTCAGAAGATTGAGTTTAATGAATTCGGGCTTTTTGTTATTTATTTTGACCTCATTAATTAAAAGTCGGGCGGCATTACTTCCTATATCTATAGCTGCAATCTTCATTTTACATTTGTTTTAGCTTTTAAATATTTATACGTTTCTATCTGAGAGCGGCAGTCATCCTTGTCATTTCTTATATATTCGTTGCTTAGTTTTTTATCTAAAATTCTCGCTTTTACATTATCTCTAAGCTGAATATCAATAATATCCTTTAATTCCTTTTTCAGGTCTTTATCTGTAATCTTTGCAGCAGCTTCAATTCTGTAGTCAAGGTTTCTGGTCATCCAGTCTGCAGAAGAGATATACATGTCCTCTGCTCCTTTATTATAAAAATACATTACCCTTGCGTGTTCCAGATATTCATCAACAATACTGATGGCCTTTATCTTTTCCTTAAATTCTTTTTGGTTGACCACACAGTAAATTCCCCTTACAATCATCCTTACTGACACTCCGGCATTGGCAGCCTCATATAATTTAATAATTAAAGCGCGGTCACTTACCGAGTTGGCTTTTATAATAATTTCTGCTTTTTTTCCTGCTTTGGCTTCCTCAATTTCCTTATCAATATGATGCACGATTTTTTCACGCATAAACTGGGGGCAAACTAATAAATTTTTACAAGTTTTCAAAATAGGAAGATAATCTTCTTTAGGTTTCTTTAATACATTGAAAATTTTATTAATATCTGCCATGATATGACGGTCAGAAGTCATCAGCAAATGATCACCATAAATCCTTGCTGTTTTTTCATTAAAATTCCCGGTACTTACAAAACCGTACTGAATTGTTTTATTGTGTGCTCTTTTTTTAATAACACAAAGCTTTGCGTGAACTTTTTTGTCTGGGATGCCAACCAGAACGGTAATTCCTTCAGGTTCCAGCATTTCTTTCCAGTTCAGGTTGGATTCTTCATCGAATCTTGCCTGAAGCTCAAGCATTACGGTTACCTCTTTACCGTTTCTTGCGGCATAAATCAAGGCATTGATGATTTTTGAGCTGCTTGCCAAACGGTAGGCCGTAATCTGAATAGATTTTACATCCGGATCCATCGCTGCTTCACGGAGAAGATCGATCACCGGGTTATATTTGTGATAAGGGAAGGTAAGCAATACGTCATTTTTTAAAATAACATCCGTCACTCTTTCCCCATGTTCAAAAGCCTGATGAGTAAAAGAAGTTCTTTCCACAGGCCTCTCATACTTTTCAAAAACATCCGGGAAATCCATAAAATGTTTGAAATTATGGATTTTTCCACCGGGGATGATGCTGTCTTTTTTGGTTAAATTAAGCTTACGGATCAGTAATTCCAGTAAAGCTTTATCCATATCTTTATCAAAAACAAATCGGGTAGGTTTCCCTTTTCTCCTGTTTTTAAGTCCTTTTTCTATCTTTTCTGCGAAGTTGGTTCTGATATCATTATCCAGGTCCAGTTCGGCATCTTTTGTCACTTTGAAGGCGTTGGCAGCAAACTCGTCATATCCGAAATAAGAGAAAATGTGTGGTAAATTAAATGTGATAACATCTTCCAAAAGCATTACATTTTTTTCTTCAGGATCCTCAGTCGGCAGAAGTACAAACCTTCCTACAAACCGGGAAGGGATCTCAATGATCGCATAATTGCTCTGATATTGCCAGTCTTTTTTTCGCATGGCTACCCCGAGATAAAGACTTTTATCTCTTAAATAAGGCATTGAGGTGTTTTCATGAAGCAGAATCGGAATGACATTGGATTCCACGACTTCGTCAAAATATCTTCTGACAAACTCTTTCTGTTTGGCAGTCAGGTTTTTTGAAGTTTTAATGGAAACCTTGTGATCAGCCATTTCGCCCTGAATTTTTTTCCAGGTTTTATCGAAATTCTGCTGATGTCTGATGACGATCTCATTGATTCTCTGTAATATCTTTGAAGGCGGCTGGTAAAAAGATTCGGCAATTACTTTTTCCTTAAAATCCATGGCGCGTTTTAATCCGGCAACCCGTACTCTGAAAAATTCATCTAAATTATTGGAGAAAATCCCGAGAAAACGGATTCTTAAGTGTAAAGGCACTTTCTCGTCCATTGCTTCCTGTAAAACTCTTTCATTAAAAGCAAGCCATGTAATATCTCTCGGATTAAAATGTAATGACATATTTGTGTAAAATTTCTCAAAAATAGCAATTCACAGACTTTCTGTATCTATAGGTAAGATTAAACTTTAATTAATTTTTAACAGATCCTTAATAATCAGTTTGAATCGTATACATATCAGATTTTTATTGGTCATTTAAAGGTACGAAAGATGTTGAAATAAGTGAAAATATTTCCTGATATTTATTTTGAAACAATGATTATTGCAGGGTTTTATTTTGGGTGTGCCAATTTGTCATAAAATTTTGAATGGTATGAATATTGAGAAATGTAGAGTGTAAATTAAACTTAAAAATTAGAAAAAATAAAAATATTATGAGTAAAATAATTGGAATTGACTTAGGTACAACCAACTCGTGTGTTGCTGTAATGGAGGGGAAAGACCCTGTTGTAATCCCTAATGCAGAAGGAAAAAGAACAACCCCTTCTATCGTAGCATTTACAGAAGACGGAGAAAGAAAAGTAGGTGATCCTGCAAAAAGACAGGCTGTAACGAATCCAAAGAAAACAGTATATTCTATCAAAAGATTTATTGGAACTCATTTTAAAGATGATGCTAGTGAAATTTCAAGAGTACCTTACGAAGTAGTAAAAGGTCCGAATGACACAGTAAAAGTTAAAATCGACGATAGAGAATATACTCCGCAGGAAATTTCTGCAATGACTCTTCAGAAAATGAAGAAAACTGCTGAAGATTATCTTGGTCAGGAAGTAACAAGAGCGGTAATCACTGTTCCTGCATACTTTAACGATGCACAAAGACAAGCTACTAAAGAAGCCGGAGAAATCGCAGGCCTTAAAGTAGAAAGAATTATCAACGAACCTACCGCTGCAGCATTGGCTTACGGTTTGGATAAAAATCATAAAGATCAGAAAATCGCTGTATATGACCTTGGAGGCGGTACTTTCGATATCTCTATCCTTGATTTGGGAGATGGTGTATTCGAAGTATTATCTACAAACGGAGATACACATTTAGGAGGTGATGACTTTGATGATGTGATCATCAACTGGATGGCTGATGAGTTCAAAGCAGAAGAAGGAGTAGATTTAAAATCTGATGCAATCGCATTACAAAGATTGAAAGAAGCTGCTGAAAAGGCAAAAATCGAGTTATCTTCTTCTCCACAGACTGAGATCAACCTGCCATACATCACAGCTACAGCTACAGGTCCTAAACACTTGGTAAAGAGCTTAACGAAAGCTAAATTTGAGCAGTTAGCTGCTGACTTGGTGAGAAGATCTATGGAGCCTGTTGCAAAAGCTTTAAAAGATGCAGGATTATCAACTTCAGATATCGACGAAGTGATCCTGGTAGGAGGTTCTACAAGAATCCCGATCATTCAGGAAGAAGTAGAAAAGTTCTTCGGTAAAAAACCGTCTAAAGGAGTAAATCCGGATGAGGTGGTAGCAATTGGTGCTGCAATTCAGGGGGGAGTTTTAACAGGAGACGTAAAAGATGTATTGCTTCTTGATGTTACCCCGCTTTCTTTAGGAATCGAAACAATGGGTTCTGTATTCACTAAATTAATTGAAGCAAATACAACAATCCCAACTAAAAAATCTGAGGTATTCTCTACAGCTTCTGATAACCAGCCGGCTGTAAGCATCAGAGTAGGACAGGGTGAAAGACCAATGTTCAACGATAACAAAGAAATCGGTAGATTCGACCTTGCAGATATCCCACCGGCACCAAGAGGAGTTCCTCAGATCGAAGTAACTTTCGATATTGATGCCAACGGTATCTTAAGTGTTTCTGCTAAAGATAAAGGAACAGGAAAAGAGCAGACGATCAAAATCCAGGCATCTTCAGGTCTTTCTGACGACGAAATCGAAAGAATGAAAAAAGAAGCTCAGGAAAATGCTTCTGCTGATGCGAAGAAAAAAGAAGAAGTTGAAATCTTCAACAAAGCTGACGGATTGATCTTCCAGACTGAAAAACAATTGAAAGAGTTTGGTGATAAGCTTTCTGCTGATAAAAAAGCAGCAATCGAAGCCGCTCATGCAGAATTGAAAACAGCATTCGAAGCGAAAAACGGAGATGATGTAAAAGCTAAAACAGAAGCTTTAGATGCAGCATGGATGGCCGCTTCAGAAGAATTATATGCAGCAGGACAACAAGCTCAGGGAACTGATGCAGGTGCACAGAATCCTGGTGGAAATGCAGGTGCTGATGATGTACAGGATGCAGACTTCGAAGAAGTAAAATAATAGTTGTAAGTAAACCTTACATTTGGTTATACAACCGCAGTAAACATTGTGTTACTGCGGTTTTTTTGTTAAGAATTATACCTTAAAGAATTTCCACTTCTTCCGGGATCATAAAGAAAATCAGGCAGCCGTTTTCAGATTTCACGGAATGTTTGAAGGTAGGAGGAGTATATAAATAATCTCCTTTTTTCAACCGGGCTTCAGCAATGATTGCATCGCCCTCCAGTATAAACAGTTCTTCGCCTGCAGGATGATTGTGGTAAGGATAGCTTGCTCCGGGTTCGAATTTTAAAAGGATTGTTGTCGACCGGTTTTTTTCCGGATCAAATTTTAAAGATTTTACGAAAATACCCTCGTAATGAATTCCTTTTTCAATTAAAGGCTGCCATTCTTTTTGCTCTGTTTTTACGATGTAATCGTGGATGTTTGTGTTCATGATAATATATTTTAATTGTTATTTAAAAACTCTTCTAAAGTCCATTTATAATTTGGAAAAGTACTTAATACATAGGCTCCGGCACTGAATACAAAAACAGAATAGTCCAGAGGTTCCTTTAAACCAAAAGAAATACTCATGGCAACTGCAAATAATAAAGTAAGAACGGAAGCACAGAAAGCTGTTTTATGTATTTGATAACCTACAAGAAGTAAAAAGCCTATCAAAACCTCTGCAGCCGTTGACGTTATTGCAATAGCCGGAGCGAATGATTGGGGTAAAAAAGAATTGGTCTCAGCAGTATAACTGACAAAATTTTTCCAGCCTGAAGACTGAGCTCCCCAAAAGCCTAACCTGCTCGCCGTAGCTGATAAAAAACCGGCAGCCAATGTTATTCTTAAAAGGAAGACGGCGATGTCTTGTTGGGTTTTCATACTTATAATTTTATATGATTAATTACAAGTACAAAGTTCAGCGAAAGCTGTGTCCTAAAGAATAGACAATTTAATGAAAAGCATGTAATATTTAATTTTGGTAGCTATATACCATTTTACACTTATTTTTTCTTGCTTCTTTGATCGGTTTTTATCGCAAAGAAAATGATGAGTCGAACCTATTAAGGTGAGCAAAGTTTTTTAATCTATTAAAATAGATTTTCAAAGGAATGCTTCATAGCAGTTTTGCTGCTTTTCTTTGCTTTTCTTAAGATATCGCAATCAGATTTTAAAAGCTTTGCGTTAATAAAAAAATGATGGGTGTAAAATGGTATATAGTTGCCTTAATTTTTTACTGCCTTTTGATAATCCTTCGGTGACTGCGAAGTATGCTTTTTAAAGAAGTTGGAAAAATAAAAAGGATCATTAAAGCCAAGTCGGTAAGCAATTTCCTTTACAGAGAACTTTTCGTAAAGCAAAAGTCTTTTGGCCTCGGAAATAATAAGGCTATACACCACATTTTGGGCAGTTTTATTGGTATGCAGTTTTGAAACTTCATTCAGCTTGGCCTCTGTGGTTGCCAGTAAATCAGCAAATCGGGATACCGGATAATTGTTTTGAAAATGAGTGCGTACGCTTTCCAGAAATTTTAAGAATAAGGCATCCGGTTTCCAGATCTCATCCCCGTTTGCAATTTTACTGCGGTTGATTTCTATCAATAATAATTCCACTAAAGAATGGGTGGAAATCAGATATTGATAAGGTTTTTCCCGAATTTCTTTTTCAATGAGATCCAGTGTTTCTGAAAAAAAATCCGGATGATGAACTGTAATCATTTCGTTCATCCCGAAGTGGCAGAATAATCCGTTGTGAAAAATAAGTTCAATGTCACTGTCATTTTTACAAAAGAAATCGAGTGTAAATTCAAGGGCAGTAAGCTCTCCTTCCACTGATCTTAACTGATGAAACTGTCCCGAAGTAATCGTTACGGTCTGGTTGGCTTTGAGAATAAAAATGTTTTCATCAATCAGAATTTCAGCATGACCGTTATTACACCAGAACAGGGTGTATTTGATTACCCTTCTGGGCTCCGGATGTCCTGGCTGGTTTGAATATTTCTTTATTTCAATCATTTTTTGGCGCTTAAAAGCTGAATTTCTATTTTAGTCTAAGATTAAAAGTACATGAATTTACGTATATTTTGCTGAATTGTAATAAACTGTTACAACTTCTTAATAAAATACTTAAATTCGTACCGTATAAAACCCTTAAACAGAATTCAAATGAAATATTCTAAAATTATTATCATTGTTACCTTATTTTTATTCCAGCTTAATTTTGCACAGGAAAAAGCAGATGTTGTTTTAAATAAAGCTGTTACAGAAGCGAAAGCGCAGAAGAAAAACATTCTTTTGGTTTTCCACGCTTCATGGTGCCAGTGGTGTAAACTGATGGAGAAAAATATGAATCTTCCTGAAACCAAGCCTATTTTTGATAAATATTTTGTGACCACCTATCTTGATGTTCAGGAAAGAGGGGAGAAAAAAAGCCTTGAAAATCCGGGCGGACAGGAAATGATGAATAAATTTAAAGGAGAAAAAGCAGGACTTCCTTTCTGGCTGATCCTGAATTCAAATGGCGATCCGCTGATGAATTCTTTCGATGAGAAAGGGGAAAATCTGGGATGCCCTTCAACGCCTCAGGAAGTAGCTTCTTTCCTCGGTAAATTAGAGAAAAGTGCGAAGCTTACCAACGAAGAACTTCAAACCATCCAAAAGGTTTTTGTGAAAAAAGATAAATAAAAAATACCCCGGGCTGAAAAGCCCGGGGTATTTTGTTCCAATTTTAATTCCTGTTAAAGAATATTTCGTCCTGTTTCTGCTGTTCAAGATAGATTTCCTGAAACTGCAAAGGCATATATTCATAAATCATATTCCAATGCTGACTTTTAGAGTGCTTTTTAAAGCTTCCCAAAGATCGGATGAAAAGGTTTTCGATCATTTCTTTCACGTAGGAATTTCCGTTCCTGTAGATCAGCTCCATCAGCTTGACATGATGGCCTATGATATTGATTCTTGACTCCTGTAAAAGATCTCTTAAATAATTAACGGTTGCTTGGATTACCCCTGCAAAATTATTTTGGGTAGACAACTGTGTAATTTCATTTCGGATAGGTGGATAGAAAAATTTTAAATAATCAATAGCTATTTTTTGATTAATAGTTTGCATTTGTTCGTTCTTCATAATTAATATTTTTCAAAACATTTTTATTGCCGCGAAAACTGTACCAAACTTACAGGCAGGCCGCAAAAATAAATACACCGATAATAACGGCAATATGGGTTACCCATATCTCAATATTGTGTCTGGAATTCAATGTTTTCCATTGTTTCCAGTCAAATTGTTTTCTGATTTTTGTCTTCATAATAATGGTATTTTTGTAATGAAATAGTTTAAAAATGTAATGAAAAAAATAAGCTTGCTTCTTCCTGATCTGACGAAATGTTCATGACCAGCCGGAAATATCGGACATTACATGCCATGTTGGTAGATCTGTCTTGAATACACCTTCTGCAGATCTTTGGAAATATGACGGAAAATCGTTTTTTTATATTCTTCACTGCAAAATGCGGTAAAATGGTCAAGAGAATAGATAAAAGTACTTTCAACCGCATTCTTAAGCAAAGTATCGCCGTTTTTATAAATGGCATTCATCTTTTTTAAACCTCTGATTAATAATTCTTTTTCATTCTGACGGACCATGTTTTTGATGTGATCTGTTAATGTCCGGATGACACTGAAAGAATTTTGTGTCTTATGTTCTTTCAGTTCATTTTGAATCTCAGGAATGCTCTTTGTGATTTCCTGAGCGGCTTGTAAATAATTCATATTAATTATGATTGTATTGAAGAATTTTAATGAATGAACCCAAAATAAAAACCAACACAAAAGCCATGAAAAGCATATGATAAGGTTTTAGCCATTTCGGAGTTTTGGGGCCTCTGCTTTTTAATCTTCTCAGCTTATCGATTCTGTTTAAAGTCTTTAGATCCATTTTTTTCTGTTTGAGAATGATGATGCCAAGAATGTTCCTTTAAAGATTTGTTTTGTTTAATGTATTGTATTTCAGTATGTTATTCGTTTTGTTTGTGCTTTTAGAAGTTGAAAAAGTATTTCAAAATGATAAGGCTTTTATCAGAATGAAATGCTGTTTATTGTTTGAGATAATTAATATCTTTGCAATCCATAAAAATCAAAAATGTTTTCAAAAATTATAGTACACAGAGTAGGTAACAAAATCAACGGTGAATCTTTAATCCTGTCGCAGGAAGAGCTGGAGCTGGATGAAGGGATGGCAGAATTGCTTGAAAATTATTTTTTAGGTTCTTTCAAATCTGAGGAAACGTTCCATTTTTACAGTGATTCCTATCTGGTGAATAACCCTGTTTACAGTTCTGTATCTGAAATTTTTGATGATAAAGCCAAATTTCTGTGGGAATCTGAAAATATTGCAAAGCATCTTTTTGAAGCCGCTGAAAACCCTAGAGTGCAGGGTGGAGAATTGTTTATCGTCTATTTTGAAGATGAAAGAGAAGGCACTGAAAAAGTAGACAAAATCGGAATTTTTAAAACTGAGAAAAGAGAATCTTTCTTAAAAATTTTCCCTAAAAATGAAACTTTTGAACTTGAAAAAGATCAGGGAATCGGTTTGTCTAAAATTGATAAAGCGGCTCTGATTTATAATAATGATAAGGAAACCGGATACGTACTTTCTGTTGTAGATAACAACAAAAATGGAGATATGTATTATTGGTTCGAGGATTTCTTAAAGGTGAAACAACGTGACGATGAATATTTTCATACCCAGGAAGCTTTGATGGTTTATAAAGATTATATCACCAAACAGCTTCCGCAGGAGTTTGAAGTTTCAAAGGCAGACCAGGCAGATTTTTTAAACAAATCAATTAATTTCTTCAAGGAAAAAGAAGAGTTTAAGCTGGATGAATTTGCAAGTGAAGTTTTGGGCGATGAACATGTGATCGAAAGTTTTAATAATTTTAAGACAGATTACGAACAGGATATGCAGATCAATATTGCGGAAGAATTTCCTATCAGCGAAGCGGCAGTAAAAAAGACCCAGCGACATTTTAAAAGCATCATCAAATTAGATAAGAACTTCCACATCTACATCCACGGAGACCGACAAATGATCGCGCAGGGACAGGATGAAAAAGGAAAATATTATATGCTTTATTTTGATAAAGAGGTTTAATATAGGATAAGTAAAAAGGCGAAAAGGCTGATGGGCTGATTTGTCTTTTTGCTTTTTCACCTCTTCATTCTTTTACAAAAAAGGGAAGTTTACTAAAAATAAAAGGCTAACCGGCAAATGCTTGTTAGCCATCCTTTTTGTATTAATTTATTTCTTTCTGAAAAACAAGGCTCTGTTGTATTCATAATTCATTCTGGCGATATTCAGGACTGAGATTCCCTGCGGACATTCAACTTCACAGGCTTCCGTATTGGAACAGTGCCCGAATAATTCATGATCCATCTGTTTTACCATATTGAGAACCCGCTCGCTTCTTTCTTCTTTTCCCTGTGGCAGCAATACCATATGGGTAATTTTAGCAGACATAAATAAAGCGGCGCTGGCATTTTTGCAGGTGGCCACACAGGCACCACATCCGATGCAGGCTGCCGAATCAAAAGCCTCTTCGGCAAGCTGATGGGTAACGGCAATAGCAGTCGCATCGGGGGCCTGCCCGGTATTGACAGAAACAAAACCTCCTGACGAAATAATCCGGTCAAATGCAGAGCGGTCTACTTTTAAATCTTTCTTCACGGGAAATGCTTCTGCCCTGAAAGGTTCTATCACAACCGTTTCACCATCTTTAAAAGAACGTAAATGAAGCTGGCAGGTTGTCGTATGTTTCAGAGGGCCGTGAGCCAGACCGTTGATCATCATTCCACATTGGCCACAAATTCCTTCCCGGCAGTCATGATCGAATTCCACAGGCTCTTCACCTTCAGTGATGAGTTTTTCATTCAGCGTATCCAGCATTTCCAGAAAAGACATGTGCGGATTCAGGTCTTTCAGATCATAATTCACCAGTTTTCCTTCAGTCCGGCGGTCTTTCTGTCTCCATATTTTAAGATGTAAATCCATAACTTTTTGTTTATTTGTAGCTTCTTACGGTAGGTTGTATTTCTTCAAAAACCAAAGGTTCCCTGATCAGTTCAGGTTCGTTGTTTTCGCCTGTCCATGCCCAGGCAGAAATGAATTGGTATTCCACATCATTTCTCAGAGCTTCACCGTCCGGTGTCTGAAACTCTTCCCGGAAATGTGCTCCACAGGATTCGTTCCGGGTTAAAGCATCGTAACACATCAGTTCTCCGATCTCAAAATAATCGGCAACACGTCCGGCTTTTTCCAGCTCTGTATTCATCGCGTCTCCCTGTCCGGAAACTCTGACCTCCCTGTAAAATTCTTGTTTGAGTTTTCTTATTTCTTCAATCGCATATTGTAAACCTTCTTTATTTCTCGCCAAACCACAATAATCATAAAGTAGCTTGCCTAATGTTTTGTGAAAATAATCCACGGTTTTTGTCCCGTTGATGCGGATGAATCCTTCGATCTGTTTTTTGACGGTATCTTCTGCTTTTTCAAACTCAGGACCTTCCGTTGAGATTTTTCCGGTGTGAATTTCATCAGACAGATAATTGGCAATCGTATACGGAGCAATAAAATACCCGTCAACTGAAGCTTGTAGCAATGAGTTGGCTCCCAGTCTGTTGGCTCCGTGATCTGCAAAATTAGCTTCTCCTAATGCAAACAATCCGGGAATGGTCGTCATCAGTTCGTAATCTACCCATAAACCTCCCATTGAAAAGTGGGCGGAAGGCGAGATCATCATTGGTTCCTTATATGCATCATATCCGGTGATTTTTAAATACATATCAAATAAGTTTCCATATTTTTCCTGGATTTTTTCTTTTCCCTGTTCTTTTATTGCTTTGGAAAAATCAAGATAAACCGCATTTTTTAAAGGGCCGATTCCAAATCCGGCATCAATTCTCTCTTTGGCAGCCCGGGAAGAAATATCTCTAGGAGCTAAATTTCCAAAAGCAGGATATTTTCTTTCAAGGTAATAATCCCGTTCATCTTCAGGAATATCATTGGCCGGTCTGGTTTCATTTTGTTTCAACGGAACCCAGATCCTTCCGTCATTACGTAACGATTCTGACATTAAGGTCAGCTTAGACTGATAATCCCCGGATTGTGGCAGGGAAGTGGGATGCACCTGAATCCAGCTCGGGGAAGCCATCAAAGCCCCTTTTTTATGGGCTCTCCAGATCGCAGAGCCGTTACAGCCCATTGCTAATGTTGATAAATAATAGATTTTTCCGTAGCCTCCGGTTGCCAAAACAACAACGTGAGCAGCATGTCTTTCTATTTCTCCGGTATCCAAATTGCGGACGATAATGCCTCTTGCCTTTCCGTCGATGACTACCAGGTCAAGCATTTCGTGTCTCGAAAATAATTGTACCGTTTTTTTGCCGACCTGCCGCATTAAAGCCTGATAAGCTCCCAGAAGCAATTGCTGTCCCGTTTGTCCTCTTGCATAAAATGTACGGCTTACCTGAACACCCCCAAAAGAACGGTTGTTAAGATAACCGCCATACTCGCGTCCAAACGGAACGCCCTGTGCAACGGCCTGATCGATGAGGTTTAAAGAGCATTCAGCCATACGGTAAACATTCGCTTCACGGGCCCTGAAATCTCCGCCTTTCAAAGTATCTGCAAACATCCTGTAAACACTGTCACCGTCATTTTTATAGTTTTTGGCAGCATTTACGCCACCTTGAGCTGCTACAGAATGTGCTCTTCTCGGACTGTCCTGAAAACAGAAGGCTTTCACATGATATCCCATCTCACCCAGAGAAGCAGCAATAGAACTTCCTGCCAATCCGGTTCCGACGACAATAACATCCAGCTTTTTGCGGTTGGCGGGGTTGACAAGTTTGGCTTTCTTTTTATAATTATCCCATTTTTGTTCTAATGGTCCTTCCGGTATTTTTGAATCTAAAATCATTGTTCATCAATTTTAATTAGCGGTAAAGAATACATAAATCGGCATTAGGGCAAAACCCAGACTGATGATCACGGAATAAGCAATTCCAAAGGTTTTAAACCACTTCACAAACTTCGGATGATACAGTCCCAGAGTTCTGACTGCGCTATGAATTCCATGGATAAGATGATAACACAAGGCAGCCATCGAAAGCACATAAATAATTACGTACCACCATTCTTTGAATACTGCTACCACGAGAATATATAAATCTTTGTTTCCGTTTTCATCTAAGGGCGGAGTTCCGAATTTATAGACATACCAGAAGTTCTGGAAATGAATAACCAGGAAAATCAAAATCAATGTTCCCAATATCCCCATATTGCGGGAATACCATTTACTGGCTCTTCCTCTTCTGTCAGATTGATAGCTGCCACCGGATCTTTTATTTTTTATCGTAATAATAAAGCCGTCAATGACATGCAGAATAATGCTTGCGTATAAAACATAAGAAACGATTTTAATCACAATGTTTCCCGACAGAAAATGAGAATAGGCATTAAACTGTAAATGAGCCTGTTCCTGAGGAAGGAATAACTGAAGGTTTCCCAGAAGTGAATCAAAAGAAAAAAGCTCAGAAAAAGCCCTGTAAGGCAAATCAGCATTTTCCGGGATAGGGTAGACAGCATAATTTTGATCTTTATGGGTTAATAATATCCTAAAATTTTCATCCAGAGTCCGCCTACGACCATGTAGATAATCAGTAAGACAATTCCTATTTCAAGACCTCTCAGCCACCACGCTTTCAGGTCTACATATCCGCTTCCGAAGAATACCGGAGCCGGGCCGTGGCCATAATGGGTAAGAACTCCATAAATAGATCCCAAGAACCCAAGCATCATAGCCAGTAACATCGGCGGAATCCCTACTGCAACTCCAACTCCCAATAAAGCAGCATACATGGCGGCAACGTGAGCAGTGGCACTTGCAAATATATAATGACTGAAAAAATAGACGAGAATAATAACCGGGAAGGCCAATGTCCAGGTCATTCCACCGATTTTCATTTTGATTAAATTACTGAACCAGCCGATAAATCCAAGTTCATTAAGGGAGCTTGCCATCATGACTAAAACAGCAAACCAGACAATGGTATCCCAGGCTCCTTTTTCAGCTTTTACATCTTCCCAGGTTAAAACGGATGTCAATAAAAGCAGGGTTAATCCGATGAAAGCAGTGGTTGTAGCATCAATAGAAAGCGTTCCACCGAATATCCAAAGGGCTAATAAAATAAAAAATGCAAGCAACATCAGCCATTCGTTTTTAGAAATAGGACCCATTTCTTTAAGTTTCTGAGCTGCCATTTTTGGGGCATCTCCTGTTTTTTTCAGTTCAGGCGGATACAGTTTATATAAAACCAAAGGCACTACAAAAAATGCGACAATGCCCGGAAGAAAACCTGCTGCAGCCCATGACATCCAGGTAATATTGATTCCGAGGTTAGCTGCAAATTTCTGACACATAGGATTACTTGCTGTACCGGTTAAAAACATGGAGGAAGCAATTAAGTTCATATAATAACTGTTCAGGGTCAAAAATGAGCCCAGCTTTCTGTGGGTTTCGGGCTTATCCGGAACAGAATCGAAACTGATCGCCATCGACTTCATAATCGGATAAATAATTCCACCTCCTCTTGCCGTATTACTTGGAATAGCAGGAGCAAGACAAACGTCTGCCAGTCCCAGTCCATAGGCCAATCCTAAAGAACTTTTACCAAAAATCCGGATAAATAAAAAAGCGATTCTGTTTCCTAATCCTGTCTTAATAAAACCTCTGGCGATAAAGAAAGAAATTCCGATCAGCCAGATTACTTTATCACCAAAACCGGAAAGAGCTTTGGTAATTGATTTTCCCGCATCTCCCGGAGCAACAACCTGAGTAAGTGCTGTAAATGCGATTGCCATCATACACATTGTTCCCATGGGTGCCGCTTTTAGAATAATTCCTAAAATCGTTGCTGCAAAAATGGCAAATAAATGCCAGGCATCGGGAGTAACTCCTTCAGGTACGGGAATAAACCATATAATAAGCGCAACGGCAAAGGTTATCGCTATATTTCTAATATTAATTTCTTTCATGATATTAAGTATTTTGTGTTAAAATCTACTCTGTACCTGCACAATGAACAGATTATTATTGTATTGGCTGGTGTTGGCCACCTGGTATTTGTAACGGTCAAACTGTACTCCAAGCTGGATCCTTGCACCGTAATTCTTCAGGAATTCCAAACCGAACATGGGCGTAATGGTTTGTCTCGGGTTTGAGTTTATCCTGAAATTGGTATCAAGATATTCGTAGCGGCAGGATAGTTCGAAGGCACTCAGGTTCCGGTGGTTGATTTCATATCTCAGGTTCGGAAGAAAATAAGCTCCACGGATCAAATAGGCATCGGGATTAGAAGGCCGCAATTCGGGGTCGGCGGCGTTATACAATACATGATTGGTTGCCTGTTTAGCTTCCAGTTGCATATCAAGGCTCCACTTGGGATCAAAATTAACGAGAGCGCTGAGGTCGATACCCAAAGCATACACTTTTTTCCCGAGAACTTCACCGATTCCGCTATTTAATCCCACATTAAAATTATATTTTGGAGCTAGACCAAATACCAGCCTTGTTGAGTACTGTTTTCCATTGTCGTTGTCATTGACCTGGTTTTTTCCGTTTCCATTGACTACAGAAACAGCATATTGAAATGGTATTTCACCTAATTGAAGCTGCCCTGTCGCGGAGAGCCCGATCTGGAAGCTCGTCCAGCCCAGTTTTCCAAATTCGGTGTACTGATTGGACCAGTCCAGAGATTTGATAATGTCAATAGGATAGGTTTCTTCAATTCCGAACCATGGCCGGAACTGTCCCACGGTAAAAGCCAGTTTGGGATTGAAAGTATATTTAAGATAGGCATTTTCAAGAACTCTGCTTTTAGGGTCATTTTTAAAATCGGCAAGGTTGGCCAGAACCACTACTTCCGTACGTTTACTGATCTGTGCACGAACCTGAACCCTCATATATTTCACCATAAAATTATTATCGGTTCCTGATCCGTCTGCATGATGAAGGCCATTTACATCTACATCTTTGGCCATCCCTACCAGATAACGGGCCTGGAAAAGACCTTTAATCTGGAGCACGGGATATTTTACATTATCGGTTTGTTGGGTTTGTATTGAGTCTTTCACCTGTGCATTGGCTGATATACAAAATAGCATACCGCAAAACAGCAGGTTTCTTTTTTTTGTGAGAAAAAGAGCCATAATTTTTGTATTTTAATAAGTAGCTTGATATGGATTCCATAATTCTGTTGAAAGGATCTGTGTAAAGAAAATTGACGGGAACTTTTTCATGGTAATAATTATTTAAGCGTGACTGAAATTATCTTGAAAAAAGATTGTGAAATCTTTAAAGTTTTAATTATTTTCATTATTTGGTGATATAAATTTAATAAATTTTGTTTAATTAACAGAATTATTTAAAATATTAATATATAATTCATGCTAATAATCATATTTGGTGATTATCATGTTTATTCATGCAAAATTTTTTGTATATTTTAGATAATTCCTTATTGTGATTTGTTTTTAAGATGTTGAATAAAAGGGTATTAGTTTTAGGTGTTTTTAATAGAAACAATGTTAAATAAACCAGATCTCGGCCTTTAACAGAATTGGTACCACAAAATACTACACCTTTAAAAAATTCGTTATATTTGATAGATTTTTAGAATATTATGAATTTTGTAGATTGTCATGAAGAGCCCATCCATATCCCTGGGTATATACAAAGTTTTGGATACCTGATTGGCATTGACGCAGCATCTCATTCCATTACTTTTTTCAGCGAAAACATTACGGATATATTTGCTATCGAAGACAAGGAACAGCTTTTCGATAAAAAGATTACTGACTTTGCTACAAGTTTTCAGAGTATTATTGATTCAGATATTTATACTTCTTTAGATAAATTTACCAAAAGAGAAAATGAAACTCATTTTGATAAAATTATTATCGGTGAAAAAGAATATCACTTCTCCGTTTTCCGTAATAAAAATTATATTTTCCTTGAATTTGAAAGGGTTCTGGAAAATCCTAATAAAAGAATTTCGAATAAGTATGATAACTTCTATATTGTAGAGGATGCACAGGAAATCTGGGATCAGCTTCTGAATACGCTTTCCAAAATAGTGAATTATGACCGGATGATGGTCTATAAATTTATGATGGATGGTTCCGGAAAAGTGATCGCGGAAAAAAGGAAAGACAATATGGAAAGCTTTCTTGGACTGCATTATCCGGAATCCGATATTCCGAGACAGGCAAGAGAGCTTTATTTGAAAAAGCGGAAAAGAATTTTCAGTGACGTATATGCTGAAACAATTCCTATTTTAAGCAAAACAAAAGAAAGTATTGATCTTACGTTTACTACTTCAAGAGGAATGTCACCTATTCACGGACAGTATATTAAAAATTCAGGGGCATCTTCCAGTTTCAGTATTTCGATTATTCTGGATGATCATCTTTGGGGGCTTGTTACCTGCCAGAATGCTGAGGTAAAGCACATTGATCTTGAAGACAGGGTACAGGCCGGGATCTTTACGGCTCTGGCTTCCAATGCCTATTCTTCTTTTAAATCAAAAAAAGAATTGGAATACCGTCTGGATTTAAATAAGAAATCTTCACAGCTAAAATCGGAATTTTTAAAGCATAACAGCTTATTTGATTCTTTGGTTGAAAGTAAGACAGAGATTAAAAATCTGCCTGAAGCGGACGGACTTGTCATTATTTCAGATGATCAGATGGTTACGGAAGGAATTACTCCTAAAAATGATATCATTGATCAAATTGCTCAATGGGGACTTGAAAATACAGAGGAAAGTATCTATATCAACCGAAGCTTCCTGAAAGAATATGGAAGTAATTTCGGGCTGAACGAAGATACTGCAGGAATCATTATTTATTTTATTGAAAGAAACAAAAAGGAAATGCTGATCTGGTTCCGTAAGGAATTTGATGAGCACATCAACTGGGCAGGAAATCCGGAGAAGAAAATCGGGGTGTTTTCCCAGGACGGAAAAGAAAAACAAATTGTTTCTCCGAGAACATCTTTTGAAACTTTTACGGAGAATATTAAAGGACATTCCAAAAGATGGAATTCCAGGAATATAAGCGCAGTGCAGGCGATCCGGGATGTAATCCTGGAAACTTCGCATAAACAATACAATACCATCAAGCAGTTGAATGACCAGCTTAAAAAAGTAAATGAAGAGCTGGACAGTTTTTCTTATACCATTTCCCATGATCTGGGAACTCCTTTAACGGTGATGAAACTGAATGCACAGATGCTTTTGAAAAGCCTTACGGACGGCTCTGAAAAAAGTAAAACAAAAATCAACGCTATTATTGAAGAAATTGATGGGATGGCTGAAATGATGCATGATGTACTTCAGCTGAGCCGTGCAAAGCACAGTGAAATTGAACTGGAAAGCCTTCCGACGATTTATACTATTCAAAAGATCTCTGAAAATGCCAAAGTCACATTTGACAGCCCGCACAGTGAAATCATTATCAAAGAATGTCCGGAAGTACTGGCTGATAAAACCATGATGCATCAGGTATTTTTGAATATTATTAATAACGCCGTGAAATATTCTTCCCATAAAGAGCAGCCGAAGATTGAAATTGAAGGTACGGAAAACGGAGAGACCATTATCTACAGAATTTCGGATAACGGAATCGGGATTCCTGAAGAAGAAAAACACAGAATGTTTAAAATTTTCAATAGGATGGATAATGCGAAAAAATTTAAAGGAAATGGGGTCGGTCTTTCAATTGTTCATCGTATTATGAAGCGAATCGGAGGAAATGTTGATTATGAAAGCAATAAAGATGGGACTTCCTTCATTTTAACGTTTAAAAAACCTTAAATTTGGGGAAATTTTAAACCCATAGTATGGTATCGGAATATCTTAAACAAAATACGGCTGAATTTCATGATGCCGCAGAGAAGCTTTTTAACTCTGAAAAAATTTTTAATAAGACTTTCACCCTGGAAGATTATAAAAAGATCATCAATACGAATTATCTGATGCTTCTGCATTCCGAAGATAAAATCTTCAGCAGCCTTTCAGGAAAATTTGCTGAAAAACTTCAATTGGACCAAAGAAAAAAACTGGCTCTTATCGAGAAAGACCTTGAAAGTTTATCAATAGAAAATCAGACGGCTTCTCATCCGCTTGAGATCAATAACGAGCATGAGGCATTGGGAATGATGTATGTGATTGAAGGTTCTACTTTAGGCGGAAATGTGATTGCCAAACAGCTTTCCAAAACGGAAGGTTTTGATGAGGTTACTTTTAATTTCTTCGGATGTTATCAGGAAAAAACGGGCCCGATGTGGAAAAATTTCAAAGAAGTTTTGGATACTGCCGTTACCGAAGAAAACTACAACGAAGTATTATCGGGTGCTAAAAAGCTGTATACGTTTTTACTGAACGTTAACTGATCCGCATGATATCTTACATTCTTAATTTAATTCCCTAAAAATTGCTCAACTTTTCAGGAATTGTTAAATTTGGGAGTCAAAATTAAGACTTAACTAAAAAAATAAATAATTTAAAAAGTATACATTATGAAAGTAACCGTAGTAGGTGCAGGCGCTGTAGGTGCAAGTTGTGCAGAATACATTGCTATGAAAAACTTCTGTTCAGAAGTGGTTTTAGTAGATATTAAAGAAGGTTTTGCTGAAGGTAAGGCAATGGATTTGATGCAGACTGCATCGCTAAACGGATTTGATACCAAAATTACCGGAACAACGGGAGACTATAGCAAAACTGCAGGTTCTCATGTAGCTGTGATCACTTCAGGGATTCCAAGAAAACCGGGGATGACAAGAGAAGAACTGATCGGCATCAATGCAGGAATCGTAAAAGACGTTACTGAAAATTTAGTAAAGCATTCTCCTGACGTTATCATCATCGTGGTTTCTAACCCTATGGATACTATGGCTTATCTGGTACACAAAACTTCAGGCCTTCCGAAAAACAAAATCATCGGAATGGGTGGAGCTCTTGATTCTGCAAGATTCAAATACAGATTGGCTGAAGCTTTAGAAAGCCCTATTTCTGACGTTGACGGAATGG
The DNA here is from genome assembly GCF_041224435.1 of Chryseobacterium tongliaonense. Taxonomy (NCBI): domain Bacteria; kingdom Pseudomonadati; phylum Bacteroidota; class Flavobacteriia; order Flavobacteriales; family Weeksellaceae; genus Chryseobacterium; species Chryseobacterium tongliaonense. The sequence continues at coordinate 239,325 of NZ_JBGFFD010000003.1, read as the reverse complement.
TAATCGCTGCTCACAGTGATACGGGAATGCTTCCATTATTGAGCAAAGCAACAAGAAACGGAGTTCCCGTAACTGAATTCTTAGACGAAGAAAAACAAAAATACGTAATCGAAGAAACTAAAGTAGGTGGTGCTACCCTTACTAAATTATTAGGAACTTCAGCTTGGTATGCACCGGGTGCAGCAGTTTCTGTAATGGTTCAGGCTATCGCTTGCGATCAGAAAAAAATGATCCCTTGTTCTTTAATGCTTGACGGTGAATACGGAGAAAGCGATATCTGCCTTGGTGTTCCTGCAATCATCGGAGCAAACGGTGTAGAAAAAATCGTAAACATCTCTTTAACTGCAGAAGAGCAGGCTAAATTTGCCGAAGCTGCAAAAGCGGTAAGAGAAGTAAACGGAGATCTGAAGTTTTAATCTTATTAGACTTTATATATAGGAAAACGCGCCCGGAGGGCGCGTTTTTGTTCTATAATTATTATTCGCTGTTCAATATCCTTATTAATGAATATCTCTACTTTGAGCTAAACTTTCGAAGGAATTTTTTTCATAATAATCTAATTTATTATAACCGTTAATATTGTTTATAGTGTAAATAGCTTTTATATTTTTTAAATCTTCATTCTCCAGAAACATTCCTGTTACAGGATTATCTGGAAATCTTGCACTATTCGGCTTTTTAAAGAATACAAGAATCTGAAAATAACCATTACTGTAATTTGGTTTCATCATAGAACAATAATTTTTTAATTCTTCTAAGCTAATATCTTTATCAACTTCAAAAATCGTCATTTGATTAAAGTCACCATCATTTCTCACTTCCCTTTTACTATTGATTTTTTTAATTTTCGTGTTATTAGCAACAGGACTTACTTCGACAGTTTCATATTTAGACAGAGAAATGGAGTCGACACTTTGAACTGCTTGAACTGAGCCTTTTTTATTACAGCCTAAAGAATATGCTGCTATGAGAATTAATAAACAATATTTTTTCATGATGGATTATTGCTTAAATGAATATTCCAAAACTAAAAATATTAATCATCAATAACTTACGGGAAACCATTTGATACAACTAAAAATGCGCCTGGGAAGACGCATTTTAATTTATAAAATAGGATTATTATTTCACCGCTTTCAAAATTCTTTCAAATTCCAGATCACGGTTTTGAATAATATCATCATCGGTATATTTTATGAGTTCATTAATTTTTACACCAACTTTTTGAGTTTGCGAATTATTATAATAGAAGATGCCGTTTCCGGTGAATGCTAAATTATAATTCGCGGGAAGTGGCACTGTCACTGTATCACCATCAGCACCGGCTGTTTTTTGACCGATGGTAATAGCTTGCGGAAAGATATTCTGAAGGTTCATGGTATTCCATTCGCTCATACTTAGGGTTTCGGGGTTGACAATAATAAAAACTTTTCCTTTGTACGGATGAACGGTTTTATCTTTAATCTCATGGTAATAAACACCAAAATCTTTATAGCTGATAGGAATGTATGTTCCGGTATTTTTTATATTAGGCTTGTAATATTTCCCAAAGTAATTATTGACCGGAGAGAAATATTTATAGACATAATAGAATACAAATCCGCCCCAATCCGGATAACCTCTCATGTCAAAAACGATTGCTTTTTTAGACGAAGCTTCTTTAAAAATCTGATCCATATGATCATCCAGCTGATCTTCAGCAATGTTTTCAGTAAGAGAATACACATCATCTATTTTAAAGTAAACAATATCATGATCAACTATTTTATGCTGATTTTTTGCCTGAATTTTTCCTTTTATGTAGTCTGAGACTTTAGTTTGCTGTTGCTTATCTGTAAACTGCGTATAATCAATTGTTGTACGGTAAGTGTTTTGTTTTGACTGTATTTTCAATTCTTTTTGTGGATGATCATCCGGCCAGATCAGGTTTTTCTGATAATCTGAGACCCTGTACAAAAGCGTTTCATGATTGGAAACGGAAAGCAATTCCTCTTTTTCTTTAATGATCTTGCGAATATTTTTGCCGTTGATTTCAGTTATCCTGTCGCCGACCCGGATATTGGCTTTCGTGCAGAGTTCAGGCAAAATAAGATGGGTAATCAATATATAATCGTCAAAAACGGTATAATCAAAAGGAGGGTAATAGGAACGGTGATAAATTTCGTTTTTATAATTCAATTGCTCGTAAAAGCTGAAAGCATGGGAGTCTTCCATTTTGGCAACAGCTTTGGCGAGAATAATCTCAAAATCTTTTCTTGAGGAGCAACGGATGGTTTGATCCAGTAAATCGGCAAAATAGGCTTCAGAATTTTTATCCATCAGATATTTGTGCGGATAAAGATAATCAATAGCGCCCTGAATTTTTGCGAAGGTCAGTAACCGGTACGCTAAAGGCAGATTTTCATCCTTTTTAAACAGATCTTTATTTTTATCATCGGTTGTCTTGTCTTTTTTTTCAGGCCCGGCAATGAATCTATGGCTATAAACGTCTTTGAGAAATGTTTTATTTTCAGAACTGATCTTTTTATTCTTCCGGTACCAGCTGAAATCCTGATTGACAGATAAAACATCTTTTGAGTCATCAACTACGGGTTTTCCGGAAAACTGATGATTTAAATTTTCAGTTAAAAGATTAATGATCGAATTAACGTCTGATTTCCCGGTCACTTTTTCAACTGTCGTTAAAAATATGCTGTCGGCATCTTTTTTTCCACCTGCGATATCCGGATGATAGTATTTCAGAAAATTCCAGGTCTTTATAAAATAATTGTATTGATCTTTTTGAGCGTAAATTATAGACTGAATAGCGATCAGGAAAAAAAGAATTAAAGCTTTTCTCATGTTTTTAATTAATAATGGAAAAGATAATACTTTTGATGTGATAAATTCTACGATTCCAAAAAAAATAAAAACGCATCTTTTGATACGTTTATATTGGTATTTAATTATTGTTTATACGCTTCTCGCCATCGATAGATAGGTTTGTACACATTATATTTACCTGATTTCAGAATTGTTGATATATTATTTTGTTTTATCCACAAAATCCCAAACAGCATTCACAAACTCCCTGTTTTTTTCATAATATAAAAGATGTCCACCATCAATAGAGATAATTTTCTGATTCGGGAATTTGAATTTTTTATAATGCTGCGTTCCTACTGCTTTATCCTTTTTTCCTGTAATAATCAGGACAGGAACCTTTATTTTTTCGGTAAGTGAAGTATAATCGGTATAATATTCCGGAAAGTCTTTCGGTTTTGAGATCACTGCCATTCCGAAATCTATGATCCTGGGATGTAAAGAATCAATTTTATCCATTTCCTTTATGGTTTCAATGTCTTCAGTCAGGAATTTATACCCGATGCGTTTTGAGCGCATGGCCTTGCTTATTTTGGAAAGTTCGGCAGACAGACTGTCTTTAACGACAGGTTTTGTATTTTGCTTCAACAGAAGATTCCCGTATTCAATTTGCTCTTTCAGGGAATCATCGTTCAGAAAATGGAGGGTAACATTCGCAAGGATCAATCCTTTCGTGTGTTGCGGGTATTTCTTTGCATAATTAACGGCAATAATTCCACCGAAGGAATGAGCCATTAAAAAAACTTTATCGAGCTTAAGGTGCTGTCTCAATTCCTCAATATCCTGCACCATTGAATCGAGATGATAGTTGTCTGATTTTCCGGATTCACCTGATCCGCGCTGATCCATATAAATCATGGTCAGGTTTTTTTCAAGATGGTTCCCGCCCAATAATTCAAAAGAAGGATATCCCTGGCCCGGACCGCCGGGAACATAAATGCAGGCTTCCCCTTTTCCGGAGACTTTATATTTGATACTGACGTGATCTGAAGTTTTAAAAAAGCCTTCGGATCCTGATAATTGAGAAGAGCTCTGAGCATAGGAATAATTCAGAAACAGGATGATCAAAAGAAAAAGTAATCGGGTAGCTTTCATTGTTTATGGTCTTACTATAATAACACCTGAAGTGGTATTTTTATTACTTATTTCCGATACTGATCATTGAAAAGAAAGAATTAATTGAGATCAGGATTCTATGCTTTCGGTTTCGGTTTTGCGGAGAGCGAAGCTCTCCGCAAAACCGAAACCTGAACTACTAAAATTATATTTACAGAAAATTCAATTAAATGACTGCCTGAATTCCAACGGCGAAAGATCGGTTTTATTTTTAAATAATTTACTGAAAGACTGCGGATGTTCAAACCCTAATTCATAAGCAATTTCACCTACCGATAACTGAGTGGTGGATAATTTTTCCTTAGCTTTTTCAATCAGCTTTTCATGAATATGCTGTTGGGTATTCTGCCCGGTAAGAACTTTCAGCAAACCGGTTAAATAACTGGGGGATACATTGAGCTCGTTGGCAATATATTGTACGGTTGGGAGTCCTTTCGTGATCAGGTCTTCATGATTGAAATAATCGGTCAGCAGATTTTCGAGTGAGTCCAGTATTTTATGATTGGTGATTTTCCGGGTGATAAACTGGCGCTGATAAAAACGTTCTGCATAATTCAGTAAAGTTTCAATCTGGGAAATAATAATATTCTGGCTAAACTGGTCAATATTGGAGTGATATTCCTGTTGAATGTTCTGAACAATAGCATGAATGAGTGTCTCCTCCTTTTCAGAAAGAAATAAGGCCTCATTCACGGCATAATCAAAATATTCGTACTGTTTAATGGTTTTGGCTAAAGAAGTATTCCATAGAAAATCAGAATGAATCAGTAAAATCCATCCTGAATGTTGTATCGTTGAATCAGGATCCGCTGTAATGCTGAAAACCTGTCCGGGAGCCATAAAAAACATTACTCCTTCATCAAAATCATATTCCTGCTGGCCATATTTGATTCGTGTGTTTGAAGTTCTTTTGATGGAAATAGAATAAAAATCCAGTATCCAACTCAATTCCGTATTCTCAGGTAAATTCCTGATGGTACTGTAATCGACCACACTGATCAAAGGATGTTCAGGTTTTTCGAGGCCTCTGAATCGATGAAATTCAGTGATTGTCTTTAATCTTACCGGTTGTTTCACATTACAAAAATAAAAATTATTGATGATATACTTTCGCAAATTCCGTTGCAAAATCTTCCAGTTTTACTTTTCCTAAAACAGGTTTATGCAGATTGTAATCTTCATATAAACTTTCGCCTCGTCTGGCTGCATTCATTTCAACAAAGCCTTTCGCGGTTTCAGGATTCATACCTGCATTCGTCAGATTATCTAACATTTGCTGATCCGGAATCGCCTGCCATTTCAAATCATTGTTTCCGATCGCTTTTCCCAGAGCGGCTGCCACTTCATCGGGTGAAGCTTCATCACTTGCGATATAACGGATCTCCCTGCCATGAAAAGGTTTTTCGATTTCTTCGGCAATAACGGCCGCAATATCCAATGGAGAAACCCAGGGCTCTTTTTCATCACCACTGTAATTCTGTATGATGGTTCCCTGTCCTTTTATTGTGGGAATAAAAGCAAACATATTGTAATAAAAGCCTGTCGGACGCATAAATTTGATTGAAACATCTGCCGGAAGCTCATTTAAAATTTGTTCGATCTGATAATGAGCCCTTAAAATTCCGTTTCCACTGCTCATATGAGCTCCGATGCTGCTGAGGTGAATGATTTTTTTTATCCCTGATCTTTCAAATGCTTCTTTATAATTTCTGCCGATCTGGGTATTTGCTGCGATAAAATCGAGGTTGTGATCAAAAAAGCTGCCTGCATTCAACGCTTCCATGGCATATACTACATCTGCTCCTTTGAATGTTTCAGCCAGGAAATCTATATCTTCCATTGTACCGATGGCTGCGGTAGCTCCTAATGCCTCAATTTCATTTTGTCTTTCCTGTTTACTGCTGATAACAGTTACCGAGTGCCCTTTCTGTATTAATTCTTTGGTGAGTGGCTTGCTGATATTTCCCAGCGAGCCTGTTACTATAATTTTCATTGTATTGATTTATAGATACAAAATTCAGGAATATCGGGTAGTCTGATGTAGCCGGATCTACTTTTCTTGTAGCCGGATCTGAGGTCATAGGATGAGGTAAGTACTTCCTAGGATTTAATATATTTTAGAAGCATGCGTGAGGCGAAAGCTCCCAAAAGAATAAGGAAGCTGCTCAGAGACATTATTGCCAATAGATTTTCAAGCTTTGTACCTGATATGAAAAACTTGCAGATTAAAAAAAGCAGTAATGTAATAATTGCTGTAACTCTTAATATTTTAGTGAATGTTTTCAAATTGATTGATGATGTTTTATGGTTGTTGTGAGAAATCAATTTCATTATTCTTATAATATAGGGTCCATTTTCTTTCAACGAAGCTTATTGAATGACCACTATTATCATATTCATTTTTTTCATAGCTGCTATAATTGTTCTCGGATAATGACCTGTTGAAAAGTTCATCGAAAATCCTTAATTTTTTTGTCGGGTTCTTGTAATTATCATAACCTTTAAAAACTTCTTTAACCCTGCCTTTAGTAGTAAAATCAAAATCCCAGGTATATGTGACCGGATTAAAACTGGCACGTCTTGTCACAATGCTGTCAACATTCTTGTTGGCATTATAGTAATAATTTGTCTGGGCCCTGATACCGTCACGTCTTACAATTGATTTTGAAAGCCTGTTGTCGTTTGAGTAAGAATATAAAATGGTATCATTAAAGATTGGATCATCAGAGCTATAGATAATTCTTTTACTTAATCTGCCATTTTCAAATTCGTAATATCTTTTATTTTCAAGAGTTGTCTGTCCCTGACTGGAATTAATTTTGGAAATGATGGTTACATTATTATTTCCAAAATTAATTCATCATAAACCTCTTGCGAAAAAGCAAATGAAAATCCGGTTTGGAATGGTATTGGGAAAACTCCGCCAATTCTTTTTACAGGGTTTCCATGAGAATCATATTTTATTCTGATGGTTTGATCTCCTGTAGCAAGAGTTGAACCGGGATAATCCATATATCTGAACCAGTAAGACTCAAATTGTTTTTCAGAGGACAGATCTTCTATGTTGTCATCATTGTTGTTACAGCTTACCGTTAAAAGTATGCTTGTAACACTCAAAAGTATAAATTTTAATGTTTTCATGGTTGTTTTTAGCAGAGTGAAAATACAAAAATCGTTTAAACATTAAATGGGCTAGGTTAATTTATCAATAAAAAAGAGCGGATAAAACCACCCCAATTATCTAACAAATATATGGTCCTTAAAAATAAACACATCCGCAGCCGGTTTCCCACGATTCACAAAGATGTTTCGGCTCTGTACAGCCACCGCCGCCGCCGGGAGAACCTGTAAAATATTTATAACAGGTATCACCACTGCAATAGCTTGCGTAGCCCGGACCGGGAGAGGGGCAGGAACCGTCAAGACAAAATGCATACGCAGTATCTCCACCACTGATTAATCCTAAATCTCTTCTCGTTAATTTCTTTAAATTTTTCATAGTGATTAGTATTTTTAATTAGTTGATTTCTAAGATACGAAAATTATTAATACACATTATCGGGAATTAAAAATTGAAATATTTGAAAAGAGAATTTATAAATGAGATTTGATAAGCTTTTAAATATGGTATGAATAATTGAAAAGAAAGAGCAGTTATGATAACAATGAAAAATCCGGTGGCTGAGGTTCTCGAAGCCACCGGATTTTTTAATCATCAATTCAAAAGAAATTATTATTTGTTTAACTGTTGAATGTTGTAAAAGCCGCTTCTGAGTTGGCAAAGAAATTATTATACACCAATTCAGTATTCCCGACACGGATTTCATAAATGTCTTCCTGAAGGCCTTTTAACAGGCTTTCCGCTACATCAGAAGCCGGAATCCCGTTTTCCCTGCCACCGATTTCTACGGAAAAGTCTGTGTTTACTAAAGGAGGCATCAGTTCAAATACTTTTACGGAGGTATTTTTTGCCAGTTCGTATCTTAAAAGCCTGGTGTGGGAATGTAATGCTGCTTTGGAATCCGAATAGGTCGGAACGTGAGATCCCGGTACAAAACCTACGATTGATGATACATTCACGATAGCTGCTTCATTTTGCTGTTTCAATAAAGGAAGAAACTTTTCTGTCAGACGGATGGGAGCAAAATAATTGGTGGTAAATTCTGCCAAAGCCTTATGATAAGTATCCGAAGTATCAGAAAGCGTATAAGCATAAGCATGTCCTGCGTTATTGATCAGAATGTTTAATCCGCCGAAATTAACTTTAATTTCTTCAAATAATCTGTTGACATCATTTTCGTTGGTAATATCCGCCTGAATGGTGAAAATGTTTTCTAAGCCGTTTGCAGCGGAATCCAGTTTTTCTTTATTTCTTCCTGCGATAATTACTTTGTTGGCCGGGCTTAATGCTTTTGCAATTTCAAGTCCGATTCCTGATCCGCCTCCTGTAATAAGGATAATGTTGTTGGTAACGTTCATAACTGTTTGTTTTTGTATTGTTAAAATTATTATTGTACCATTTAGTACAAAATTGTTTAAAAAATTTTATTCCAGAATTTTTAAGTTCATTTCAATAACGGAACGAAGGATTATGGGTGAATTTTCCATGCGTCTTGTAACATGAAGGCCGTTCCATAAATTGGTAAGATGCCAGCCGAGAATTTCAGCATCTGTGGTATTTTTAATTTCTCTGTTATATTGTGCTTTTCTGATGGCTTTTGCAAAAATCTGCTGTAGATTTTTTAATGATTCGGCAGAAATCTGTTTTACATTATTATCTTTTTCTGAAAGCTGTACGAGAGCATTTCCCAGATAGCAGCCGCGTTCTTGATCACAATCGTGAGCTTCTGCCAGCTTTAAAAAAAACTGTCTGATAAAGTCAATCTCATTGTCGGATCTGGAAAGCTGCTCTGAAAAGCTTTTATAGAAACTTTGTGAAAACTGTTCAAGAGACCGGATGTAGAGTTCCTGTTTTCCACCTTTAAAAGCAAGATAAAAACTTCCTTTTCCTATACCCATTGCGTTCAGCAATTCGTCTGCCGAAGCATTATCATAACCTTTATCCCTGAAAACCTGAGTTGCTTTCTCAATCGCCTGATGCTCGTCGAATATTTTAGGTCTTCCTGCCATGATCTTTGATTTTGATGAAACAAAGGTATATAATTGTACTATTCGGTACAAAATTAAATTTGAAATATCTTTGATTGATTTTGTCGATAAAGCTTAGATTTCAAAACTCATGTATAGGGCAGTTTCTACAGAATCATTATACAGTTTGGTATTGATTCCGGTAATATTGAATCCCACATTCCGATAAAACCTGATCGCAGGATAATTGGTGTTCTGGGTTTCGAGCTCAACGATTCTGCATCCGAGGTCTCTGGCTTCCCGGCTGATGCTTTTGATTAACAGTCTTCCGATATTCTGTCCTCTGAATTTTTCACTGACCAGTATATTTTCAATGAAAAGGCTGTTGTTCCATTCCCTGAAATCACAGATGATCCAGCCTATTAATTCATCATTGTTAAATGCTCCAAAGGAATGTCCTTGTTCAATGATTTCGTTAAGCTCTGCAATATCATCAGGCCTGGTTTCCCAGTTTTTTGTATACTTTTGGTTTTTCTCTCTTAATTTAAATTCAAAAGAATCAGCTGTTTCAATAGCGGAAACAACAAAGATTTTGTCAGTTTCATATCCGTTGAGGTCCCAATTGAGTGTTGGATTACCGGTAAGTTTTTCCAGTTTTCTGATCTCGATCATCATTCACAAATTAGACTGATACATATAGAATTATTCTGTAGTTTTTTTCAAAGAATGTAAAATATGAATCAATCTCAAATTTAAATAAAATTTCACATTCTAAAACTTTCAAAACATGTAAATTTGTGGTCAATAAAAATTTACCAGATGCTTAGGAAAATTTCAATTGCGGCGCTTACTTTTTTGTCCGTGGTTACAATCGATGCTCAGAAGAATAAAAATTCTCAATTAGAGAGGCCCAAATTAGTGGTAGGCTTAGTGGTAGACCAGATGCGTTGGGATTATCTGTACCGTTTTTACAGTAAATATGGGAATGACGGTTTCAAAAGACTACTAAATACAGGCTATTCACTCAATAATGTACATATCAATTATGTTCCTACGGTTACGGCTTTAGGTCATACTTGTATTTATACAGGTTCGGTTCCAGCTATTCACGGCATTGCAGGAAATGACTGGACAGATAAGGAGACAGGGAAAAATGTGTATTGTACGACAGATGAAAGTGTTCAGCCTGTAGGTACAACCAATACAAAAATCGGAAGCCATTCTCCGAAAAATCTCTGGTCTACAACAGTTACAGACGAGTTGAGATTAGCAACGAATTTCCAGTCAAAAGTAATTGGGGTTTCTTTAAAAGACCGTGCTTCGATTCTTCCTGCAGGTCATACACCGAACGGAGCTTTCTGGTTTGATGATTCTAACGGGAATTTCGTGACAAGTAGCTGGTATATGAATGATTTACCTCAATGGGTGAAATCTTTCAACGCCCATAAGCTGCCTGAAAAACTGGTTGCCAACGGATGGAATACTCTATTACCCATCAATCAATACACGGAAAGTTCACCGGATAACTCCGCCTGGGAAGGACTCCTGGGAAATTCAAAAACACCTACTTTCCCTTACAGTAACTTAGCAAAAGATTATCAGGAGAAAAAAGATAATATCCGTTATACTCCTTTTGGAAATACCTTAACATTGAAATTAGCTGAAGCTTCCGTAGAAGGAGAAAAACTGGGAAGCGATGATATCACCGACTTCCTTGCGATCAATCTGGCATCAACAGATTATGCAGGTCACAAATTCGGTCCGAATTCTATTGAAGTAGAAGATGTATATTTAAGATTAGATCAGGATCTTGCTGAATTTTTCAACTATCTTGATTCTAAAGTCGGAAAAGGGGAGTACACGGTTTTCCTTTCTGCCGATCATGGTGGAGCGCATTCTGTAGGATTTTTACAGGAACATAAAATTACCACAGGTTTCTTTGGTGAAGGAATGGAAAAAGATATCAATCAGAAGCTGAAAGATAAGTTCGGAGTAGATAAACTGATCAATGCTGTGGATAATTACCAGATCTATTTCGACAGAAAATTATTAAAAGACAATAAGCTCGAATTGGATGACGTAAGAGATTTTACCATCCAGGAGGTTGAAAAAGACCCGACTGTTTTATATGCCGTCTCTGTAAAAGATGTTCAGGAAGCAACAATTCCCGAGCCGATCAAGCAGAGAATCATCAACGGAATCAACAGACAGAGAAGTGGTGACATCCAATTGATCTCTCACGATTCCATGCTTCCGCCTTATGCAAAAACAGGAACAACACACAGCGTGTGGAATTCTTATGACTCTCACATTCCGTTATTGTTTATGGGTTGGGGAATTCAGCATGGAGAAAGCAATAAACCATATAACATGACCGATATTGCACCTACGGTTTCTGCATTATTGAAAATTCAGTTCCCAAGCGGAAATATCGGAAATCCGATCACTGAAGCAATAGGAAAATAATCCGGCATACAATAAATAGAAAAGCATTCCTGAGAAGGGATGTTTTTTTATTTGCTGTAACTTATAATAAATGATAAGCGGTGAATGATTTGAAATTATATACCGAAAATAATGATAACATCAGGATCTGATCAATTGTTGAATATCCTTCCTGTATTTCCCGTTCTGTTTCCTGATTTTCAAAATAAAGTATGACAGAATGATAATGATCACCATACCTGCTATAATCATTAAAATTGTAAGAGAATTGTAACAGGCTGTAAGTTCCTGAGCTTTCTTTAATGTCTCTTTATTGTGGTTATTAATGGAATGATTGATGGAATTTAATTCGTTCTGTTCCCGTTTAAAGCGCATTTCAAAATACTTTTTATTATATGCCTGATACAGCCCGGAATTACCCATAGCAAGATAATTATCAGCCATTTCTTTATAAATGCCTTCGTTGAGGATGATGTCGCCCGTATTTTTACAAAGGCTTTCGGCCCTGATCAGAAGGTTTAATGCTTCCTGATTTTTACGGTTTTGTTTATGCATTTCTGCCATCCCTTTTAAAGCAAATGCCTCAAGACTTTTAGCGTTTACTTTCTGAGCATAATCAACAGATTGTGTGAATGCCCGCTGTGCCTTTTCTGTTTGATTAAGATTAAGGTAGCAATAGGCGATGTTGTAATAGACGACGCTCATATTGGCATAGGTAGCCTTCTTTTTCTCTACTTTTTCAAAATTCTGAACAGCAAGTAAAAATTTTTCAAGGGCAATTTCCGAATTCGACTGACTTTTATAGATCATTCCGCGGATGGCATAGCTTCTGGCAGTTTCTATGAGCCTTTCCGAAGAATCTGCCGGAAGTTTTTTAAGGTAAATGTCTGCTTCATTAAGGGTTTCCAGGCTTTTGCTGAAAAGCTCCATCTGCTGATACTGGATGGCAACGGAGATCAGAACGTTGGTCTGCGTTTTTATATCATTGGTTTTTTGTACCAGTTCTTTTGCTTTTAAAATGTATTGCAACGATTGATCAAAATTTCTTTTGGCAATATTGGCTGTTGAGAGAAGCAAATAAATTCCGATAGACTTATTGATGTCTGTTTCTTTTTTAAGCAGGCTTTTCCCGATATCAATCGTATGATCCGGATTGTCATAAATTTCCAGGCGTGCTTTTTTCATCAGTGAATCATCTGAAATTTTCTGACCGTTTACCGACAACTGACAGATTAAAAACATCCATATCATTATTTTAGCGGTTATTCTCATACTGTTTTGTTTTTGCTGATTTCCTGGATATACGTGTTGGGTGACATTCCCGTTATCGATTTAAAGACCGTAGTAAATGCACTGTGCGAAGAAAACCCTGAAAACTCAGCAAGATAGCTTACTTTGTAATTAAGGTAGGCAGGCTCTGTCTTTAATAAGTGGGCGATATGGTTGATTCTTAACTCATTAATGTAACCGTTGAAATTTTTTCCTTTGGTATTATTGATGACTTCCGAGAGGTATTTTGTATTGACACCCATTTGTGCAGAAAGCATCGAAAGCGACATACTTTTATTTAAATACCGGTCAGACTGCTCCCATTCTTCCAGTTTAAGCAGAATTTCATCTTCTTTTTCCTTTGAGATTTTATTAGGTTCTTTATCAGTGTTTTTATCAGGGGAAATTTCTTCTTTTGACATAGGTACAGGATCAATTTTTTCTCTTTTATTTTGCTTTTCAAAAAATTCAAACTGTTTTTTTAAATCTTCGTTCCTGCTTTTTTCAATCAGGAAATAAATCACCAGGCTGATTATGAGAATGATAGCTACTGAGCAAAGGATCCAGAATTTCTTTGATTGATTTTGTCTCTGAAATTCAAGGCTGGTGTTCTGATTGGTTTCCACCAGTTTTACAATATACCGTATTCCGTCTTTTTTGTTGGTGTCTAGTTTTGATCTTGATTCCGTATAAATTTTGTTGTATTGATGGTATTGCGTGTCATCATTCAAAGCCAGATAGCTTTTTGCCAGGGATTCGTAAATTTTTGTCTTAAGGCTGTTATAGGGAAGGTTCTCAATAAATGAAAGGCTTTTTTCCAGGATTTCAATACTGGCTTTATAATCTTCTTTCTGGAAATAATATCTGGATAAATTTTCGTAGGCAAAAGCAGAAAGAAATGGTTGGTTTGAAGACTTTTTTAAGTCCGAAATGACCTCTTCCAGCATTTTTCTGGCTTCATCTGCCTGATTCTGTCTCATCAGGTAAGAAGAGCGGAAGATCTTATTTTCCAAGCCAATGATTTTATTTTCTGCATTATGACGGTCAATAAACTGATCACTTTTGTTGAGGTTTCCGATGGCAGAATGATAATCTCTTGTAATCCCGGAATTGATCGCCTGAAGCTGATAAAGCTTGGCAATGGTTATTTTTGATTTCGGATCATCATTTTTATAAAGCTTCTTGTCGGCCAAAAGAACGGAGATAATATTTTGCGACTGACTATACAATCCCAGGTTCTGGTACTGGTCTGCAAGATTGTATTCCCCGAAGAGCTGCATAAAATAAGACAGCTTTTCAGATTCTCCCGAGCTTTCTTTCTGTCCCGATGTATTTAAAGACTGTACATAATCTCCTTTCATCACGTAAGCTTGTGAAATGATGTTCTGCAAAATGATTTTATGCTCGGTATTCTGATCACTGATCAGCAGGCTTTGTGAATAATTGATACAGTCGTCAGGGTTCTGATATAATTTTTCAAAAGCCTTATCTGCAAGAATAGTAAAATCAGGACCGGATTGACCGTTAATAAAAACTGAACAGATCAATATGAACCCTATTGATAAGAAGCTGTCGAATACTTTTTTATGAAATAATGAATTTTTTCTTTGTTTTTTTTCTGGCGTCTTAAAATCTGTCCTCAAAGTTGAATTTTTGTAAAATGTTGATTTTTAATTATTTGTTTTTTTAATTCTTTTAAATTTCATGAATTATGTAAGTCAATTTCTTTTGAATAGGTAAATATAATATTAATATTGTTTTCGCCAATTCAAAATATTAAATCCAAAGAAATATGAAAAAGTTTTACAAAATTTCAATGAAAGCTATATACGTTTGTTCTTTGTTGAACTTATCTGTGCTGGCAAATGCTCAACTCACAGTGATGGGCATTGGAAATTATACGGTGGGTGCTGTTTCTGACAATGGGATTGTGAGTATGCATACCAGCGGTGGCGGAATTTTTAAATGGGATGCCGTAAACGGAATTGTTCAGATCGGAGCATTAACGAATGGGTATCCTGCAGCCGGCAGAACACTGGTTTCCAATGACGGGACAAAGATCGCATCTTCCACCACCAACGCGACCACCAATTTCAACGAGATTTCTACTTATGATATGGCAACTTCTACCTGGACAACGCAAGGCGGCCTTGTTCCTACAGGATGGGACGGCAGTGTGAGTTCTACCTGGGGAATGACACCCAATGGAAATACGGTGGTAGGGCTAGGTTGGCTGACTGCCGCAAATGCCCATGCCGTAAAATGGGATGCCCAGAATGGAGTAACAGATCTTGGAAGCAGTATTCAGGGGAGAAGCTCAAGAGCAAACGCTGTGAATGCAGATGGAACCGTTATCGTTGGATGGCAGGATGAATCAGACGGAACAAGAAGCGGTGCAAAATGGGTAAACGGAACCGAAAGTTTCATTACCGATGGCAACGGAAATAATGTTGGTGAAGCAGGAGCGGTTTCTGCGGACGGGAACACGATTATAGGATCAAGCATGCCCAACCCGTATGTCTGGAAAAATACAACGGGGCTTACATATATTACACATCCAAATTCCTCAGCCTTCTTCAGAGGTGGAGCAACCGGGGTTTCTGCTGATGGTGGAACGGTAATTGGTTACTTCAGGCCGTTCCCCGGGCCTCCGATGACTGGAGAAGGCTTTATCTGGACTGCCGCAGGCGGGCGGGTGAACTTAAATGATTATGCGACGGGATTAGGAATAAACACTCAGGGAGTAACAATGTCTTTGCCCTTGGCTATTTCCCAGGATGGAAAAAAAATGGCCGGAATAGGAATGAATTCTTCCAATCAGGTTGTAGCATTTTATCTTGATCTTACCCAATATCTCTCGAACCATGAAAATACTAAATATAAAACCTCAATAAGCATTTATCCTAATCCTGTAAAAGATATGATCTATATCAAAGGGACTGAAGCCATTGAGAAAGCTGAAATTTACAATATGGTCGGTCAAAAAGTAATTTCATCTGATGCCGTGAAGCAACAGATCAATGTATCATCACTGTCAAAAGGAAATTACATATTGCAAATTTTTGTGAAAGGGGAAATTTCACAGAATTTTAAATTCATAAAACAGTAAATAAAAAATTGGACACTTTTTAACACTGACACCGACCAAAAAAACTCGCAGATTTCTGCGAGTTTTTACTTTATAATAAATTTTTTAGATGTTTATTTTTCAGTTCCGTCTTCATCATCTTCATATTGCTCAAGATAGTAGGTAAACGTAAAATCTTCCAGCTGTTCTTCTGCATCTTCCAGAGTGGTCAGCAGGTCTTCGAAAATTTCAAGCTGATCTACGGTCATGTTTACAAATTCCAGATCTAAAGGCATTTCCAGATCTCCGGTGATCACATCATAAAGTGCATCCAGATTATCTCCGAAATGCTCCGGAAGAGTGATTTTTTCTTTTAACTGCGTATAGAAATCATCATAATCTCCGATCTCTGTAAAATCTATGTATATTGTTTTCATATTGAATTATTTATTTGTCATTGCGAGGAACGAAGTGACGAAGCAATCTCAATAAGATGTCGTCAAATCTTTAATATCCTCTGTTAAATCTTCCCATTCCGGATTCAAAGAATTAATCAGATTTAATTTTTTTTGTCTTGAACCTGCTTTTATTTGTTTTTCCCTGTAAATAGCATCTCCAATTTCCTGAAAGGCTTCCCAGTAAACGAGTTTCTGGAGATTGTATTTTGAGGTAAAGCTTTGCTGAATAATATTTGTCCTTATGCTGCAGAACGCGCTGATACAAATTTGAAGTTACCCCTGTATAAAGAGTAGTATTATTTTTATTGGTCATAATATAAATAAAACCGGCTTTCATTTATTGAGAGATTGCTTCGTCACTTCGTTCCTCGCAATGACATATTAACAGCTACTGCTTTTCAAAACTTTTATAATGGTTTTTAGTAAGATAAACATCTCCGTTTTTTGTGAAAATAATCCGGTCTGCATTTCTGTTGCCGCAATTGTAGTTGACATCGGCTTCGAAATAATGATCATCTTTAGGTAACTTGCCTTCGCGGTTACTAAAATGATCTCCACCAATGGCTTTTCCCGGCAAAACCTCACAAAGATTTCCTTTCGAAGGATTCCAGCCTTGCTTTCTGGCTTCGTTTTTTGTAATATAATAATCAGGAAGCTGATGATTTTTTTTCACATAACCGATTACGGTCTTTTCCGCAGTAAGCTGATCAATAGACTGCTGGTATGAAGAACTATTGGCAGCCGAATCAGAAGAAGTACTACCATATTCTACTTTGGGTTGATGGGCAGAAGTGTCCTTTTTTTCAGAAGTGAAATGATTATAGAGATTCATCACAAGCATTCCGAAAAGAAGCCCTAAAAAAGCAAAAAAAGCAGGTCTTAATTTATTATTCATAACTCTTGATTTAATCTCTCCACTCTTCAGGAATATCGCAAATAGGAATAGGATTTATTTTATGCTGTGCAGCTTTATTCATCCGCTCAAAAATTAAATACACTTCCTTATCACGGCCTTCATAATCGTCAGCTGTTTTGGTACCATATTCCTTTTGGATTTTTTCAAGTTCCGGATATGTAGCCCCGATCTGGTCTTCATCAGTCCTTTCAGCATCCCAGAGCCCGTCTGTAGGAATGGCTTTCTGAATACTTTCGATAAGGTTTAGTTCCTTTGCCAGTTCATATACTTCTGTTTTATACAGATCAGCGATGGGAGATACATCTACACCTCCGTCACCGTATTTGGTGTAAAATCCGATTCCGAAATCTTCTACTTTATTTCCGGTTCCGCAAACTAAAAGCCCGTGAAGCTGTCCGAAATAATATAATGTCAGCATTCTGAAGCGTGATCTGGTATTGGCCAGTGCAAGGTTGTTACTCCATCTCCCTTCAACATGATCATGTACGGTTTGCTCAAAAGTTTCGAAAACAGGCGTCAGGTTCACGGTTTCGCCCTGAACGTTCGGGAATCTTCTTTTAAGGTCTTCGATATGATCCTGGGCACGGTTGACCTGGTCTTCTTTTTGGCGGATAGGCATTTCAAGCAGCAAAACTTCAAGCCCGGTCATGGCACAAAGCGTTGAAACCACACCTGAGTCCACACCTCCTGAAACCCCGATTACATACCCTTTTACATTAGCCTTGATCGCATAATCCTTTAGCCAGCTTACAATATGATCAATTACTTTTTGTGTCTGCATTGTTTTATTATTTTTTTAGTCTGTTTCAAATTCTTTGGGATATTTTACAATCCCGGTTATGTTTTTTAATCCATCTTCTACCAGTTCTATGGCCATCCCGTTTTCTTCGGGAATGTCAAATGGAAATGAGATTCCAAAATTACTGCATTTTTCGTATCCAAACTTAGGATAATAGTTTTCATGACCAATTAAAATCACAGAATGATATCCCAGTCCCTTTGCAATGATGTGTCCGAAGATGATGAGCTGGGAACCGATTCCTTTATTTTGAAAGTCCGGCATTATGGAAACAGGTGCCAATGCCAGAGATTCGAAAGACTCCGAACCGTTTTCAATAGTGATTTTTGTGAATAAGATATGCCCGACAATCTTATCGCCGATTTCTGCAACGATAGATAATTCCGGGATAAATGCATCGGATTTTCTCAGCCTTTCTACCAGAAACTGTTCCCGGTGATCACTGTGTTCCATACTTCTGAAAGCTTCTTCAATAAGTTGAAATACTTTCTGATGATCGCGGTTTTCTTCCTGTCTTATTGTCATGAGGCAAGATAATTTTCACGTTTTAACTCATACCAGAAGCAGATTCCGTCAGGCTCAATAAATTCTCCTGTTTTCTGAAAGCCTAATTTTTTTAAAATATGATTGGAGCCCTCATTTTCAGAATGGGCATGTGCATAAATAGTTTCTGCATCCAGATCATTAAATCCGAAATCAAGAGAAGCTTTAGCCGATTCCAATGCATAGCCGTTTCCCCAAGATTCAGGTAAAAAACGGTAACCCAGATCATACACATTTACATAGCCGTTAATTTCCTGGGTAAGCAACTTTAAGCCGCTCCAACCGATCAGAAGACCACTTTCTTTTTCAACCACCGCAAGCCTGCCGACACCGTTGTCAGTATACTGTTGCTGAATCATTCTGATTACGTTTTCAGATTCTTTGATGTCGGTTAAAGGAGCCATGCCGATATATTTCATGACTTCAGGATCAGAGTCAAGCAGGAACATTCGCCCAACATCTGTTTCTTTAAATTTTCTTAAGATCAATCTTTCTGTTTCCAGGTGCATCATTTGTATTTTTAAGGTTCTGTTCCGAAAATGGTCACATCGGTTTTCATTCCTTTTTTAATATCGGTTTCTTTTATTTTATTTCCACCTACATTTAAGGTTTGCAGCGCTTCATTTCCGGAAATATCCAGTTGTTGTAATTGATTGTGTTCAAGATTGAGATGCTTTAAATTTCTCAACTCTTTTACCTCAATAAACTTTAATTTATTTAAAGATAATGTTAATTGGTCAATTCTTGGAATCGCTCTCAATGAAATTTTTTCAATAAGATTGTTGTCAAGATAAATTGAAGTAAGTTTTTTAAGATTTTCCGCGTTAAAAGTTGAAATTTGACAGCCGGTACATGAAAAAAATTCAAGTTGATTCATATTTTTCATGGAGATTCCAGGAATAGGATTGTCATCGGCAAGTACCATTTTTACATTCGGAAATAAACTTAAGTCCTCCAAAGTAGTAACTCCCTTTTTAACAATAAATAACCGGGTTAATTTTGAAGCTTCTTCTTTATCAATAAAACCGTTTTTATCAAGATCATGATTTTCAAGAACTGCTTTTTCAAGATTTTTATCCCTGAATTTCAAGGCCTGCCCCTGAAAAAATATACAGGTTATGAAGGTGGAAAGGATGATAAATATTTTATTTTTCACCATTACATTGTGTTTAAATTCTTATGTTTGTAAACTTAAATTTCATGTAAAAATAATGAAGATTTTTAGAATTATTGCGCTTTCTTCCATTTTAGTTGCAGGGCTGAATTCCTGTAAAAAAGAAACTCAGAACCCATGGAAGGTTGAAGTTAAAACTCCGGCAGAAAAAGTTGAGCTGACCGATATTTCCAAAGAATTTTATGATCAGAATATTCCGCTGGATCAGTTTAAAGCTAAATTTCCGTGGTTCCAGGGAACGGTTTCTGATGAAGATTTCGGGAAAAGGAGAGTGGATGCCGGTGAGATCAAAATTTATAAAGAAGCTGAGTCTAAAATAGACCAGCAGAAGCTTCAGAACGAACTTCAGGATTTGTTTACCCACATCAAATACTATTTTCCTAAATTCAAAAGTCCTAAAGTATACCTTTTTTCATCGGCTTTACAGATGATTCAGGATCCTATTTTTTATGACGAAAAAGGAAACCTTCTGTTTATTGATATTACAGGTTTTATGGGAGACAAAAACCCTAATTACAAAGGTTTGGAGCTGTATTTCCAGAAGTCTATGAACCCGAATAACATCGTTCCCAAAGTGTCTAGAATGTTTGCCGAGAACATTGCTCCGTTTTCCACAGATCATCAGAAATTTATCGATATGTTGATTTACCAGGGAAAAATTATGATTCTTCAGGATGCTTTTTTACCGGATACTCCGGATTATCTGAAAATGAATTATACCAAGCAGCAATATGACTGGGCGGTTTCAAATGAAGGTAACGTCTGGAATTATCTTGTAGAAAATGACCTGATTTTCGGATCTGATTCCAGGTTGTTGGAAAGATTTATCACACCTGGGCCGTTTTCTAAATTCTATACGGAAATCGATAACGAATCTTCACCGCAGATCGGTGTTTTTACAGGATGGCAGATTTGTAAATCTTATCTGAAGCAGAAGCCGGAAACCAAGCTGGTGGATTTCCTGAAATTAGATGCAACAGCAATATTTAATCAGTCAGGATATAAACCTGATGTAACAAAATAGAGTATTTTTCATACCAATAAAAGGTCTTTTGCAGTGCAGAAGATCTTTTTTGTTTTCAAAACCTGCAAGCACAATACATTATATGGAAAATTCAATTACTATCCGGAATTTAAACTTTGGATTCACTCAGAACAAACCCATTCTGAAAAACGTAAACCTTACGGTTCCCAAGGGAAGTGTCTTTGGTTTTCTGGGAGCCAACGGTGCCGGAAAATCAACGACGATGAAGCTGCTGTTGGGTAGCCTTCCTGACGACAACCATGCTGTTGAGATTTTTAATAAAAACCTGACCCGGCTTTATCCTGAAGGATTTCAGAAAATCGGCAGCCTGATAGACAGTCCTGCTTTTTATGACCATTTATCGGGCTGGGATAATCTTGTCATCCTTTCCAAACTGAGAAATCTTCCCGATTCGGAATGCGAAAGGGTTTTAAACCTGGTAGATCTCTGGGACAACCGGAAAATGAAGATGAAAAAATATTCTCTGGGGATGAAGCAAAGACTGGCCATTGCCATGACCTTATTGGGAAACCCGGAGCTTTTAATTCTGGATGAACCTGTCAATGGACTGGATCCTAACGGAATGCTCGAAATCCGGGAGCTGCTCCTTAAACTCAATAAAGAACAGGGAATTACCATCTTTATTTCAAGTCATCTGTTGCAGGAAGTGGAAAAAATGGTGACCCATCTGGCAATTATTTCCAACGGTGTGATTAAATTTTCCGGAAGTGTGGAAGAATTAAATGCTCATTACCGGTACAATCATATAAGAATAGGATTGAATAAGGCCTCACTTTTTATCAGCAATATTCCTGAGCATTATTCTGCGGTAATGATCGACGAAAACACGATAGAGGTAACGGTGCAGTCTAAAGAGGATATCATTAAGCTTACTAAAATGCTGGTCATGAATGAAGCTGAGGTTTTTGAGATAAAAAACAGTGCCGGATTGGAAGACTGGTTCATGGAAATAACAAAAAAATAATCAACACCAATGAAAAAAATGATAACATTAGTCAATACAGAATGGCTTAAAATAAAAGGCCTTGGATTGGTTTACCTGGCATTGATCTTAGGTGCTTTGATTCCGTTGTTGGGATTTGCGGGGCAGGTATTTAGTCCGCAGTTTATTGCTTCAGAAGATCTTCCGTATTCCGTTTTCGAAAAAACAATAGTAGATAATTTTAAAGCTTTTGCTATTTTCTTCCTGTTGCTTTTTATTGTGATTGCAGCCAACAGGATTGCACAGATCGATCATAAAAATAATGGCTGGCAACTTATGGAAACCCAGCCGATCAGTAAATTACAGTTATACTTTTCAAAATATATTGTTTTATTGATTTTAAGTTTTTTATGCATTGCTTCTTATATCGGGTTTAATATCCTTTTCTCCTTATTGGATTATTATATCAATCCTAATGAAGTAAAATTGCTGACTTTTGACGGATTGTGGGTCCTGAAGACATTCCTAAGATTATGTGTGGCAGTGTTGGGCGTTGCAGCAGTGCAATTATGTATTTCAGTTGCGTTTCCGGGCTTTATCTGGGCTTTTCTTGTAGGAATTCTGGGGCTTATCGTCAATATGTATTCTTTGATTTCGAAAAATGATTTCCCGTACTGTCCTTATAATTCCCTGTATATTTTATGTAAATCTCCCAATATAAAGAACCTGAATCATTTTATTACCTACAGTGAATATTTAAGTATTTTCTGGGCAATAGTTTTTCTGACCGCAGGATATTTCTGGTACAAAGGAAAAGGCTTTAAGACGGCTTTCCTTAAAAATAAAAAACAGATTGTTTTTTCAACTGTATTTTTAGTGGTGGCAACGGGAGCATTTTACCTTTTACAGAAACCAAAAGTTTATAAAAGTGAAGGCGAAGGAATTATCATTACCGGAAAGCTGAATACCTCTCTTAAGCTAGATTCCATAAAGATTTTCTCAAAAGACTTCCATAAGAAAATAGGAAGTGCAGCAGTGAAAAACGGAGCATTTGTATGGGAAACAAAAAAAGAAATACCGTTTGATGAATACAGCCTTGAATTCGGAAATAAAAGAATTGACCTGGTGATGGGTAGTGGTGATAGATTTGATTTTGATATTCAGTACAATGCGGTGAAAATGAATTATTTTGTAAAATCAAACAGATACGCTGAGCAGATTTATAAAAACCAGGAAGACAGCTTTGGATATGAATTTGATTATGCCGTTGAAGAACAGAAATATAATGATGATCCTGCGAAATTCTATAGTTTGGCTCAGGCTGACTGGGAAGACAGTATCGACAGGCTGGAAAATTATACGGATTCTGAAAATAATGCGCTTTCCGATGAATATAAAGCCTACAGGAAACAATTATTGGCGATACAATATCTGAACGAAATCAATAATTACAGAAAGATGACCTCATTTGATGATCCGAAGTTTGCTCCTCCCAAGCCGTTTTTAAATGAATTGAATGAAAAGATTAATATCCCTACGATCCTGTTGAGTAAAAATGACGAGTACATGAAATACAAACTCGATCAGATGCTTACCGATAAAGATCGGCTGACCCGTAACCCGGACAGTATTCTTTTTATAAAATTAAATGCTTTACCGGCTGGAATTAATAAAGACCGTTTACTTACAAAACATCTTGTGAAAAGTATGGAGTTGGAAACAGACAGCATTTCACGGAACCAATTATTTGCAAGGGAAATTAAAGGTTTAGAAAATACAGATTATAAAAAACTGGTCACCTCAAGGCTGGAGCAGATTACGATTTCTCAAAAAGGATCACCGTTTTCAGATCTGGAACTTGTAGATCATAAAGGCAATGCATATAAGCTGTCGAAGTACAGGGGAAAATATGTGGTCATCGATTTATGGGCGACCTGGTGTGGACCTTGCAAGCAGATCCGGCCGATATTTGATACGAGAAGTAACCAGTATTCCCATTACAGCAATATCCAGTTTATCTCGATCAGTCTGGATGAAGATAAAACAAAATGGCTGAATTATTTAAAAACAAAACCTTCCAAAGTTCCACAGTATTGGTTAGCCAATGCAGGTCAGTTTATGAATACCTATAAAATCCAGTCGATTCCGAGGTTTATCATTATAGATCCTGAAGGAAAAGTATTTAATCTTAACACACCGTTTCCGGATGAAGATAATTTCGTAGAAATTTTAGATAAGCTCAAGAAGTATTAACTTTGTGAAAAATTTAAAATTGATATGAGAAAGACTCAGATAACGATAGACGTTGAATTAGATGAAAACCACATTCCTGAAAATATTACCTGGAATGCACAGGATGGAGGTGTTGAAAAAGAAGAAACTAAGGCAACGATGATTTCTGTTTGGGATGATAAAGCCATGGAAGCTTTGAGAATTGACCTTTGGACGAAAGAAATGCCGGTGGATCAGATGAAAATGTTTATTCATCAGATTTTGGTTTCTTTGGGAAATACTTACCAGAGAGCAACAGGAGAAGAAGATGTGGCACAATGGTTGGAGCAGATTGCAGAAGAATTTGCAGTGAAGTCTGCGATAAAAATGTAAATTATAAAATATTATGAATTTTAATACAAAAGTGATACACGGAGGGCAGCATCATGAGTCTGCTACAGGATCTGTAAATGTTCCGGTATTTTTAACCTCTACCTTTGCACAAAAAAGCCCCGGAGTACATTCCGGTTATGAATATTCAAGAGCTGCCAATCCTACAAGACAGGCTTTGGAAGATTCTCTGGCAAGTATTGAAAACGGAGCCAGAGGCCTTGCTTTCGGATCGGGTCTCGCTGCAATCGACTGTGTTTTAAAATTATTGAATCCCGGTGATGAAGTAATTGCTGTAGATGATTTATATGGCGGTACTTACAGGATGTTTACAAAGCTTTTTGAAAAATATCAGTTGAAATTCACTTTCGTGAACTTTGACGATGTTTCTAAAATTGCTGAGGTGATCACTGATAAAACAAAGCTGATCTGGGTAGAAACCCCTACCAATCCTTTAATGAAGCTGGTGGATATCAAAGCTGTTGTTGAGATCGCAAAAGGAAAAGATATTCTGGTAGCGGTTGACAATACATTTGCGACGCCTTATATTCAGAGACCGATTGATCTTGGAGCTGATATTGTAATGCATTCGGCTACAAAATATTTAGGCGGACATTCAGATGTTATTGCCGGAGCTCTTATCGCAAAAGATGCGGAATTAGGTGAGAAATTGCATTTCATTCAGTTTGCAAGCGGTGGGATTTTAGGACCTCACGATTCTTATCTTGTATTGAGAGGAATTAAAACCCTGGCATTGAGAATGCAGAGACATTCCGATAACGGATTGGAAGTTGCAAGATATCTTGAAACTCATCCAGCAGTAGACAAAGTAATTTATCCCGGATTGGAATCTCACCCGCAATATGAATTGGCAAAATCCCAGATGAAAGAATCCGGCGGAATGGTTTCTTTTACTTTCAAATCCGGTAAAAAAGAAGATGCCATTAAATTTTTGGAAAAAGTGAAAGTATTTACTCTTGCTGAATCTTTGGGAGGTGTGGAATCTTTGGCCAATCACCCGGCTTTAATGACTCATGCTTCTATTCCTGCTGAAAAACGTGCTGAATTGGGTATTACTGACGATTTAGTTCGTTTAAGCGTTGGAATTGAAGATAAGGAAGACCTTATTGCCGATCTGGAAAGAGCTTTTTCTTAAATTAAGTTGAATTTATAATAAATACTATGTCATTCTGAAACGAAGAATCTGTTGTTATTTAAAAGCGATTCTTCCTGACGTCAGAATAACAAAGCATAAAAAAATTAAAATATAATGAGAAAGATTCAGATTTTATTATGGTTAATCTTAAGCCAGATAGCATATTCTCAGGTAAAAACCACCGACGAATTATATAAAACGGCAAAGAAATTAGATAGTCTGATATTTGATATAGGATTTAATCAATGTGATCTTTCTCATTATAATTCCATTATCAGTAACGACCTTGAATTTTATCATGATAAAGGCGGGATTACTGATGGAAAGGCAGCATTTATAGCATCCATTAAAAATAATATCTGCGGTGGGCCAAACAAGGTAAAACGTGAGCTTATTCCCGACAGCATGAAAGTTTATCCTTTGTATGATAAAAATAAATTGTATGCTTTTATACAGGAAGGAGTACATGAATTCTTTGAATTTTACGACGGAAAATGGCACAAAGGAAGCCGCGCAAAATTTACTATCCTGTGGATTTCAGAAGATAATCAGTGGAAAATGAAACGTGTCCTAAGTTACGATCATCAATAAAATTCTCGCTTCATGAAAAACACCAGAAAAGCAACTATTGAAGATATTCCGCAACTATCAGAATTGTTTGACCAATACAGAATTTTCTATCATAAGAATTCAGATATTCCAGCTGCAGAACATTTTTTAAAAGAAAGAATTGAAAATAAAGATTCTGAAATTTTTGTTGCTGAAAATAATAACCGGTTAGTCGGATTTGTTCAGTTGTATCCAATATTTTCTTCAACCAGAATGCAGAGATACTGGTTGCTAAATGATCTCTACGTGAATGAAAACCATAGAGGAAAAGGCTATTCCAAAGAACTGATCGAAGAAGCCAAGGAAGTCTGCAGATCATCCAAAGCCTGCGGCGTATTACTGGAAACAGGGAAGAGCAATGATGTAGGCAATCAATTATATCCATCCACAGGTTTCGAATTATATGATTCCGTAAATTTCTATGAATGGACAAACCCGGGGAACAAACATAAGCAATAAGTAATGAGAATTAGTAATTGATTAGTTTCCATTACCATTACCCATAATTTATAACTCATCACTCATAACTATATTTAACATGTCAGATTTTCAAAAATACATACAAAGATATTTAGATCAGATCCCTTCCGGAAACTGGATGGAGGAAATGAAAAAAACCGGAAATAAAACCACCGATATCTATTCTAAACTTACAGAAGAACAATCTCATTTTGCTTATGCAGAAGGAAAATGGACTCTGAAAGAGCTGCTTTTACATCTCTCGGATACAGAAAGGGTATTTCAATACCGTATTTTAGCTTTTGCAAGAGGCGAACAGGCAGGATTGCCGGGTTTCGATGAAAACGAATATGCTAAACAGTCTTTTGCCAATGAAAGAAGCTTAGAATCTTTACTGGAAGAATATAAGCTGGTAAGAAAGTCATCTCAGATTTTAGTGGAAAACCTTAACCCCAAAGCTTTACATAATACAGGAAAAGCTAATGGAAATGAGATTTCTGTAGAAACCATCGGGAAACTGATTGTAGGACACAATTACCATCATTTGAATATTATAGAGGAAAGATATTTGCCGGGGTTGTAAGGTGTTCAATAGGAACGGGCTTTAGCCCGTTTAAATAATAAAATTTTCAAATGGCTTTAGCCAAAACTTATATTGGAAATTCCTATTTTTGATAAAAACACAATGTCCTTTATCAAAATTTATATTCATCTTGTATTTTCCACGAAAAATAGAATCCCACATTTCAATACATTTGACCTGAGAATCAAAGTTTGGAAACACATAAAAGAAAATGCTTCAGAAAAAGGTATTTTTTTAGATATGGTAAATGGTTATGCAGATCATTGCCATTGTTTGCTTTCTTTAGGTTCTAACCAAAATATTGAAAAAATTGTCCAGTTACTAAAAGGAGAATCTTCTTATTGGATTAATAAAAACCAGTTAACAAAAGAAAAATTTTTCTGGCAGGATGAATATTTTGCAGTTTCGGTCTCAGAGTCAAAGATTGATTCAGTCAGAAACTATATTAAAAATCAAGAAAGGCATCATCAGAAAAAAACGTTTATAGAAGAATATCAGGAGTTTATTGAGAAATATAATCTAAAATAAATTTTGGCTAAAGCCAGAGGATTTTTATTTTTTTGCAGGTGGGCTAAAGCCCACCCCTATTGAATAAATGAAAGCAATAAATTCTAAGGTGTAAATCAAAAGTAAAGTTGATGTCTATAACAATTTCTATTCAATAGAAACGGGCTTTAGCCCGTTTTAAAATGTAATCTTCTCAATTGGCTTTAGCCGAAACCTAATGAAAAATCCTTATTTTTGACAAGGTAAAATACAGCTCTTATATTGGCTTTTTCTTATCCTATAAAAATTAAAATGGAAAACATTATCAACATATTAAAATCCGGCGGAACCATCCTTTATCCTACAGATACCATTTGGGGAATAGGTTGTGATGCCACAAATATAGAAGCGGTTAATAAAATATTTGACATTAAAAAACGCGAGAAAAACAAATCGATGATTATTCTGGTAGAATCTGAGAAGAGGCTGCAGGATCTGGTTGATGTTCCGGAAATGGCGTGGGAAATTATTGACCTTAGTGAAAAACCGGTAACCATTGTTTATGAAAATCCAAGAGGCCTTCCTAAGGAATTACTTGCCGAAGACGGAAGCATCGGGATCAGGCTGGTGAAGAATGATTTCTGTAAAAAACTGATTACAAAACTGAATAAACCATTAGTGTCTACTTCTGCCAATTTCAGTGGAGATAAAAGTCCGCTTAAATTTTCCGATATTTCTCCTGAAATGATCAAGCTGGTAGATTATGCCGTGGAAGAAGACCGTGAGAAAGTTTCAAAATATTCCGGTTCTTCAGTGATAAAAATATGGAGTGACAACAGAATAAAAGTTCTTCGGGAATAGAAAAAAAGATTTTAATTATCTTTGCAAAATCATTTAACCATTAAGAGATAAAGAATGCTGAGCGACCCGCTTAATACACTTCATTTCTTAGTGGTTTTACATTAAATAATAAATATGTTCATCAATCTTAATCAAAATAAAAATCTAAAGCTTTTCAAAATAATCTCGGAAGTGGCAGCCCGGAATAACCAGTCGGTATACATTGTCGGCGGATATGTTCGGGACCTGTTGATGAAGAGAAAAGCTTCTACGGATATTGATTTTGTGACTGAACAAAATGGGATAGAGCTTGCCCAGAGTGTTGCTCTGGAAATTGATCCTAAATTAAAGGTTTCTGTTTTCAAAACATATGGTACGGCAATGGTCAAATACAAAGATCTGGAGCTTGAATTTGTGGGAGCAAGAAAAGAAAGCTATAATGAAAACAGCAGAAAGCCGGATGTAGAAGGCGGAACCCTTGAAGATGATCAGAAAAGAAGAGATTTTACCATCAATGCGATGGCGATTTCTTTGAATAAAGATAATTTCGGAGAACTGATTGACCCGTTTAACGGAGTTGAAGATCTGGAGAATAAGATCTTAAGAACCCCTTTAGAACCTGCTCAGACGTATTCTGATGATCCGTTGAGAATGATGAGGGCTGTTCGTTTTGCATCAACTCTGCAATTTACGATAGAAGAAAATTCGCTTGCGGCGATTAAGCAGGAAGCAGAAAGAATCAAGATTGTTTCTATGGAAAGGGTCATGGTGGAATTTAACAAGATCATGCTTTCCGAAAAGCCATCGACAGGCTTAAGACTGATGGAGGAAACCGGACTGATGAAACTGATTATTCCCGAGCTGATAGAACTGAAAGGAGTAGAGGAAGTCGAAGGCCAGACTCATAAAGATAATTTTTATCATACCCTGGAAGTGGTAGACAACATCTCGGTAAATACAGATAATCTCTGGTTGCGTTGGTCTGCATTGCTTCACGATATCGGAAAGGCTCCGACAAAAAAATTCGTTGAAGGAACGGGCTGGACTTTCCATGGGCACGAGTTTTTAGGCTCAAAAATGGTGAAATCATTATTCCAGAAACTGAAATTACCCTTGGGAAATGATATGAAGTATGTACAGAAAATGGTTAAGCTTTCATCGCGTCCCATTGCTTTGATTACCGATGATGCTTCAGACTCGGCTTTGAGAAGATTGCTATTTGATGCCGGGGAAAACCTTGAAGACCTGTTTACACTCTGTAAGGCCGATATTACCACCAAGAATGCCAGAAAGCAGGAAAAATTCATCAGAAATTTTGAATATGTTGCTGTAAAAATAAAAGAAGTTGAAGAGAAAGACCAGGTAAGAAATTTTCAGCCGCCAATTTCAGGCGAAGAAATCATGACGATGTTTGATCTTAAACCTGGCCGTGAAATCGGTATCCTTAAAGAAAAAGTGAAAGAAGCCATTCTGGAAGGTGAAATCCTTAATGATCATGAAGAAGCTAAAAAATTTGTGATCGGTGAAGCTGAAAAACTGGGCTTGAAAATCTAGATATAAATTCAAATATGAATAAAAATGAGTTCCCGAAATTAATTTGAGAACTCATTTTTTATTAGGATTGAAATGAATCCGAGCGGCTTCGAAGAAGCCGCCCGGAACACAAATGATGAAAAAATTAAAATTTTATACGCTTGATGCGCAATTCTTAGTTTTTATAGAATCCGCTTGTCCCGATTCCTGTAGTAAAAGATTTTAACAATGAACCGTTGCTGGCATTGTAAACATTTACTTTACTATCCGCTGTAAAGCTCGCATCAGAAGCATAAATTCTACCGTCAATCACGTTGAATCCGTAAAGATTTCCCGGTGTTGTAACGATCGGAGCAGAAGGAAGGGTAGAATCTACGTTCATTGAATAGATTTTGTTACCGTTATCTGAGAAATAAAATTTATTTCCATCAGCTCTTAGCTTTTGTACCTGTGGAAGTCCGGTGATTGTTGCTGTTGTAAAAGTCCCGGTCGATGGGTTGATTTTATAGATATATGAGTTGGTGTTACTGGATGCAAGTACATAAGCACTTCCGTTGTATGAAATCAGGTCTCTGATGATCCCGTTGCTTGGTAAGGTAACGGTTTTATCCACTGTATTGGTAGATGGTTTTACAATGGTAATCGTGTATCCTGTAGCTAATTCGTTATAAGGCGGAGTTGTCTCATACGTTATACCATCGGTTTGTACTACAATATTTCCGCCGGCTTCCACTACTTTTTCAGCAGATCTGTCAAAACTGATGCTCTTTACAAAAGAATTATCATTATTGTAAACATTCAGTTTCATTACGTCGAAAAAATTATTGTTGGTCACGTAATACTGGTTCCCGGAAAAAGCAATGTATCTCGGATTACTAAGATTAGCTGTTACCGTAGCTTGTTTCTTAAAAGAATAACGGTTGACAATGTCAATTTTATTCGGAACATTGGAAACAAGATAAGCGTTGTCTCCGTTAAAACCTATGGTTTGTAAGACATTACCCAATATTTCATTGCTGTTATTTCTGGCGTAGATTTTATTGTCAAGAGTTCCCAAATCATTACTGATAAAAGAAACCTCTGACGTAGGTGTTGAAAATCCACCTTCATTTACGATAAATATTCCGTTTTCATAGGTTCCTTTCGAATCTATAACGTAGTCGTTATTGTCGTCACTACAGGCGACATTAAAAAGTAAAGCCGAAGCAAATACAAGAGATAAAATTTTTCTCATTTTCATTACTATATTTATTTTAAAAATTGATATTCAGATTGATACTGTAATTTCTTTTGGGCATTGGATAATAAGCCACTGTCTTATAAACCTGGTCAAAAATATTATTGACCTTGATTCCTACAGTATAATTCTTAAGAATTGTTGCAGACAATCCGGCATTCATTACAAAATACGGATCCAGGGCATCGCTTCTTTTTTCATTGGTATCGGTATAGGTAAGTCCGTTAAACATTCCCTGCACGTATAATCTCATAAAATCATACTGATAATCGATATTTCCAAAGAATTTGTGATAAGGGACATACATCAGCTGTTTTTGGAGTTCAAGATTGGTAGATCGGGTATAAGAATACCCTACATTGGCCTTTAAACTATGCTTCCCAAACTTTTTATAATATTCTATCTGGGATTCCAATCCATAAGATTCCACTTCATAGGTATTGGTTGCCTGGTAATATCCTGAAGAAGAAGGTAGCCAGGTGATCATATCACGGATTTTCATGTAATACGGAGTTACCGAAAGTTTGATGTCAGCAACTTTAAACTGACTTCTCAGTTCAAACTGATAAGAAGTTTCCGGTCTTAAATTAACATTTCCTCCCGATTGCCAGTACAGGTCATTAAAAGATGGGAAACGGAAATTTCTTGATACATTCAGATCAACCGTATACCATTTTAAAGCATTCCATGCTCCTGAAAAAGAAAATAACAGGGGCGAACTGATATCCTCAACAAAATCTTTTTTTACACCACCTTCAAAACGTAAATCTTTCGTAGCAAAATAACGTACCAATCCGGAAACAGAGCCCACATTTCTGCTTACATCTCCAATTCCTGACTGATAGCCTTCTCCTTTATTCACCTGAAATTCAGTGATGAGGTTGATATTCCATTTTGGACTTAAAAAATAATTGAAGTCATTTTTTAAAATATAATTTTT
Organism: Chryseobacterium tongliaonense; assembly: GCF_041224435.1. Taxonomy (NCBI): domain Bacteria; kingdom Pseudomonadati; phylum Bacteroidota; class Flavobacteriia; order Flavobacteriales; family Weeksellaceae; genus Chryseobacterium; species Chryseobacterium tongliaonense. The sequence continues at coordinate 207,177 of NZ_JBGFFD010000003.1, read as the reverse complement.
TCCTGTCCCGCCGCTCGTTTTGGGTTCATTGATATTTCCGTAATACTGAAAGTTTTCTTCCGTATAGGCAGCTTTAAATGAATTCCTGAATTTTGAGTTATTCCAGTCCCAGGAAATCAGACTGCGTATATTCTGGGTTTCATATTTTGTTCTTGTCTGGCTGTCGAAAAAAACAGGGTAATGTTGATTTCCGTTAAAAAACTCTGAAATCCATGAAATTTGCTGATGTGGGGCAATTTTATAAGCAGCTGCAAAATTGAAATTCGTATTTGAATACTTTCCGTTACGGTTGATATAATTCTGTGATTCCTTTACCTCATAATCATTTTCACTGATTGCATGATTCCCCGAAAATTTAAAGCTCAGCTTATCATTGCTGTATGAAGCTCTTGCAAAATTATTATAAGTATTAAATGACGCAGCCTCTGAAAATAAAGAAGCATGAAACCCGCTGTTAAAATCCAGATTATTGTTTAAATGAATGCTTCCCCCAATTGCTCCGCTTCCGTAAATAACACTTCCGCCACCTGCTTTTATATCAAGCTGGTCATAACCGAACAACGGGATATTATTAACATCGCCTTGACCAAGAAAGTTTGAATTAATATTGATCCCGTTCCAGACAAAAGCGGTCTGTTGTGCCGTCGTTCCTCTGAAAGAAGGGGAAGATACGGCTCCACGCCCGTTTTCCTTAATATAAACGCTGGTTTGGAAACGTAAAAGCTCTGAAAGGTTGGTAGAGTTTTTCTCAACATCCTGAGGAGTGATGGTTGTAACCTTATGAAAAAGTTTAACCTTGTTCATCTGGTTGTCAAAAATATAGACCGTATCAATGGTCTTCTCCTGTCCGAAACAAAGAAAATAACTGTATGACGATAAAAAAAGTACTAAAGATCTTTTCATTACTATTTTACTTTTCCTCCGAAAGCAATATATTTTTTAAATTTTAATTCTGGCAGGTCTCCTGACTTTCACTTTTCCATACCTTCCCGTTTTCACAGTGGTTTATTATGGAAGTTTTTATTGTGATCTACAGTTGCGGGGACAGTTTGGGAGTCACACCCAATTCCCTTTTCATTTCAATAGATTGAAAACCAAAATTTTTGCAAATATAAGTTTTTAAAAAGAATAGACAATTTTATTTGTAAAATGGCAAAAAAGCTGAAAAGCAAAAATCAAACTTGCTCTTCATCCTTATCGATGATTACAGAAAAGTAGCGTCAAAATAAAACGGAAGCAGATCTTTAATGGCGTGTACTTTGACTACTTCATCATTCATGCTTGAAAAATAAAGATCAATATTTTCATTTTGCTTGGTCTCATATTCCATTAAGCTTTGTCTGCAGGCTCCACAAGGCGGGATTGGCGGATTTTTTTTATGAAATTCTCTTGGGCCTCCCACTACGAAGATCTTTTTGATTTTCTGATCCGGAAAATTAGCAGCCACCCAGAATAAAGTTGTTCTCTCAGCACAAAGTCCTGATGGGAAAGCAGCATTCTCCTGATTGTTTCCGGAAAATATTTCTCCGTTTTCCAAAAGAACAGAGCAGCCCACCAAAAATTGGGAATAAGGAGCGTATGCATTTTCCCTGGCTTGTTTGGCCCTGTCGAGAAGTTTTTTCTCAATATCGCTTAATTCACTGCTATTTTTAAAATATTCGTAATCGATCTGTATGTCTTTTTTCATATATTGTGAAACTAAAAAAGGGGGATAAAATTAGTTCTTTTTAATAACGTGGACAACTCTATTTATCCTTCATAATTTTAATTTCAAAATTCAATTCGGAAATGTTATATACTTCAATAAAATTCAGAAATGTTGAACTGAAAAACAGATGGGTAATGTCCCCGATGTGCATGTATTCATGTGAAAACGGAATAGCAAATGATTTCCATTTTGTGCATTACGGAAGCAGATCACAGGGCGGAACCGGTTTAATTATGGTGGAAGCAACAGGCGTGGAGCCCCGCGGAAGAATTACCAATCACTGTATGGGAATATGGAATGATGAGCAGGCAGATAAACTTCAGGGAATTGTTGAATTTATCCATTCAAATTCAGAAAGTAAAATAGGGATCCAACTGGCTCATGCCGGAAGGAAAGGTTCTACATGGAATAATATCCAGATTCCGGTTGAAGAAGGATGGGAGACAGTAGCGCCAAGCCCGATTCCTTATCACCCTACAGAAAGGATTCCTCATGTGCTGACTGTTGAAGAAATTAAAAATCAGGTACAAAACTTTAAAGAAGCAGCAAAACGGGCGGTTAAAGCAGGTTTTGATGTGATTGAAATTCATGGAGCGCATGGTTACCTGGTTCATCAGTTTTTATCACCTTTATCCAACATCAGGACTGATGAATACGGCGGAAGCTTTGAAAACAGAATCAGGTTTTTACTGGAAATTGTGGATGCGGTGAATGAAGAGCTTAATGAAAATGTAGCCTTATTCGTAAGGATCTCAGGAACGGAATATGCAGAAAACGGCTGGAGTATTGAAGATAGTGTAGCATTGGCAAAAGAGCTGAAAAAACATGCGGTTGATTTGGTGGATGTTTCCAGTGGCGGAAATATACATGGAGCAAAAATCCCTGTTTTTGACGGTTATCAGGTTCCTTTTTCTTCAGAAGTAAGGAATGGAGCAGATGTAAAAACCGGAGCAGTAGGATTGATTACAAAAATTGGACAGGCTGAAGAAATTCTGCAAAAAGGTGATGCCGATCTGATATTTATAGCCAGAGAGATTTTAAGAAACCCGTATATTGCGGTACAGGGCTCATTTGAAATGAAAGAAGACTGTTTTTTTCCACATCAGTATTTAAGAGCGAAAATTTCTTCTTAATTTTATCAGCCTGATTTAAATAAAAAATAAAAGAAATGAAGATCGAAGACTTTATGTTGCCGTGCCCAAGCAAAAAATTCTTAGGAATAGAATGCTTTGGCTGTGGTGCTCAAAGAGCGATTGTAATGGTATTTGAAGGAAGGTTTTCCGAAGCGTTCCACATGTTTCCTGCAGTGTATACCTTATTGCTTTTTTTATTTACGGTAGGACTCAACTTTATTGACAGAAAAAGAAATTATGGAAATGTAATTATTTTTTTAGCCGTTATTAATTCGGTTATAATGGTAATTGCTTACTTTTACAAACATTTTTTTATCTATATATAATTAATAAACATTAAAATCATAAACTATGAATCAACAAAAATTGCCCAATGCTACAGCTGTGCTTGTTTTGGGAATCGTATCGATTATCGGATGTTGCTGTTACGGGATCGTAGGAATTATTACAGGGATTATAGGATTATCCCTTTACAAAAAAGATAATGCCTTATATCAGCAAAATCCTGATCTTTATTCAGATTACAGCAATTTAAGTACCGGTAGAATATTGTGTATCATCGGTATTATTCTGAGCTCATTAAACCTTTTGGCTAATATCGTAATGATTGCAATGTTCGGTTGGGAAGGGATGTCAGATCCTCAGATGATCCAGGAAAGGATGAGAGAAATTATGGGACAGTAATTCAACGTACTATAAAAAACAGAAAGACCGCATATTGCGGTCTTTTTTTGTGAAAGGTCAAACTTATTTAACATAATTTACAGAGTAAAAACAGGATATTGTTCGTAAATTGAAGAATATAACTTAAAAATATTCATCTTATGAAAGCAGTACGTTTTTTCGGGCACAAAGATGTTCGTGTTGTGAATGATATGGAAGTACCAAAACCATCAGGAGAAGAAGTTTTATTGAAGATCGGAGGAGCAGGAGTTTGCCACTCAGATCTTCATATTATTGATGAAGGAACAGTTTCAGGTTCTGTTTTTACGCTGGGACATGAAAATGCAGGTTGGATAGAAGAAATAGGTTCCGGTGTGAAAGGCTATAAAAAAGGAGATGCTGTTTTAGTTTACGGACCATGGGGATGCGGGCATTGCAAACCCTGTCAGCAATCTAAAGAAAATTACTGTGACCATCAGTCTGAAATGGCTTATGGTGGCGGATTAGGACTAAACGGCGGTATGGCGGAATATATGCTTGTTCCATCTTCTCGTCTGTTGGTCCCTATTTATGATCTGGATCCTGTAATTGCAGCTCCGCTTACCGATGCGGCACTTACTCCTTATTCTGCAATAAAGCGGTCACTGCATAAATTAATGGCAGATGAATATGTTGTTGTAATTGGTGTCGGTGGACTTGGACACGTGGCTTTACAGATTTTAAAAGAAATTAGTGGGGCAGAAATTATTGCCTGTGACGTAACCGATGATAAACTGGCGTTTGCCAAAGAATTGGGTGCCTCTTACGTTGTAAACTCAAAAGATGCTGATGCCGCAGAACAGATTCAGAAAATTACAGGAATTAAAAAAGCAAAAGTGGTTTTAGATTTTGTAGGTGCTACCTCCACGATAGAATTAGGGACTAAGATAGTAAGCCTGGATGGTGACCTTACCATCGTAGGCTTAGGCGGTGGGCATTACCAGTATAATATGGCCGGGCTTCCTTTCGGAGTAAGCATGACTAATCCTTATTGGGGTTCAAGAACAGAATTAATGGAGGTGGTAGGCCTGGCAAGACAAAAGAAGATCCATATTGAAATTGAAAAATACAAGCTGGATGAAGCCAATGAAGTTTATGATAAATTGCGGGAAGGAAAAATCAAAGGCAGAGCAGTACTGATTCCCTGATGCCGGATCCTGATAAAATAAAATCCTCCTCTTTTAATTTAAGAGGAGGATTTTTTATGTTTAAATTTCTTTACTTACTTAACAATAAATTTCAAAGTAGAATGATCCAGCTTCAGAAGATAAACTCCCTGCTCTAAACTTTTAATTCTGATTGAATTTCTGCTGTTTTTAAAAGGCTGATCAATTGTCTGCATCACTTTCCCCTGAAGGTTATAAATTTCAGCTTTCTGAATGTTTTTTACATCTCCTTTTACAAAAATCTCCTGGTTGGAAATAGGATTCGGATACACCTGTAAAGTTTCAGTTTCAGCTTTTAATTCAGAAGAAAAAGCATTGCTTTGTTTTGCCGTTCCCGAATAACAAGCCCAGCTTAAATTATCAATTGCCACTCTGTTGCTTGTAGAAGTATTATCCAAAGTTACCACTACATTTCCTGAAACATTAATATTGTTAATAGTTGTTGTTGTAGCTGTAGTGCTGTAAGGAATGGTTCCTACCTGCGTACCGTTTACCAGAACATTAAAAGATCCGTTGCTTCCGGTGAATTTTAATTGGGTAGTTACCGTTAAAGATCCGATACCATTGGCAGAACTGCTTGATTTTAAAGACCCGTCTCTTACTGTGATTGCTTTATTCGAAATAGTCTGATCGGTTCTTGCATCAGTTGCAGTCCATGTAATTCCGCCGTTAGTCCATGTTCTTGTAGAATAACTTGATGAAGTTCCTGTCGGAATGGTTTCAAAAGTTTCGTTTACACAGTTGGTTGGTGGAGTTGTTGTTCCTGAATCTGTCGTTGCGGAGACCGTAGAGCTGTTGGGTGAAGAATTTCCTGCAGCATCTTTTGCTACCACGTAGAAAGTATAAGAGGTAGAAGAGCTTAATCCTGTAACGGTTGTTGAAGTAGAACTTACGGTAGTTTTCAGGCTTCCGTTCATATAAACAGCATATGAAGAAACACCTATGTTATCTGTTGATGCATTCCATGAAAGAGAAACGCTGCTCGATGTTTTTCCTGAAACGGTAAGACCGGTGACAGTTGTCGGAGCCTGAGTATCATTGGAAGGTTGTTGGGATCCCCAGATCAGATCCACATAATTCGGGTTATCGATAAATGGGTTTCTGTTTCCCTGGAAAGTATAAGATGCATTATTTCTCAGGATTTCTGTCTGGGAAACCGGATCCTGGTTATGCCATGCCAGTAGTACGTTCAGTTCCCAGGTCTGTAATCCCGGGAAAGTAGAGCTTCCCAACATATTCCCGGAAGTGAAAGTAGACAGTTTACTTTGATAACGAGTTACAAAATAAAAGATCATACGGGCAACATCTCCTTTAAATTCATCGATAGGCTCGAAAACAGTCCCCGAATATCCTGAAGATATGGAATTTCCTAATTTGGAACCGTTCTGGGAAGTGAAAGTAGCCGTTCCTACCTTTCCGAACGGATAATTAGATCTCATCCCGTTTACTTTTCCATCGGTAGCCCTGATAAAATGAATGTCGGAAACCATTGGAGAAGCCTCACTGAATAAACTCTGAGGAACAATATGTTCACGGTTGTAGCAGTTTCCTTCCACAGAATAAGTTCCGCACTGATTGGTTCCCGGAGTATATTTATAAGGATCGGTTCCACCAGGTTTTTCAGAATAAATATCCATAATAGACCCGTCATTTTCATACGTTTTATCAATGTCTGTGGTTTTATATCCTGTCCAAAGCCCACTGTAGCCTTTGTCCTGATGCCCGTTGGTAATAATTGAACTTAACTCGGTTTTTAAGGACGCTCCCGTTAAGCCGTTAGCAGATGAATAATACCCTGCAGGCGCCTGTGCGTGGGCAAGGCCGGCCCATACAAGAAATAAGATAATTTTTTTCATATAATATAATTTTCCCGTAAGAATACTACATTTTTATGAATAAGAAATGACTTTATTGTTAATTTTAATAGGTTTTGCATTGAATTTTGATTAATATGACTATTTTTATTAATGAAAAATTCCTTAGAGCCATATTAAATTCTATTGTTATTTTTTTGAAAAAATAAAGTCAACACAAAAACTTGTATTGACTTTACATATAATGATTGATTCAAATCGTATTATTTTCTCTGTGGCGGATAATTTTTCATAATCTCAGCCATGATCTCAGGAATTTGTCTTTGTTTAGCTTTTGGAGAATCCACGGAAATTCCGCTTCCGATTCCCTGCCAAACCAGCTTATTGGTTTTTGTGTCGATAAGGTCAACAATTAATGCACCTTCATTATAATTGCTGGTCCATGTTCTGCTCATTCCCACACCCCAGCCGAAAGGACCACCCCAACCATACATTCCGTAAGGAGAATTGTTGGTAATATCTGTTATTTTTTTATGATTGGCTTTTACGTTGACAATTAAATCAGGATTTTCACCCGATGAAAGACCTTTGGTTTGTAATTGTTTTGACAATTCATTTAAAACCCTGTCTTTATCAATATCATTCAGCTTCAGATCATCAATTCTTATCTTATAGGTTTTATAAGAAGTGAAACTTGCTGTTTCTGCATAATCTGAACGCACCTGGAAAGGACTACAGGAAGTTAAACCCAGAGTAGCCGAGGCTAACAAAATAAAAATATATTTTTTCATTTTATTTATTTTTTTTATCGTTTTTAATGAATGTATCAGTCTTTTTGTCGTACCCGTAAGGACAATGTCTGCAGCCGCTTTTACAGCAATATCCTCTTTTCAGATGAAATTTTTCTGTAAAAACCTTGTACCCCTGTTCATTATAGTAAAAGTCTTCACCTTCTTTGATGTCATATTGGGCCATAAGTTAAATCTCTAAGTCAAAAAACTTTATATTTGTTATTATGATAATTGTATGCCAAAAGCCATTAAAAAAATTAAAAATTAACGGTATTGCTCTTTTTCCCTTTATCTTCATTAGGAAACCCGAAGATAAGGAAAATAAAACACTTATCAATCACGAAAAAATCCATTTAAGACAGCAATTTGAATTGTTGATTATCTTCTTTTATATCTTTTATGTCGCAGAATATTATTATTGGTTTTTTAAACTGAAAAACAGCTATCTGGCCTACAAACGAATCTCATTTGAAAGAGAAGCTTACGCAAATGAACATGATCTGAACTATCTCAAAAAAAGACAATTCTGGAATTTCCGGAAATACTTGTAGAAGTTATGAATTATAAGTTATGAATGATGAGTTATGAGTTTTCCTGAGTGTGGCCAAAATTCCCCTTCCCTGAAGGGATGGATTTTTGTGAAACAAAAGGACGGGGTAGTTAAAAAATAAGATACAAATATTTGTGTAAATCTGTGAGATTCGTGGTTAAAAGCAACTCCTTTTTTTAATATCAATGTCCCTGCAAACTTTAAAAAAGTATTATTTTTGTTGAATAAAGTTGAAAATGCTGTTAAAACTTCCAACAGAAACGATTCCCATTCAGGAAATTCCGGTTCATAAAAATGTAAAGCTTTTTATGAAAAGAGAAGACCTCATTCATCCTCAGATTTCAGGGAATAAATATTGGAAACTGTTTTATAATATCAATCATTATTTAGAAACAAATCCTGAAAACCCGTTTATCATCACTTTTGGCGGAGCATTTTCAAATCATATTTCAGCCGTTTCAGCCGTAGGAAAACTATCGGAAGTTCCAACCCTGGGACTTATAAGAGGTGAAGAATTACAGGATAAATGGCGGGATAACCCCACATTACTGTTCGCTAAAAGAAACGGGATGAATTTAAAATTTATTACCCGGGAAGAGTACCGTAATAAAGAAAAACTATCTGAATTTTTGACCCATGAATTTCCGGATGCATTGATTGTCCCGGAAGGCGGAACCAATCAGGAAGCTGTAGAAGGCATAAAAATGATGCTGAATAATGAAACAAAAGATTTTGATTATCTTTGCACCGCAGTGGGAACCGGAGGAACAATTGCCGGAATTTCCAGATTTTGTGAAGATAATCAGAAAGTTATAGGTTTTAAAGCTGTTGATGACTCTTCCTTAGAAAATAAAATCAGAGAATTAACCTTAAGGGAAAATTTTGATCTAATAGATTCAAGTTTTGGAGGTTATGGTAAAATAAAAGATGAAAACATCCGTTTTATCAATGATTTTAAAGAGCGTTACGGTATTCCGCTGGAACCGGTATATACAGGAAAGATGATGCAGAAAGTAATGGAGCTTATTGATGAAGACTATTTTCCTGAAAACAGCAGAATCTTGTGCTTTCACACAGGAGGATTGCAGGGGATAGAAGGAGCAAATTTGCTTTTAGAAAAACAAAACAGAAAATTAATTATATAAGTAAATATTGAAAAACATGAAAAGACTTTTCTTACTCATAAGCCTTTTAGTTTTATCAAAATTCTCAGCCCAGACCTGGGCTACTGAAGATCAATACATTCAGAAATTTGCCCAATACGCAGTAGAAGAGATGGAAAAATATAAAATTCCGGCTTCTATTACCCTTGCCCAGGGACTTTTAGAAACGGGTGGCGGGCAAAGCAGATTGGCTCAGGAAGGCAAAAACCACTTCGGAATTAAATGTAAGGAAGACTGGACCGGCAGAACCATGAAACATACCGATGATGCTCCTAATGAGTGTTTCCGTGTGTATGATGATCCGAGACAGTCTTATGAAGACCATTCTATATTTTTATCAACAAGAAAATATTACACAGGTCTTTTCAATCTTGATATGAAAGATTATAAGGCGTGGGCATATGGATTAAAAAAAGCAGGCTATGCAACCAATCCGCGGTACGCTTCCATTCTGATTGGCAAGATTGAAAGATATAAATTATATGAATTCGATAATGTGAATTCTAAAGAAGTTCTGTACGCAGTTCTTAAAATGTATCCTGATTTAAAAGATGACAGAGCTTTTATGGCACAAATGAATCCTTCCAAAGTGACCCAAAAAGAACAGGTTACCGTTACGGTTCCTTATAAGCAGACATCTTATGCTCAACAACAGAAAAGAGTAGAAAGAATCAAAACAAAAGCTGAAATTCTCAATTCCATACTGGTGAAAAATCATCCCAATGAAGGATTGAAATATATCGTAATTCCTGAAGATACCAATGTGAAATTCATTGCCAACAGATTCAAAATCAGCGAAAGCAAGCTGATGAAATGGAACGAGCTGGAAAGTGAGGTTTTACAGAAAAACGATATTATTTTCCTTGAATCTAAAAATTCCGCCGGAAATACAGCAACCTATAAAGTTGAAAGCGGAGAAGATATGCATGATATCGCCCAGAAATTCGGAATTAAACTAAATAAATTGTACGCCAAAAACAGAATGGATGAAGGACAACAGCCTTCCAACGGACAATTGATTTATCTGATCGATAAAAAACCAAGAAATTAATTTATAGTTTAACAGCTGAGAGTTGAGAGTTGAAAATATGTTCAGCTCTCAACTCTTAACTTTTAACACTCAACTGACCATATGAAATATCAAAGAAGTTCGGCTTTATTCGATGAAGCTTATCAATACATTCCGGGAGGAGTAAATTCTCCGGTACGTGCGTTTAAATCAGTAGGAGGTGTTCCTGTTTTCATGAAATCTGCCAAAGGAGCTTACCTTACCGATGCAGATGACAATACCTATATTGACTACATTAATTCGTGGGGACCTGCTATTCTGGGACATACGCACCCGGAAGTTCTGGAAGAATTGAAAATTCAGGCGGAAAAAGGTTTCTCTTTCGGGGCTCCGACAGAGCTGGAAACTGAAATCGCTAAATTCATTATAGAAAATGTCCCGAATATTGATCAGATCAGAATGGTCTCTTCAGGTACTGAAGCATGTATGAGCGCTGTAAGACTGGCAAGAGGATATACCGGAAGAGATAAGATCATCAAATTTGAAGGCTGCTATCACGGACATTCCGATTCTTTTTTGATTAAAGCGGGAAGTGGTGCTGCAACATTCGGAAATCCAAATTCTCCGGGGGTCACCCAGGGAACTGCAAAAGATACATTATTAGCCCGTTATAATGATATGGAGCAGGTGGAAGATCTGTTCCGTCATAACCAGGGTGAAATTGCCGCGATAATCGTTGAGCCTGTAGCAGGAAATATGGGCTGTGTCCTTCCTGAAAATGATTTCTTACAAAACCTGAGAAAAATCTGTGATGAAAACGGAGCTTTATTGATTTTTGATGAGGTAATGACCGGCTTCAGACTGGCTTTTGGAGGTGCTCAGGAACTTTATAATGTAAAAGCTGACCTGGTGACTTACGGAAAAGTGATCGGTGGTGGTCTTCCGGTAGGAGCTTTTGCAGGAAGAAATGAAATTATGGATCACCTGGCTCCAAAAGGAGGCGTTTACCAGGCAGGAACATTGAGTGGAAATCCTTTAGCAATGAGAGCAGGTTTGAAAACCCTTCAGATCATTAAAAATGATGAAAACTTCTTCAACAGGCTTAATAAGACAACGGAAACTTTAGATTTTGAGATCGGAAAAATCCTGAACGAAAAAGGAATCGCTCATAAAATCAACAGAAAAGGTTCTATGATGTCTGTTTTCTTCCATATCAACAGGGTTTCTAATTTTGATGAAGCACAACAGGCCAATCATGCCCTGTTCAACAATTTCTTTCATCAGCTATTGACCAGCGGGATATATCTTCCACCAAGTGGATACGAAACATATTTCATCAGTGATGCGATTAAAGACCGGGAAATTGATATGACCCTGGAAGCAGTCAGAAATTTTCAATATGCTAATTAAAATATAATAATAGGATGAGATTTGAATCTCGTCCTATTTTTTGCTTCACAATTCAATAAATAATACAGATATTGTTATAAACCGTACTGCTTATTCAGTTCCTGTCTTTTTAATTTTGTAACAAATAGATTGGAAATGAACATCTCAAACAATATATCACGCAAAAATTTCATTAAAAGTTCAGCATTGGCAATGGCAGGATTAACTTTAGCATCCAACATGATGACGGCAGCTTCAATTTTTGATCATGAAAATGTGCCTTCAACAGGGAAATTAAGCCTTAAAAACGTTCGTCTCGAAACTGGCTTTAATTATGAAGAGGGAGAGGTGATTTCTACCAAAACTAATCTGTTTTATATTGAAATTGAAAATGGGAAGATCTCAAAAATAGCTCCGAACCAACCCAATGCAAAGGCAATTGATGCCAAAGGGTTGTTAATGCTTCCTGCATTTAAAGATATGCATATTCACCTGGATAAAACCTTTTACGGTGATCAGTGGCAGGCGGTCAGAAAAAGGTCCGGCGGCGTTAAAGGGATGATTGCTTTAGAACAGAAAATGCTTCCTGAAATGTTGAAAAATTCAACCTTCAAAGCAGAGAAGATGATTGAATTGTTGCAGTCAAAAGGATCTTCTTTTGCCAGAAGTCATGTGAATATAGAACCTACTTCCAAACTTGATTCTCTGAAAAATCTGCAGAAAGCTTTGGAGAATAAAAAGAAAACTTTCGGAGCCGAGCTGGTTGCTTTTCCTCAGCATGGCGTGTTTTATACAGATTCAGTCCCGTATCTGAAAGAGGCTGCAGCGATGGATATTGATTTTATTGGTGGAGTAGATCCATTTACGATTGACGGAGCCATTGAAAAAATAGTTGATTTTACAGTTCAGCTGGCTTTGGATCATAAAAAAGGGATTGATATCCATCTGCATGAAAGTGGAGAATCAGGGCTGAAAACAGTAGAATATTTAATTGATAAGGTAAATGAAAATCCTGTGTTAAAGGGAAAAACCTATTTGAGCCACTGTTTTGTCTTAGGAAAACTGGATAAAACAAAGCAGGAAGAAGTTATTGAAAAATTAGCCGGGGCACAGATCGGAGTTGTCTCTACCATCCCGTTTGGAGGCCTGATAATGCCAATCCCTCTTTTGTACAAACATAAGGTAACGGTAATGACGGGCAACGACAGTATTGTTGATCACTGGAATACTTTCGGAATAGGAAGCGTGTTGCAGAAAGCCAATTTAACGGCTCAGCTGTACGGTTATTCAACAGAATTTTTATTGTCAAGAAGCTTAAAACTGGCGACAGCTGATATTCTGCCGTTAGATGACCAGGGAAAGCAACAGTGGCCGAAAACGGGAAATAATGCTGACTTGGTTTTTGTGGATGCAAGCTGTTCTGCCGAAGCGGTTTCAAGAATTTCTGCAGTTAAATCATTAATTCATCAGGGAAATATTGTTTTTTAAAGAAAGGTGACAGCCGCTCTTGTAAAATTTGCTTATTTTAGAAAGTAAATTAGAGTAGAATGAGCCATCAGTCCGACCATTTTCCCGTTTTAGGAATTCAGGAATTTAATGAAAACAAATCACCTGTCTGCCATCTGCTTTTTAATGAATTGCACGGGGAAAGGTCTATTGATGAACCCCATAAGCATGATTTTTTTATCATCAACCTGTTTGAGACCGGGAAAGGTTCGCATACCATTGATTTTGTAAAATATGCGGTGGAAGATCACCAGATTCATGTGGTTTTTCCTGATCAGGTACATCAGTGGGTGATTGAAAAAGAAACGATCGGATATCAGCTGATGATCAGCCGGGAATGGTTTGAAAGTTTTCTTCCGGCTCTGAGGTTTTCGGCTTCTTATTATCAGAATCATCCTGTTATTCACCTTTCCGGAGAAATTTATCAGTTGCTTTTATACGAATTCCGGGCGATTCAGAGAGAACTGAACGGAGGAAATATATTTTGGGAGCTCATTCAGAAAAGGAGTGAGCTGATCGGTTTGTTGATAAGTAAATCGGTAGAAGGCGTTTTTAAAGATTTTGAGATGTATCATTCCAACCCGATTATTTCCAGATTTTTAAATTTAATTGATGTGCATTTTAAGGAGGAACGTTCCGTATCCTTTTATGCAGATAAACTGAATATTTCACCCAATTATCTGAATATTGTCTGCAAAAAAAATCTTAAAGCTTCTGCATCTTCTCTCATTCAGAATCGTATTTTATTGGAGGCCAAACGCTTGCTCAAAGTTTCGGAAATGTCGGTAAAAGATATTGTTTACGACCTCGGGTTTTACGATCATGCCAGCTTCTCAAAATTCTTTAAAGCCCAGACAGGAATGACCCCATCACAATTTAAAGAATAATTCATACAAAACATGAAACGATTTATACACCTCTGAAAAATCAGACTGCGGTAACTTTGCAGTATTAAAATCAGAATTATGTCATTACCATCCGATAATATAGCCAAAGATCATTACACATTAAAAAACGTTCGTCTGGAAACAGGGTTCGAATATGATAACAATGATATTGTTAAAACCAAAACAGATTTATTTCGTATCGAAATTGAAGCGGGAAAAATAAAAGCTGTAAAACCTAATGATGTACATGCAGATGCTGTAGATGCCAAAGGGAAACTGATGTTACCAGCATTTAAAGATATGCACATTCATCTTGATAAAACATTGTACGGATTACCATGGCAGGCACTTTCGCCCAAAAGGAAAACCGTGAAGGATATGATTGCCTACGAGCAGGAGATCATTCCTGAACTTCTGACCACTTCGGTAGAACGGGCGGAACAGCTGATCGACTTACTGCAAAATTACGGGACAGGTTTTGCAAGGACTCATTTTAATATCGATCCTACTTCGGGTCTTAAATCTTTAGAACACCTGGAAAAAGCACTGGAAAACAAAAAAGATTCCTTTGGTGCTGAATTGGTTGCTTTTCCGCAACACGGTCTATATTATACGGATTCAGCTCCTTTGATGAAAGAAGTAGCACAGATGAAAAGTGTCGGTTTTATCGGAGGTTTAGATCCGTTCAGCATAGACGGAAATATTGAAAAGGTAATGGATTTTACGGTTCAGCTGGCATTAGATAACAATAAAGGTATTGACATTCATTTGCACGAAGCAGGTGATTCCGGAATGAAAACAATTCATTATTTAATAGATAAGGTAAATGAAAACCCTCAGCTTCAGGGAAAGACGTTTGTAAGCCATGCTTTTGCATTAGGACATCTTTCTTCAGGCGAGACCGAGGAAATTGCAGAAAAACTGGCACTGTCAAAAGTGGGTATTGCTTCTTCCGTGCCGTTCAGGGGAACAATTATGCCAATCCCTGTGCTGAAAAAACATGGCGTTGAGGTTTTGATCGGAAATGATAATGTACAGGATTATTGGAGTACTTTCGGCTCCGGTAATATGCTGCAGAAAGCAAATCTGATCGCTGAGCTATACGGCTATGAAACAGAATTTGAGCTTTCAAGGACATTGCAGTTTGCTACACAGGATATTCTTCCGTTGGATGATAAAGGAAATCAGCAATGGCCAAAAGCCGGAGACCAGGCAGATATTGTTTTAATCAATGCAGGTTGTTCGGCAGAAGCAGTTTCCAGAATATCAAAAGTTGAAGCCTTGATGCATAAGGGAAATCTGCTATGGAAAAATTAAAGTTTTTTACTATTTATTGCGCCCATTGAAAAATATTTTTTCAATGGGTATTTTTTTATTTTTTATTTTTCATTAATTTTGAAAAAATCTTGTTAACATAATGTTAATAATAAATTTAAATAATAAAAAGCTTTTATAGTTTAGAAAAAAATAAATTCGCGCAGATATTGTTTGGAAATGTGTAATGGGTAAATGTGCAGTCTTTTAGTATCTTTTTTACATAAAGATCAGTATTTTACTTTTTCAAAATTAGATAATATTGAATGGCCTATAAATATAAAGTAGCATGAATTATTCAAAATTGAGTTATAAAGAAATGCTTTTCCTCTATGCTTTTTTGAGGCAGATGGATTTGTCGCTGGACAGAAGCAGATGGACTTCTGTGAAAGAACTCCAGGATTATTATCTGGATAGAATATCTCCTGAGCAGATGATCAACTATTTGAACTCAAAGTTGAATCTTTCTTCTGAAGATTTAAATCATCTGAATGAGCCAACTGAAATTTCCTTTAAAGATAAATTGAAATTGTTCTTTAACAAAAACCTCCTGACAAAAAAGGAAGCTACCGACCTTTATCATCTTTTATTATTATTTGATCAACATCTTAAATCCGGTTCAAAAGAATATACTGTAGAAACAGAAGGATTAAGAATGGATATAGGACGATTCTACTCAAGGGTTCTGAAACCAAGGATTTCTAAAAGAAGTGTGAAAAGGCTGATGAAAATAGAACATTATGAACAAAACCGATTGATCAAAACGACAGAGTTAAAAAAAGTGGTTCCGAAAGATTTTTTTAAATGACAGGAAATAAGCAACAAAATATTACTTAATTGAACAGAAGTATAAAATTCTTTCATGAGTTCTTTTAAGTAGAAAATTAAGCTAGCTCCCCCGGAAAATATTTCCGGGGGAGTTTTTATAGCAGAGTTAGCCGGATAAGCATTATTGAAAATCAAATCCCCTCGGAAAATTCTTTCCGAGGGGATTTTTTAATTTGATATGAAGAAACTAATTACTTAATTTTAGTTCATTGCATCACCAGTATCGTAGCTGGATAGACCGGTCCATCCTTTAGCCCAATCAGGTAAAGCAGTACCGCTTCCCGCACCTAATGCAGCAGGATTGGTAGTGAATACACCAGACATATCCGGAGCCGGAGCTTTAGCTTTCCAAGGTGTTGTTACGTTTACTAATTTTACGTTTTTAATGTAAGATCCACTTGTAAACCAGTTGTACGTTCTGTCAGTTTCAAAATCAAGACCAGTTGAGTAGTTAGCAATTACGATATTATCGAATTTACCGTTAGAACCAGCTCTGATTTTTAATCCCTGAGATTCAGAACCTCCAGAGTTTCCTAAGAAAGTAGCATTGGTGATTGTAGGGTTAGAAACTCCGTTTCCGTTTGTTGTATTAGGATCTGTATCCTGAGTATCAGCTTCAATACCTCTGTTTCCTGGCTCAGCAGCATTTTGGTATTGTTTTTTTCTGGCAACATACAGGAAGTTTGCAGTTCCTTTGTAACCTTCTGTCCAGTCAAAACCATCATCTCCAACTCCTGTTACTACGATATGGTCTACATTCGGGCTACCTCCGAAACATTCTACACCGTCATCAGCACCGTCAGTTACATATACATAAGAAATTGTAGTTCCGCTACCAACTCCGAATAAAGAAAGTCCGTTAAATTCTTTCTCAGGGTTATATTTAAAACCACTGTCTTTGATGATTACATATTTAATAACACCAGAGTTGTCATTGTTATCATTACCTCCATAGATCAAGTCTCCTAATTCTGAAGTAGAAGTTCCTGAAGCACTTCTGTTTGATGGAGCATTACCTAAAAGAACGATTCCTCCCCAGTGACCTTGTTTGTGTGAAGTTCCTTCAAATGTTACAGGGCTTGTTGCTGTACCATTGATGAAAAGTTTACCACCTCTGTCAACGATCAGATAGTTGGCACCTTCAGCTACAGTGATTCTTGTTCCTGCAGGGATGATAAGGTTTGCACCATTTTCTACTAATACTCTTCCAGTGATTGTATATACTTTTGTTGGGTCTAAAGTTACCGTAGTTCCGGCAGCAATTTTTCCCTGGAAGTTACTTGGGTCTACAGAAGACGGGTTGTCTATTGTTTCGTCATCAGAACTGCTACATGAAATTGCTGTTGATGAAAACGCTGCCACTAAAGAAAGACAAAAAGCGGCTCTTAAAATTGTTTTTTTCATAACTTTATCAGATTTAAATTATATTAAAATTTGTATGACAGGCTTAATCCAACCTGACGTCCTTTTGTGTAATCTTTGTGAATGAATGTTGCGCCTGTGTTTTGTTGTTCTATTTTATAATGCGGGTTCAGTAAGTTCTTAGCAGAAATACCGATTCCGATTTTATCTAATGTGAAGTTTAAGTTGGCATCAAGGATATTTCTTGCCACTTCATAGAAATTTCCGATTCCTCCGGTTCCTACAGTATAAAGGTTTTTTCCTACACGTGAATAAGAAGCTACAAAGTCTAAGCTGTTCACATTATTCCACTTGTAGTTATATCCTAAATTAACATTGGCAATGAAATCGGCAACCCCTTGCATATCATCTTTTTTCTTAGAGAAAACAATGGTTTTACCGCCGTTTTCTTTAGCTAATTCTGTTTCAGATTTAAATTCCTGTTCAGAATGCATATAGGTTCCGTTGATGAAAGTATAGATTTTAGAGTTGCTCCAAGAATAAAGATCTTTTCTGAATTCCAATTCAGCTCCGTAAATATAACCCCAGTTCGCAATATTGAAATACGTCATATCACTTGGTGCAGAAGTAGCATAAGTGGTTCTTGCAATCGGATTCTGGATGTATTTTCCGAAAGCCGTAACAGACAATACTTCACCTGATTTAGGGAATAATTCCCATTTTAAATCAACATTGTAATTATCTGACGGGTAAAGGTATTGGTTACCATAGGTATTGGTAGTTACATCATAATAAGCAATCGGGATGATCTCTTTTGCCTGTGGTAATGTATAAGTTTTTGAGAAAGCAAGTCTTAAATTCTGCTTATCATTGATGCTGTATTTTGCATTTAAAGCAGGTAAGAATTTATTGTATTGCTTATTCTTTTTACCTTCTCCGAAAGTAGAATCTGTCCAGTGCATTTTCATATCGATATAATCGAAACGGCCTCCTACCTGAACGATGAATTTATCAGAAAGGGTGATATCTACATTTGCAAGCCCTGACTGGATATTCTGTTTTACCGTATAGAAGAAAGGTGTGAATAATTTATTGCTGGGCTGGAAAGTCTGATAACTGAATAAAGGATTGTTTTCAGCATTAATGAATGCATCAATATTCTCAGGATCCACCGGTGTTACAAAATTAAAGTTCATACCGATAGTGGTATTCTCAAATTTTCTGTCTTTATACTGACCGTCGTATCCTATAGTTATCTTAAATCTTTCAAGATTTTTGGTAAGATAAGCGTGTCCTAAAACCGTGTTATCTTTTAATTCATCAAAATACCTGTGGTTATTGATGGCACTTCCTGCAATTAGCTGTAAGTTTTCAGCATCAATAGTATTCTGCATACGGTCAGGTCTTTTGCTGTTCAGCATGTTGTACCCAACTGCCCAGTCTGCATTCCAGGTATCACCCAATTTGTGAGTACCCAATAACTGGTTTACCCAGGTGCTTGTAATTTTGTTATCCCCTCTGTTAATGATTACATTTCTGTCAACATCATAAGAATAACCTTTAAATATTTTAGCGGTCTGATCAGAAGAGTGGATGAAATTGGAAGTGAAATTAATTTTGTTATTACTGTTGAATTTGTAACCTAAATTCACTAAAGCAGTAGTATTCGTTTTATAATTGGAACGTTGTACGTCTGTGAAATTTTTACTCGCAGTACCGTCTCTGAAGTAGAAACCTTCCTGCCCTTCACTGAATTCATATGAGTTTTCATATCCTGCATATCCGAAGAAAGAGAACTTACCGAAGCTTGCCCCGCCTTCAATATTCATATCTGTATTGAATGGGTTGTCTGCATTTTTAAAGTTCCATTTTGTTTGGAAAGGATATTTTTGATAAGGATTTCCTTTAGTGAATTTAGTTTCTTTAAATCCGAAGAATCCCGGAGCTCCGTCCTGTACCTTGAAATTGTTGTTATCAAAAGTCTGCAGGTTGATGCTGCTTCCCAAACCTATTTTGAAATAAGGTTTTCCCGTGTGCTCCTTAGAAACGATATTTACATTTGCCCCTCCGAAGTCACCAAGAATTCTGGGATTGTATACTTTATCTAATGAAATATATTCAATCATTGAAGTTTTGAAAATCTCAAGATTGACGTTTTTATTTTCAGGATCGTCAGACGGAATAGGTAATCCGTTTAAAGTGGTGCTGTTATATCTGTCACCTAAACCTCTTACAAAGATCTGTCCGCTTCCTTCCTGCTTTTGAGTTCCGGTAGCTTTTGTTACGGCAGTAGCGGCATCACCTACACCTTGCTTGGCAAGCTGTACGGATCCTACACGCTCAATAACTTCTACAGACTTCTTTTGTAAATTAATAAGGTTAGCTTCGGTTCCTTTTTTAGTAGATCCTTTGATAACTACACCTTCGATCTTTTTTTCGTTCTTTACAGAATCTTTTTTGGTCTCTTGAGCGTAAAGTAGAGTTCCTGATGTTGTCAAAAACAAAACTGCGATACTCAGTTTTCTAAAATTCATTTTCTTTTTTACTATATTCTTTCGCTGCAAAGGAATGAAAGATTAAGGGTGTAAATGGTTTAGTAAAATTTAATTTTTTCTTAACTAAATATTAATAAAACAATATAATTGTTAATTTTATATGAACGATAGCCGTTTTGTTAAACTGTGATTTAAAAATTATTAACTTTGACTCAGTAAAAATTAAAAATGAACCAAAAGAAAATCCTTTTAATAGACGATGAGCTGGATATTTTAGAGATTCTGTCTTACAATTTAGAAAAAGAAGGTTACGACATCTATACCGCTACCAATGGTAATGAAGGAATAGATAAGGCAAAGGAAATTGTTCCCGATCTTATCTTATTAGATGTAATGATGCCTGAAAAAGACGGAATTGAAACCTGCCAGGAACTTCGTAAAATAAAAGAGCTTCAAAAAACACTGATTGTTTTCCTTTCCGCAAGAAGTGAAGAATTTTCTCAATTAGCCGGTTTTCAGGCAGGAGCCAATGATTACATTGTAAAACTGATCAAACCGAAAATCCTTATCTCTAAAGTAAATGCTTTATTACAATTGACTTCTCAGGTTTCCGATAATGCCAAATTAATCGAAATCGGAGATCTTGTAATTGATAAAGACAACTTCAGAGTCTCAAAAAGCGGACAGCAGTTTTTGCTTCCTAAAAAAGAATTTGATCTGTTGTATTTACTGGCTTCCAATACGGAGAAAGTTTTCAAAAGAGAAGAGATCCTTGAGAAAGTCTGGGGGAATGATGTAATCGTAGGAGAAAGAACGATAGACGTTCATATCAGAAGATTAAGAGAAAAATTAGGAATCAATACCATTCAGACATTAAAAGGAATAGGGTATAAGCTGATCGTTTAATACGATTAAAATACCTACCTTTACTTTATAACCCATAAAAAATTGTAAAATTGAAATTTTACAGGCTTACCCTTGTCGCATCATGTCTTCTGACATTGGTGATGTTTCTGCTAGTAATCATTTTTGATTCACTGAAGGATATCTATTATAAGACTCCTTTTTTTAAAATCGGATTCTTTTTATGCATCATCTTTATTTTCATTGTTAATTATGTAGTTCTCGAACTTCTCTTCAACTATTACGGTAAAAAGCAGGTTCGTGGGCTTTCCCAGCTATTGCCACAGGAAATAGTTCATGATAATGATGAAAATATCACGATCAAGGAACTGGGTGAAAGGTTTTCAGATCTTAACCAGCAGAAGGTTACCGAGATCGACATGATGAAAGAGATGGAAAGCTACCGTAAAGAATATATCGGAAATGTTTCCCATGAGCTTAAAACTCCATTGTTTTCAATTCAGGGATATGTGGAAACCTTACGTGAAGGTGGTGTTGAAAATATGACCATCCGGGATAAATATCTGGAAAGGATAGATATTTCCGTGGAAAGGCTGATTGCCATTGTTACAGACTTGGATATGATTAACAGGCTGGAAGCCGGGGAAATCAATCTTACCGTCTCTAAATTTGATGTTAACCTTTTAATAAAAGAAATTTTCGACCTGCTTGATCTTGAGGCGGTGAAGCATAATACAACGCTGCAGATTCAGACTTTGCATCCTCAGATTTTTGTAGATGCTGATAAACAGAAAATTTCACAGGTTTTCATCAATCTTGTTTCTAATGCGATTCACTATGCCAACAGACAGGAAGCAAAAGTGGTGGTAAAAACAAGTGTTCTGAAAAATAAAGTCCTGATAGAAGTCATAGATAACGGGATGGGAATAAAACAGGAAATCTTACCGAGGATTTTCGAAAGATTCTATCGTGTGGAAACCAGCAGAAGCCGTAGAGAAGGAGGTTCCGGCTTAGGATTGGCGATTGTAAAGCATATTCTTGAAGCTCATAATGAAAATATTACGGTAGAGAGTGTCTATCTTGAAGGAACGAAATTCAGTTTTATGCTGGAAAAAAGCAAATGATTTCGGCAAAATTTAAGAAAAAAAAATATTTTAAAAAATCCTGAAATATTTTTTTGTCACATCTCATTTATTATATATTTGCAATAGAGATTTATCATAATAACTAAGGCAAAAAGTAATTTAAAAACTGATATGGTTTACAAAATCCGCGTAATATTAGATGCGAAAGAAGATATTTTCCGTGATATCGAAATTAAAGGAAAACAGACGCTATGGAACTTACATTTAGGAATTAAAAGTGCGTTCAGCTTGCAGGGAGATGAGCTTTCAACTTTTAATTTACTTGAAGAAGATGGAACAATAGTAAAAAGTGTTCCGTTAGAAGATATGAGTGACGATGGCGATGGCGAGATTATGTCGGATGTGTATATCGATGAGGCATTTGAAAAAGCAGGAGATAAGGCTCAGTTCCAGTATGGTCTTTTAGACCTTTGGGAATTCTTCTGTGAGCTTATTGAAGTAATTGAAGAAACAAAAGGGGTTAATTATCCTATTACAGTCTACAGATTTGGAAATGTTCCCTTGAAAGCACCAAGCAAAAGCGGAAGTTCAGGAGGGTCAAAAAAGAAATCTGCAATGCCTTTAATGGATGATGATTTCAGTTTTGATGATGATTTTGGAGGAAGCAGCAGCTTTGAAGATGAAGATGACAGCTTCGATGACGAGGAAGAAGAAGACTACAATGATGATGTTTTCGATGATGAAGATGACGATAACGAAGAAAGATAAAATTTCAACATAAAATAAGTACAGCCCCGGATAAAAGTCCGGGGCCTTTTTGTAGAGGAAGATTTCAGGATGAAATCATAAAAGCTACTGATTTAATTGACCTGCAAAGCAAAATTCACCATTCACCATTCACAATTTTACAATTCAACAGTTTAGCAATTTCACCCTTTCACCCTTCTGTTATTAAAAACAATTCCTATTTTTGTTAAAAAGAGATCAATGAGAAAATTAATATTATTAGCTGTAATTGGTCTGGGAATTGTTTCCTGTACTACTCAAAATATGAATAAAACTATGGATTTGCCGAAAGACTGGAAGCATACTACAAATATTTACGAAGTCAATATCAGACAATATACTCAGGAAGGAACCTTCAAAGCATTTGAAAAAGAAATGCCCCGACTGAAATCAATGGGAGTGAAAACACTCTGGTTTATGCCGATTACTCCTATTGCCCAACAAAATAAAAAAGGAAGTCTCGGAAGCCCTTATGCGGCGGCAGATTACACCTCCATTAATCCGGAGTTCGGGACGATGGATGATTTTAAACACATGGTAAATGAAGCTCACCGGTTGGGTTTCAGGGTGATTATCGACTGGGTGGCCAACCATACAGGCTGGGATCATATCTGGACAAAAACCCATCCTGAATTTTATCTGAAAGATCCGGACGGGAAATTTCATATCGCTTCCGGAATGGACGATATCATCGAATTGGATTACAAAAACCGGGAAATGAGAAAAGCAATGATTGATGCCATGAAATTCTGGGTGAAAGAAACCGGCATTGATGGCTTCAGATGTGATCTGGCTTCCTGGGTGGAAGTGGATTTCTGGGAACAGGCGCGTCCCGAAGTTGAAACGATAAAACCTCTTTTCTGGTTGGGCGAATTTGATGAATTGGAAACCCCTGAATACGGGAAAATCTTCGATGCAAGCTATTCATGGACCTGGATGCATAAATCTGAGGATTATTATAAAAAAAATCTTCCCTTACAGGATTTAAAAGACCTGTTGATCAGGTATTCCAATATTGGCGATGCTTCTATGAGGGCATGGTTTACAACGAATCACGATGAAAATTCATGGAACGGAACGGAATATGAAAAATACGGAGTAATCACAAAACCTATGGCTGTATTTTCTGCAACGTGGAATGGGGTTCCGTTATTATACTCAGGTCAGGAACTGCCCAATATGAAGAGATTGGAGTTCTTTGAAAAAGATGCTATTAAATGGACTAATACCTATCAAATGGCTGATTTTTATAAAACCTTATTCAGTTTGAAATCTTCAAACCCTGCTTTAAAAGGAGGGGATTCTAATGTTACCACCTATCTTTTAAATACTACCGCCAACGATAAAATCTTAGCCTACGTACGCAAGAATGGAAAGGATGAAGTGCTGATTGTTTTGAATATGTCAAAAGAGGCTGTGGATTTCAGCATCCAGGATGATCATTTATCCGGAATATTTAAAAATATATTTGACGGAACCAAAAGAGATTTTAATACCGGAAAAGATTTCAATTTTAAAGTTTCGGATTACGCTGTATTTGAAAAATGAATGGGAAGACCAATTAAATTCTGGTTGAAAATGTAGTCTTAATTATTAAACAAAAGGTTATAAACTTAAACAGATCGATAAAAGCGGGCTTTAGCCCGCTTTTTAATTCAAAAATAAAGGCTTTAGCCAAACTTTAAAATGAATAAACAAAATATATTAAACACTGTAAAAACGAAAATCGCAGAAAAAATCGAAACCTTTGAAAATCTGATTGCAGAAACCCGGGCTTCCAACAATGATACTAAAAGCTCCATGGGGGATAAATACGAAACAGGTCGCGAAATGCTTCAGCAGGAAATCAACAATCTTCAGCGACAACTTAATGAAGTGCTGAATCAACAGGCGATTACACAAAAAATAACTTCAGAACCATCAGTGAAAGTCCAGAACGGGGCTTTGGTGAAAACAGATAAAGGGCTTTTTTATATTTCAGTTTCTTTAGGGATAATCATAGTTGATAATCAAAAAATAATGACAGTATCCGAAGAAGCTCCACTGGCAAAAATAATGACGAGGATGAAAGAAGGTCAGACATTTTCTCTTAACAATACCAGTCAGACTATTGAAAAAATTTGGTGATTATTTTTAAATTTCAATGAATATATGGATGTTTGATGAAATCGAAAATAATAAAGTGATTTTAGCTTTTTTTTATTCATATTCTATTGTTTCGCTGTTTAAAATTCAGTTATAATTAAATATTTTTGTGAAATAATTTATGATAATTACTTTGTTTTATTAATATAAAATTATTAAGTGTTTATTTTTAATTATTTATTAAATTGATAACATTTGTTGTTTAATTGTGATTTTTTCGCAATAAAATTAAATATTTTTTGATTTTGTGTTTTTATTATTTTTATATTTGAAGTGATTTAATAACACACCAAATATAATTTTTATGAAAAACAAATTGATTTTTGCGTTTTTTATTCCACTTTTGGTAAGCGGAGTAAGCGTACAGGCTCAGCGGTATGTACAACAAAGAATAAACAGTGAAGATGGCAGATCATCACTTATTCTTTTTAATTCGGGAACGGCAGCCAGGGATCTGGCATTGTCTGACAATGGAAAATTCTTTTCAGAAATTTTAAATCTTCCTGCCGGGTCTAAGATGGTTAAAACTGAATCTGCAAAATTGTTCAGTGATTTTTCCGATGAAAAGTATCAGCTTTACCATCAGGGAATTAAGGTTGAATTTGCCAATTACATATTGCATTATATAAAAGGCAATCTCGTAAGTATGAGTGGCGAAATCTACAATACCGGAGATGTAAATACCCATGCAGATCTCTCAGAATCTGTGGCACTTAATAAAGCGGTAAAGTACATAGGTGCAAAAGTTTTAATGACGAATACAGAACATGGGAAAGATATTGGTTATCAGCCGAAAGGAGAGCTTGTGCTGATTCCTGTTCAGGCTTCGGATGGGAACTACCGACTCTTATTATCCTATAAATTTGATATTTTTTCAGCGGAACCTTTTGTAAGGTCTCACATTTATGTAGATGCCAATTCCGGTGACATCCTGTTTGATGACCCGATTATGAAACATGCAGGTGAAAATGCCCACGGAAAGCTGGCAAATAATATTACTCCTGTCGGTGCGGAAAATAAACCGAAATCAGATTTACTGTCTGTTTTTGTTGCCGGAAGTGCTCAGACAAGATACAGTGGAACAAAATCTATTGAAACCACTCTTTTGAACGGGAAATATGTTTTAAGAGACAATACCAGAGGTGGAGGAGTAAATACCTATACCAATAATAACGGAAATTATACCAATCTTGTAAAAACAGATATTACGGATACCGATAATAACTGGACAACAGCAGAGCATTCTTCAACAGGTAACGATGTAGCGCTGGATGTACAGTGGGGAGTGGAAAAAACATATGATTATTTTAAAAATACATTCAATAGAAACAGCTATGATAATCAGGGAGCAGTACTTAATAACTATGTACATGTAGGAAACTCCTGGGAAAATGCGGCCTGGACCGGAAATGCAATGGTGTATGGCGATGGGGCAACAACTTTTAAACCCCTTGGAGCATTTGATGTTACAGCTCACGAATTGGGACATGCAGTATGTCAGACAACGGCTCAGCTCGCATATCAAAGAGAATCCGGAGCTTTGAATGAAGGCTTTTCCGATATCTGGGGAGCAGTGGTTGAGAATGCATATGCCCCTGAAAAGCAAAATTTCTTGATTGGTGAAGAGATCACCAAAGTATCACCCAATTATTTAAGATCTCTCAGTAATCCGAATTCAGGACTGTCTAAACAGCCGGATACCTATAAAGGAACTTACTGGAAAGATGCGTCAACTACCGGATGTGCAGTTCCAAGCCAGACGCAGAATGATTATTGTGGCGTTCATACCAATAGCGGAGTTATAAACTATTGGTTTTATCTCCTGGTAATGGGCGGTACCGGAACAAATGATATCGGAAACAGCTTTAACGTTACCGGAATAGGGTTTGAAAAAGCGGCAAAAATCGCATACAGACTGGAGACTTCTTACCTTACGGCCAACTCCAATTATACCAATGCAATGACTTACGGGATCCAGGCTGCAAAAGACCTTTTTGGGACTGATTCTGCAGAACATAAAGCGACTCAAAATGCTTTTTATGCAGTAGGATTAGGAACAGCTTATAGCGGCGGAACTCCTGTAACCGATACTCAGGCTCCTACAGCACCTCAGTTGGCAGCATCTTCTACAACGCAAAACTCTACAGCATTATCTTGGAGCGGATCTACGGATAATGTAGGTGTAACAGGATATGATGTCTATAAAGGAACAAGCCTTCTAGGTTCTACCTCTGCAACAACGTATTCAGTAACAGGGCTTTCACCTTCTACGTCATACAGTTTCACGGTAAAAGCGAAAGATGCAGCAGGAAATATTTCATTGGCAAGTAACAGTGTAAGTATAACTACGTCACCGGCTTCTACAGCAACTTACTGTACTTCTTCCGGAAATTCTACAGCAGACGAGCGTATCAGTAATGTGGTATTCGCAAATATCAATAAAGCATCCACAGGTACTTCAGGATATGAGGATTTCACTTCTGTTGTCGGAAATGTAACAAAAGGAAGTTCTTATGCTATTACTATAACGCCGTACTGGTCATCTGTAAAATATAGTGAAGCTTATGCTGTGTATATTGACTTTAACGGTGATGGAGACTTTACAGATGCCGGAGAATTGGCATGGTCAAAAGCAGCAAGCACAACCTCTCCTGTATCTGGAAATATAACCATTCCAACGACTGCCGCAACAGGAGATACAAGAATGAGAGTAATCATGAAATACAGCTCATTGCCTACATCAGCATGCGGAACATTCAATTACGGGCAGGTGGAAGATTATACCTTAAGAATAGCTGCTTCAGGCGCTATTTCATCGCTGACTTCCGACATTTTAGCAGATAACAATACCATCAGCGTTTATCCGAACCCGGTGAATGATGTGATCAATATCAAATCCCGTTCAGGTTTGGAATTCAGATATCAGCTTGTTGATAGTCTTGGAAAAGTGGTTCTTTCCGGAGAAACAAAATCCCAGTCAGTCAATGTAGGATCACTGCTTCCTGGAGTATATGTTCTGTCATTGGATAACGGGAAAGAGAAAAGTACTCAGAAAATTATTAAAAAATAATCCATAATTTTTTGATGAAATAAAACAGCTGTGAAGAGAATTTCACAGCTGTTTTTTTATTAACTTTGAAGTCTGTTATAATTTATTTAAATTCTCAAAATGCAAAATTACCTAGACCTTTTACAGCATATTTTAGACAACGGAACAGATAAAACCGACAGAACAGGTACCGGAACCAGAAGTGTTTTCGGGTATCAGCTGAGATATGACCTTTCAAAAGGCTTTCCTTTGGTAACGACGAAAAAAGTGCATTTAAAATCTATTATTTATGAATTGCTTTGGTTTCTTAAAGGAGATACCAATATCAAATATCTTAATGATAACGGAGTAAGCATCTGGGATGAATGGGCAGATGAAAACGGAGATTTAGGCCCTGTTTACGGAGCCCAGTGGAGAAGCTGGACCGGGGCAGATCATAAAGTGGTAGACCAGATTTCAGAGGTCATTGACCAGATTAAGAAAAATCCGGATTCGAGAAGACTGATTGTTTCAGCATGGAATGTTGCTGAAATCCCGAATATGGCTCTGGCTCCATGTCATGCATTATTCCAGTTTTATGTAGCAGACGGAAAATTGTCTTTACAGCTGTATCAGAGAAGTGCCGATGTTTTCCTTGGGGTTCCGTTCAATATTGCGAGCTATGCATTACTGCTGATGATGGTGGCGCAGGTTTGTGGCCTTGAAGTAGGGGATTATGTTCACAGCTTCGGAGATGTACACATTTACAACAATCATTTCGAGCAGGTGAATAAGCAGCTGGCAAGAGAGCCGAAAGCACTTCCGGTAATGAAACTGAATCCTGATATTAAAGATATTTTCAGCTTCAATTTTGAAGATTTTACCTTAGAAAACTACGATCCGCATCCTGGAATTAAAGCCCCTGTTGCTGTTTAAATTTTACTGAAATTAAAGGATATCTGATGTAACAAATTCTTTTGTTTCATTACTTATTAATGAAATTCATCAGTATGTTTAAAAAAATACTTTTTAGTGTTGCCATTGGAGTTTTTAATCTGAATTTTGCTCAGAATATTGATAAGCAGAAATTAGATAACTACTTCAAAACCCTAGATGATAACCATAAAATAATGGGAAGCTTTGCCATTGCCGACAAAGGAAAGATCATTTACACGAATGCGATTGGGTTTTCTGATGTTGAAAGTAAAAAGAAGGCAGATATCAATACCATTTACAGAATCGGTTCTATAACCAAAACTTTTACAGCCGTTTTAATCATGAAAGCGGTGGAGGATAAAAAATTGACGTTAGAAACCAAACTGAGCAGTTTTTTTCCTCAAATAAAAAATGCAGATAAAATTACGATTGAAAACCTCCTGAATCACAGAAGCGGAATTCACAATTATACTGACGATGAATCGTATATGACTTATTATACACAACCTGTTTCAGAGCAGAAATTGGTTGATATTATTCAAAAGGCAGGTTCCGATTTTGAACCCGGAACAAAATTCAGTTACAGCAATTCCAATTATACTTTACTTACCTATATTTTAGAAAAAGTTTTTAAAAAATCCTATTCTGAACTGATAGAAAAGTACATTACCCAGCCTTTGAATTTAAAGAATACAAAAGTCGGCGGGAAGATTGATGTTTCGAAAAATAATGCCCACTCATATACATACGAAAATGATGCATATGTAAAAAGTACTGAAACAGATATGTCTGTTCCGAGTGGCGCCGGATGCATGGTTTCCACTCCTTCGGATCTTATTTCTTTTATGAATGGCTTAACGTCAGGGAAACTTGGATCCAAAGAAAGCTTTGAGAAAATGAAGCAGTTTAAAGACCATTACGGTTTTGCACTGAGTGAAGTTCCTTTTTATGGCAAGAAGGGTTTTGGCCACAACGGAGGTATCGATCATTTCAATTCCACTTTATATTATTTTCCCGATGGTGAAAAAACTTTTGCCATGATTTCCAACCAGACCAGTTATAACAATAATAACATTGCTATCGTAGCTTTAAGTGCTGCTTATGGAAAAGATTTTGACCTTCCGGATTTTAATGTTCTTACCCTTTCCGAAGCAGATTTAAAGCCTTATGAAGGAACTTATTCTGCGCAGGGAGTTCCTTTAAAAATTAATATCTTTATCAAGGACAAAACATTGATGGCCCAGGCTACAGGGCAAAGCGCATTTCCTTTGGAGGCCACCTCAAAAACAAGTTTTAAATTTGATGCAGCAGGAATTACCATTGATTTTAATGCTGCGAAAAAAGAATTCGTCATTTCACAGGGAGGAACTAAAACCACATTCACAAAAGAATAATACAATGAAATATTTAAAAATAAATACCGAAGAAAAAGCAGATCTTGAAGTATTGAAAAACGCCATACTTCAATTGAAAGGCGTAGATTCAGTAGACATCATTGATGAAGAAAACCCGGAAAGTGAGCTTAAAAAAGCTTTTGCGAAAACAAAAGAACAGCTTAAAAAAGGAGATTACGAAACCGTAGTCAATGATATTTTCGACCTATTAATAAAAGATAATTCTAAAAAATAATGAAAAAAGCCATTTTATCTGTTACCCTACTTGGAATTTTATTTTCTGTCAATGTATCGGCACAAACCGAAACTTCAGGCAGGGAAAAAATATACAGAGCAACGCATACCAAAGTAACAGAACTGAAACACACCAAGCTTAAGGTTAACTTCGATTATCAGAAAGAACAGATGAACGGAGAAGAATGGTTAACAGCTTCACCTTACTTTTATCCTACCGGCGAATTGACCCTTGAGGCAAAAAGCATGCTGATTCATGAAGTGGCTTTAGATCAGAATGGTAAAAAAACACCATTAAAATATGAATACAAAGACGATGTTTTAAAAATCAGTCTTGATAAAACCTATCAGAAAAATCAGGATTATACCGTTTACATCAAATATACTGCCCGTCCGAATGAAGTAAAACAGGAAGGCAGCATGGCAATCAGTGATGCCAAAGGATTGTATTTCATCAATGCGCAGGGAACAGAAGCAGATAAGCCTACCCAGATCTGGACACAAGGCGAAACCGAATCTTCTTCAGCATGGTTCCCGACAATTGATAAACCGAATCAGAAAACGACCCAGGAAATCTATATGACGGTTCCTGATAAATATGTTACCCTTTCCAACGGACTTTTAAAAGATTCCCAGAAAGAATCAAACGGCCTGAGAACTGATCACTGGGTGATGGATAAACCTCATTCTACCTATCTGTTTTTTATGGGAGTAGGAGATTATGCCATCGTGAAAGATAAATGGAAAAATATTGCGGTAGACTATTATATTGAAAAAGAATATGAGCCTTATGCAAAACAGATCTACGGAAATACACCCGAAATGATCGAGTTTTTCTCCAAAAAAATGAACTACGATTATCCTTGGGCAAAATATGCACAGATTTCCGGAAGAGATTACGTGAGTGGAGCGATGGAAAATACAACAGCAACCCTTCACGGAAGCGATATTTTACAGAAACCGGGCCAGCTGATTGATGAAAATAAATGGGAAGATACCATTGCCCACGAATTATTCCACCATTGGTTTGGAGACCTGGTAACGGCAGAAAGCTGGAGTAACCTGACCGTAAATGAATCTTTCGCCAATTATTCCGAATACCTATGGAATGAATATAAATACGGAAAAGACCAGGCAGATTACCATCAGATGAGCGATGTGAATATGTACATTCATAATCCTTCAGATTTCAAGAAAAACCTGGTAAGATTCAATTATGATTCCCGTGAAGATGTTTTCGATCTGGTAACCTATCAGAAAGGAGGCGGAATCCTTCACATGCTGAGAAATTATTTAGGTGATGATGCATTCTTCGCAGGAATGAATGATTATCTAAAAACCAATGAATACAAAAACGCTGAAGCTCACCAGCTAAGATTATCCTTTGAGAAAGTTTCTGGTAAAGATTTAAACTGGTTCTTTAATCAGTGGTATTTCGGAAGCGGAAACCCGAAGCTGAATTATTCTTACACCTTTGAGCCGGTTAAAAAACAGGTTACCGTAATCATCAATCAGTCTCAGGATCAGCCGTTCGAATTCCCATTGGCAATCGATGTATATGACAACGGAAAACCGAAAAGATATAACGTATGGGTAAATGCAGAAGCAAAAAATACATTTAATTTCGATGTTTCAAAAACTCCGGATCTGGTAAATATCAATGCAGACGGGATCTTATTGGCGGATATCACCGATACGAAAACACCGGAGCAATATCTGATGCAGTATACGGGTTCTAAAGAGCTTAAGAGCAGATACAACGCATTGAAAAGCATAAAAGATCAGGTAGGAAAAAGCCCTGCAGCAACAAAATTACTTTTTGCAGCTCTGAAAGATCCGTATTTCAGAGTAAGAATGAAAGCATTGGATCTGATGGATCTGTCAAACCCTGAACAGTTAAAAGCACTAGGTGCTGATGTTGAAAAGCTGGCGTCCAACGATCCTAAAACATTGGTTCAGGCTTCTGCCATTGCTGCCCTCGCAAAAACAAAAGATAAAAAATACATCCCGCTTTTTGAAAAAGGAATCAATGCCGTTTCCAACTCAGTAAGAGGAAACTCTTTAGGCGCTATTGTTACGATTGATCCGTCAAAAGCGACTGCAATGGCTGACAAAATTAACCTGGAAGATGCTTCAGAAGATTTAGTGGCACAATTGTTACCTATTGTTGTTAAAAATAAAATAACTTCCCAGATGGCTAATATTGCCTCGTATGCGGCATTTTACCCGTTCGTAAAATTCCAGAACCCTGAATTAGGGAAAGCAGCAGAAGACGGTTTTAACTGGATCATGACCTCCGATAACCTGAAAGCTACGGAAAGTATCACCAAAATTTTAGGCCAGGCCAAAAGCCAGGTTGGACAAAATCCACAGGCGAAAATGATGATCTCCCAAATGTTGAAGGACGGCTTAAGCAAAAAAATGGAATTGCTGAAACAAAACCCTCAAAGCGCAGCAAGCATCAATAAACAGATCGATGCCCTGAACAAAGCTATTGAAGATTATAAATAATGAGTACAGTAAATACTCCATAAGAAAAGCGCACTTTTTAAAGTGCGCTTTTTATTTATTTTTTACAGATGATAATTGTTTCCAGAGGTGAAAAACCCTGATAGTCATCCTTTTCAAAGACTTTAATTTCTGTTTGAAATCCTGCTTTCTGTAATCGGTCAGCCAATCCTTCCACGGAATAAATCCGTACATGGTCTTCCTGTCCGAAATGTTTTAAACGTTCTTCAGTAGATTTGATTTCAAAGTTTTCATAAATATCCCCGGTCTTAAAAGGAGTCTGAATCAAAGCAGTTCCCTCTTTTTTCAGAACCCTGTATAATTCATTCATTGCAGCAGTGTCATTTTCAATATGCTCAAGAATGTGATAGCACAGAATAAGATTAAACCTATCCGGTTCAGAATCTATTTTTGTGATGTCGAAATGATAATCTGCTAAGAACTCATCTTCGTAATCCGTTGGGAAATATTGAATATCCCTTCTTTTTTTCAATGCCCGGAAAATGGCTCTTGAAGGTGAAAAGTCCAATATTGAAAGACCGGCTTTCAGATAATTTTCATTCAGGATTTTATAAAGCCTTCTTGATCTTGGTAAGCTCCCGCAAACAGGGCAAAGCAGATTTCCGTTGTCTAATCTTATAAAATGTTTGAGCCGGGAATGGCAGATATTACACTCACAATTATTTCCCCTGTAAAAAGGATATAAACTTTTCCTGAAAAGCATCTCGTTTTCAAAAAGAAATTTTTGCGGTAGGATTTTTCGAATAATATTTTTTGCAGCAGAATACATCAGTGACTGCAATTTAATAATACTAATCGAAATATGCGGTGTTGTGGCTAATAATTTTTAAATTCGTGTTTTATAATTTTTAACGTATGAGTTTTGGAATAGAAGCGGCTAGTTATTACGTGCCTTCATTGTATCTTGAAATAAAAGATTTAGCTGAAAAAAGAGGAATAGAACCTGCAAAACTGGAAAAAGGATTAGGCCTGCATAAAATGGGCTTCCCGGATGTTCATGAAGATGCAGCTACCTTTGCAGCAGAAGCCTTATTAAAATTAATAAATGATTATACGATTAATCCGAAAGACATATCCAGAATTTATCTGGGAACGGAAAGCGCACTGGATGCAGCAAAGCCAACAGCTTCTTATGTCATGCTGATGGTGGAAAAAGCTCTGGAAAAAGAATTCGGAGAACGGTGTTTCAAAAACTGTGATGTCGTAGATATGACATTTGCCTGTATCGGAGCCGTAGATGCACTTCATAATTCATTGGATTTTGTAAGGTCGAATCCAGATAAAAAAGCGGTTGTCATTGCCAGCGATTACGCAAAATACGAATTGGCTTCGTCCGGAGAATATACGCAGGGTGGCGGTGCTGTCGCTTTATTGGTTTCTGGAAATCCGAATCTCCTTGAAATTGAAAACCAGTGGGGAGTCGCTACCGAAAGTGTTTTCGACTTTTTCAAGCCGAGACGTCATTATCAAAAAGAAGATTTGGTAAATGCTCCTGAAACATTTCCGGATAAAATAGAAGTTTTTACAGATGAACCTGTTTTTGACGGCCAATATTCCAACCAGTGTTATCAGGATAGAATCAGGGAAGCTTATAATCATTATAAAGAAATCACGGGCAGAAATCAGCCGTATAAAGACTGGAAATACCTTATTTTCCATCTTCCTTATGCGTTTCATGGGAAAAGAGTGTTTACAGAACTTTACAGCCTGGAAAACGGACTCGCTTACGGAACTCCTGAAGAACAAAAAGCAGTTGCAAAATCAGAAGATTATCTTCAGTTTATCAGCGAAAAAATAGAAAAATCCCAGCGGGCGTCTTCTGAAATCGGAAATATGTACACGGCCTCCATCTTTATGGCACTTCTTTCCGCATTACAGGTTTCCTACACTGAAAATGAGGACTTGGCAGGTTCTGAAATCGGATTTTTAGGATATGGAAGCGGCTCAAAATCAAAAGTATTTGCCGGAAGAATTTCTGAAAACTGGAAATCTGTAGTATCAAAATGGAATGTCTTTGAAAATTTAAATAACAGGACTGCCATTGATTTTGAAACGTACGAAAAGCTGCACAGAAAACAGCTGACCCAATCCGTTAATCCCAATTACAAAGGTTTCGGATTAAAGTCCGTAGAGCTGAAAAATCCTGTGCTGAAGGGAGCGCGGTATTATGACTGTCAAAATTGATATACAAAAGCATTTCAGATCTGAAGTGCTTTTTTTATTCAAAAATTCCCAATCCGTTCTGATAATTTTTAGGCGTAACACCTACCAGCTGTTTAAATACCCTTGTAAAATAATTGGTATCCGAAAAACCGGTCTGGTAAGCGGTTTCTTTTATGCTGTTTTGGCCGGCCAGTAATTCCTTGGCTCTATTGATCCTCTCCTGAAGAATAAACTCGTTGGGAGAAGTTCCAAGCTCATCTTTAAACATTTTAAAGAAATTTGACTTGCTTACATAAGCCAGTTTGGCAATGCTGTCAATCGATAATTTCTGATGAATATTTTTCCTGATATAATCTACGGCAAAACCTATCCTCGATTTATTTTTGGCGATATTTTTTTCAACCATGCTTCTTGCCTGGGTTTGCATAAGTCGTATCAGAAGTTCTTTCAAAGCAAAATCAGCCATAATATCTTTCTGGGAATTATCATCCATGGCGATTCTCATGATATTGTTGGTAGCCGAAGCAAGAGATTGATTGTTAAAAAGATAATATTCATCCAGTTGAATATTCCATTGTGAGGTTTCATCAACTTTCGGGAGGTGATAATTTAAATGATTTAAAGAATTTTCTATAAAATCCGAATTAAGGCTTAAAGAAATACATTGTGTTGGAGTTTCATCGGCTTCAGGAAAATCAATTACCATCGTTTCTCCGGGAGCCACTAAAACACTTTCTCCGGGGAAATAATCGAAGTAATTGGTTTTATTTTCCAGCTTCATGTGTTTCTTTCCTCTGAGCATCGCTGTAAATGCAATACTTTCAAAATGTAATTTTACGTCGAAAGCTGCCTTATGCGTTTCATAAATGCTGAATTCACAATTGTTTAGATTGAATTTCGTCTGATTTTCAATTAGGCTCAAAAGCTGGTTTTCCTTTTTTAATTTAGGAGTATTTAATAAAAATTTATTATCGTTCATTTCTAAACATTTTTTGTTGCCTCTTATCTCAAATATAGAAATTTTAAAACCATACAGCTGTTAATAAAATTATAAAATTAATCGTCTGCACTATTGTGCAGCTTTTTTATAGGATTGTGCTATACCTTTTGATGCAGTGCGGTGTAATTTGGCTTGACAGAAAAATTAAAATTACACTAATATGAGCACTATTACAGAACAAAAATCAGAGACCCTTTTACAATGGCCTGAATTCAAAAGCCAATATGATAATTATATTAACGGACAATTTACAGCACCGGTTAATGGACAGTATTTTGACGTGGTTTCCCCGGTTGACGGAAAAAAATTCACTCAGGCTGCCCATTCCTCTAAAGAAGATTTAGAGCTCGCTGTAAATGCAGCAGAAAAAGCATTTCAGACCTGGAAAAACACCTCGTCTACGGAAAGGAGCATCATTTTAAATAAAATTGCAGACAGGATAGAACAAAACCTGGAATACCTTGCAACAGTGGAAACCATCGATAACGGTAAAGCAGTCAGAGAAACTTTGGCCGCAGATTTACCACTGGCAATCGATCATTTCAGATATTTTGCTTCCGTCATCCGAGCAGAAGAAGGCTCTCATAATGAGCTGGATAAAGATACGGTTTCCCTTATCGTTCATGAGCCGCTTGGCGTTATTGCCCAGATTATCCCCTGGAATTTCCCTATTTTAATGGCTGTCTGGAAGCTGGCTCCGGCATTGGCGGCAGGAAATTGCGTTGTTTTGAAACCTGCAGAAAGCACACCGATTTCTATCATGGTATTAATGGAAATTATCGGAGATCTTCTGCCTGAAGGAGTAGTAAATATCGTCAATGGTTTTGGTGCCGAGCTTGGAAGGGCTTTAGTGACCAATCCCAAAGTTTCAAAAGCGGCATTTACCGGCTCTACGGCTACAGGACGTCTGGTAATGCAGTATGCCACTGAAAATATTATCCCGGTTACATTAGAATTGGGTGGGAAATCTCCAAACGTTTTCTTCAGTTCAGTAATGGATGCAGATGATGAATTTCTGGATAAGGCAATAGAAGGAGCTGTACTTTTTGCTCTGAATCAGGGTGAAATTTGCACCTGTCCGTCAAGGCTGTTGGTTCAGGAAGATATTGCGGATGCGTTCATTGCCAAAGTGATTGAAAGAGTAAAAGCGATCAAAGTAGGAAATCCTTTGGATAAAACCGTGATGATGGGAGCTCAGGCTTCACAGATTCAAAAAGATAAAATTCTTTCTTATATCAAATTAGGAAAAGAAGAAGGAGCGGAAGTTCTTGTAGGCGGAGATATAAACAATGTTGGAGAAGGCCTTGAAAGCGGATATTACATTCAGCCTACTATTTTTAAAGGAAACAACAGGATGAGAATTTTCCAGGAAGAAATTTTCGGGCCGGTTTTGGCTTTTACTACGTTTAAAGATGAGGAAGAAGGAATTAAAATCGCCAACGATACCATTTATGGGCTTGGAGCCGGAGTGTGGACGAGAGATGCCCATCAGTTGTATAATGTTCCGCGTCAGATTCAGGCAGGTAGAGTTTGGGTAAACCAGTATCACTCTTATCCTGCAGGAGCGCCTTTTGGTGGTTACAAGCAGTCGGGAATCGGTAGAGAAAACCATAAAATGATGTTAGATCATTACCGTCAGACTAAAAACATGCTGATTTCATACAACAAAAACAAATTAGGTTTCTTTTAATTTTTAAATATTAGGGCGTGCCCGTTTACCCCGTTTTAGCAACGGGGTAAAACGGTCGGGCTATTCAGGGCTCCACTTCGTTTCGGTGCTTCATTTCATTCAGCACCGGCTCGTTCCTCGCCGCCCTTCCTATCCCTCACGCGATACTTAGAGTGTCTTATCCGAACTGTTCCGGATGAGCAGAAATCTTTTTACCGAAAATTAAAAACTAACTCAAAAATAAAATATGATTCCAAAAACGATGAAAGCTGCTGTAGTTCAAGGTTACGGACAGTCCCTGAAAATTGAAGAAGTTCCCGTAAGAGAACCCGGAAGATATGAAGTGCTTGTAAAAGTAATAGCTTGTGGAGTATGTCATACAGACTTACATGCCGTAGATGGAGACTGGCCGGCAAAACCGAAAATGCCTCTTATCCCTGGACATGAAGGAGTAGGAATAGTAGTGGCCTGTGGTCCTGAAGCTCAGGTAAAAGAAGGAGATGCGGTAGGAGTTCCATGGTTATACAGTGCCTGCGGATGCTGTGATTACTGCATTACCGGCTGGGAAACCCTTTGTGAAGCCCAGAAAAACGGTGGTTATAGTGTTGACGGAGGTTTTGCAGAATATGTTATTGCCGATTCAAGATATGTGGGGCATCTGAAATCTGATGTCAATTTTCTGGAAATAGCACCGATTCTATGTGCAGGGGTCACCGTATATAAAGGCTTAAAAGAAACCGAAACAAAGCCCGGTGAATGGGTTGCCATTTCAGGAATTGGCGGATTGGGGCATGTTGCCGTTCAGTACGCCAAAGCAATGGGAATGCATGTGGCAGCCATTGATGTAGCCGATGATAAGCTTGAATTGGCGAAAAAATTGGGTGCAGATCTGGTAGTCAATGCAAAGAATACCGATCCGGGAGAATATTTACATAAAGAAGTTGGGGGGATGCATGGTGCATTAATTACGGCAGTTTCTCCGATTGCTTTCAAACAGGGAATTGACGTCTTAAGAAGAAAAGGAACGATTGCATTAAATGGGTTGCCTCCCGGCTCGTTTGAGCTGCCTATTTTTGAAACGGTTTTAAAAAGGATTACCGTGAGAGGATCTATTGTAGGAACAAGAAAAGATCTTCAGGAAGCATTGGATTTTGCCAATGAAGGCTTAGTGAAAGCAACGGTAACTGCAGCAAAGCTTGAAGATATCAATGATGTTTTTGATAAAATGAAAAAAGGACAGATTGACGGCAGGATCGTTCTCGATATTGCCGGCTCAAATTAATTTTTCAGAGTTTTTTGTGGGTTCGGCAGATTATTTTTGCCGGGCTCTTTTTAACTTTATAGAGTGAAATGAACTATAAAAATTTTGAAACCCAAGACTGTTTGAAATTCAAACGTAATTTATTTTAATCTTAGCATTAAAATTCTTGGTTGCAGGTGTTGAAAGAAAAAAGCAATGCCTTTGCTGTTAATCAAATTCATTAAAAAATTTAAAAAATGGAACCTAAAATATCAAGATTGTCTGCAACGGAAAAAGCACTGGAAGTCATTTGGGAGCTGGAAAAAAAATATGGCGATCTTATGTTTTATCAGGCTGGAGGATGTTGCGAAGGAACACAGCCCCAATGTTTTGAAAAAGGAGGTTTTTTTCCGAGAATGAATGATGCGATGATCGGAACTATCAATGGCCATGAATTCTGGATTGACCGCGACCTTTTCGAATACTGGAAATACTCCCATTTTACATTAGATGTTACAGATGGCTTCGGACCGGGAGGCTTTTCTCTGGAAACCCCCTTAGGAAAAACATTTAAAATTCATTACAGGCTTTTCACTCCCGAAGAATATGAAAACCTTGAAGCCATAAAACGCAGTGAATAAAAACTTCAATATAATATTTATTGAGACTATTATGGTTTTTGAACAATATAAACAAGTTCTCTTTCAAATTCATATTTTCCTCTTGAAACTCCTCTTTTTAAAATAAAATATTGGCTAAAAGCTATTATTGAGGCTATTGCTACAAACATAAAATCCTGTTTGTCTTCCTCTATATTGGCAAAAACTACTACTAAGCAAAAACATAGGATGACAATTCGGTTGAAAATCTGAAATTCGGATGGGCGA
This sequence comes from Chryseobacterium tongliaonense, assembly GCF_041224435.1. Taxonomy (NCBI): domain Bacteria; kingdom Pseudomonadati; phylum Bacteroidota; class Flavobacteriia; order Flavobacteriales; family Weeksellaceae; genus Chryseobacterium; species Chryseobacterium tongliaonense. The sequence continues at coordinate 167,400 of NZ_JBGFFD010000003.1, read as the reverse complement.
ACTTCTACGGAGATAGATGATTTACCATTTTCATCTGAAATATGTCCATGAAATACAGAATTATTCATATTGATGTCAAATAATCTCGTTCTTCTTTTAATAATAAAACTGTTTTCTTTAATCATTCCTCTATATTCAAATCTTGTAGGAATTGCAGAATCTTTTTCCAGTGATATAAAAGTGGTGTTGGTTTTATAAGTGATTTTCCATAGCCTTTGAATCAGTTCAGACCTGTTTATATCGACCTCAATTCTGCAACTTTCACATAGCCCAATACTTTTTAAAAATGAATTCATTTTGTAAATAAAAATATTAAACTATAATCAAACTTTTACAAACCGGTTGACAAACATTGCAGCCACAATATCACCTACAGCATTCAAAACCGTTGCCAAAGGATCAACCAATGTCCCGATGATCATTACGGCCGGAATGGCTTCCTGAGGTAATTTGTATACGGAAATCATCAGCATCTCACCAATATAGCCTCCGTTCGGAATCCCTCCGGCTACAATACTTACAAAAACGGTTATTCCCAAAGCGAGCAAAAGATTGGAAGGATCAAAAAAATCTCTTCCGATAATTAAAAAAGCGACATAAATCTTAATGATCGAAGACATTGAAGAACCGTTTTTATGGAGAGTAGTTCCGATTGGGATTACAAGATTTGCAATAGAATTCGGGATGCCTATTTTTGAAGCTGCCTGTAAATTGGCTGGCATGGTTGCAAAGCTGCTGCAGGTACTTAAAGCCGTAAGAGTGGGATAAATCGCATTGGTCCAGAAACTTTTAACACCTTTCTGTCCGTTGGCCATAAAAGCATAGATCGAAAAAAATACAAGGAAATAAATGATTCCTGCAATATAATAAAGACCCAATGGCTTTGCATAAAATCCGAAAAGCTGCGGTCCCAGTGTGGCTACCTGATAAGCAAAATAAGCTCCCAGACCGATTGGAGCCAGTTTCATAATTAATAACAGCAATTCTTTCATCACTTCATAACCTGAAGCGATAAATATTCTGAACGGTTGCCCTTTTTCTCCTGATTTTCTGGCTGCAAAACCCGTTAAAAAAGCAAAAATTAAAAGAGCAAGCATGTTTTTTCTTGAAAAAAGCTCCGTGAATTCCCCAACAGTGAAAAAACTGACAATCCTGTTACCCCAGGTATCTTCAGATGCCGCTTCATTGATAATCTCGCCACTTCCTGAGATCGTGGAAACCGGGAACAGATAAACCGCACAAATCGTAAAAATGGCAGCTGTCAAAATAAAAAAAAGAAAAGTAAAAGACATTACAAAAATGATTTTACCAAACTTCGACTGCTGTTCAAGGGAGGCAATTGAATTGGAAACGGCAAAAAATACCAATGGAACTACACTGACAAAAAGCAGATTGAGAAAAATATCACCTAATGGTTTGATGTAATCTACAAAACCGGGAGCTGTAATTCCGATAATGCTTCCAATGGTAATCCCTAAAAGTAAAAGTATAATTCCGGAGTAGTTTTTAAAAACCTCTTTCATGCGGTGCTTTTTATCAAAGATAGGTTTATTTTTAACATTCTGTTGTATCAATTTCAGAGGTAAATTTTTTAAATTTGAGTAAACAATCGTCTTTATGGCTTATATAGATTACTATAAAATTTTAGGTGTCAGTAAAAATGCAACGCAGGATGATATCAAAAAAGCTTACCGGAAACTGGCCAGAAAACTGCATCCGGACCTTAATCCGGACGATAAGGAAGCTGAAAAGCAATTCAAAGAGCTGAATGAGGCGAATGAAGTGCTCAGTAACCCGGAAAACCGTGCGAAGTATGACAAATACGGAGAAAACTGGAAGCATAGTGAAGAATACGAAAAAGCTCAACAACAGCAACGACAATATCAAAACCAGAATTACGGTGGCGGATTTTCCGGGGCAGATTTCGGAGAAGGCGAAGATTTTTCAGACTTTTTCCAGAGTATGTTCGGTGGAGCAGGAGGTTTCGGAAGAAGCTCACGCGGAAGTGCTTCAGGGAAATTCAAAGGACAGGATATTCAGGCCGAGCTGAATTTAAACTTAAAGGATGCAGCGAAAACACATCCACAGACTTTTGATATTAATGGGAAAAAAGTAAGAATTACAATTCCTGCAGGTGTTTATGACGGTCAGCAGATTAAACTGAAAGGACACGGGAATCCCGGCGTAAATGGAGGCCCGGCCGGAGATTTATATATCACGTTTACCATTCCGCCGGATCCGGATTTTGAAAGAATTGGTGATGATCTTAAAACAAAAGTTACAGTTGATCTTTACACAGCAGTCTTAGGGGGCGATGTAAAAGTAAATACCCTGGATGGAAGTGTGAATCTGAAAGTAAAACCGGAAACCCAGAACGGATTGACGGTGAGACTGAAAGGAAAAGGTTTTCCGGTATACAAAAAAGAAGGCCAGTTCGGAGACCTGTTTGTGACCTATGAAGTGAAAATGCCTACAAATCTTACTGAAAAGCAGAAAGAACTTTTTGAACAATTAAAAAATTCCTAAGCCATGAGTGAAAGAATATCGCGGGAAGAACTCGTAAAAATATACAATATCGAAATTACATTTTTTGATGAGCTGGTAGAATACGGCCTTTTAAGCGTACAGACGGAGAATGAAATCCGGTACCTGCTGTATGATGACCTGCCTGCCTTTGAAAGATTTGCCAACTGGCATTATGATCTGGAAATTAATTTACCCGGCCTGGAAGTTATTCATGATATGCTTCGGAAAATGGATGATTTAAAACAGAAAAACCGTGAGCTGATGCACAAACTTTCCGCAATAAGTGACAAATATGAAGAGGGATGATGGTATTAATGATCGAGGAAATTTAAAGATTATCTCTTAGCTAAAATATTTTTCCGGATTCAGACTATTTCATTTAGCTTTGTAACCTTTTAAGACAGCTAAATATTCTAAGAAATGAACGGAGAAAAAGTGATCAGGTTAAATGTAAACAGAAAAGATTTCGAGGAAATTTATTTCAGTGGAAACCAGGGAAGTTTATTTTTTTTACCCACTACCAAAGGGAAAACTATTTCAACGATTATTGTAGGATTGGCTTTGTCCATCACATTTTGTATGAAAGACAGCCTGAGTGGAGAAAATTTCGGGATTTTATATTTTATAAGCTTTATTTTCCTTCTTTGTGCCGTTTATCTTTCTGTAAGCATCAATAAAGTTTCAAGATGGAAAAAGGAAGTCAACCGGTATTTAAAATCACTTGAAACCTCTGAAATCTATGAGATCAGCTTTAATGATGAATCTTTTAATGTGAATCTCAATAATCAGGAAGAATTGAGCCTGTGGAAAGATTTTGAAAGATTTGATATCAATGAAAAATTTATTTCTCTGGAAGGAAAATATAATTATATGTTTCCGAAGAAATCGATGAGTAGGGGAGATTATGATGTGCTTAAACAGGCTGTAAAGAAAAATATAAAAAGTTAATAGGCGAAATGGCAAAAAAGCGAAAAGGCAAAGAAGCTAATGGTGAATAGACGGGTTTCTTATCCAATAAAATCTTTAGCAATAAATAAAAAAATCAGAGCAGCAATACTCTGATTTTTTTATTATGTAAAAAGCTAATTTGCAAATTAACCTATTCGCCTTTTGCCTTTTCGCTCTTTTGCCATTTCACCTCCCTCCGCATTTTCAGCTTTAAATTATTCCAGCCAACCCATTTCCTTCATCCATTCGTCATTATAGATCTTGCCTACATATCTTGAACCGTGATCATGCAGCAATACAACAATTACATCATCTTTTGTAAACTGGTCTTTCATCTGGATTAAAGAAGCAATCGCACTTCCTGCGGAATAGCCACAGAAAATTCCTTCCTCTTTAGCCAGTTTTCTGGCATAGATCGCACCGTCTTTATCCGTTACCTTTTCAAAATGATCAATCACTGACATATCATAGTTTTCAGGAATGATATCTTCCCCGATCCCTTCTGTGATATAAGTATAGGCATGATCGTAGTGAAGCTCACCTGTTTCATGGAATTCTTTTAAAATAGAACCATAAGTGTCAACACCAATTACTTTAATCTCCGGATTTTTCTCTTTAAAGAAAGTTCCGCAGCCTGTAATGGTACCTCCTGTTCCGGCACCTACAACGAAGTGCGTTAATTTTCCTTCAGTCTGTTCCCAGATTTCCGGCGCAGTAGACTCATAATGAGCCGCCCTGTTGGATAAATTATCATATTGGTTAACGTACCATCCGTTTTCCGTTTCTTTAGCCAGCCTTTTGGAAACTGAATAATAAGAACGCGGGTCGGTAGGTTTTACATCTGTAGGGCATACAATTACTTCAGCACCTACTGCACGAAGGATATCACATTTTTCTTTAGACTGTTTTGAATTGGTCACAAAAATACATTTGTAGCCTTTGATGATCGCTGCAAGAGCCAATCCCATTCCTGTATTTCCGGAAGTACCTTCAATAATAGTTCCTCCGGGTTTTAATCTGCCGTCTTTTTCAGCATCTTCAATCATTTTAAGAGCCATTCTGTCCTTTACGGAATTTCCGGGATTGAAAGTCTCTACTTTTGCTAAAACCAATGCCGGGAAATCTTCTCCTAAAACTTTATTAAGCTTTACTAATGGTGTATTTCCGATGGTTTCAAGAATATTTTTTGCGTATTTCATAAATGTTTTATAAGCGCTGCAAAGATACGGCTTTAAAATTATTTACCGGATAGCGGTGGTATAATTTACGTTAAGATTGGATTAAAGATTAATAATGTGAATTATAATTCCAGGATGCAAAAAAACAGACATTATTAAAACCTGTTGAGATTGCTTCGTCACTTCGTTCCTCGCAATGACAAATTAAATATTCTTTAATCAAATCCTTTATAAAGCTCTGGTAGCAGTAAAAGAGAATTAATTATACTTAATAGCTTTTACCGGAGAAATTTTACTGATAAGGTAGCTAGGAATGATCAAAGCCAATGCAGAGATAAGTAAAATACCTAAAGAAATTGAAATAATGGCAACAGGATTTAAATCTACCGGAACTGTGCTGACATAATAGTTTTCCGGATTCAGTTTTATAATTCCGAAGAACTTTTGTAATAAAATAAGTCCAAGTCCTATAAAATTTCCATATAAAAGCCCTGGAATCATAATGATCAAAGTATAGTTGATAAAGGTTGCCCTGATCTGTGCATTGCTGGCTCCCAGGGTTTTTAATAGCCCGATGGAGTTGGTTCTTTCAATAATAAGAATCAATAAAACCATGATGATATTAATGACAACCACGATCAGCATAATAATGATAATTAATGCAATATTGGTGTCGAAAATACTTATCCAGTCATTAATCTGCGGATATTTTTCTGTTGCTTTTTCTGCATAATTTTTATAACCGATATTTTTTTCAATTTCCGGGAAGTCTTTATCAATGTCATTTACATTTTTAAAGAAAATATCAATTCCGCCTACTTCATCAGGCTTCATATCCTGAATTTTTCTCACGTGATTAATGCCACCGATTACAAACTGTTCATCAATCATTTTAATATCTGTTCTGTAAATCCCGACCACCTCAAAATTTCTGTATATAGGTTTCTGATCAGCTTTTGAAAATATGGTAACAATACTGTCTTTTAAATTTAAATGAAGATCTTTTGCTATTTTCTGGGAAATAACCACACCGTTGTTGAATCCTACTTCTGATACTTTTGGGGTTGTACCGGCAACAAGAAACTTTTTAAACCGCAGGCTGTCAAAATCTTTTCCAACACCTTTGAAGATAATTCCGGCGAAATTATGTTCATTACGCATGATTCCTGTAACGCTTGCGTACTTTTGAACATTCTCCACATCAGGAATTTCTTTTATTTTTTGAATATTCAGGCCCTGCTTATCGAGCACAGAGGTATTGTAAGATGAGTTTGATCTTGTAGACCTTACCGTAATATGCCCGCTGAAATCTGCCAGTCTTTCTTTAATAGCCTTCTTGGAACCGAAACCTGTAGAAACCGTAATGAGTGAAACAATGATTCCTAACGCCACGGAAAGCCTGCCTATGAAGATGATAACCCTTGAAAGATTATTTTTGTTATCTTTGGAAAACGCTATTTTTCTAGAGAAATATAAAGGAAAGTTCAAGCTTATGAATTTAGATTTCAAAATTAAAAATTTACTTCTGATTTGCCTAATTTTTTTAGGAGTATTCAATCAATATTATTCTCAGACTCAACCTCAGGAGGCTTTTAGGACCGGTGCAGACCGCCCAGACCTCTATTTACCCTTATTAAAAAATAAAACCATCGGTATTGTGACCAATCAAACAGGATTGATGCAGGACAGGACTCACCTGGTGGATTTTTTAGTGAAAAAAGGAATTAAAATAAAAGCAATCTTTGCTCCCGAACATGGTTTCCGTGGAAATGCCGATGCCGGGGAAACAGTAAAGAACGGAGTAGATGCAAAAACAGGAATTTCTATCATCTCATTATATGGGAATAATAAAAAGCCTAAACCTGAACAATTAAAAGGAATTGATATTGTTGTTTTTGATATCCAGGATGTTGGAGTGAGGTTCTATACGTATATTTCTACACTGACTTATTTAATGGAATCCGGAGCTGAAAATAATGTGGAAATCATGGTTTTGGATCGCCCGAATCCGCACGACGGCTACACAGACGGACCTGTCCTGAAAAAGAAATGGACCAGCTTTGTGGGGATGCATGAAGTTCCTGTAGTATATGGACTGACGATCGGGGAATACGGTAAAATGGTGAACGGTGAAAAATGGCTGAAGAATGGTATACAGGCTAAATACACCTTAATTCCGATGCAGAATTATCACAAAAAACAACGTTATCCTATCTCTGATAAACCTTCACCCAATCTTCCAAACGATAAAGCCATTAATCTGTATCCAAGCTTATGCTTTTTTGAAGGAACCCAGGTTTCTGTAGGTAGAGGAACAGATCTTCCGTTTCAGGTATACGGTTCACCATGGACGAAAAATTTACCCTACCAGTTTACACCACGGCCTAATTTCGGGGCTAAAGATCCATTTTTAAATGGAAAATTGTGTTACGGTGAAAATCTTTCCGATTATAAGACTGATTTGCGTGAACTCAACCTTGAATGGGTAATTAAGGCTTATAACAATTATAAAAACCCTGATCTCAATTTCTTTCTTAAAAACTTATGGTTTGATACTTTAGCAGGAACAGATGAATTCAGAAAACAGATTATTGCTAAAAAATCAATCGCAGAAATTAAAGCTTCCTGGAAAAAAGATCTTGAGAATTTCGGAAAAATAAGAGCTAAGTATATTGTTTACGAAGATTAATCGAAATTTTGAGGCGGGTTATTATCGTTCTTCCCTTTATTCAGAATAAAAAGTCCGATTGATAAGCCGATCACTCCTGCAAAAGCGGTGAGTATTGCTCTTTGTAATTTGTCTGGAAGATCATTTCCGATATAATTCATTAAAAACAGGATCACAAAAGTGATGGCTGAAATGATGATGTGGTTTTTTCCGAATAATTTCATTGTAAATATTTATAATTTTTCTCCTGCTCTTGTAAAAGCTTTCAGGAATAAAAGATAAATTTCTATTTAAGTTGTTGTAATAAACCTTCAGCAAGGGTAGAATCCTTTTTGGCCTGAACTGCTAAATTTCTTGACATTTCGGCGTAGGTTTTTGCCATTTCTTTATTTCCGGTCAGAAAATAAAGTTTAGCCAGAATGTAAGTGCTTTCCGATGTTTCGCCTCTCATAACAGATTTTTCAGCCCATTCAAGAGCTTTTTTCAGGGATGAAGGAGTTTTTACATGATCAGAAAATATCCATGCTGCTTTTAAAAGCTGGTTCGGCTCAAATGAATCGGAATTTTTGTAATATTCCAAAGCTGCTTTTTCGTATTCAGGGAAATTATTATTTTGCTCGTAATAGCTTAATTTAGTCTGATTGAGCTTGATCTGCGCATCATATTTTCCCACCAATGGCTCTGCCGTTTTCATAAAGTATTCTTCATTGATTCTTTTATTTTTGTCATCAATGGATTGCTCTACCACTTTTGATAATTTGAGTTGATTATCAAATTCCTTATACGTTTCTTCGGGAAGGTATTTAATAATTTCTATTTTTCTGGAAGTGAAAACTTTATAGTTCGGGTCCTCTGTCGACTTTAAAAAGAAAAGCATAAATCCGATGTCGTCTCTGGTAAGCTCTTCGGTTGTTTTTTTATTTTCAAAATATCTTTCAGAGGCTTTTTTTGCAAAATCAAAATCAGTTGATGAGTTTAATTTCATAATGTTCATCAGAAATTCCGGATCTTTTTCGCCATTGGCAAAACGGTCTTTTAAAGAACCCTTTTTATTATTGGGGGAATTGATGTCCTGAGCCATGGCTAAGAACATACTTTCTTCCATATAGCCCATATTCTGGGAAATTAACTCGCCGTCACCATTTAAAAACAGGTAAGTAGGATAGGAGCGAACGCCATATTTTGCAGCAATTTCTCTTCCTTCTCCTTTTTCCATATCAAATCTTGCATTCACAAAATTGGTATTGTAGTAATCTCCGACAGATTTTTTTGTAAATACATTTTTCTCCATCATTTTGCATGGTCCGCACCATGAAGCGTAAGCATCAATAAAAACCAGTTTATTTTCTTTTTTGGCTTTGGTAATAAGATCTTTAAAAGGAACCTCCTGAAACTGAATAGATTCCTGTGCGAAAAGTATGATGGTAAGAAAAACAAATAACCCGGAGATAATCTTCTTCATTCGATTAAAATTTGTAGGCGAAGATAAGTATTTTTAAACATATAGTTTGTGAAGTTGCAAAATACTAAGTTGGATTAGCGGAATTTATGCGCCAAGTTCCAGCTGGTTTTTAACCAGATTAAAATAATCGGATTTTTTTTCAACCAATGATTGATGATTTCCCTGTTCTACAATTTTCCCATTTTTAAGGACAATGATCTGGTCGGCATTTTTTACGGTAGAAAGGCGATGGGCAATGATCACAACGGTTTTTCCTTTGAAGAACCCCTGTAAATTATCGTGAATTATTTTTTCATTTTCAGCATCCAGTGCAGACGTTGCTTCATCGAAGAAGATAAAATGAGGATCTTTATACACCGCTCTTGCAATCAGTATTCTTTGTTTCTGTCCTCCGGAAATACCGTTTCCTGAAGCTCCGATTTTAGTATTTAAACCTAAAGGCAAGCCATCTACAAATGACTGGATGTTGGCGATATGTAAGGATTCTTTGAGTACATCATCATCAGGGATTTCTTCGCCTGTTGCAATATTTCTTTCAATGGAATCTGAAAATATATAGCCGTCCTGCATAACGACACCACAGTTTTTTCGTAAATCTTTTGGTGAAATTTCTTTTAAATTGGCATGATTGAAATAGATTTCCCCTTCTGTAGGAGCATAGAATCTCAGTAATAATTTCATCAGGGTGGTTTTCCCGCTTCCGCTGGCCCCGACAATAGCGGTAACCTTTCCTTCAGGAATGAAGAGATTGATGTCTTTCAATACATGGGGAGATTGCGGGCCTTCATACTGGAATGATACATTTTTAAAATAGATTCCTTTCTGAATACCGTTTTGGGTGGTGTATTTTTCATTCATTAATGAAAGATGACTTTCCTGTTCTTCCTCAGGATGGTTTTGAACTTCATTTAAGCGGGATAAGCTCAGTCGGGCATCCTGTAATGATTTAAAAAAACTGATCAATTGGTTTACGGGAGAATTCATCTGCCCGATAATATAGGATACACTCAGCAAAGCACCTAAAGTCATATGTCCCTGTACCACAAAGGAAGCGGCAAGAAAGGTGACGATGATATTCTTTAGCTGATTGATAAATTCAAATCCGGAAAGCTGAATCTGGTCAAATTTTAAAATCCTGATATTGACTTTAAAAAGTTTTTGCTGAATTTCTTCCCATTCATTTCGTTTGTAGTCTTCAAACTGGTTGAGTTTCATTTCAGAAATCCCATTGATAATCTCATAAATAGATTCCTGGTTGGCACTTTTCTCCTGAAAACGGAAATAATCTAATATTTTAATTTTTTTCAGCCAGTAAAGCGACCAGACAATAGATATTACAGTAAGCACAAAATAGGTTGCCAGAATACGAAAATCGTAAGTCCAAAGTACAATAAAAAATACTGAAAAGGTAACCATGGAAAAAAGAGTGGCCAGACTTTGAGAAGTTAGAAAAAGTTCAATTCTTTCATGATCCTGTATTCTTTGGTTAAAATCTCCCATAAATTTTGTGTCAAAAAATTTAATGGGGAGACTCATCAGTTTTTTCAAAAAATCAGAAATGATCTTAATATTTAATCTGCTGCCTACGTTGAGCATGATCCAGTTCCGGAATACGCCAAGAACGATGTTTCCTAAGAAAAAAGCCAGTTGGGCCAGAAGTATGTAAGTGATGATGCTTAAGTTTTTCTTATTGACACCGTCATCAATCAGTTTCTGGGTCAGAATCGGAAAGGCAAGTGTTGTGAGAGTTCCTAATAAAAGAATAAAAGACAGCCAGAGGAATTGTTTTTTGTGTGGACTGAGATAATTGTAAATATACTGCAGGGATACTTTTTGATCAGGAATATTTGGTGACCGGAAAAAGTTTTCTGTAGGTTCAAGTAGGAGAGCTACGCCTTTATCAGCGTTTTTCAGCCATGCTTTTCTGAATTCCGTTTCCGTTAATTTTATAATTCCATGCGCGGGATCGGCAATGGTATATACTTTTTCTTTATAAAAAAAAGGTTTGGAAATTTTGGTGAGAACGATGAAATGGTTTTGGTTCCAGTGTAAAACACAAGGCAGGAACTCATCTTTTAAATCCTCAATAGTTAATTGTGTTGCCAGTGTTTTAAAACCGAGCTTGGATGCTGCGTCATTCATACTGAGAATGGAGACTCCTTCTCTTGAAATAAAACAATGGTCACGTAAGTACTGCAGCCCATATGCTTTTCCATAATAAGCGGTTATCATGGCTAAACATGCCGGGCCACAGTCCATTTTATCATGTTGAGGAATAAATTTCATTATTTTTCTTCTAGTAATATATCCTCAGTTTGTTTCACTGTTTTGGTTTCTCCTACGATTTCAATTCCTTTTTTGTCATAAATCATAGAAAGGAAATAAAGGCCGGCTTCTATAGGCCATTCAGCCTCAAGATTCTTTAATAGATCGGAAACCTGCCATTTTTCATAGGTATTAAGATGATCAACAATATTTTTTAATTCAGGATGATATCTCATTTCTATTTTTGAACCTCTTACGAAAAGATAGAATGTATCTTTGGCTTCGTCTATTTTATAGATCATTTTAAAAGGCGCGCTGGTATGGATCTCCTTTTCAAGTAAGAATTCATAATTATCAATATCGTACTTATCTTCTTTTTCTCTGGCCTGTGGAGGGGCTTGCCAACCGGCATTGCTTAATAAACTGTTTTTGTATTCATCATAAAGATGTTTGAAAAATGATTTGGTGGAACCGTTTAACAGATCTTCATCCAGTTTTAAAAGAGAAAGAAACTCATCGAATGTCTGAGTATTTTCCAAGTAATTATGCTGAGGCTCGATAACATCTTTATTGATGTCTATATAATCTCGGTAGAAGGTATTAAGTACCCTGTCAAAAAATTTAATCTTTGAAGGATTATTAAACCAGAACGTTACGCCTACGGAAAGATCATCGCTTTTACCGATATGAAATTTATCCCATGGCATATAAAACAGATCACCAGCACCGAAATCATATCTTTCAGCGTGCTCCAGTAAAGGTTCTATATCAAAGTTATTATGCTTTGTGCCGGTAAGATCCTTATATTTTTCCTGATCCCAGATGTACATGGTTTTTTCGCCGGGACCCAGATGAAAATGCAGTACGTTTTCTCCTTTATGGTCCTGATGGATTCCCAGAGGAGTCCACCCATAGTTTCCTATAAATACGGTTACGTCTACTCCGGTTGCCGGAATACCGATAATCTCCAGTAATGGTTCGGTAATTAATCTTAATTCTTTAGAAATGAAATCAGAATGTCTTTCGAGAAAATTGACAATTAAACCAAATTTTTCTTTAAAAACCCGGTTGCAATATTCTATAATTTCTTCATTTTCAAAAGGCGGGTTTTTATATAATTCGTCAATGAAGTCGGAATTTTCTTTACCTTTTCCCTGAGATGGAAAATAAAGCCTGAAACCATCATGATCCACTGTTTTGAATCTGCTGATTAATCCGTTCACGACTGCATCTTTTAATTTTTTGATCAGATCTTCAGAGATCACATCTTTAATGACACAGGTTTGTGTGAAATTTTTATTGGTTGCAATAAAACTCTCCCAAAATTCTTTGTTAAAATTCGTGTTCATATTATAAGGTTTTTTTAGTTTTTAAAAGGCAACAGAGAATTAAATTCCCTGCTGCCTTATTAGAATTGGGCTTATTCTTGTATAACGACAACAACTTGTTGTACCTGACGTACCTGACGTACTACAACTACGTTGTCAGCATCCTGTGCTCCGAATCCGCCTCTTACTTGGTTTTGTTCTAGTGGAGAAAGGTTTTTAACTTTCAAAAACTCTTTTGCATTAAATTTTGCTTTTTTCATGATAATATTTTTTAAAAAAATTAAGTTTTTGGTTCAAAGTTTATAGACATTAGCCCCTTTGTTGGTCTCTCTTGCAAGAAATTATTTTGTAGTCCGATCGATCTCTTCCTGGTTTTTATTTTCCCTTTTTTCAACGGGCTTTTCCAGCTTTCCACCAAAATTGTAGGTGAGAGCTATCCGGAAGAAACGATTGTCGTAATAGTTTTTAAATGTATTTTTTATGCCATTGCTGTAGGTAGTGTATCTCGGCCTGTTACTGCTGAATATATCATTAAGCTGTAGTACTGTTGTCAGTTTTTTGCTGAAGAATAATATTTTGAGAGTAGCATCCAGTTGATTGGTTCCCGTAACGTAATTGATATTATTGACACCTTTACTGCTTATGCTGTAAGAGATATTAAACAAAACAGTTTTTGAACTGTTTAATGTAATATCATTGCTGATACTCAGATTGGCATTCCAGCCGTTAAGCTGATCAGGAGTTTCAGGAATATAGGATTGGGCATGGCTGTAAAAAACAGCACCTGTAATATTGGTAGCTATATTTTTATTGAGATTGAGATTTAAAATTTCACTAATACCAAGGTCATAAGAATTAATAAAATTGAGATACCGGATCCTGCTGATTTTGGTATCCTGATCAATAACGGAGAACTGATTGAATCCGTCTTTTAAAAAGTTAATAAAAAACGTACTGATCAGTAAGCTTTTATAGGTATGTGAAATTTCAAAATTATCCGAAACGGAAGGCTTTAGCATTGGGTTTCCTTCTGAATAGGTATAAGGTGACAGAATCCAGCGGAAAGGATTAAGAGCATCAAAGGCAGGCCTGTTAATTCGTTTTCCGTAATTAAAAGAATAGCTGTTGGATTCATTGGCATTATAAACAATGTAAAAAGTCGGAAAAAATTTGATGTAATTATTCTTGTTAATACTGTTTTTAATCACAGAATTCCCTTCCAGCTGGGTATTTTCAACTCTCAATCCCAGTTTTGCCTCAATAAGTGCCGTGAATTTTTTTCCTGCAGAAAAGTACAATGCCTGAGTATTTTCCTTTAATGTAAAATGATCCGTAAGTCCCGCATTTTCTATCAGAGCACCATTCATAATATCAAAATGGTTGTATCTGTTTTTTGTGTTGATAAAAGAAAATCTTGCTCCGTAATTAAGATAAAGGTCATTTTCCTTTAAAGGATGTTCCATATCAATGTTTAAAGAATAATTGTCAATCTTTTGATTTCCCAGAGCAAGAGAATTCTGCAACAGCTCATTATTACTTTGTGTAGTGAAGTTTCTGTCAGTTTTATTATTCAGATGAAGAAAGTCAAAATCGGCTGACAGTTTTTTTCCGGTACTATCTATATCATAAATAAAATGGTAATTGAAAGTATGTAACTGATTTTTTATTTTTCCAATTCCTTTCGTATTCAACTGCGAAACGAGTGAATCGGATGCCGTATTTTTAATATCTGTAAAAGAATTATCTTGTATTTCAGGATTTGAAAAAATACCGTTATACTTAATTCCGTTGGTTATTTTACCGGATTGGTATTCTATTCCAAATTGAGTGTTGAAACGGTCGGATAAATCTTTTCTGTTATTTCTTGTTTTCCATGTTTCAAGCGGATAATAGATTTCATTGGTTTCTACCGGAGCTGTTTTACCTTTCGTATATCCTGCATTGGCTAATATAGATAGTTTATTCTTATTATAATTCAGGGTTCCGCTTGCTGCTCCTGTAGGATAAGTCGCCTGGTGATATAAAGATCTTACAGACGCATTCCAGGTATCATTTTTCTGCTTTTTTAATACAATATTGATCAGTCCGGAATTACCTTCTGCCGAATATTTAGATGGTGGATTGGTAAGGAGTTCCAGAGACTTTATATCATCAGATTTAATGGTTTTTAAATATTCAGTAAGATCATTTCCGCTGAGTTGAAGAATCCTGTTATTTATCATAACCTTTACATTCGATTTTCCGATGACGGATATATTCTCATTCATTACATTGATCCCGGGCACTTTAGACATTGCGTCAAGTGCATCTCCGCCCGCAGCGGCGATAGAATTTTCGACATTGAAAATCAAGCGGTCTACTTTTCTTTCGATTAATTTCTTTTGGGATCTTATAACCACGCCTTCTATCGTTTTTATTGTTTCAACTTTAAAATCTTTTTTAATATCATTCAGGATATTTATTTTCTCACTTAGCAGTTTTTCACCATTTTGTATAACTTCAATTTCATAATTTCCAGTTTCAGGTAATTTAATTTCAAATTCGCCCTGTTCGTTGGTAATTGCGGAAAGTTTCTGTCCGGATTCTGAAGTGGCAACAACTTCAACATCTGATAATCCTATATTGGAATTACTGAAAATATGGCCTGCAATACTTTGTGCATGAGCGATAAATCCAAAACATAACGCTATAACAATTAATAAAAATCTCCATCTTCTATCATCCATAAGCTTCTGATCATCGGTTATTATATTTTAGATAAAAGCATAACTTGTTTCATAAACCGGATTGATGTTTATTCTATCCTTTTCGATAACCGTTTTTGGATTTTCATATACCAGATGCTTGTTTTTATGATAAAATTGTAAAAGATTATCATATTCCAATAAAACAGGGATGGTCTCAGAGCCCAAATAATATTTTGAATGTCCTACTATTTTAGGCTCTATTCCCATCAGATATAATATCTTTAGTAATTTGGTGTCGCATTCGGCAAAGGCTATATTTCCCTTATTTTCACAGACTTTCTGTATGGCGAGAGTCATTAGTTTTTTTAAGGGGATAATGCCTTCGTTTCTTCTTATGGCAAACCTTCCGATATGCCATACTTCTCCTTCAAAATTTTTATTTAAAACATTAAAAGGGTGAATAGAAAATATTTTCTGGATGGGTAGAATATCGGTAAAGTTCCATTTTAATACCCTGATGCTACCTACAAATTCATCCTTAATATCTTGAAGCGTATAAACTATGGAGTTTTTTTTATAATAAAGTTCTTCATGGTATACAGTTTTAGTTTTGGTTTCTGAAAATATATGGGACTTTGTATGATGACTATAATTTTCTTTAATAATAAATTCTGCTAGCTTCCTGTAATCAGAGTCTGATTTCAGGATATTTATCTTGTTCATGGGAATTATTTTTCATAAATTTATATGGATTGATTTAGTCAATTATTACACTTTAGTGTAGAATTTTTAAATTAATTAAATAAACATTAAGAAAACTATAACCAAACCTGAGAATATGAATGAAAATGTGAATGACTTCTTTTTTCCAAAAAATACTGTAGGAAAGATTTCAAACGAAGAAACCTTGCAGCTGAATAACTACCTTGAGGTGACCGAGGCTTTTTCGAGAATCAGCTATATGAGCGTATACATTATTGATTATCAGAATCAAAATTTCGAATACGTATCCGAAAATCCATTATTTCTCTGTGGTCATACGGCAGAAGAAGTGAAAAATATGGGCTATGAATTTTATTTTAAATACGTGAAAAAAGAGGATTTAAACCTGCTGCTTAAAATTAACCAACTGGGTTTTGATTTTTATGAGAAAATACCTGTTACAGATCGTAAGAGCTATACAATTTCCTATGATTTTCATATTCTGAATAAAGGGAAGGCGATTCTTATTAATCATAAGCTTACTCCGCTTTTCCTTACCAAAGACGGTAAAATATGGAAAGCAATGTGTATTGTTTCGCTATCCACCCATACTGAATCCGGAAATATTACCATTTTTAAACAAGGAACCAACCAATACTGGATGTATGATATTAAAGATGGGGTTTGGCGGAATGAAGAAAAAATAAAGCTTACGGAACGTGAGCTGGACGTCTTAAGATACCATGCTCAAGGCTATACAATTAATGAGATTGCAGAGAAAATTTTTGTTTCTCCGGATACTATAAAATTTCACCGGAGAAAATTATTTGAAAAAATGCAGGTAAGTAATATCTCCGAAGCTTTATCATTTGTTACCAATAACAAATTATTATGATGCTGCAGACCGGAGGTAATATTCGGGAAATATATTCACTTCTTTATTGGTTGCCAGAAGATAGAGCAGATGAGTGCATGTTGCGGCAACAGTCCATGAAGCAATAGATAACTGCGGAGGTGAAATTTTTACATTTTCATTGGTATATTCATTCAAAGTATTTTCAAGCCAGTGATAAGGTCTGCCCTTCAATTGAAGATCGCGAAGAACATACCGTACCATTTCCAGTTCATTAAAATCCTTATCCGTAATTGATTCCAGCTTTGCCGAGTGCGGGGTGATCACTGCTACAAGGCCTGCCCACCCCAGATTATAAGGATGTAGAACGTTGATATTATTTTCCCTACATTTTGCATCGAAATAAAGTGGGATATCCGATGAAAAATCAAGGGCGTTGATGGCTGCTTTATGGTTTTGTATGATGGAATTGGCATTTTCACGATGAATGTATTCTGTCATGTATCTGATATCTGCAGAAGGATTAATGGTTTTTAACCTTTTATAAAGAGTTTCGGATTTATAATGAGAAATATCCTGTGCAGTATAATTCTGTCTGTTAAGGTTGGATTCTTCTATCCGGTCCCCGTCAACCAGAGTAAGGTTTTCAAAGCCAAATCTCAGAGCACATTCTGCAATATTGCTTCCGATACCGCAGCCGCCAATCAGTATGGGAAAATTTTTTATAAGTTCCTGCTCGTTTTCTGTAACATAGATTCTGTTACGCACATACTTTTCTTCCATGATTCTGTTGTTTAGGTTGTTTAGTTTTCCTAACTAATATAACCAATTTGCTCCGGATTTTAAGTTTTAACAACAGAAATAGAGGGAAGGCTGAATTGTAGGAGATACAACTTCTGCTTAATCTCCAAAAAAAGAAATTTACCTAATTAAAACAATTTAAGATAAAAATAATATCTTAGACAAATGAAATACTTAGAAAAAATCCAAGGATTATTACCTTTAGGCTATTTATATCTTATCATTCTTGGACTTTTAAAGGAAAGTATTCTTTTTTATCAACTGGAAATAAATATTTTAAAATATTCCTCCATAACTGACATTCTGATCAGTCCGATTGCTGATATGGCTTCAAGTCCTATTTTGATCATCATAATAATTTCGGTTGTGCTTTTCTTCTTTTTATTTCAGGTAATACTTGTGAAAAACAGCGATAAAAACTGGAGCAAAAAGCTGTTAGGAAGCTATAAAATAAATTCTGAAGTTGATAAAAAAACATTACAAAAATCGATGATTCCGATATTTGCAATACTTGTGGCCATTGAACTTCTCGCTCTTTTTGTAGGACTGGGATTAGGTGAAGGCAGTATTATTAAAAAGAGAATTAATACTCAGGATTTAAAATACAATTACAAAATCACTTCCGAATCCGGCGAGACAACCGATATCTATATGATCGACATCAACAGTTCTTATTACTTTTATGTTACAAAAGGAGATAAAAATATCAAAATAGCACCTGTTGGAAAAATTAATACATTTGAAGTCATTAAGAAAAAATAATACCATGAAAGACACCAAATCAATCTCCAAATATACCGATGAAGAACTTATCAATAACGAAAAGAAGATAAAAGTTCTTACCATTATGCTAATGACTGTCATTGTTCTTTTATTTTTAAGCACAATGTTTTTGACCTTTAAAAAAGGATTCAGTGCTTTAAAAGTAATTCCTATTGCCTTGCTTCCTGTTTTAATTATGAATATTAATAACTGGAATAAATTAAAGAAAGAAAAATCGGATAGGAATTTATAGGAGATTCTTCTTAAGAGCTAATTTCAAGCTTATATCCTTTACCGCGTATAACAGCAATTTTGATATTAGGATCAAATTCCAGTTTTTTTCTAAGTTTTGATATAAACATATCCAGGCTGCGTCCTACAATAACACCTTCATCTTCCCATATCTCTTTTTGCAGCCGGCTTCTCTCTATAGTCTGGTTAGGAGACTGCGCGAAAATGAGCAGCAGACGCGTTTCCGTTCCGGTCAGGTTTATGATGTTTTTATGTATTTCCAGTTGCTGTTCCTGCGCATTAAACAAGACTGATCCAAATGTTAAAATGTTGGTGTTTTGGTCGCCGGGTGCAGCTCTTCGTGGTCTATCCGATCTCAAAAAAATGAAACCAACAAAAGCTAAAAATGACAGGATGCCCAGAACATAACCATTCTTTGCTGTATTTATTCCGGTCGGCTCAAATTTAATGTTAATCATGTAACATCCTTTGGGCTGCACTCTTCCTCTACAAGCTATGATATCATCTTTTTTATTATTGGATATAGCGTATCCATAGGCTACACTGGAGTTGCCACAGTTCAGAACGTTAACTACATAATCACGTGCGAGAGGATCTTTGGCCAATAAACGTCGGGTAGTATTCACCAGCGATTCCGGTTTAAAAGTAAGCTCATTCTCAAACCTGATCTGGTATTCATTTTCTGCAATCTTTTGTATCGGAAGCACCCTTGATTTACTGTCACCCGACTGCGTGAGTAATTCATCTCCTATCCTTCGAAGCAAAACTTCTCTCCTGGCGATATCAAAATCGTCACTGCTGGTCATGCTGAATGCCACACAAATCAAAGAGATAAACGAGAGCAATATCAATCCAAACAGGTACTTGCGTTTCCCGGAGAGAAGATTTCGGTTTTGAGACATACCATTTACAATTTATTTACAAAGGTTACACTATTATTTACAATCCAGGTTCCTTCGTCTGAACACTATCAAAGTATCTTTGTTGCATCAACTTCAAAAGATACGAAAAATAAAAGAAATGCCTTAAACGTATCTGTCAATTAAATCTATAAAAATATGAGAAAATTTATTTATGCTCTGATCTTACCGCTGGTTGTGGTAAGCGGACTGGTATTTGCTAATCGCGAAATCAAAAATGAAACTTTTAAAAAGTCGGCCCAAAAGCCACTCTCTGCTGCTGAAATGAAAACCGAATTGAAAAAATGGGAGGCTACCCCAGATGGCATAAAGTTCCAAAAATGGAAAGCGTCTCCCGAAGGTAAAAAAGTGCTTGACGGTGCTGCTAAAATAAGAAATCAGGTAAGGTATTCTATGAATATGGAAGCTGTTGTAACCTCTCTTTCTCTTCCGCCGGGATCACGATTAGGTTTTGGAATGATGATCAGAATTAATGACGAAGATTATATTCTCAGTTTTGGGTTAGAAAATTCTAATGAATTTCAGCAATTGCATAGCCTGAAAGTTAACGACAAAATAATTATAAGAAGTCATAGTGTATTGTACGCACCCAAGTATTCATATCCAATCGTATCGGGCGACTATGTAGAACGAGATAGTAAAAAAATTTATAAACGTGTTCCCAGCAAAGGCGGCTGCTGAATAATTTCAAGTAAGATAAAGTGTATTTCAGTTTTACTTGATTTTGGCGTTATAGATTGTTAATTAATTATTTATTGTTTCCAGAAAAGGGAATAAGGTTCGACTATAGTTCCTCCTTCTCCGCCAGATAGAAACCAAATAAAATCAAAGAGTCTTTAAATGCTAATGTTTAAAGGCTTTTTTGTTGTTCAGGGTTACCATCAAAAGAATACAAAATGAAAGTAGGCAGTTTAGGCTATTACCAAAATAAAATCCCCTCAAATCATACAATTTGAGGGGATTATTAGAAATATCTAATTTCTTGTGGTTTCTCCAGGAATCGAACCAGGGACACATGGATTTTCAATCCATTGCTCTACCAACTGAGCTAAGAAACCATATAGTTTGTTGTCTTACTTTGTCGTTTAAAGTGGGTGCAAAAATAATAATTTTTATAATATTCTCCAAATGTTTTTTTTACAAGTGGAATAAAAAACCGCCTTATTCAGGCGGTTTGTGGTTTCTCCAGGAATCGAACCAGGGACACATGGATTTTCAATCCATTGCTCTACCAACTGAGCTAAGAAACCATTATATTTTTGTTTGTCTTACTTCGTTGTTTTAAAGTGTTGCAAAAGTAAGAAGTTTTCATATATGAAGCAAGTATTAACGGAGTTTTTTTCGGAGAAAAATAAAACCTATTGATTTTCAGCCGGATTATTTTCCTGTTCTTTTCTGATTTGTTCGCTCATTTCCTCTAATACAGGCTTAATCGTGCTTTCCGGAAGGTCACTGATGCGGATGTACATCAGCCCGTCAATCGCATCATTAAAGTTCGGATCTACATTAAATGCAATTACTTTTGCATTTTGTTTGATGTATTTTTTGATTAAAACAGGCAGTCTTAGCTCCGGTTCAAGGTCATCAATGATTTTATCGAGCTTGTTAAGGTCAGATTCCATTTCCTCAAAGAAGATATTTTTATCCCGGTCTCTGAGTTTTACTTTATATTCATTTCTGGGAGTGATGTACTGTGCAACTGCACCATCGTAATAATTCGAACGCATAAATTCGATCATCAGAGATTTTGAAAACTCCGAAAATTTATTGGAAATACTTACACCACCCATCAAAAACTTATGATCAGGATTTCTTAAACACACATGTACAATCCCACGCCACAAAAGGAAAAGCGGAAGTGGTTTCTGCTGGTATTCCTGGCAGATGTATGCACGTCCCATTTCAATTACCTTTTTAAAGAAAGGGTGAATGTCCTGCTCGAATTCAAATAAAGAACTGGTGTAGAACCCTTTAATCCCATATTTTTTCATCACATCTTTACCCAGAGCCATTCTGTAAGCTCCGACCAGTTTTTCCTCCGCATTATCCCAAAGGAAAAGATGATGATAATGTTTATCATATTCATCAAGGTCAAAAGGAAGATTACTGCCTTCGCCAACAGCACGGAACGTAAGTTCTCTCTGACGGCCAATTTCCCTCATTACAGAAGGAATTTCTTCATAGGTAGTAAAATAAATTTCATAATTGCCATTGCTGAAAAGCATTTTATCAGTGCCTTTCAGTTTGCTGATATCATGAATAATATCCTCTTTTGGAGTCTCGTCTATGATATTCTGAACAATATTTTCCTCCTTCAGTAAAGGGAATTTTAATGAAAGGTTCTGAAGATTAATAGCCTGGGCAAGAGATTTCCTTTTTTCATAGTAAGATTTCATCATGTATACCTTACGTTTGAGGAATTCTCCAAGCTCTTCAATAGTTTCCATATCATCCATCGCTTTTACAGCAATAGGCTTTCCGATTCTGATACGGATCGGTTTTTCCCTTTCATTCATCATTTCCGAAGGAAGCATCAGGGTCTGCAAATTCGGATGGAGTTTTGCAATCTGATAAAACAGGCGGCTGTTCTTCGCATGGAAATACATAGGAACTACCGGCACTTTTGCCATTTTTATCAGCTTAAGGGCCGGTTTTTCCCATTCTCTATCTAAAATTTCTCCGTACGGGTTGTTCTTGTTGGAAACTTCCCCTGCCGGAAAAATACCTACACAGCCTCCGTTCTGAAGATGCTTTAATGTTTCACGCATTCCGGATGAGCTGCTGTAAGCTTCTTTTCTGTTTTCAAAAGGGTTTACAGAAATTACATACGGTTCCATGGGTTTTATTTTCTCCAGAAGAAAATTACCCATTACTTTGAAATCCGGACGAACTTCTGATAAAATTTTGCACATTAAAATCCCGTCAATTGCCCCAAGCGGATGATTGGAAACAAGAATAAAAGGTCCTGTTTTCGGGATTTTGGCTAAATCTTCTTCAAAAGCGATATAACTTAAGTTTCTCTCTCTTACAAATGAGTCGAAAAAGTCTTTACCTTCCTTATCTTTGAGCTTATCATACAGCTTATTTACTTCGTTTATTTTAGTAAGGCTCATCACAGCAGATGCTACAGGGTTCTTCAGGAATCCTATTTTACTCAAGCCGGAAGCTTTAATTAAATCGTTTTTCGAAATTAAACTCATGTGTTTTTAGTCGCTATTAGTTTTATTGTGTTACCATTTGAAGTGTATTTTTTGAGATCTGCTCTAATAAAACACTTTTTTCCTGGTAAAATTTATCAATATTATCAATCTTCGCATTTCGTACCGTAAATAAAGATACATTTTTCATTACCTCAGTTTTAAAAACCTTTTGAAGCTCTTCATTAAGCTCATCTATGGTATGGAATTTATCTTCCAAACATAAAGCTAATGAAATTGCTGAATTCTGCATCAGAGAAACTTTAATTTTATATTTTGACAAATATCCGAAAATTAAACTCATATGGTCTTCTGCAATGAAAGAAAAATCTCTTGTGGAAATTTTCAGCAACGTTTGATTTTCTTTTAAAATATAAGATTCCTCCTGTTGATTCTCGCTTGAAGCACCTACTTTTGTCCCTTCTTTTGTAGGATCAACGAAAGATTTTACATAAAAAGGAATATTTTTTTGCTGTAGTGGTTGCAATGTTTTCGGGTGAATTACACTTGCTCCATAATAGGCCATTTCAATAGCCTCCTCATAAGAGATATGGGACAGAAGGCTTACATCCTTGAATTTTCTCGGGTCACCAGTCATCACTCCCGGAACATCTTTCCATATCGTCATCGCATCAGCATTCAGGCAATAAGCAAAAATAGCAGCAGAATAGTCGGAACCTTCTCTTCCCAGTGTTACCGTGAAATTATTCTCATCAGAACCGATGAAACCTTGCGTTACATAGCAGATTTCCGGGTTGAGGGTAGACATAAACTCTTCAGTTCTTGTCCAGTCTACAACACCTTCCTGATATGAATTATCCGTTTTTATATAATCTCTTGCATCCAACCATTGATTGGTAAACTGTATTTCATTTAAATATTCACTTACAATCTTAGTGGAAATCATTTCTCCGCAGCTTACCACCTGATCATAGACAAAGCTGTAATTAGGCGATTTATTTCTTCTCAAAAAAGAATCAATATCATCAAAAAACAGGTTGATTTCTGCAAAAACAGCGTGGTTTTCAGGAAATAAGCCCTGTGAGATTTCGATGTGTTTTCGTTTTATCTTTTCAATTTCAGTTTGATAGTTATCCTTCTTGAAATAAAGCTCTACTACTTTTTCCAATTCATTAGTTGTTTTGCCCATCGCTGAAATAACCAGCAAACACTTGGCAAATCCCTGGCTTTTTAAAACCATAGATACATTTTTTACACTTTCGGCATCTCTTACAGACGCCCCACCAAACTTGAAAATTTTCATTAAATTGTTAAAAATAAAATTGTTAGATAAAAATTAGTTGAGTTTTTTACGGAGGTCAAAATTATAAATTTACAATGAGATATGAAAGAGGCAGCGGAGACAGGCAATTAAGATTTTATTAAAATGAGTGTGATTGCAGGAATTCCTTTTCCCCGGTGTCCTATATTGGTGATTAATTGTAAAGATGTCATCTCAATGTTACAAATATATATTGGTGTATTGTGTTGAAAAACAGTTGTTAAGCTATTTTGAAAGAAAATTCTTTCCATTGTTATAAATTTTACGAAATTTGGTGAAAACATAAAAAGTAAAATATGTCAGATCAACCATTACAGACTTTAGGGGAATTTCTTATTGATAAACAGGACGACTTTCAGTACTCTACGGGGGAATTTTCTCGTCTTCTCAGTGCAATAAGATTGGCTTCAAAAGTGGTAAACAGGGAAGTAAACAAGGCTGGAATTGCAGATATTATAGGTAAAGCAGGAAATGAAAATATTCAGGGCGAAGAGCAGCAGAAGCTTGATGTGATCGCCAATGATATCTTTATTACTGCATTGTCACAGAGAGAAGTGGTGTGTGGAATTGCTTCCGAGGAAAATGATGATTTTATTGATATTAAATGTGGTGAGAATGGGCATTTAAGTAAATATGTTGTATTGATCGATCCTCTTGACGGGTCTTCAAATATTGACGTAAATGTTTCGGTAGGAACGATCTTTTCTATTTACAGAAGAGTTACGGAACCAGGAACTCCGGTTCAGCTGGAAGATTTTTTACAAAAAGGCGTTAACCAGATTGCAGCAGGTTATGTGATTTACGGTTCATCAACAATGATTGTTTATACAACAGGAAATGGAGTAAACGGATTTACACTGGATCCGTCCCTGGGAACCTATTATCTTTCTCATCCTAATATGAAGTTCCCTAAAACGGGTAAAATCTATTCTATCAACGAAGGAAACTATATTAAATTTCCACAGGGAGTTAAAAACTACCTTAAATATTGCCAGATGGAAGAAGGTGACAGGCCATATACCTCAAGATATATCGGATCTTTAGTAGCTGATTTCCATAGAAACATGCTGAAAGGCGGAATTTATATTTATCCTTCCTATTCTCAGGCTCCGAATGGTAAATTAAGATTACTATATGAATGTAATCCGATGGCATTTTTAGCTGAGCAGGCCGGAGGAAAAGCTACAGACGGATTTCAAAGAATTCTGGAAATAGAACCTACAGAATTGCATCAAAGAATTCCGTTTTTCTGCGGAAGTATCGATATGGTGGAAAAAGCAGAGGAGTTTATGCGAATCGATAGTGTAAAATAAATGAAAGCAGAATATTTTAAATATTTATTACAATTCAAACGCCCGAGTGGAACATCTCGAGGCGTTTTGTCTGAAAAAGAAACCTTTATTCTTGAAGTTTCAGAGAATGATAAAAAAGGTACAGGGGAATGTGCAGTTTTCAGAGGACTGAGCTTTGATGACAGACCGGATTATGAAGAAAAGCTACAGTGGCTTTGTCAAAATATTCAGAATGATGCTGAGTTTCTAAAAAAAGAATTAAAAGAATTTCCGTCACTTTGGTTCGGATACGAACAGGCGATGCGTAATCTGAGATACGGGAGCAATCTCTATTTTCCAAGCGAATTTACTAATGGACAATCTCCGATAATAATCAATGGTTTAATATGGATGGGAGATGTTAATTATATGGAAGAACAGATTCAGGATAAGCTGGATCAGGGTTTCCATTGTATTAAATTGAAAATAGGTGTAAACTGGAAATCGGAGCATGAAATCCTTCAGAAGCTAAGAGCTAAATTTTCGAAAGAAAAATTAGAATTGAGAGTGGATGCCAATGGCGGATTCAGTACTGAGGAATCCAAAATAGTTTTGCAGCAACTGGCAGACCTGAATATTCATTCCATCGAGCAACCGATTAAAGCCGGGAACCGGAATGATATGAAGGAATTATGTGCCCAAACTCCAACGCCGATTGCTTTGGATGAAGAATTAATAGGAATTACTGATTGCGATGAAAAAGAAAGGCTTTTAGAAACTATAAAACCTCAATATATTATTCTTAAACCGGCTTTGGTAGGAGGTTTTTCAGGTTCTGACGAATGGATTTCTCTTGCTGAAAAACAAAACATAAACTGGTGGATCACTTCCGCGCTTGAAAGTAATATCGGTTTAAACGCCATAGCACAGTATACCTATACTAAAAAAAGTAAAATGCCTCAAGGCCTGGGCACAGGAGGCTTATTTACTAATAATTTTGATAATCATTTGGATTTGCGAGGGGAACAATTGCTTTTTAAAGCATGATGATACCCTGGAAACTGTGTTACTTTTTCCAGTTAAAGTCTAATTAAATCTCTTCGGTAACGAAGATTGCTTTCTTGATGTTCTCTAATAAATGAGAAAACTTTAGCTTAAACTTTTTCATGATGGAAAATTTAATGGATTTGGTTAATTCTCTATTCCTAGAAATAAGCAATCTTTATGCCAAATTTTGATTATTGATAATTTTTAACATAAAAATTTATTAATAATTATATTTTAACAGATTGTTAACTGATTATTATAAAAATATTCTCATTTTCTTTTAATCTGCTGAAAACTAGATTTATAACCCCAAATACAGCTCGGAATATCATTTTTTTTATAAAATGGGATATTTTTTATAAACTTCATAAATTATCTTTGGATTTTACTTCAAACCCGAATTGTTGATTGATATTTTTTGAAAAAATATTGAATTATTGAATGTTGGCATTTAATCATCGCTTTCGTAAACCCTAAATTTTCCCTAACTTTGTGAAACTTTTTTTGCATAAATAAAAGCTAACTTAATGGAAGAAGAAAAAAAATCACTCAATTTTATTGAGCAAATTATTGAAGATGATCTGGCAAACGGTTTGAATCAAAATCAGATCCGTTTCCGTTTTCCCCCTGAACCAAACGGATACCTGCATGTAGGGCATACAAAAGCCATCTGCATCAACTTTGGTTTGGGTGAAAAATACAATGCTCCCGTAAACCTGCGTTTCGATGATACAAACCCTGAAAAAGAAGAGCAGGAATTTGTAGATTCTATTAAAAAAGACGTTGAATGGCTTGGTTTCAAATGGGATAAAGAATTGTATGCATCAGACTACTTCCAGCAGCTTTATGATTGGGCCGTTCAACTGATCAAGGAAGGGAAGGCATATGTAGATGAGCAACCATCAGAAGTGATCACCGAGCAGAGAAAGAATCCTGCAGAACCCGGTGTTGAATCGCCTTATAGAAATCGTCCTGTTGAAGAGTCTTTAGACTTATTCGAAAGAATGAAGAACGGTGAATTTGAAGAAGGTGCCATGTCTCTACGTGCAAAAATCGATATGCTTTCACCGAATATGAACATGCGTGACCCTGTGATGTACAGAATTTTAAAAAGACCACACCACAGAACAGGTACCGAATGGAAAATTTACCCGATGTATGATTGGGCTCATGGTGAATCCGACTATTTGGAACAAGTATCACATTCATTGTGCTCTTTAGAATTTGAAAACCACAGACCACTTTATAACTGGTATCTGGATCAGGTATATGATGAATCTAAAGTAGCACCAAAGCAGAGAGAATTTGCAAGGATGAATGTCTCTTATATGATCACATCCAAAAGAAAGCTTCAAAGACTTGTCGCTGAAAAGGTAGTGACGGGTTGGGATGATCCAAGGATGCCTACGATCTCCGGAATGAGAAGAAAAGGTTTTACACCTGCTTCCATCAGGAATTTTATTGAAAGAGTAGGAGTTGCAAAAAGAGAAAACCTGATCGAAATTCAGTTATTGGATTTCAGTGTCCGTGAAGATCTTAACAAAGTGGCTAAACGTGTCATGGCGGTCGTAGATCCGGTCAGATTGGTGATCGAGAACTATCCTGAAGGGAAAGAAGAATGGGTGGAAACTGAAAACAATCCTGAACAGGAAGGTGCCGGAACAAGAGAAATTCCATTCTCAAGAGAATTATACATTGAGCGTGAAGATTTCAAAGAAGAAGCCAATAATAAATTTTTCAGATTAAAATTAGGCGGTGAAGTGCGTTTAAAATCTGCATACATCATCAAAGCTGAAAGAGTGGAGAAGGATGAAAATGGAGAAATTACCACAATTTACGCTACTTACGATGAAAAAAGTAAGTCAGGAAGCGGAACTGAAGAAAGCTTAAGAAAAGTAAAAGGTACATTACACTGGGTATCTGCAAAACATGCAATTCCTGTGGAAGTAAGAATTTTTGAAAATTTATTCACTGTTGAACAGCCTGATGCTGAGAAAGATGTGGATTTTCTTGATTTCATCAACCCTGAATCGGTGAGGATTATTAAAGGATTTGCTGAGCCTGGTTTAAAAGATGTGGCTGTTGGAGAACCTTTACAGTTCCAGAGAATAGGATATTTTACGAAAGATCAGGATTCTACGGATACAAATCTGGTATTCAACCGTACTGTAACATTAAAAGACTCTTATAAGCCGGAGTAAAAATTATTGATATCAATATATTAAAGAAACAGGGCTTAATTTTTAGGCTCTGTTTTTTTATTGTCAGTTTAGTGTTTTCGAAATTAAATGATAGAAATGTATCGGAAACTTTTAATTATATAGCTGCAAGGATATGCAAAGAAAATTAATTGTAATGTGACAAATCTGATCAATGATAGATGGATTATTAATCTTTGCTCTTTGTGTTAACCAAATACAAAATTTAAAATTGTGAAACTATTACATATATATACAAGTTCATTTAAAGGGCTTTCCCAGGAAAGTTGGATGTTGGCATTGGTAATGCTCATCAACCGGTCCGGATCGATGGTGCTTCCGTTTTTGGGAGTATACATGACGGCTCACCTGCATTTTAGCATTGAAAATTCAGGAATTATCCTGAGCTTTTTCGGAATAGGATCGGTACTCGGTTCCTGGCTCGGAGGAATGATTACAGATAAAATCGGGGAATACCGGGTACAGAGCTTAAGCCTGTTGCTCAGCGTACCGTTGTTTTGTCTGATCCCGCTGTTTAAAACAGAAGTGGGACTGGCCGGTATTATTCTGGTTCAGAGTATTGTAAGTGAAGCTTTTCGTCCGGCTAACTCGGTGGCTATTACCAAATATGCAAAGCCTGAAAATATTACGAGAGCATTCTCGCTGAACCGTATGGCCGTAAATCTGGGATTTTCTATTGGCCCGGCTCTGGGTGGGATTTTATCGGCCATTTCTTATGAGTTTTTATTTTTCAGCAATGCTTTGGGAGCTTTACTGGCAGGTCTGATGTATATCTGGTTCTTCGGGAAGCGAAATAAACTGGCTGCAAGAAAAGCTAAAAAAATAAAAGAAGCTGTATTGATTAAAAAAGAAAATTCGCCATACCGCGACAGTAAGTTCTTAATTTACTGTTTCTTTTGTATGCTCTTTTCCATATGCTTTTTCCAGTTATTCAGCACATTGACGATTTTCTACAAAGATACGGCACACCTGAGCCAGCAGAGTATAGGATTTATTTTAGGATACAGCGGTTTCCTGATCGTGCTGCTGGAAATGGCATTTGTACAAATTGCCGAAAAATATTTTAAGCTTGCATCTACCATGCTCTTAGGAACTTTCTTATGCGGGTTTTCTTATGCAATGATGGCATTTGATTACAGTATGATTACACTGATAGTATCCATGACGATATTGTGTATCGGAGAAATCTGGACGTTGCCTTTCATGTCGACCATTACAGCCTTGCGCTCCGGAGAAAATAATAAAGGAGCTTATATGGGACTGAACGGAATATCATTTTCCATTGCATTTATCATTACACCTTATGTAGGAACCCTGATTGCGGAGAAATTCGGGTTCACGGTTTTATGGCTTGGAACGGGAGCTCTGGCAACCGTTATTGCGGTAGCCTTTTATTTTGTTGTGCCGTGGATGCTTAAAGATAAAGCTGATAGAAGTTAGGAGTTATGAGTTATGAGTCATGAGTTGGTGGTGTTGATAATATACTTTATACTTAGGAATTAATCATCAATACGTTAATACATGAATACATAAATACAAAAACAGATTTCATTCATTTTAAATAAACTCCTAGCTTTGTATTGATGACAAAATACGGTTTCTTAATTCTGATATTCTGCAGTTCGGTTCTCTTTTCGCAAAAAAGAGGAGATTCTGTGGGTTTAATTTCTGAGGTGAGAATTGATGCCTATAAAAAACCGGTTCCTTTTATCACTTCTACAAAGTCGGTTGCTGTGGTTTCGGAAAATCTTCTTAACCAGAATACGCCTGAGAGAATGTTGGAATCCGTTAACCAGATTGCAGGTGCCAGAATGGAAGAACGTTCCCCGGCAAGCTATAGGATTTCTTTGCGGGGAAGCACTTTACGTTCACCTTTTGGAGTCCGGAATATCAAAGTTTATCTTGACGATTTTATTTTGTCGGATGCCTCGGGAAATACTTATTTTAATGTTATTTCTCCCGAGCTGATCGACAGAATGGAGATTTATAAAGGACCTGAAAGTGGTGATTACGGGGCTGTAACCGGTGGAACGCTTCTGCTTCAGACAAGAAAAGCTGATCATGTGTCTGTGAATCTGGCTACAGGAAGTTACGGAACTTTTAATCAGAGTTTTAATTTCTCAAAACAATCAGGAAAGCATTTTTTTGAGATTTTCGAAAATTATTACAGAACTGATTCTTACAGGAAACAATCTGCGGTTGAGAGAAAACTGATTTTTTTAAAAGACCGGTTTCAATATACAGAAAAAGCATCGTTACATGCAATGCTTTTATTTTCTGACCTAAATTATCAGACTCCGGGCGGGCTTACCCTTGAGCAGATGCAAATAGACAGAAAGCAGGCCAGACCGGCAACAGCAACACTTCCAGGTGCTGCAGAACAAAATGCAGGAATCCGGAACAGAATGATTTTAGCCGGAGTTTCACATGAGTATAATTTAAACCCACAGTTATCCCATTTTATTTTAATTCAGGGCTCGTATGTTGATTTTGAAAACCCTTTTATCACCAATTTTGAAAACCGTTTTGAGAAGAATTTCGCTTTAAGGACTCATCTCAATTATGAGAAAAACTGGCGTGCAATTTCATTAGCCTGGAGATTGGGTTTTGAAAGCGGAATCAATGATATTCTTATTAAAAATTACGATAATCACGGAGGAAATGAAGGCAATCCACAGAATTTTGATCAGCTTAAAAATACTTCCGGGTTTTATTTTCTTTCACAGAAATTCAATATTGCTGAAAAGCTGTTTACAGATATTTCCATAAGTCTTAACTCCAATTCATACGATTGGGAAAGACTATACCCGACCTCCGGGAAAGGGAAAATACATTTTAAAAATCAATGGCTTCCCAATTTTGGAATTACTTATCAATTAGGAAAAGGATTTTCAGTACGGGTGAAGGCTGGAAAAGGAAACTCTGCTCCAACCAACGAGGAAATCCGTTCTTCAGACCAGCAATTTAATCTGAACCTTGTTCCGGAATATGGATGGAATAAAGAATTTGGTGTACGCAAACAGTTTGGAAACATGATTTTCATTGAAGCAGGTTATTTTGATTTCCGGATGAAAAATGTTATTGTAAGAAGGCAGAATGAAGCTGGCCAGGAATTTTTTGTGAATCAGGGAAGCACCGTGCAGAAAGGACTTGAAATACTTTTGGAATCTAAAAGCTTTAGCTTTCAGAATGATTTTCTGAGCCGTTTTAAATTCAGGGTCTCGGGAAGTTTCTACAACTTTAAATTTGAAGATTATGCTGGAAACAATCAGGTGTTTTCCGGAAATGATCTGACCGGAGTTCCTGCAACAACAATCAACAGCTTATTGAATTTTGTATTCTTTAAAAAACTCTCAATGGATTATTCCCATTTTTATACTTCAAAAACCCCTTTGAATGATGCCAATTCCGTATGGTCGGAATCGAGTTTTGTCGGAAATATTCAGTTCAGATTTCCCGTTAATTTTGAAAAAACAAGGCTGAATCTCTATCTTCAGATTCAGAATCTTTATAATACAGATTATGTATTGGGCTTTGATACGAATGCTTTCGGAAACCGGTTTTATAACCCGGCTGCTAAAAGGAATTTCATCGTCGGAGCCAAAATAGATTTTTAAGACTTAGCAATAAAACAAAGTTATTAAATTTGGCAACTATATACTATTTTACACTCATCAATTTTTATTAACGCAAAGCTTTTAAAATTCGACTGCTTTATTTTAAGAAAAGCAAAGAAGGCAGCAAAGCTGCTATGAAGTATTCTTTTGAAATCTATTTTAATAGATTGAAAAACTTTGCTCATCTTAGATCGGTCCGACTCATCATTTTCTTTGCGATAAAAACCATCGGAGAGGCAAGAAAAAATAAGTGTAAAATAGTATATAGTTACCTTAAATTTTAACTCTTAATACATAAACATCTGCTTAATCAGCAAAAATCAGCGAGATCATAAAAAAATCTACCTGTTGTAACAAAATTATTTCGAAACAATATCCCGAACAATCATCTCAGCATGAATTCTGGAATTTTCAATAAACCAGAGGTGCGTATCTTTTCCTCCACAAACTACACCTGCCAGATAAAGATTTTTAATATTGGTTTCCATAGTTTCCGGATGATATAGCGGATTCAGGCAATCTCCCTGTAATTCAATTCCTGAGTTTTTTAAAAAATCAAAATCCGGAAGATAGCCCGTCATGGCTAAGACAAAATCATTTTCAATCTCATGAGCCTGTCCGTTTTCATCTTTAAATACAACCGTATTTTCCCTTACCTCTGAGATTTCAGAATTAAAATGAGCAATGATACTTCCTTCAGAGATTCTGTTTTCAATATCCGGTTTTACCCAATATTTTACGCTTTTTGATATTTCGGAATGCCTGATGATCATCGTGACTTCCGCTCCTTTTCTATAGGTTTCCAAAGCAGCATCCACCGCTGAATTGCTTGAGCCCACCACTACAACTTTCTGCTTGGCATAAGGATAAGGTTCGGTATAATAATGCTTCACTTTCGGAAGATTTTCTCCCGGAATATTCATCAGATTCGGGATATCATAAAAACCGGTTGAGATAATGACATTCTTTGCGGCATATTTTGATTTTGTGGTTTCAATTTCAAATACATCATTATCTTTTGAAACTTTTACTACTTTTTCATATAAATTGATATGGAGATTCTTCTGTCTTGCAATTCCCTGATAGTATTCCAGAGCTTCCTGTCTGCCGGGTTTAGGCGCTGTTGATATAAACGGAATTTCGTCGATTTCCAGCTTTTCAGCAGTTGAGAAGAACCGCATGTATAAAGGATAGTTGTACAGTGAATTGACAATGGTTCCTTTTTCTATGATCAAATAGGTGAGGTTGTTTTTTTTAGCTTCAAGGGCACAGTTAAGACCAATAGGTCCGGCTCCGATAATAAGAATATCTAAAATTTCCATATAACAAATTTACTTAAAACCATCATATTAAGCTTATAACAGGCAAAAGAACTTATCTATTACCCCTATTTTTGTTGGCATCAGTTTTGGTGATTTTATAGGACATTAAAAATCATAATCATAAATTGTTAAGATGAAAAAACTATTCATTTCAATTCTGGTTCTAAGTTTGGTAGCCTGTAAACAAGAACCGAAAAAGCCTGCTGCTGAAAGTACTGATTCTACAACTCAGATAAAAACGGATACTATAGCAAATACCCATGAGGTAATCGCCAATAAAGAAGAAGTTCTGAAGAAAACGAATGATGAGATTTTAAAGATTTTAAAAGATAAGGATTATAAAAAGTTTGCCGAATGCATCCATCCACAGAAAGGAGTTAGATTTTCGATGTATGCTTTTGTAGATCCTAAAAGCGATAAACAGTTTTCTAAGGAAGCATTTGAAAAATATTATCCTACAAAAACCCTTTTTACATGGGGATCACATGATAGTTCCGGTGATCCGTATAAAGAAACGATCAAAAATTATTTAGGAAAATGGGTATTCTCAAAAGACTTTACTGCATCTGCCTATTCTCTGAATAAATTTCAGGGTGGAGGTAATTCCCTGAATAATTTACAGGAGATTTATCCAAAACATGATTTTACCGAAAACTATATAAAAGGTACAGAAAAATACGGTGAAATGGATTGGAAAACGCTCCGTTTTGTATTTGAAGAATTCCAGGGAACTTATTATCTGATCGCGGTGATTAATGATCAATGGACTATTTAATCTAAGATTTCAGCCAGCTTTTTAGTAAGATTTTTTCTTGAAAACTGCTCAATATTCTGAGTGTTTTCAAGAAGATTTCCACTTTTCCATAATTCATATTTTTCAAGGATGAACGTTTTTATGGTTTCAGAATCATGATAACTGAAATGCTTTCCTGCATTGGTTTCTGCTAAAATTTTAGAAACATCGGCCTGATCCGGTCCAAATGAGATAATCTGTTTTCCTGAAGCTAAATATTCAAATATTTTCCCGGGGATAATACCTTTGGATGAGTCATTCGGGAAATTGGTAATCAGCAGCATATCAGAATTTTGCATTTCACCTATCGCATTGTCATGAGAAAGATAGCCCAGATTGAGAATATGTTTTTTTAAATCTGAATTTTCAAAAGTATTCAGAATTTTATCATCAATTCTTCCTGCAAATTTCAAAATGAAATTTTCTGCAAAATCAGGACGGGTCTTCACTAATTCATTAAGAGCGTTCCAAAGGTTTTCAGGATTTCTCAACTGCTCTAAAACGCCGATATAGCTCAATGTGAAATGATGATTTTCAGTTTCACTATTTTGCAATTTTACGATTTCACCTTTTTGTCCCTGCGAATCACTATCATCAAATCCGTTTGTGATACAAATGGCATTGGCCCCGTTTTTACGGAAGTTTTCGGCATCGGTATAGCTTGTAGCCAGTGTTATGTCTGCATTTTTATAGACTTCACTTTCCAGTCGGCGGTGTTTTTTATCTGAGCTTCCGGTAAGCTTTAAATGTTTATAATAGGAAATTTCGGTCCACGGATCACGGAAATCTGCAATCCATTTCAGACCCGGAAGTTTCTTTTTAAGATTTAAACCGATCAGATGCAGGGAATGGGGTGGCCCTGAAGTTACCACCACATCAATTTTATTTTCTTTTAAATATTGCTCTAAAAAACTGACGGAAGGTTTTACCCAGAAAACGCGGGCATCAGGAATGAAAAAATTTCCTCTTACCCAGATAGAAAGCTTAGACTTCCAGCTTTGGTTTTGCCCTACGTCAAACTGTCCGGCCTTAAATTTCTTGTTGCTCTTATTCAGTCTTTCGGCCAATTGATAGGGTTCCCAGATTTTAGTTTTAACGATTTCAATATTACCCGGAACATCTTTTAAAAGGCTTTCATCCAGCAATGGATAGCTGGGATTTTCAGGAGTGTAAATCACCGGTTTCCATCCGAAATCGGGCAGGTATTTTGCAAACTTCAACCATCTCTGAACACCAGGACCTCCCGCAGGAGGCCAGTAATAGGTGATAATGAGAATTTTCTTTTCTTCCATTAATTAGGATTTTATATTCCGAAGGAATAAATCTTAATATTCTTAATAACTTAAATAACCTTAATGTTTTAGAATTTAACCATTAAATTTTGGCATTGAATCACTAAGATGATTAAGTGTAAATCTTTGTTTTAAGCTTTTTCTTCAATCAAAACTTCTTTCTTCCTGTTTTTATTCATCCAGAAAATTCCAAAGGCACTTAAGGCAAGGAATAACCCGAAGCAAAACAGAGAAATCCATTTCCCTTTTTCAATCACTTCCGGTTCGAAAACCATTTTGATCGTATGCTTTCCTGCAGGAACATGCACGGCACGAAGCAGATAATCTGCTTTAATATACGGAACTTCTTTTTCGTCTACGAACATTTTCCAGCCGTGAGGATAATAAATTTCAGAAAATACTGCCAGCTGAGGCGTCTTCGACTGAGATTTGAATTCTAACTCATTCGGTTGATATTCCGTCAAACTGATAGACGCAGCGGAGTCTGCCTGTACCGGTTTACCGGTAAAATAAGATTTATCAGATACTGCAATGACAGCCGTTTTTTTATTATCAATAACACCGATGGATTTTATTTCTTCATTCGGGGTATTTACAAATTTCAGGTCACTTACCAGCCACGCATTTCCGTTTGCTTTTTCATTAGGAACGGCTTGTGGCTGTTCCGGGCCGCCTACTACCCAATATTTGGCATTCAGTAGATTAAGGATATTCGGAACCTTTACAGAATCCATCACCTGGAAATATTCATTAATCACGTCATCATATCTTCTCAGTTTTACCGCATGGTAACCTCCGATAGAAGATTTGAAATAAGAAGTATTCGTTTCACTGAATGTTCCTAAAATATTGTTGAAAATTCTGTAGTGCGTTTTATCTTTTTCGGCAATGGTTTCAAGGGTTTTATTAACATTCACATTGGAAATAATAGACTCAAGATTCGGGTTGCCCTGAACTTTTTCAGCTAATAAATCCGAGCTTTCCGTCTGGAACGGGTTTTCGGCAAAGATTTTATCTACATAATTGTCATCATTTAAATAACGTTTGTTGACCGTCCATAAATCAAATAAGCTTACTACTCCAAGGATAATCAGAGCGATATTCTGATTAAGTTTTTTCTTCAGGACCATAAATAAAACTGCCGCTGCTATGGCTACATAGATGAATGCTTTTAAGGCATCAATTTTAAATAGCTTAAATCTTTCGTCGGTAAGATAATCCAGCAGGAATGGCGGGAAGTATAGCTTTTCGTTTTCTGTGGCAAAACCTAATAAAGATTTTCCGAAAACAAGAAGAATCAATAGTAATCCTAATGTTCCGCCGCTTACGTAAAGAAGGATTTTCTTTTTATATTCTTCCGTTAATTTTTCGTCTGTAAAGAATTTATATAAACCGATAATGGCAATCAACGGGAACAATAATTCCACGACCACTAAAATGGATGATGGTGCCCTGAATTTATTGTAAAACGGTACATAATCGATAAAGAAATCGGATAACGGCATAAAGTTGCTTCCCCACGCCAAGAGGATGGTTAAAACAGAAGCTCCTAAAATCCAGTAACGGTATTTTTTAGAGGCAAAAAAGAAACCTAAGACAGCTAAGAAACACACAATGGCTCCCTGATAAGCAGGTCCGGAGGTTCCCGGTTGGTCTCCCCAATAGGTCATTCCGCTGAATCCTTTTGAAATCCTGTCCATTTCAGCCTGGCTGGAAACGTTTTCCTGAACCATCTCCTGAACCTTGTTCATCATTTCTTTTCCTTCAGGCTCCTGGGTTCCGCCCCCCATTAATCTTGGGATAAAAAGGTTCAAGGTTTCCAGTCTTCCGTAGCTCCACATCAGCATGCTTTGTTTATCCATTCCGGATTTTCCTGAAGTATGGCTTTCGGTGTCTAAAATCTGTTTTCCACGCACGGTTTCCTTAATGTATTCGGAGTTGGCCATGATTCTCTGGGAATTCATACCTACACCTATTACACAGGAAACAGCAATGATAGCCGAAGAAATAAGAAAATGTTTCACCGGTGTTTTTTTCATGATCACCCTGATGAGTTCAGAAAGGAATAAAAATCCTAGAGCAATGAACAGATAATAGGTCATCTGCGGATGGTTTGCTGCGATCTGAAGACCCATAAAAAGGGTAGTGACAATGAATCCTGAAATATATTTTTTACGGATATATACCAATAAAATTCCGGCTAAAAGCGGTGCGAAATATTCAATGGTATTTACTTTACCATTGTGCCCTGCCGCAATAATAATATAGAAATAGGTTGAGAGCCCGAAGAAAGTGGCGCCTAATAAAGCATACTTCCAATTTCTGACGACCACCATTCCCAAAAGGAAAAATCCTGCAAATAATAAGAACAGATAATTAACGGGTCTTGGAAGAAAATTCAGATTGCTGTCAATTTTTTTAATGATATCACCTTTAAACTGGCTTCCCATCTGATACGTTGGCATTCCTCCAAACATGGAATCACTCCAGTAGGTTTCTTTTCCTGTATCTGCCCTGTAATCGAGAAGCTCTTTTGCGCCGCCTCTGTATTGAACAATATCATGCTGGAAAAGCTGTTTCCCTGTAAAAACAGGAGTGGAATATAAAAATGCTAAAACTATAAATACAACTAATGAAATTGCAATATAAATTAAGTTTTTATTTTTAGCCATGTTGGTTACTGTCTTTTATTGTCTTGGGTATTTTACCTATTTTCTTTCGTTTCTTTTATCTCTTCATAGTCCACTGTTTCTGCGTCCCATTTGAGTTTCTGGTTATCCTTATTCGAGTTTTGTATATCCTGCTGTTTATTATTGTTACTGTTATTGTTAAACCTGTAACTGTAAAACGTCTTAAAGAAAATCCTTTTCAAAATATTCCAGACAAAGAAAATAATAATAGCGGTGAGTACCAACTCAAGAATGAACTTCATATTTTTTTATTTTAAAAACTTCAACATTATTTGTTGGAAGGATTTACCATAACAGAAGAATTGGAAACGCTTTTCATAGACTGAGACTGTTTTCCATCTGAAATGGTTTCTATCTGGGTTGTTTTTACCGTGATATTCTGGTTGGTAATCCATCCTGTACTTTGATCAAATTTCAGGGTCCCGTTTTGTACAAGCTCACTGCTTAGGCTATGAGTGATCGCACCCTGGGTTTTCTTTTCGGTTTTCTTAGGGATTCCTCCTGTTACGGAGATTTCCGCAATACCGTTTCCTACACTTTTCAATACATAATCAGAAGTAACTTTTATCTTACCGTTCGGATCTGCATTTTCAGAATTGGTCCACTTCTGACCTACTTTTACCCCTTTTTTAGGAATAACAGTAAGATTTTTGCTGAACTGGTCTTTCAATACCTTTTCGTTAAATGATTCTTTAAGACTGGCAACCACACTTTCTTTCTGATTGGCATCTTTAACGATTGTGCCCACAGCATTTAAAACTTTAGTATAAATGGCATCAAAACCTGTAATAGAGATTACATTTCCTTTTGTATCCATTTTCATATTCAGTTTATTGCCTGTAAGGGCTCTGTTGATATTCCAGATCATTTTAAGGTCGTCTTCCTTCGGGATCGGCAGTTTTGTATCTACAACGATGGTTTTTCCTTCGGCAGACTGTGAATTTCTCTTTCCGATCAGGTTAAGGGTCATATCATAAACATTTCCTTTAATATCATTCACGGTGAAAGACATTTCATCAGTAGCCTCACTTGTTCCGTTCAGGGTTTTTCCCTGAGGATCGGTCATTGTTTTTACGTCTCTCTGATAGGTTGTAAGAGGATATGTTTTTCCTTTTTCCAATTTAAAGCTTTGGGTATAAACTCCTGCAGAATCTTTAATAGCAGGATTTTCTGCAACTTTAGCCACAGAATCAGCCGGAACTTCTACGGTGATTGTTTTTCCTGTTTTCGGGTCTACTTTTGTTATTTTTGCCGTTTCTTTTTTACAAGATACCAAAGCTATAGATGATATAAGCGCAATCGCTGCAATGTTCTTCATTTGAATTTTTTTAATTTTATTTTTTACTACTATTTCTTAAAATATTGTCTGCAATATCATGCAGTTTTCCCTGAGACTCACCATCCGATTCATTGGAAAGCACAACCACTCCCATATTTTTTGACGGATAAACCTGAAGCACACTCGAAAAACCAAAAGTACCTCCTGTATGATAAACGGTTTTTGTGCCGTCTTCATATGTATGCACTCTCCAGTACAATCCGATCTGGTCGCCTTCGCCTTTTACAACCGGGGTATGGGAAACCTTTACATATTGATTGTTTTCGTTAAGATGATATTGCATATATTTTACCAGATCTCCGGTCGTTGAATAAATTCCACCGGCCGGAGCCATAATACTTGTTATATTTCTCGGCATTATTGTTCCTTTTTCATTGTAACCGGTCAATAGTGCTGCAGAATCTGTACCAATTATGGTTTGATTCATTTTTAAAGGCTTTGTAATGTATTCCAAGATCAGATTTTCATAACTTTTATGATAAACTTTTTCCAGGATATCACCTGCGATCTGTGTTCCTACATTCGAATATTTATAATTGGTTCCGGGAATAAAATCAACCTTAGCCTGATGAAGATCTTCATAAAATTTCTTTTTTGAATAATTTTTATAAAAATCAGACAATGCTAATGCCACAGAATCCATCGGCTTTTTGAAAGTTTCCGACTGGTCCGGTAAAAACTGTGGTAATCCGGATGAATGATTGGTAAGGTTACCAATGGTTATCGGATGCTTTTCAAATTCGAGATTCGGATAATTTCCGTCTAAAAATTTTCGGATATCATCATCCAGCTTGATTTTTTTATCTACCAAAGCATGAGCTAAAAGCGTTCCTGTAAAGGTTTTGGTGATCGATGCAATCTCATAAACACTTTTGGAAGTCGGAAGTCCCGGTTTTCCTTTTTCCGTGGTTCCGTAATTATAAAAATAACTTTTACCGTCTTTGATAATGCCGATCGAAAGTCCTACACGGGCAGGATTATCCATATAGACAGAAGCTTCCTTTTGAACAATTTTGTCCAGCTCAGTGACGAGATGATTGTCCGTAGGAATGTTTTTATTTTGTGCATTCAAAGCCAGGGATGCAAAAAATAAAGGTAAAAGCAATTGGTTTTTCATAGATTATAGATTTGGAGCTGCAGCCATTTTCTGCCTTACCGCTTCATACAAAATTGCTCCGCAAGCTACAGAAACATTTAAAGATTGAGTTTTTCCTTCAATAGGTAACTTTATCTTCTCATCCGAATGATGCAGAACTTCTTTGGAAATACCGGTTTCCTCATTTCCCATCACGATCGCACATGGTTCTGTGAAACTTACATCATAAATCAGTTTCTGTGCCTTTTCAGTTGCTGAATATACTGAGATTCCGCTTTGCTGCAGGAAATCTACGGCATGTGCCAGGTTAGCTTCTTTACAGATCTTAATATTGTAAATAGCACCGGCAGAAGTTTTTATAGCATCCGAATTAATAGGAGAAGCTCCTTTTTCAGGAATAATAATGGCATCTACTCCCACACATTCTGCCGTTCTGCAGATCGCTCCGAAATTTCTAACGTCGGTAAGCCTGTCCAGGATTAATAAAAACGGAGTTTTCCCTTCCTCAAATAATTGGGGAACAATATCTTCCACTTTATGAAACGGAACGTCGGAAATAAAAGCGACAACTCCCTGATGATTTTTTCTTGTAAAACGGTTCAGTTTTTCAACCGGAACGTAGTTGGGACGGATCTTATTTTTAGCTAAAACAGCCTTCAGTTCTGCATAAATATCACCCTGCAATGCGTTTTGCACGAAGATTTTGTCAATAGTTTTTCCCGCTTCAATAGCTTCAATTACGGGACGAAGCCCGAAAATAAAATCGTCTTTTTTATCTGTCATGTTAATATCTAAATTATTTATTTAAGGTTCAAAGTTTAAAGTTTTGAGTTTAAAGTTTTATACTTTGTTCCTTTTAAATCTGTAGTGCTCAAATATTTAATAAAAGCACTAATTTTTTTACTTAATATTTCTGTTTGTTGTTTTAAAACTTCAAATTTTTCTTCAGAAATAAAATTTCTATCAAAAACTCTATAGAGTTGAGATCTTGTCTCTCCACAAGAAGCTTTTGTAATGGAAAGGAACTGAATAAACTCCTTATTTCCATTTCTTTCAAACCCTTCTGCAATATTGTCCATAATGGAACCTGAAGAACCATCAATCTGGTTAGAAAGTTTAAAATTATTTTTAAGATTTGTCAATTCAATAATATTATAAATTTCATGACAAAGTTCCCGGGATAATTTCCAGATTTCTAAATCTTCAAATCTTGTAATGGTCGCCATAACCTTAAACTTTAAATTTTAAACTTTGAACTTCTAGTATTTTTCTCCTAAAATTGCTCTTTTTTGCGACATGGCATATCCGTAATGCAAGCTTTCATGCATATTGTTGAAGATAATAGCATCCTGGATACTTTTTAGATCCAATCCGAAACTGGTAGTGTATGGAGTGTAGTCAGAAAAGAAATCACTGTCATAATCTTTCATTAAAATCTTTGAAGTTTCGGTGAGTAGAAACTCAAGGTCTTCCACTTCCGATTTTTGTACATTTAAATTGGGCAGCGTTCCTTTTTTATAAGTTTCAATCCAGTATTTATCAATTCTGAATGGGTTTCCGCTTAAGTAATAATGCAGAAGCTGCTGGGTAGCAACGGTGTGTGCAATATTCCAGTAAATGTTGTTGTTGAAGCCGTCCGGTATATGCAAAAGGTCTTCGTGGGAAGTATTTTGCAGAATATCCAGAAGGTTTCTTCTTACCTGTCTGTGGGCTTGAAAATGATAATTCATTTTACAAAATTTTAATCACCAAAAATAGTTTAATAAACTGGAAATGACAATTTTTTGGATAAAGGATTAAGGTAAAAGTTCTTAAGTCTTCAAAAAATGCAGTATTTATTATTTTCTTTTAATGAGGAAGCAACGAAAAAATCGATTCACTTGTATTTTTTTAAGATAAACCGTCAATAAAAACTCCTCTGAAAAAGATTCAAAGGAGTAATTTTATACGTTTCAGATTTAAAGATTATCTGTCTTATTTTTTGATGATTTTATGTTTAAAGGTTATTCCGTTTTTCATGACAATATTTAAAAAATAAACCCCTGTACTGTAAGACGAAAGATCTATTGTATTTGCCTTGTAGGTTTCAGCTAACTTTTTTCCGTCAGCACTGAAAACAGACACCGAAACAACCTCTGCTTCCGATTTTATATTAACGAAATCCGAAGTAGGGTTAGGGTATATATTTACATCTATGGTCTTAATATCCTTTACACCTAAAGTAGAATTGCTTTTTCCCTGCATATAAACGGATAAATAAACATCGCCCTGTTGCTGATTAAAAACAGCTGTTGGGATCGTATGTTTCAGGGTGTGATTTCCGGCAGTCATGTTGGTTAATGTAAATCCTCTTACAGGAACAGAATTACCCGGGCACCAGTTGTTCCATGAAGTCCATTCTGCAAATGATCTTGGGGTGGCTCCATAAATCCCGTTACCCTGTGTGTTGTATACCCTGTAGGGCTCGCAGGAAATTCCTCCGGGAGTATAGGTAAGTATTTGTACATCATCAACATAAGTGTAGTTTTGCCTTCTTACATATTCTTCACCGCCACTGTTGGCGCCGTGAGGAGTAGATATGACGAAGAAACGGGCATTGGTCACAGCGTTGGGCAGGTTAAAGTTTACAATTCTAACGGTTTCACCGGTAACATCGGTGCTGTTGTAATTATTGAGTCTGCTGTAACTCAGTATAGGAACAAGACTATTATGATCTGTGGCGGTGGCACCTGTATCTGTTGAAAAAAAGGTCAGAGTCCCGGAAAATACATCAATTCTGCCTGAACATCCCGCAACTTCATTTTGTGCAGCATAGGGGACACCGAAAACATCCAGCTCCATATACAGATCATAAATACTGCGCAATCCGGCATCATGAAACACATTATACAGATTGCTTAAATCATACGTATAAGGAACTTCCAGAGGTGACCGGTTTTTATTCATAAAGGGAGTGATATATCTGGCTACTTCAATTCTTTTCACATTAGCGTCATTGATTGTATAAGTAGGCTGATTTTTGGGAACCATTGCTAAATAAACACTTCCCAGACGATCATAATTATCACACAATGCACCTATAGTTACCCTCATGGCAATTTTTGCCTTAAAGGAATCCAGCTCTGTATCTGTAAGCTTTCTTGCATATTTTGCATTGGACAGTCTGATGAGGCCGGCAGGAACAGGATCGGATACTGTAGCAGCATAACCGTCATAATAAACTGCCTGTGAAATTATATTCATCACCGGAGTGGTCTGGGCTTTAAAAAGACCTGTGAAAAAAAGACCTATAAAAAATATATTTTTATACATATCATTGGTATTTTGTACAAATATATTAAAATATGTATTTAAATTGACTTTTGTTTAATTATGTTTTTAAAATATATGTAAATCTGTTATTAATTGTATAAATTTTAATTTTATAATTGCGAATTTCTATTTAAAATATTGATAAAAGTGAATATTTAATTGTTTTTGTAATGATGTTTGGTGTTTTTATTGTTAAATTAGCGTATTAATTAATAAAAATAATTATTGATGATGAAGAGAAATTTACTTTTGTTTTTTTTATTGACGGCGTTGATGCTGAATGCCCAGATCAATATAAACATAGGAAGCACAAGTGTGGGAACTGCACCGGTAAGTAGTTTCTTTTCCTATTCTTATGTGCAGCAGATCTATCCTAAACAGGAGGTGAATGCCAATGCCGCAGGAAATATTACGGGCCTTAAGTTTTATATGGATCCTTCAGCGGGCATTGCGGATTCCTCAAGCTGGACCGTTTATCTCGGGCATACTTCAAAGACCGCATTTACATCCGGTACAGACTGGATTCCATCTTCACAGCTGACCCAGGTA
The DNA here is from genome assembly GCF_041224435.1 of Chryseobacterium tongliaonense. Classification (NCBI taxonomy): domain Bacteria; kingdom Pseudomonadati; phylum Bacteroidota; class Flavobacteriia; order Flavobacteriales; family Weeksellaceae; genus Chryseobacterium; species Chryseobacterium tongliaonense. The sequence continues at coordinate 123,022 of NZ_JBGFFD010000003.1, read as the reverse complement.
TTTGCAGGTGCTGTAACCAATAATAATGGAGTGGTTGAAGTTGTTTTTACAACACCGTTTTCCTATAACAATACAGATAATTTGGTCATTGCAGCAAAAGAGAATTCTCCGAGTATTGACATCAATAATTTTGATGAGGTTTTTCATGTTTACCCGCATTTTCCAAATTCTACCCTTTATTACAAAGGAGATCATGGGGTTATTGATCCTTCATCTCCACCCGGAGGAATAAGAGCTGATTATAAATCGGCAATAACGATTTCAGGACTTACACCCAGTCCCGGCCCTGCTTGTCCTTTTGTACTATATCCGGCAAATAATGCTCAGTCTGTTCCTTTGACGCCCAATATCAGTTGGTACCCTGTTTCCGGGGCAACTTCTTATAAAGTTTCAATAGGAACCAGTCCGGGAGGTACAAATGTTGTTAATCAACAGACTGTGACTACTACTAATTTTTCCCCGTCAGTCGCATTGAATCCGGATACCAATTATTATCTGAAAGTTACAGCTGTTTCAGCAGGTGCTGAATCTTCCGGCTGTGCGGATATTGCTTTTAAAACCATTCCGCCGATTCCGGTAAATGACGCGTGTTCCGGAGCCTTAGTGGCATCCGCTTTTCCTTATACCTATACGCAGAGTGATGCAGTATCGGCTACCAATAATGGCGGATTTATCGGGGTTTGCCCTGATGCGATGAATGATGGAACCTGGTTTAAAATAATCGGAGATGGCAGCCAGTATACCATTAAAGTGTCTATGCCTGCAGGCAGCACTTTCGATCCTCAGATAGGAATATACAGTGGCAGCTGTGGTAATTTTACATGTGTAGGCACAAGGGATAACGGAGGCAATGGTACTGCGGAAACTATTACGATCACCACAACGGCAGGTACCGGATATTATATCAACGTAGGAGAATACAATGAAACGATAGATCTCCCTGAAAGTACATTCACCATTACCATTACTAAACTTTAACGTCGTTTTTTTACTTATAATTCTAAAGTTCATATAGTCTGACTATATGAACTTTTTGTTATTTCCAGCTTCAAAATACCTTTCAGATTTGTATCTTTCTGGTTTGATAAGTAATTAATATCAGTGAGTTATACGGTTAGAGCTAATTTTATACATGAAAAACTCTCATTATATTGGTTTAATGGGCCGTCAATCTCGGAATATTTAACAAACTTTAACTCAAAAATGGCATTAATTGTGTTGATTAATGCGAGTATTTATTAGAAATTTACCAATTATTTTAAATTAAGATATGTCAGATACACATCAAGCTGAAGACATTCGTCAGCTAACGGAAAAAGTAAAAGAACAGAATTACTTATTCTCACTTCTGAAACAGGAAATTAACAAGGTTATTATTGGGCAGGAATATATGATAGACCGTCTTTTGATAGGTCTTTTGGGAAATGGCCATGTCCTGCTGGAAGGAGTTCCGGGATTGGCTAAGACGCTTGCCATAAAAACATTGGCTGAGGCTGTTCATGGTGAGTTTTCAAGAATTCAGTTTACCCCGGATTTGCTGCCAGCAGATGTGGTGGGAACGATGATTTATAATGTTAAGGATAATGATTTCTCTATCAAAAGAGGACCTGTTTTTGCTAATTTCGTGCTTGCTGATGAGATCAACCGTGCCCCTGCAAAAGTGCAATCGGCTCTTCTGGAAGTAATGCAGGAAAAACAGGTAACGATTGGAGATGAAACCATGAAACTTCCGAAACCGTTTCTGGTACTGGCTACTCAAAACCCGATCGACCAGGAAGGAACTTATCTTTTACCTGAGGCCCAAAGCGACCGTTTTATGCTGAAATGTACAATAGATTATCCTAAATTTGAAGATGAAAGAACAGTGATGAGAATGGTTTCTACCTCGCATCAGCCTGAAGTAAAGCCGGTGATCTCCTTACAGAATATTGTAGATGCCAAATCTTTGATCAACCAGATTTACCTGGATGAAAAAATTGAAAAATATATTCTGGATATGGTTTTTGCAACACGTTATCCTGAAAATTACGGGCTTTCCGAGCTTAAAAATTATATCAGCTTCGGGGCGTCTCCGAGAGCATCAATTAATTTAGCCATTGCTTCAAGAGCTTATGCATTTTTGAAAGGAAGGGCATTCGTGATTCCTGAAGATGTGAAAGAGCTGGCTAAAGATGTGTTGAGACACAGAATTGGCTTGAGTTTCGAAGCTGAAGCTGAGGAAATCTCAACAGAAGAAATTATCAACAGAATTTTAGCGAAAATTCAGGCACCATAAATTGTTTTGATGAAAGAAGTGATAATCAGAAGAGCAGTTCAGGAAGACTGTGCTCCGATGCTGGAGCTGATCAGAGAGCTTGCCGAATATGAAAAAGCTTTACATGAAGTTATGGTAACTTTAGAGCAATTTACGGAAGACGGATTCGGGCCATCACCGGTTTGGGGAGCATTTGTAGCTGAAGTGGATGATAAAATTACAGGAATCTCATTGTTTTATGACAGATATTCAACATGGAAAGGAAGAAGGCTGTACCTTGAAGATCTGGTAGTAACCGAAAAAATGAGAGGAATGCAGATCGGAAAAAAATTATTTGATGCAACCCTGGAATATGGAAAATCAAATCAATACAGCGGAATGGTTTTTCAGGTATTAAATTGGAACGAACCGGCCATTAATTTCTATAAAAAATACAGTCCGAAATTTGATAATGAATGGTTCAATGTTTCGATCGAGTTTGAAGAATAAGGCCGGAATTAATATCAATCAAAACACTCAACCTTAAACATAAAACTTTAAACCTTAAACCTTCAACTATGCAGATAAAAGATATTGTAAAAAAAGTAAAGCAGATAGAAATCCGGACCCGAAAGAAGACGGAAGCTACTCTGATGGGGCAATATCACAGTGCTTTTAAAGGACAGGGTATGACCTTTTCCGAAGTGCGTCCGTATCAGTTTGGAGATGAGATCAGGAGAATCGACTGGAATAAAACCGCCCGTTTCCGTGAGCCGTTTGTAAAAGTAATGGAAGAGGAGAGAGAACTGACCATGATGCTCCTGGTAGACATTTCCGCTTCAATGGATTATGGAACAAAAACCCAGCTCAAAAGAGAATATGTTGCCGAGATCGCAGCGAGTTTAGGTTTTTCGGCGGCCGGGAATAATGACAAAGTAGGGTTGATTTTATTTGCAGACAAAGTATATAAGGTAATTCCGCCTCAGAAAGGAAGAAAGCATATTCTTTCGATTATCAGCACGATTTTGACTGCAGATTATGTTCCTGCTGTTTCTAAAGTGGATAAAGCCCTTGAATATATGATGGGGATCTTTAAAAGAAAATCTCTGCTTTTCCTTTTTTCAGATTTCGAAGATGAATATGATTCCAAAATGTTAAGAGTAGCTTCCAAAAAACATCAGCTGTTGGGAATGAGAGTTTATGATGAAAAAGATAATGAAATTCCGGATGTAGGCTACACCCTTTTATATGATGCGGAAACCGGAAAGCAAATCTGGGCAAATACTTCCAGTGCAAGATGGAGATATAATTTTGCGGAAGCCCAGAAGCAGAAAATAAGAAATCTTGAAGAAGATTTTGCCAACAGCTCGGCCAGTTTTATGAATATCAATACCGGCGCGGACTATTCAAAATTATTGTATAATTATTTTCAGAAAAAATAGTTTGATTGATAAGAGCATTTAGATTTTATCCAAAATTTATTATTTATTTAAAATTGAAGAAATTACTGTTTATATTATGTTTTTTTATCTGTGCAAATGCTTTTTCACAGATCTTATCTTCTAATCTCGAGAAGCAGACGATTGCTCTGGGAGAGGTGAATCATTTTGTGGTGAAAATTAACAACCTGAATAACCAAAAGGTTTCTTCCGCCGCTAAAAATGAATTGTTGCCTTTTCATTTTGAAGCGATCAAAGACAGTATCGGAAGCGATGCCGGCTCTTACGAAAGAAAAATTGAGTTTGCAGTATATGAGGAAGGTAAATTTACCATTCCCGTTCTTGAATTTAAAGTAGGCGATAAGATTTTAAAAACAATTCCTTATGAAGTAGAAGTCATTAATACGGCGCAGAAAGCAGATCAGATTAATGATATTATGAAAAACAAGGAGGTGAAGCTTGATGTGAAAGATTACTGGGAGCTTTACAAATGGTATATTTTGGCAGCATTGGGCGTTATTGCTTTAATCATTGCCATTATTATGTTTGTGAAATGGGGCAGAAAATCAAAAAGCTCTCCGGCAGTAGCTACCAATCAGACTTTAAAAGAGCTGGATTCACTTAAAAAGAAAAAATATATTGAAGAAGGAAACTATCGGTCATTCTATGTGGAACTGATTGATATTTCAAGGAAATTCATTACCAGACAATACCATGTGCCTGCAGATGTTTTACTTACCGATGATCTGGTTCAGCGGATGAAAGAAAACAATACCATTTCGCAGGAAAACGAAAAAGTGGTGGAAGAGGTATTTTTAAGAGGAGATCTGGTGAAATTTGCCAAGACATTCCCGGATCAGGATACCATGGAAAAAGATTTTGCGGATATCAGAGAATTTGTGAAGAGATCATCAAAGGATTTAGAATTTGAAAACTTAAGAAAAGATGTTTAATTTCGAATTTTATAGTCCGTGGTTTTTATTGCTGTTTCTGTTGTTTATTCCTCTTTTATTCAGGGATATCAACAAACAGAAAAGAAAAGGGATAAAAGTTCCTACCGTAAAGAATATGGGCGAAAGCAACGGAATTCTTGCCGTACTTTTTCTCCTGAAAATATCAAAATATATCATCCTTTCTGCGCTTATTATTGCCATGGCAAGGCCCAGAACCTTTACGATCTCACAGGACAGAGACGATACAAAAGGAATTGATATTATGCTTTCCGTAGATGTTTCTTTAAGTATGCTGGCAAAAGACCTTACTCCGGACCGTCTGACAGCTCTTAAAAACATTGCCGTGAAGTTTGTCCAGAAGCGTCCCAATGACCGGATAGGCCTTGTAAACTATTCCGGGGAAGCTTTTACGAAAGTACCTGTAACTTCCGATCATCAGGTGGTTGTAGACGAATTGCAGAATCTTAATCCGTTGGAATTGCAACCCGGAACTGCTATCGGGGAAGGACTTTCCGTAGCTGTTAATCATTTAAAAAACAGCAAAGCAAAAAGTAAGATCATTATTTTAATGACTGACGGAGTTAACACGATTGAAAATGCCATGCCGCCACAAATTGCTGCGGAACTGGCAAAAAATAACAATATAAAAGTATATGCCATCGGGATCGGAACGAATGGATATGCTTTAATGCCCACACAGACTGATATTTTCGGTGATCTGGTGTTTACGGAAACAGAAGTGAAAATCGATGAACCTATTTTAAAAGAAATTGCCCAGATGACGGGAGGAAAATACTTCAGAGCAACTTCAAACAGCAGTCTCGAAGAAGTATATGATGAAATCAATCAGCTGGAAAAATCTGATGTAAAAGTGTCCAAGCTGTACAATTATCAGGAATATTTTAAAATCTTCCTTTGGATTGCTTTGGGAATGCTGGTTATGGATGCATTGTTGAGATGGGTATTTTATAAATTTTTAAGCTGATGGATTGGTATTTAGGAAATTACTGGTATCTGTTGTTGCTGTTGCTTTTGCCGCTGCTGGCTTATTTTCTGATCCGTTTTTTAAAATGGAAAAATAAAAAGAAAGCAATATTTGCAGATGCACAGTTTCATGAAGAGTTATTTGATAAAAAATCAGGATTTACCAGGTTATTTCCCACTTTATATCTGTTGGGAACCTTATTTCTGATCTTTTCAATCATTGATTTATTGAACGGATCGGAAGAAATAAAAACCAACCAGAAACTGAATAATGTCATTTTTATGCTGGATGTTTCCAATTCGATGAATGCGGAAGATATAAACCCGAGCCGTCTGAATGAAGCGAAAAACCTGATGGTAAATGTGATGCAGAAAATGAGAAGCGATAAGGTGGGAATCGTAATTTTTGCGGGACAGGCCACTTCTATCATGCCTTTGACAACAGATTATAATTCTGCAGAAACCTACATCAATGCTATTGAAACCAATTCAATGCAGATCCAGGGAACCGATTTCTTAAAGGGGATGCAGGTGGCTGTTGAGAAATTTAAAAATGTAAGCAAAGGATCCAGAAAAGTGGTTTTGTTAAGCGACGGAGAAGATAATGAAGGTAATGACAATGCAGCAGTAAGACTGGCCAACAAAGAAGGAATTATGGTCACTTCCGTGGGTATAGGTTCTGATGAAGGAGCTCCGGTTCCTGAATATGTTTTTGGACAGCTAATGGGATATAAATCTGACAGAAGCGGTGAAACGGTTATCTCCAAAAGACAGACCGAGGCATTGAAAAAGCTGGCCCGGTCAACAGGTGGTTCCTATATTGATGGGAATAATATCAACGAAGCTCCGGAAAGAATTATTGAGGCTTTAAATAAAAAATCATCTTCTTCTGAAACGCTTGTGAAATCCCAGAACGCCAATCATTATTATCAATACTTTTTAGCAGTTTCTATATTATTTTTCTTTTTAATTTATATTTTTAATCCGAAAAGAGATTTCAATGTATAATTGACGGTGTTTTTCATAATGTTTTTACCGGCTACTTTAACCGAATTTTAACAAATAAAACTCTGTTTATTAACATATAAAGGAATAATTTTGCAGTTGATGAATACTAAAATCATTTTTTTATCGTTTATTCTTACTTTTTTATCTTCAGGCTTCTTGTTTGGACAGGAAAGCTACAGGACTTTGGTCTATGAAGGAAACCAGAAATTTAACGGTAAAAACTATGATGGAGCATCTTCCCGGTATATGGAAGCTATTAAAACCAATCAAAAAGATTTTACGGCCCATTACAATTTAGGAAATGCTTTGTATAAGAATAAAAAATATGAAGAGGCTAAAGCTGAGTTTGAAAAAGCCCAGAAACTTTCTCAGACCCTTCCGGATAAAGCTGCTGCCCTGCACAATTTAGGAAATACCTATATGCAGATGAATCAGCCGGAAAAAGCAGCAGATTTTTATAAGCAATCTTTAAAGCAGGATCCTTACAATGAGGCAACAAGAAAAAACTATGAAATTGCCAAACTGAAAGAAAAACAGAACCAGCAGAAAAAGAACCAACAGAACAACTCAGGAAAAGGAGGCGGTGGTAAAGACCAACAACAAAATGATGATCAAAAAGGCAATCCGAAAGATCAAAAAGATCAGGGAAAAGGCCAGCAAAATCAGGGTGAAAGTCAGCAGGGAAATAATCCGGACCAGAACCAGAATAATGAAGGTAAAATACCCAAAGATCTTGAAAACGCAATATTAAATAAAGTAAGCGATAAAGAAAAAGAAACCGCCAGAAGAATTTTAAATAAAAATTCTTATTCGATGCCTGAAAGCAACGAGAAAGATTGGTGATGCAGCACAGACTGATTTACATATTACTCCTTCTTACATCCGTAATTTCTTACGGACAGATCAACTTTTCCATTACTCCGGATAAAACGGATTACACCAGCAAGGATGTTATCAACCTTACCATCATCCTCGAATTAAACGGAAGCGAATACAATCAGCAGACGCCACTTCGTTTACCCGATCTTTCCAAATTTAATATGATCGGAAGCGGTTCCGTAACCAGCGGTTATATGGATCCGGAAACCAATACCGTGATCACCCAATACGTAACGAGGGTAGCTCTTGAGCCTAAGCAAAAAGGGAAAGTGAAAATAGGGTCGGTTCTTGTTACCATCAACAATAAAATTTATAAAACAGAGCCTTTTGACGTCTTCATCAAAGAAGTGGACAAAAAATCTGTAGCTAATAATGCTTCCAATGATGTCTACCTGAATATGGAGATTGAAGACAGGGAAGTATATCAGGATCAGCCGACGATTGCCGTACTGAAAGTATATTCCAGGAATATGGATAACTTCAGGAAAGTGAAAAACATCCATCTTCCGGAGCAGGACAATATCAATGTACATCCTATCAGTTACAAAAAATCTGAAATAGACCCTTCTTCTGGTTATGGAAATATGGCTTCACAGGTTTTGGCGATGTTTATGGTATTTCCTAACGAAGCGGGTTATGTGGAAGTTCCGCCCGTATCGGCTTCTGTGAATACTTACAGCAATAAAAATAAAATACTTTCCAATAGAGTAAAACTTAATGTAAAAAAACTGCCCGAAGGTTCTCCCGAATACTTTAAAGATGCAGTCGGGAAATTCAGCGTCAGTGTTTATAATGCTTCAAAAGAAAAAATTGAAGTGAAAAAACCGGTCAGTGTTGTTGTAAAGGTTTCCGGAGAAGGTAATTTAACGGATATGATTCTGCCGAAGCTTGCAGCATCTCCCGATTATGAAATTTTTGCTCCTAAAATCACTTCAAAAGTAGCTCCCGGAACTGTGGGAATAAAAGGAGAGGTTTTAGCAAATTATATTATCATTCCGAATAAAGCCGGCCCAATTTCCATTAAAACAGAAGAGTTTGCGTTCTTTGATCCTGCAAGCAAGGAATATGTTGATTTAGGCCAGGAAACTTTATCACTGAATGCGTTCTCTCATGAGCAGATTGTGGAATCACGTACAACCGTTGAAAAAGTAAATGAATATACCAATACCTTTTTAGAAACGGTAAACAGCCCGGTACTAAAAACCACATCGTTTAAAGTTAAAGAAAAGAACAAATTTCACTGGAATATTCTTTTGACTAACATTGCTATCCTGATTGGCCTGTTTATTACCTATCTTTTATTTAAGACTTGGCAAAAAAAACGTAAATTGGTTAAAGAAACCGTACCGCCAAAACCTTTAGGATCTGTTGCAGAAACAGAAAAAGAAATAAGAGAAAGACTGAAAACCGATGTTAATGATTATTTCGGATATCTTGAAAATCTTAAAGACAGCGGTGATTATGTGAAATTTTTCCATGTGGTGGAGGAATTGGATGCTGATGTGAGAAATCAGTATTTTCAGAGCTCTGCAGAAGATTTCAGGAAGTTTTTGGAAAGCTATAAAGGAAATGCTGTTGCTGAAGAGTATAGAAACCTTTCCCAGAGAATTCAGATGGAGAAGTACTCTCCTGTGAAATCTTCAGAAGGGATTGATGAACTTTTAAAGGCGATTGTTAATTTGTATTCTCAGATTAGCAAATAGTCAATTTTTTTTCATATTTTTGCGAAATTTTTAATTACAAAAGATGGAAATTTTTGATCATTTTTCTTTTAAGGAAATACTTACCAGTTTTATGGTTCTTTTTGCCGTTATCGATATTATCGGTTCAGTTCCCATTGTGGTAAGTTTACAGCAGAAATTCGGTCAGGTAGAGGCCGGAAGAGCATCTGTAACTGCAGGATTAATCATGATCGTTTTCTTATTTGTAGGAAACAAGATCCTGAAATTTATCGGCGTAGACGTCAATTCCTTTGCCATTGCCGGTGCATTTGTCATTTTTATCATTGCATTGGAGATGATTTTAGGGATTGAAATTAATAAGACAACGGAAGCCAAATCGGCCTCAATTGTTCCTATTGCTTTTCCTTTGGTGGCTGGAGCGGGAACTTTAACCACTACATTATCCCTGAGAGCTGAATTTCACGATATTAATATCATTTGTGGAATTATTCTCAATACAATTTTCGTATATTTGGTGCTGAAATCAGCTAAATGGCTGGAAAAGAAAATGGGCGAAGCCACACTGGCTATTTTGCAGAAAGTTTTCGGAATCATCCTTTTAGCAATTTCAATTAAATTATTTACCGCAAACTTTGCCCAATTGGTGCAGAACTATATTAATTTTTAAGATCATGCAGAAGTTTTATAAAGTATTTTTAGTACTATTCATCGTTTTTATCGCCGTTAATCTTTATGCTTTAGACTGGCAGTCGGAAATTTTATCTGAAGATAACCTGAAATTTGTATTCTCAATTGCTTCAGCCGTTATCGGGTTGATTTTACTTTTTGTACTGGATACATGGAGCAGGATCGGAGTAAAGAAATAATCTTCTCTATTATAAAAAATCAAAATCCCTTCTGTATTCAGAGGGGATTTTTTATTTTAATCGATTGTATTGAATTCGTCCGAAGTCAATAAAAAGCTTTTTCAGGTATTAAATTTCTCTATTTACCATATTAAAAAAAAGCCTTAAAATTGAAGTTGAATATTTCATAGCAAACACCAGAAATATAAATACGAATAGAGATATCAAGATCTTTCTAACGGTAGCTTCGCTAATTCCTTTTAACATTTTTTTGCCTTTATTTAATAATTAATACTCATTTTTCCGGCATTTCTACTTTTTTCATTTTTTTTGAATTCCTGGGGAATAACTCCCGTACTTTTTAAATTTTTTAATTTCATATTTGTGTTTTTAAGATTAAAAATAGTATTGTTTTACACAAATTACTTATTTGCAATTTTGATACCGATTTATCATTAAAGAGCAAAATAATATCCATAATTTATAATAATACTTCTTCGATTATCCTGCAAAACAAGATTTTCACTTTAATAACCGCAAAAAAGGTGGCTGGTAAAAAAGAATAGGTATCCTCTCAAAGAAGATCAAATCTTCTCTGTTTGAAATGAATAAGGGTAAAATGATTAGTAAATAAGCAGGTTTTTCAGGACAGCTTCAGACTTTAGTTCCGTTTCAGTCCATTCTTTTTCAGGGTTACTTTGAGCGGTAATTCCTCCACCTGCAAATAAATGTACAGAATCCCTGTATAGCTTTGCACAGCGCAGGTTAACGAAATAGTATATGGTATCTTCCGTTTCAATTTTTATATAGCCGGCATATAATTCGCGGGGAAATTTTTCAAACTTCTGAATATTTTCTTTGCAAAAATCTTTTGGAATCCCACAAACAGCCGGAGTAGGATGCAATTCCTGAATGATTTTATCTACTTCTTCAGGCTTTATTTCTGCTTTAAAATCAGTCCGTAAGTGCTTGATATTTCTGGAGATGTGATCATAAGTGCCTGATTCTTCCACTTCGGAAGCATAATTTTTCAGAATATTTCTGATATATCCGGAAACGGGTTTCTGCTCTTCAATTTCTTTTTCAGACCAGCTTTCAGAGACAGGCAGGGTTCCCGCCAGGCTCATTGTTTCAAATTGATGGGTCGTTTTATTAAATTTTCCCAGAACTTCGGAAAAAGCACCCATCCAGGCATTTTCATCATTAATAAAAATGTATCTGAAGGCATTCGGATAGGAAGCGCACAGGTTTTTAAAACTTTCTTTTACATCAATGGTAGAAAAATCACTGAATATTTTCCTTCTTGAAAGCACCAGCTTCGGAAGCTTATTTTCTTTGATCACTTCAATAACTTTTTCCAGTTTCTGAAGATATTCAGTACGGGTTTCAGCTGTAAAATGATCTTTATTTTCGGGTAATGATTCGTTTGTTATAGTTATATTTTCAAACTCTTCCGGACTTAATTCAATAATATTCCCCGGGAAATTGAGTTGTCGGGAATTATCAAAAGAATAAAAACTAACTGAATTTTTGTTTGAATGATGATCTGTTGTGTACAGCTTTTCATCAAAAGGAAGTTTGAAATAAATCATGAGTCTGCGGCTTTTAGAAAATCTACTTTGAAATACTATATGATATTCCGAGGTTTAATTTTCTTTCTGCAAAGGTATTATTAGTCTTAAATATGTCAAAATCAAATGCGCTGTTTTTTAATGATATATTCTTCATCGTATACTGCTGATAATCGAAAGATAATAAAAAGCGTTTAAAAACACGATATTGTATTCCAAAAGAAAATCCATAGCTATTTTGATCGGTTTTGAAATCATCCGGTTTGTTCAGAACATTGTTTTCAGGAACCAGAAAGCTCATCTTATACATATTTCTGTTCGCCAGGAAACCGATAAAAGGACGGATATTTTTCCATTCATATAATAATTTCAGCTGAAGTGCATATTCAAAATGCTTATTGTTGAAGCGTTGGAACAATAAAGGCTGCTGATCCTTGCTGAAATAGTAGCCGTTTAAAAAGGTATCCTCTTTATTGGCATTAAGATCAAAAGTCGAATTCCAATAATATACATTAGCTGATAGCATCAATGATAATCCGCGGTTGATGATGCTTTTTGAGACCCAGATTCCGAAATTCTCTCCGGATTGTTGTTGGGTTTTGGACAGGCCTTTTGTCCAGTCACTTTTTTTTAATCCTATGCCTGCTTCAACACCATATTGAAAGCCGGATGGCAATTGTTCTTTTTTTTCAGCATCAGCTTTATTTTCGGTATTATTTAGCTGCTTAATATTTCTGATCTCCTTTTCCCGGATATTCGCTTTTGGAATAAAAACATTGTTTGGCTTTAATTGTAAGGGTTTTTCTAAATAAATGGTATCATGCACGACGACCTTTTCATAAACATAAACCGTATCGATCTTAGTTCTTTGGGCTTTCGAAAACTGTAACACAATAATTGAAAAAATGAAGAGTAGTTTTCTAAGAAACATGGTTTGGGTTATTATTTTTATTTTTCTACAAATATCGTATCTCTCTGGATAATTTTTTTAACAATGATTACTTTTTTTGAAATCGTATCAGCCGAATCTTTAAGCATAAGCTTTCCTGTTTTTTGTTTACGGATTGTACTTTTTTCACTTGTTACCGGTTGAGTTTCCGGAATATCGGGTTGAGAAATATCTTTATTAAAATTTTCAGCAGAATTATCTTTTGAATTTTGATCTGTTTCGATATTTTGAAATTGATCTTTTTTTACCTGATTTTCTTTTGCTGTGTTTTGCCCGGAAGCCGGCGTATTTACTGAAGGGATATTTACCGGATGTGCTATAAAAATGAAACCTACGGCAATTAATAACAGGGTAGATGTAATAATTATTTTCTTTTTCCACGCCGGGTTAAATCCTGAGGCAAAATGAATATGATTTTCTGAGTTATTCTCCGGAAACTCAAATGATTTTGAAGGAGAAATATTGAAATCTGAAAATTTACTTCTGAAGGTTTGTGCCCATAATAAGCCTCCGAATCCCAATAAGATAAGCAGTTGAGTTATTTTATTTTTGTTTTTCGGAGTAGCTGGACTTACTTTACGGAGAAGGTCGTTCTGTATGAATTTTTTTGCTCTTAGCAGATGGGATTTCGAGGTGTTTACAGAGATGCCCAACACTTTGGAAATTTCTGAATGAGAATAGTTTTCTATACAGTATAAATTGAAAACCGATTTATGATGAGAAGGCAAATGATCGATGGATGATAAAAGCTCTTCTCTTGTAAAATCATAAATGAAAATACGGTTTTTTTCTTCTGAAACGGGATCGGTCATTTCTGAAAGGGTATCTGGAATTTCTGAAGGTTCAACAGTAATGAAAAGCTCCTTGCTGTTTTTCCGTAAATATTGTAAAGCATGATTTATTACGATTTTTTTCAGCCATGCAAACAGGAGCTTTTCGTCTCTGAGCTGGTGCTTGTTTTGAATTGCTTTGATAAAACAGTCCTGAATAATATCTTCCGCAGTATAAACATCTTGTATATATCTGCGGCAAATCCCCAATAGCTTTGGGGAATGCTCATTATATATTTTTTTCCAGTCTGTGGAGTTGTGCATGTTTTTTTAAACCGTTTAATTCTGAACTACATCAATCGCAAAAAATCCGTTATCAAATGAATATGGTGGCAGGAGACTCTGGCTTTCTACATTGTTGATGAATACTTTATATCCTCCATTATCATCATATCTGATCATATACACGTTCTGATCCACGACTTTCATGTCTTGTATAGAATTATACTGAGGATCCGTTATTAAAACTTTAGTGCTGTTTTTAAAATATTTATCTGATGACTGTAAATAAACATCATTATTATCCAGTAAAATACGGGATATGAAGCCGACAGCGGGATCTGTTATTTGAGTGTCTGCATTGGTCAGCAGATTTCTGTAAAAAAGAACGGGAGAATTGCCGAATAAATAGACATTGGATGCATTGGATGCGATTGCGTTATTAGAATAGCCCGACACTAAAGGATAAAAGGTGGTATTGATAAAATACCCGAAAGTAGTTATTCCGTTGATTTTTTTATGTCCGGAAACGTACACCTTGGAATCATATACGGTTATTGAACAGAAGTCATTATAAGTGAATTCATCTGTAAAAAGAATTGTTTTTACTCCGTTTTTCCAGTAGCAGAACTCATACTTTTCTGCTGGAGTGGCTGGATTGGGATTTGTTGCAATCCCCAATAAATAAATGTCTCCATTCTTAACGTAAAAATCAAAGATCTCGGGAATATTATTTATGGGTACGTTAAGGTATTGATCAAGGTCTACTCTTACGCCGTCTTTCCAGAAAGTATGATAAGCAAAAGAAACAGTGGCAATTCTTCCACCGATATATACATGATTGTTTTCTACAATTATTTTGTTTGGAGTGTAAATATTACTGACCGGCAGATTGATTTTTTGTCCGTTTTTCCAATAACATGGCTGGTTGTTTTCTTTGCCTGCAATGTATACATCATATGAAGCTACATTTTTTTCTAATGTTTCTGTATCATCTTCCCTGCAGGAAGTAAAAAATACCAATAAGAATAAAAAGGGAATAAATAATGTTTTCATAGTTCTTTTTCTTATAAGATAACAAAAAACAAAAAGGTTGCAGCAATAATAAAAAAAGACTCAAAAAAATGAGTCTTTATATTTTTAATGATCCTGATTATCTGTTGATAATATTATTGGTCATGGTCGTATGATTGATCAGCTGTCCTTTTTCATCCCGGATTTCTATTTCAGAAACGTGCATGGTTTTTCCTTTTCTGATGAAGCGGGCGGTTGCGGTAACGATTCCATCCTTTTTACTTTTTAGATGGTTTGAATTGATATTGGTACCCACACCGTAATATTTATCACCGTCAATGAAAATATTAGACAGGCTTGAACCTAATGTTTCTGCTAAAACACAACTGGCTCCACCATGCAGAATTCCGAAAGGCTGATGTACTCTGGGCAGAACAGGCATGGTTGCTGTAAGGGTTTCATTTTCGATATCTACATCGATGAATTTTATCTCCAGTGTTTTGGCCAGAGTTACGTCTCCCCAATTATTAATAAATTCTAGTAGCTCTTCTTTAGTTTGACCTTTCATATTTTAAATGATAAATAATAAAATTATAATTGATGAGTGATGAATAATAATTGATCAGTAATTTCGCTAACTCCTAACTCCTAACTCCTAACTTCTGATTCATTTCCCTGTCCCATAATATTCGGATTCCAGTTGGCCGGGACTTTTGGAACAATATCGTTTTTGATGTAATAATTCTGTATTTCTTCCATTATTTCAGAAAAGGGTACGGAAGCGATTCTTTCATAAGGAATGGTATAGCCCAGGTAAACGATTTTCCTTTTGAAATCTCCGGCTGCCAGAACAATAGGTACTTTTGCGGCCAAAGCCATATGATAAAATCCTTTTCTCCATTTCGGAACCCAGCTTCTGGTACCTTCAGGGGTAATTACCAAGCTGAAATCTTCTTTAGCAAATTCATTGGCAACAAAATTCACCAGATCATTTTTCTGGCTTCTGTCTATCCCGATTCCGCCAAGACCTTTTACAGCACCACCATACCAGGCTTTGGTGTGAGCATCTTTAATAATTACCTTTAACGGTTTTTCTAAAGACCAATAAGCAAAATTACCCAGAATATATTCCATATTGTGAGTGTGCGGAGCTACCACAAGAATACATCTGTTCAGATTGTTGACATCGCCCTGAAGAACGACTTTCCAACCCATCAGTTTTAGCATCAGTTTGCCGATTAGTTTTTTCATATACAGTTTATTAAACAAAAAAAGTATAACCAAAAAACAGGTTATACTTTACAAATATATTGAAATATTATCGCTCTTAAAACAAACCGCTGATTAAATCTACGATTTTCATTACAATCTCTAATGCTATTTGTACCATGGTTGAGGTGTTTTTATTGATTTGGTTGTATTTTAATTACTCTACGAAGGTATGATAAATTTTTAATATAAAAAACTAAATATTATTGTTTTTTTAATCTGCTTGAGAGAAGAAGAGTGTGAATTTCAAACTGTTGCCATCCATTCACACCTTCTGCCACTCTCTGCAGTTTATTATTTAGTTTTTATGGAAATTTCATTCTTACCGTCATTCACTTTGATATCTACATCACCATTCATTTTTTTGATTTTTGATGTTGTTGAATCAATGATTTTCTCAGCTTTGTTCGCAGGAACCTTTTTTCCGTTGATGATCACACTGTCTTTATCATTGGAATTGTATTCGAAGGTAGAACCGTTTACAGAAATTTTATTCTTTTCAATTCTTATAGTTCCGTTTTCGTCATCATCATCTTGGTCATCATCATTAATTCCGTCTCCGTTTAAATCTCCGTTTAAATCAATTCCGTCTTTTTTTACAGGGATTACTATTGTGTTCTGAGGAACTACCAATTCATAATCGATACTGTAATCTCTGAAACGGTGCTCGTAAGGATATTTGATATAATTAGGAAGAATGATCTTATTATTGATGACATCTACAGGAACATTTACGTTAAGCGGAATGTTATACCCTTTTGCTTCTTTTTTAATAATCAGATAAGGTGTTTTTATATCAGCTTTTCTTGTTACGTCAACATGGATCCAATCTTTTTCGAAAACTGATACTTTGTCTGAATAAAGATCGTCTTCATAGCCTGTGAAATTCTGTGGGATAACGATTTGTTTAAGATCAACATAAACACTGTCTGATGCCGTATTGATAGAAATCTCTTCCGTATCTTCCTTATGGCCTTTTAAGAACATATCTTTTTTCGCCATGCTTACTCCGAAATAAATGGATACTGCGATCAAGCCAAGAACCAATGCTCCTAAAACCCAACCCGTATTTCTTAATTTGGTCTTTGGTGAAATCAATTTGATGCTTAATAAGGCGAACAACATGGCAGGAATCAAACTTCCCAGAACAATCATTGCCATGATGATGTATTTCATCCCTTCATTATCAAAATAGAAGTTCATTTCGCTGATCGGCGGGAAGTCATTATTTCCCATAAATCCGAAGATCACAAATACACCGATTAAGCAGGAAAAAGACATTAATCCGAATATTCCGCCTAAAACATATCTTACTATATTCCAGATTCCGCTCCCGGCATTGTTGATGTAAGGTTTGCTTTCGTTATACATTTCTCCGACTCTCTGTGTAGATTCGTTGGCAAACTGAACCAGTTTGTTGGATTCATTTTTCAGATTATCGAAGTTCATAGGCTTTCCCTTCATTTTCAAAAAATCTGCTGCGGTTTCTGCTTTAGGAAGTACGATCCAAAGAATGATGTAAAGCAGTGCAATTAATGAAGAAGAAATTGCTGCTGTAAATATTCCAAGGATGAAAACTCCCAGCCAGATTGCTCTCATTGCAGTAATATCCATTCCTACGTAGTGGGCAAGCCCAGCACAAACACCGGCTATTTTTTGTCTTTCAGGGTCACGGAACAACTGTTTTTTATCAGTATATTCAGTTCCTGAAGTAAATGTTTTTTTAGAATTTTTTTCAGAATAGTAAGCTTCTTCCTGTTCTTCAATTTTTTCAGGGCTTCCGATCTGAGCAATTACTCTTTCTACATCAGAGTCGTTTACTACTTCACGTTTTCCTAAAGAATCTCTGAAAATTTCAACCATTCTTATTTCTATGTCATGCATTACCTCGTCAGCTTCCGAAGCATCTAAAGAGCTTCTCAGTGCATTAAGATAATCGCTGAGCTTTATGTATGCGTGTTCTTCTATCGTAAAAGAAAAACCTGCGAGTCCTATTGAGAGTGTCTTGTTCATAGCTTTGTTTTTAATTTTGTTGAGTGATTTGATTTACAGAATCTGTCAGTTCTTTCCAGGTATTTAGAAGTTCGTCCAAAAATAACTTGCCTTTTTCTGTTATTTGGTAATATTTTCTGGGTGGTCCTCCTGTAGATTCTTCCCATCTGTAAGAAAGGAACTCGCCGTTTTTTAATCTTGTTAAAAGAGGGTAGAGTGTGCCTTCCACAACGTCCAGTTTTCCTTTTTTCAGTTCATCTATAAGGTCGGAAACATACATTTCGCGATGATTGATGAGACTTAAAATACAGAATTCCAGAATTCCTTTTCGCATTTGCGCTTTGGTATTTTCAGTATTCATCTCAATTAAGTTTTTTAATTAGTTATATTTTTAGAATTGTGCCCCTAGCTAGATGAGCGTATTCTAATTTTACATTACAAAGATATGTAAATAAAATGGTAATATGCAATACAAAGTAGTGAAATTTTTATATAAGTATGTTTAAATAATTGATAATCAGGTTAATAAATTTTAATCGAATTTTGGAGTTTATAAAATTAATCTAAAATAAAAGCCGAAAAATTTACAATTCGGATCACTATTCCTATTTTTGTAAGATGAAAATTCAAAAGGAAATCGATTTTATTTTAGCAGTTGATGCTTTAAAAAATGTACAGAGAAGAAATTATAATGCAGATGATTCACGACGGGAGAATACTGCCGAACATTCCTGGCAGATTGTTATTCTGGCCCAAATCCTTTATCCTTACGCTAAAAACAGGGCAGATATTGATTTATTAAGAGTAATAAGGATGCTTTCTATTCATGATCTTGTAGAAATAGAAGCAGGCGATACCTTTCTGTTTGATGAAAAAGCCATGATCGGGAAGTTTGAAAGGGAAAAAATTTCAGCTCAGAATATTTTCGGGATATTGGATGAGCCTTTAAGCACAGAGTTTTTTAATCTCTGGCTGGAATTTGAGGAAGAAAAAACACCCGATGCTATTTTCGCGTGTGCCATAGACCGGATTATGCCCTTTATTTTAAATTCCCACACTTCAGGAAAAAGTTGGACTGAGGCCGGAGTTACAGAAAAACAGATCAGGAATATGCTGGAAAATGCGATCACAAGAGCTTCGGATGAAATGGGTGAAGCTTTTCAGCTGTTATTAGACAGAAGTCTGGAAACAGAGAAGGTTTTGAGATGATTTATTTATCGCAGGGATAAACTAAGATTTTTGAACCGGTGATTCTTGAAGTCGGACAAAGGCGCTTCGAGGTAATACTATTGAGATAATATCCCAGATTATTGTGAGGACTAAAAGATAAAATAGGTTTCGGGCGGCCACAGGCCGCCCGAAACTTCACAATTTATAGTATCTGAATTGGTTTCTTGAATTCATCAATCGCCACAAAAGTAAAATCACCTACAATAGCACGCTCTCTTTCATAAGAATACATCTGCTCGGTATAAATTTCAACATTTACCTTCATACTTGTAGTTCCCACATGAGCTACCTTTCCGATTAATTCTATAATAGTCCCGGCCGGAATAGGTTTTTTAAAATCGATTTTGTCACTGCTCACAGTTACCACTCTTTTTCTTGCAAAACGGGTTGCGGTAATAAAAGCTACTTCATCCATTAATTGCATTGCTGTACCTCCGAAAAGAGTATCGTAGTGATTGGTAGTGTTCGGGAAAACCGCTTTGAAAATCCGGGTTTCAGATGCTTGGATTTTTTCTTCTGTAGTCATATTTCATTATTAAATTAATACGAAATGAAATATATTGGAACAAACGGAAGATGACAGGAACATTCGAGATTCCTGAAACAATCCATCAGATCAATAAACTTCAAATCGCGAAAGTTTCTTGTTTATAGAAACAGGCAGGTCTCCTGACTTGTAACTTCCTTATTCCCTTCCCATACTTCGGTACAGTGGATTTTTAATAAAGAATTTTCGTTACTTACAGTTGCGCGACAGTTCGTGATTTTCACACGATTCCCTTTTAATCTGTACTTAAACAGAACCAGTTCCTGTGATGAATAAGTATTAAAAACTTTTTCGGTGACAAAAATAAGGAATTTGACGGATTATTCCGGATTTTTATAAATAATCTGGCTGATTACCCTTCCTTCCTTTATTGTCCAGAATGTTGTATATCTGTTTTCACCGCTACCATTAATCATATATAGAAAGATATGATCATCATCAATGGAAGTAACTCCGATATTATTGAAGTCCATGGTCGGCTGAAACATATTTTTTATCGCTTCTCTTACAAAAACAGAGCCTCTTCCCGGTTGCTGTACTCTGATGGATTTGATTTCCGTCATTCCTTCAGGAAGCTCATTTCCGATTCCCCAGGGCTTTATTTTATCTATCGTAAGGATTTTTCCGTTGGCATCCTTTTCCTGTTTGCGGTAGCTTGCATTGGAAGGATAAATATCGATGATCACTTTACTTCTTTGTGCGGCCGGAATTTTCGGATTGTTATTATCTGTGAAAATCAGTGATCGTCCGTTCTTAGATTTGGAAGGAGTGTATTGAGGAAGCTGATCAATAAAAGCAATACGCTCTTTGTTGACCATTCCTTCTTTATTAAGACTGTCATATCTTACAAACGGTTTTTCCACTTCAGATTTTTCAGGATATTTTATCCAGATCCACTCGGTTTCTCCCGGAGCCGGTTTTACATAAACAAAAACATCTCCTCTGCGCATGCGGATTTTGTCTACAATTTTTCTGTAGTTATCCTTGGGAACACGCACCATTGCATAGCCTTCTTCCGCCTTTACAACTCCAAAAGGAACTTTATTCTGCCCTTTTACAAATGCTAAAGAAAACACACTGAAAACGGATAGGTAAAATGCTTTGCTTAAAGAAATCATCATGAAAATTTTTTAACAGCTCAAATATATAAATTAAATTCTTTCCAGCTCTTCAGCATCAATAGTTGTTTTAAAAGTTCCGTAATTCACAATGACCTTGTTTCGTGAAATTTTCTCGATCGTTCCTACACTGGTGCTTCCGGTAATGCGAACCCTTTGTCCTATTTTCATCCAGACAGCACGGTCACTTTTACGTTTTTCCTCTATCTTTTCGTTGGTTTCCGTAATTTTTTCAATGACTTCCTCTTTTTTCAGCTGCTGGGTTATTTTTCTTTTGACAACCTGGAGGCGCTTGGTTTCATCTTTATCAGCCCCGATTTTCCTGAATTTCTCCTGTTCCAGAATTTTCACAAAATCCTTTACAACATCCTTCCTTGATTTTCCCTTTACATAGCTGTCGATAAAAGTTTCGATTTTATTTCCAAACTGAAGTTTACGGTGCTCTTCCTCATAAAGCTTTTGAAAATTAAAAAGTTTCTGCTGAAGCTGGTCATTCAGTTTTTGCAGATTATCACGTTTATCTTCCACAGATTCTTTTCTTTCTGCAAGATCGGATTTCAGTTTTTCAACCTCAAATTTTTCCTGTTGAAGCTTGACAATCGTTTTATCAAGATTTACAATGTCATGTTCTACTTTTTTCTTGGCAGAATGAATAATAAACCTCGGGATTTTATTCTTTTCAGCAACCTCAAATGTAAATGAGCTTCCGGCCTGTCCGACTTCCAGTTTATACATCGGCTCCAGGGTTTCTTCATTAAACAGCATGGCCGCATTTTCTGCATTCGGAAGCTGCTCCACAACCAGTTTTATATTGGTGTAATGCGTTGTAATGATTGCAAAACTCTTCTTATCGTAGAAAAACTCAAGGAAACTTTCTGCCAATGCTCCACCTAATTCAGGATCGGAACCTGTCCCGAACTCATCAATCAGCAAAAGCGTATTGGCATCAGATTCACGGATGATTCCCGACATTTTTTTCAGCCTTGACGAATACGTCGAAAGATGGTTTTCAATAGACTGGTTATCCCCGATATCCGTCATGATCTTGTCAAAGAAAAACATTTCGGACTTTGGATGCACCGGCACCAGAATGCCACTCTGAATCATCAGCTGTAATAATCCTACCGTTTTCAGGGTAATGGATTTTCCGCCCGCATTCGGTCCGGAAATACAGATGATTCTGTTGTGTTCCGTTAAAGAAAGGGTTTGTGGGAAAATCGTTTTGTTTTCCGCTTTATTTCTCAACCACAATAGCGGATGGAATGCATCTCTTAATCGCAGTGTTTTATGACGGTTGATCTTGGGAAGAACTCCATTGATCATTTCTGAAAACTTAGCTTTGGCTCTCGTTAAATCAAGATCAAAAATGTAAATCTGGTATCTCCAGAGCTGAGGTTGGAATTCTGCCAGTTCAGCAGTCAGTTTTCTCAGGATCTTATCAATCTCCTTTTTCTCTTCCTCTTCATTTTCCCGAAGCTTGAAATAATGCTTTACAACACTGTCCGGCTGGATGTAGGTAATAGAACCGGTTTTTGAAAGTCCCAGCACTCTTCCCGGAACTCTTTTTTTGAATCCGGATTTTACCGCTAAAACCCTTTGATCTTCAATAATACTTTCGCGGATGTCATCCAGAAAATCACTTTGACCGTAGTTGAATAAGGCCCGGTTGAAATTTTCCTGAATCGCTTTTTTTGCAATCTGGATCTCAGATCTTAAAGTTTTAAGAACCGGGGAAGCTTCACTTTTTACCTCACCAAAACGGTTAAAAACCTTATCAACTTTATCAATAATCTCTTTTTTGAATTCCAGTACGGAAACGTCTTCCATTAAATTAGGGAAAGTTTCCGGCATCGTAGGGAAGAACTTCTGAAGTTTTCCTATCTGTTCCGTAAGCGTTTTTATTTTGATGAAAGCATTGTTTTCAAGACGGTAATTCTCAATCAGCATCAGCTTAAGCTCAGACTCAATATCTTCATACTCATCAAACGGAATAGCATTTGAACTTTCAAAACTCGATAAATATTCCGAAGTTTTTTTCAATGAAAGTTCTGCTTCGTCAATTTCCATCGGACGAAGTTGAAGGATTTTTTCTCTTGTTTTCGGAGAATACGCAAAAGGAGAAATTTCCGCGAGCAATTGCGGAAACTCTAATTCGTTTAAATCTTCTTTATTTATATACACACTGCAAATTTAGTGAGAAAAAGTGAATATGATCATGTGATAATTTGGAAATGAGTTAATTTGAGAATAGGATGATTTGAAAATAAAGAATATGAATAATTTTTTGAATGACTCAGCTTTTACTAAATTTGGAATATGAAACTGGAAACCGAACGATTAATTTTAAAAGATATTGATGAATCCAATGTCGAAGATATTTTACGTATCAGAAGCAACGAGATCATTAATAAGTTTGTACATAGAAATTCGCCAAAAACGAATTATGACGCGCTGCAATTTATCTTAACGATTAAAGAGAGAACCAAAAATAATCAATCCGTATATTTAGGAATTACGAATAAGGATCAGCCTGATCTCATCGGAACTATTTGTCTCTGGAACTTCTCTGAAGACCGGAAAACAGCAGAAGTAGGCTATGAATTATTACCTGACTATCACAGAAAAGGAATTATGTCTGAAGCTTTAGGCGCTGTTTTAGATTACGGGTTTAATGAATTGCATTTAGAGGAAATTTTAGCTTTTACCCATAAGTTGAATGATAACTCAAAAGGACTGCTTTTAAAACATCATTTTATTTGGGAAGCAGATAAAAAAGATGAAGATTTTCCGGATAATCTCGTTTTCAGATTAAAAAAGAACAAGTAATTGTTTTAACATTACCGCATTCTCAAATTAACTCATTTCCAAATTATCACATTTTCACATGACCTGGACAGAAATTTTAGCCCCGATAAAAAACACAGAATACTTTACCCATCTTTGGGAAAAAGTAAAACAGGAATATGCTACAACCAAAGTTTTTCCACCTAAAAACCAAATTTTCAGGGCTCTTGAACTGACACCTTTTGACGATGTTGAGGTAGTGATCATCGGGCAGGATCCTTATCATAATGATTATCAGGCTAATGGATTGTGTTTCTCTGTTTCCGAACAGGTTACCGCTCCGCCTTCGCTTAAAAATATCTTTATTGAATTAAAAAATGACCTTGGAATCGAGAGAACTTCAAAAGAGCTGGATGACTGGGGAAAACAGGGTGTTTTATTATTGAATGCTACACTGACCGTTCGTGCCCATTCTCCGAATTCACATAAAGATTTAGGCTGGGAAAAGTTCACTGATTTTATTATCAAAGAAATTTCCGATAAGAAAGAAAATGTAGTCTTTGTATTATGGGGCGCTTTTGCACAAAAAAAAGCCGAACTCATCGATCCGGCTAAGCATTTTATTCTAAAATCGGCGCACCCGTCACCATTTTCTGTACACAGAGGTTTTTTCGGGAGCAAACCTTTTTCAAAAATTAATGAATATTTAGTTTCAAAAGGGAAAAAGCCTATCTCATGGTAGGTTTTTCTCCGGTCTTTTTGATAGTGATCCCTATTTTATATTTTCCGGCCAGGGCTTTTGTGCCTCCCTGCGCGTTAGGAAACGGTGATACATCCGTCAAAGAAATAGTATATCCGTTGAATTCTGCAGACTGGAAATAATTCCGGCCGGCATTCTCAGTGGTTGCCAAACGTAAAGTAACAGGTCTTGTTGCGGTTCCCATGACTTCAACATCAGCAACGGCAACTCCTGCCCATACACAGTTAACTCCTTCCGGGCAACGGCTGTCTTCGGAAATCGCTTTAAAGGTAACATTCATCTGATATTCTTTCAGGAATCTGTTCTCTCCCTCATTGAAATAAAGGGTACTTCCTTCTTTTTCCATTGTTTTGGTATCTTTTGTATTGGAGGTTGCAGACGTTTTCGTTGAAGTTTTTCCCTTTTTTTGGGCATTACAGCCGCTAAGTGTCAAAAGTCCTAAACTGAAGATAATGGCTTTATGTAACATGATGTTCTTTTTTTAAATAATATTAAGCATATTAAGTACTACTACCAAAAACATTGCCACACCGACTACAAGACTGAATCCGGTTCCGTAAATAAACCCGATAAAAGCTCCTTTCGTAGATTTAAGGGCTTTATCCATGTCTTTGCTGTCGTGCAATAATTCCCCGATAAATACTCCGGCAAACATCCCGATTAAAAAACCTAACGGGATCGGGATAAACATTCCGACAATCGTTCCAATGACAGATCCTATACTTCCCCAGGTGGTTCCGCCATATTTTTTATTGGTTTTAGCAGGAATTACATAATTGAGCACAGCAGAAGCTGCCGTAAGGATCCCGAAAGCCCAGACATAGATCATCGGCAAATCGGTATCCGTCCCGAATTTATAGATTAATAAACCGCAAAAGCTCAGCAATAATCCTGGTAAGACAGGAAGGAAAGTTCCTAAGACCCCCAGAAACAGTAAAATAAGACAGACAATATTAATTAATGTAGTATCCATTTTGAAAATTATAATGCAAGATATAAAAAAAAGTGGCTTTCATAAAGCCACTTGGAAGATAGGTCAAATATTAAATTTCTTACAGGTTTAGTATTACGTATTCTAAAATAGGTTCTGCTTTTCCGATATTCCCGGCTGCATGATTGTGGAAAGTAGTATAATAAATTTTACCACTCGCAGAGTTTCCGGAGCAAGGTCCCTGTGTATCGCCGTGAGCCTGATGGGCAGGCCATGCGTTTTGATTGATTGTGATCGTTATATTATTACCACTCGCAGTATGATGACAAATGGTGATCTGGTTGTTGTTGGCTGTATTTCCTACAGGTACCTGAGGTGCGTTAGGATCAGTGTAATGATTTGTTCTGATCATTAATGGTTCGTTATTTTTTTCAACAAGAACCTCCCAGAAAGTAGAGTCATAGTTTTGAATTTTTTCCCATGCTGTCAAATCATAGCTGATGTCTAAGGTGTTAAAACCTATTGCAGTTGCTAATGGCACATCAGATACTGCACAATTGGTATAAGTGGTTGCCGTACCGATATTTTTTACGCAAAGAAGATTATCATTGATAAAACCTCCCGCGGCATTGCACATTGTTGTATTGCTGTCTCCACCTACAAGATATGCAGAAGCCCAGTCTGAGCTGTATAAACTCCCGCCATTCGCTACAAAAGTCGAAAGATTGGAATAAACCATTGCATCATTGCTTGGCGAAGAAGTTCCTGTCTGAGAAATACCTCTTGATCCACAGTTGAGGAAGATAATGTCGTATTGAGCAATCGTGTTAAGGTTTTTCAGATCCTGATAAGTGAGCTCAGTCGCTGTATATCCTAAATTGTTAATGAGCTCTTCTATTTCATCATAACTTCCTTTTACATAAGCCATTTTTGCAATCTGATTGAGTTTTGTTGCAGTAGCAGGAACTGTGATTGTCTCATTCTTTTTGATGTTTACAGGAGTTTCGGTTCTGAAATTCCGGCCGTCACCTGTCTGGATATGGAGCACTGTATTTCCTTCAGGAGCAGTAAGGCTGAAGTTTCCGTTTGAGTCGGAATACGTGTGGTAAACTTTATTTTCACTGTCGACGGTAAATACAAGAGCTCCACCAATGGGTTTGGTCCCGTTATTGGCGGAAACTTTTCCTTCAACTTTCCCGGTTTGGATCACATTGGGAGTTTCATCAGGGATGATTGATTCACCATCACCTTTACAATTCACTAAAAGCACAAATGTGCACAACAGAATAAATAAGTAGTTGTGTTTCATATTTAATTGATTTTGATTTGTTTAGTTTTTATCAAATTTAAAAAATTATTAATATATAATCAATAAAATTGTAATTATTTTTAATATTATTGATTGAATTTTTATTTATGATAATTTTTTTATTTATTAATGGTGGTTTTGGGAGATTTAATATCAAATGAAATTTTGATTAAAAATTAGGGAGCAATAAAAACGAATTGTTTTTGGGATGAAAATTGATATTGGGATTAATAAAAATCAGTCTTAAATTTCATAAATTTGCTATAATGAAAAACGAGTTACAAGATACAAAAGACTTTTTGCAGGATATCAGCGATCAGATTCATTATTTTGTTAAAGATAATGTGCATTCAGATCTGGTTCTTATTTTACAGATCCTTTTAAAATTTATATTTTTAGCAGGTCTGGTCTTTGTTCTCGATTTCATTTTTAAACTTCTCGTCAATACCGTAATCAAAAACTTTTTTGATAAAGAAAAATATCCTGTTATAAAATCAATCTACCAGTCAAGGATTACCAATTCAATTGTTCATTTAGGAGCTTTGAGTTTTGCAGGATATGCTTTGTTTTCTGTTTTTTACAGGCATCCCAAAAGTTTTGCATTACTGGAACTGATCGTTAATGTATCTATGATTTTTGTTGTAGCCGGAATGTTATTCAGAGCTTTGACTGCATTGAGAAACTATTTCGTTATCAAACAGGATTATTACAAAATAATGGCTCTTAATGCGATTTCCGAATCCATTAAGATTTTTGGGATCTTCATTCTCACAGTAGTAGGGATCTGTGTGATTTTCGGAATCAGGGGAACTACTATTTTAGGAAGTTTAGGAGCAATTACTGCAGTCCTGGTATTGGTTTTCAGAGATACCATTCTGGGGTTTGTGACAGGCTTACACGTGGCCACTTCCAAAAACATGAAAGTCGGCGACTGGATCGGGATTCCGAAATATAATATAGAAGGCAATATTTCCGATATCAGCCTTTTAACTACAAAAATCACCAATTTCGATAAAACAATTTCGACGATTCCCACTTATGATTTACTCACAACGGAAATCAAAAACCTTCAGGTAATGTCAGAATCAAACACAAGGAGGATTAAGAAATCAATCTATTTCAATATCAATTCCTTTAAGTTTCTGAATGATGAAGAGATTGAAAGATTAAAGGAAATTAATCTGATTTCCGACTATCTTGAACAGAAAGTCCTTGAAATTAAAAAAGAAAAAGAAAGCCTGGAGCATAATGATAAAACGATCAACGGAAGACAATTGACCAATATCGGTGTTTTCAGGTACTATGCTCAAAAATATATAGAAAATGACCCTGATGTCGATAAGAAAGGAGTAGTAATGGTTCGCCAGTTGGATATTACGCCCCAGGGACTGCCTCTGGAAGTTTATTGTTTTGCAAACGATTCAAAATGGGAGCGTTTCGAGCAGATCCAAGCTGATATCTTTGATCATTTATTGGTGGCATCCAAAGAGTTTGATCTTCAGGTGATGCAGGTGAGTGTTAAAGTTTAATTTTTAGAGGTTAGAAGTTAGATATTAGAATTTAGAGCTATTATATCACTTTTTAATATTTTACTTATTCTTGGCCTGCTAAATGTATAAATAAGAAATATTGAAGCAAGACTAAATGCCTTTAATTGGGCCTTGAGTTCAGCTTCTGATTTTCTCTGAAAAATAAAATGAAAAATAAAAGTTAGATAGAATAAAGAAGTTGATCCGGCTTCTGATATCTAACTTCTAACATCGTAAAATAATGACAAAACTAAGTGTAAACATTAATAAAATTGCAACATTAAGAAATGCAAGAGGAGGCGAAACGCCAAGCGTAACGGAAGCTGCAATAAAAATTCAGGAATTCGGAGGACAGGGGATTACCATTCATCCGAGACCTGACGAAAGACATATCACAAGAAAAGATGTTTATGATCTGAAACCTTTGGTGACTACCGAATTTAATATTGAAGGAAATCCTCACCGCCCGTTTATCGATATGGTGCTGGAAGTAAAACCTGAACAGGTTACTTTAGTTCCCGATGCTGATGACGCTATTACTTCTAACGCAGGATGGGATACCAAAAGGCATCTGGATTTTCTTAAAGAGATCATTTCTGAATTTAAAAATGCAGGAATCCGTACGTCAATCTTCCTTGATCCAACTCCGGAACTTGTTGAATACGCTGCAAAAACAGGTGCCGAAAGAATTGAGCTGTACACGGAAGCTTATGCAAAAAATTACCCGATCAATAAAGAACAGGCTATAAAACCTTATTACGACACAGCTGTGGTTGCTGCAGATTTCGGTCTTGGACTGAATGCAGGGCACGATCTTAGCCTGGAAAATTTAAAATATTTTGCCGATACCATTCCGAATTTATTAGAGGTTTCTATCGGTCATGCTTTGGTTTCCGAAGCATTGTATATGGGATTGGAAAATACGGTTCAGGCTTATTTGAAGAGACTGGCTAAATGGTAGAATCAAAGTTAGAAATTAGATGCTAGAGATTAGAAATTAGTTTGAATGTATATAAAAATTGCATCTTACAGTACTAATTTCCGGTTTGCTAACTTCTAACCTCTCATTTCTAACTTCTTAATAAAAAAATATGGAAATTTTAAACTCAAAAATATTTGGCGAAAACCTTTCGTTCACACCACTTTTAGTATTTCACGGTTTATTCGGAATGCTGGATAACTGGGGAAGTTTCGGAAAAGATCTGGGTGAGTTTTTACCCGTTCACCTTATCGATCTGAGAAATCATGGAAGAAGCTTTCATTCCGACAGTATGTCACATGATGATTTAGCCGATGACATCGCTCATTATATGGAACATTACGGTATTGAAAAAGCCCATGTTCTGGGACATTCTTTAGGCGGAAAAGCAGTGATGCAATTTGCCATCAATTATCCCGAAAAAGTTGAAAAGCTGATCGTTGTCGATATTTCTCCTAAAGCTTATCCGCCACACCATCAGGGGATTATCAAAGCGCTGGAAACCGTTGATTTTGATACAGTCGGTTCCAGAGGTGATGTTGAAGCCGTTCTGACCCAATATATCCCGGAAAAATCTACGATTCAGTTTCTGGCTAAAAATTTATACTGGGATGATAATAAAAAACTGAACTGGAGATTTAATCTTAAAACTTTATCGGAAAAGTACAACGAATTTGTTTCCAATGCGATAAAATTTGGAGTTTTTGAAGGTGAGGCTTTATTCATTTCCGGAGAGAAATCCAATTATATTCTTCCACAGGATGAATTTGCGATTAAGCAGCAATTTCCGAAAGCAAAAATTATTAAGGTAAAAAATGCAGGCCATTGGGTTCAGGCAGATAATCCTGTTGAATTCAGTAATGTTGTTAAAGAATTTTTGAATTTAAATTAATATATTTTTCTTATTGTTGTGATTTAGTTAAAATTATCTTAAAAATGAATGTTATTTCTCTACATGTTGAAATTTTTACTACTTTAGGTATCTAAAAATTAAAAACTTTAACCATGAAAAACAAAAACAAGAAAAAACCATTTTTTGCTTCGTTTTTAGAGAAACAAGTTCAGGATCCTGAAAAGGTGACAGGCGGTGGCGGAATTGTTACTTCACCTGTTTCTGATGTTCTTACTCTTCCTACGAGAGATAATATTACTTCTCCTCTTGCAGACAATGTGACAACTCCGGGGAATGATAACGTAACGTTGAAATATCCTTCTGATAATGATGAGTCAGGTCCCGGGCCAATCCATCCGTTTGATCCTACATCACCCGTAGATCCGTTCTAATAGAAAAATTCTTCAAAATATTAATTTAAACTAAACCAAAACATTATGAAAAACAAGAGCTCAAAAAAGAAGCCTTTTTTCGCTTCATTCTTAGAAAAACAATTAAAAGATCCTCAAACTGTTACAGGTGGCGGACCTGATATTACAATCCCGGAAAGAGACGTTGTTACAAAACCGACTCTGGATATGGCTCAAACCATGAAATATCCGTCTGACGGTGATGATGATGTACCAACAGTATAAGGAATTGTTTGTATAAAAGATAAAGCATAACAATCATCAATAAAGGAAACTTACACTCTAAGTTTCCTTTTTTAATAAAAACAGGCAAATGATTCTCTGCATCACTCATTCTAATGATTTCTACAATATTGATATTTTTTTTGAATATCTCTCCTCTAAAAATATCTCTTATTTCAGATTGAATTCCGACCGTCTGAATCATCTTCAGAAAATAAATATCAATGAAAATTTTTTTGAGCTGACAGATGAATACGGAAATACCGTTGATTCCCGGAATATAAAAGCCGTATGGCACAGAAAAGGGTGGAGAATCAGTATTCCAGAAGAACTGGATGCAGAATATAAACAGATTTTTCTCAAAGAATATGCTAGCCTTCGCTACAATCTTCATACCTCTCTGGAAGATGTTCCCTGGATCAATCCTTATGAACAGGAGAAAAAAATAGACGGAAATAAAGTATACCAATTGAAAATTGCGCAGAAAAATAACCTGCTTATTCCCAAAACGCTCTTTTCAAATGATGAGGAAAAAATAACTTCCTTTTTTCACGAATACTGTAATGGAAAAGCTGTTGCCAAGCTTCATGGAGTCATTTCAAAATCTATGGATGGGGGAGACCTTCTTTCCACAACGATTATTGATGCGGATACCTTAGAGCATATCGCAGACATTGCTTATTGCCCGATGATTTTCCAGCCTTATATCGAGAAGGAATATGAATTAAGAATCGTCTATATTGACGGTGAATTTTTTACAGGAAAAATCAATAACAGCGAAAATGCAGACTGGCGTACAGGCCATAAAGATTATTTCTGGGTTTCCTATGACCTTCCGGAAGATATTAAAAAGAATCTTACCCTCATGATGAAGGAATTTGAGCTTTACATCGGAGCTATCGATATGATCAAAGGAAAAGACGGAAACTATTATTTTTTAGAAGTCAACCCACAGGGAGAATGGGGAATGCTGCAGAAAGAACTGAATTTTCCCATCGCGGAAAGAATTGCCGATAACCTTATAAAAAGAATGAAAACCAATGAACAATAAAATTTTAATCATAACCCATACCGCAGATAATTTTTCAATTGAAAAAGTAACTGAATATATTGCGAAAAACGGCTTTGAAGTGATCCGCTTTGATGTTGATCTGTACCCTTTGCAAAATAAATTATCAACCACATTTCAGGATGGCCAATGGATAAGCACCCTTGAAACACCCGATGCAAAGCACCGTTTAGATGATATTGCAGCAGTCTGGTACCGGAGAGCCTATAATATGGGAAACGGGCTTAAAGAAGAGCTGGATGCCAAGTTTTATGGCGCAGCAATGGGTGAAATACGCACTACACTTTTCGGATTCCTTGAATCGATTGATACCTATGCTTTAGGAAAGCCCAGTGTTTACCGAAGATTAGACAGTAAGGAAGAACAGCTGAAAATAGCGGATAAAATAGGCTTTAAAATCCCTGAAACCTGTATTACCAACAACCCTGAAGAAGCAAAAAGCTTTATCCTGAAACATCAGAATGTGATCGGAAAAATGCAGTCTGGTTTTGCAATTTATGAAGATGGGGTAGAGAGCGTCGTTTTCACGAATGTAATTGAAGAGGAAAAACTGGAAGATTTAGATTCTTTACTCTACTGCCCGATGCAGTTTCAAAAGAAAATTGAAAAGAAAAAAGAACTGAGAGTTACCGTAGTAGGCCGTGATGTTTACGCTTTTGAAATAGACTCCCAGAAATTTGATGACGCAAAAGTAGACTGGAGAAAAGACGGGGTAAACCTGATCGATAAATGGGTACCAACAGAACTTCCCGGAGATATCGAAGCTAAAATCCTTGAGCTTCTGGATGTGTACAACGTAGACTATGGCGCGATGGATATTATCGTTTCCCCTGAAGATGAGTATTATTTTATTGAAATCAATGCCGCCGGAGAGTTTTTCTGGCTAGATAACCTTACGGAAGAAAACCTCATTTCAAAAAGTATTGCAGATGTTTTATGCGATAAAGCCCCGAGAAGGAATAACATGGTTTTAGTCTGAAAAATATTTTATTACAAACCGGATCCCGGTACAAAAACTATTCATGAAATATTATTTTAACTGATATTATTGGTGAAATTAGATTGAATTGTGCTTTAAAAATCGCAAATTTGCAAAATTGGCTTTCCTCTGTTTTTAATGAAACGAGAATTGCCGAATAAGAAATATTGTCATAATTTAGTCAGCAATCAAGTAGAAAATAATTGATGGTTTTTGTAACGGGGGCAACCGGAATTTTGGGCAGAATAATCGTTTTGGAACTTCTAAAAAGAGGAAAAAACGTTCGTGCTGCCAAGAGACCCACAAGCAATTTAAACGAAGTAAAACATTCGTATGCATTTTATACGGAAAACCCCGGTGATTTTTTCAATAAAATTCAATGGGTCGATACCGATTTTGATGATATCAATTCTTTACAGGATGCATTGAAAGGAGTTGATGAGGTCTATCACTGTGCGGCAAAAGTGAGCTTTCACCCGAAAGATGAAAAAGAAATGTACCATACCAATATCAAGGGTACCGAGAATCTTTTGTTTGCGTGTGAAGGTTCTGAGGTGAAAAAATTCCTTCATGTAAGTTCTGTGGCGGTTTTAGACGGATTTAATGAAAAAGGGGAGCTGGATGAAGACTCCGAATTTAATCCTAAACTGGAACATCCCGCTTATGCCATTTCCAAACATTTATCTGAAATGGAAGTCTGGAGAGCATCTGCAGAAGGTTTGAATACCATTATCCTCAATCCCGGAATCATTATAGGAAGCGGAAACTGGAATCAAAGCAGCGGTGAGCTTTTTCACACTTTTGAAGATAACAGCTTTACCTTTTCAGGCGGTTCTTCTTACGTTGATGTAAGAGATGTTGCCGGCATTGCTGTAGAATTAATGGAAAAAAATATTTTCGGAGAACGCTTTATCCTTGTTTCCGAAAATAAAAAATACGCAGAAGTCGGGCATCAGATACGTGAAAAATTAGGACTGAAAGATGCTAAAATTCTGACAAAAACACAGTTAAACGCCGGAAGATGGGCGAATATCCTTTTCGGTTGGCTGATTCCTAAACTGAAGATCGTTACAAGATCAAATATTGAATCGATAACGTCATTCAACACCATTTCCAATCAGAAAATTAAAGAAAAGCTGGGATATCAGTTTATTCCCGTTCAGGAAAGTATTGATTTTCATCTCAACAATTATATTAACGACAAAAAGCTGAAGAAATAAATGAATCTTGCCGAGGCTATTATCCGTAAAAATGTAGAAAAGCATCCCGTAAAATCTGCAATAGGTTTTAAGAAGAAAGAAGTGTGGAAAGAACTGAGCTGGAAAAAATTCAGTGAAATGATCTTTAAAACGGCTAATGCACTGAAAAATGCAGGAATTCAGGAAAATGACAAAGTTGCCATCTATTCTGATAATTCTGCGGAATGGATGATCTTTGATTTGGCTTCACTGTCTATCGGGGCGATTACGGTTCCTATTTACTCAACCAATAATGCCGAACAGGCTGAATATATTATCAATGATTCCGGAACTAAAGCGGTTTTGGTGGGAGACCAGTCACAATATGATGCCTGTCTTGAGTTTTTGTTAAAAGAAGATTGCGATCTTCAAACCATTATTGTTTCTAAAAAAGCAGTCTGGATCAAAAAAGAACACAACAGCTTTTATCTTGAGGATTTCATTGCGAAGACGTCTTCAAAAATTGAGATCTGCAAAAAAGAATATGAAGATGTCGCAACATTAATTTATACTTCGGGTACTACAGGAACTCCGAAAGGAGTGATGCTTACCCACGGGAATTTTATTAAAGCTTTCGATGCCCACTTTGAATTTTTTAAATTTAAAAACTTCGAAGAAGAGCTTTCACTGGCATTTTTACCACTAAGCCACGTCTTCGAAAGAAGCTGGAGCCTGCTTTGCCTGTACGGCGGAGCAAGAGTTTATTTCCTTGAAGACCCGAAGAATATTGCAAAAGCTTTGGAAGAAGTAAAACCTACCATGATGTGCGCCGTACCAAGATTTTTCCAGAAAATTTATGCGGGAGTAAATGATATGGCCGCCGGAAGTTCTTCATTAAAAAAGAAAATTTTCAACTGGGCACTGGAAACAGGTAAACAAACTTCAGAATTCAGAAGAAATGAAAAACCGATTCCGTTTGGATTAAAGCTCAAAGAATCCATTGCAGATATGCTGGTTTTCAGTAAAATTAAAGAAAGAATGGGTGGTAGGCTCTGGTTTCTGCCTTGTGGCGGAGCTTCTTTATCTCCAGAAGTAACCCGTTTTTTTGAATCCGTGGGAATTCATGTAACTGTAGGCTACGGATTAACGGAAACTACAGCTACCCTTACTTTATTTCCTCTGACTCATTTTGAACACGGAACGAGTGGCAAACCCTTACCGGGAGTTGAAATCCGTATCGGAGAAAGTGATGAGATCCAGGCGAAAGGAAACGGAATCATGAAAGGATATTACAACAGGCCCGAAGATACAAAAGCAGTTTTTACGGAAGACGGTTGGTTTAAAACCGGCGATGCAGGTAAAATAGATGACAAAGGTAACCTGATTATTACAGACAGGATCAAGGACCTTATGAAAACATCTAACGGAAAATATATTGCACCACAGCAGATCGAAAATCTTCTGACCAACAATAATTATATTCAGCAGATTGTATTGATTGCGGAAGGAAGACAATTTGTTTCGGCCTTGATCGTCCCGAATTTTGAATTTCTGGAAGATTATATTAAGAAAAGTAATATTCCGTTTACGAATTGGGAAGAGTTGGTGAAGAAAGAAGAAATCATTCGT
Organism: Chryseobacterium tongliaonense; assembly: GCF_041224435.1. Lineage (NCBI taxonomy): Bacteria > Pseudomonadati > Bacteroidota > Flavobacteriia > Flavobacteriales > Weeksellaceae > Chryseobacterium > Chryseobacterium tongliaonense. Next base: position 87,589 of record NZ_JBGFFD010000003.1, on the reverse strand, counting down.
TTATATAAAGACAAGATCAGTGAGCTGGAACATGATTTATCTGATTTTGAAAAAGTGAAAAAATTCACATTGATGCCTTCGGAATTTGATATCAATACCGGAGAAATCACACCGACTTTGAAAGTAAAACGTAATGTAGTTCTTAAAAAATATGCTGATATTATTGAGAAGATGTATTAGCAGCCATCATCAGGAATGATACAGGCACATTTAAATTAAATTATGACAACACAGGAATTTCTAGGAAAACAAAATTTTACCATTCATACAGAAACCGTTTCGGAAAGCTGTCCTTCCAATATTGCCCTGATTAAATACTGGGGAAAATATGAAAACCAGATTCCGGCCAACCCAAGCATCAGCTATACATTAAATTATTGTAAAACCAATACCACAATGGAATTTCTGGCTGACGAACCTTTTTCTGTCCAGACTTTTTTAGCGGGAAATGAAGAAGTAAAATTTGCTGAGAAAATCGAGAAATATTTTAGGAATATTGAATCATATCTACCTTGGATTTTAAAAGGTAAATATATTATACGAACCGAAAATACATTTCCCCACAGTTCAGGAATTGCAAGTTCTGCTTCCGGATTCGGAGCGATTTCAAAATGCCTGATGAGACTGGATGAGATGTTTTCAGGGAAAAATTCTAATGAAGAGTCATTGAGAAAGGCATCATTCCTGGCAAGATTGGGAAGCGGAAGCGCATGCAGAAGTTTATATAACGGATTGGTGGTCTGGGGTGAATCTGATGAGGTTTCCGGAAGCTCGGATCTGTTTGCCGTACAATATCCTGATGCTGAAATTCATGATATTTTCAAAAGCATCAATGATTGGGTTTTATTGATTCATGAAGGCCAGAAAAGTGTTTCTTCCACGGTAGGTCATGGTTTGATGAAGTCTAATCCTTATGCGGAAAGAAGGTTTCAGGAAGCAAGAGAAAATTTTGTTCCGATGAAACAGATTTTGAAAGAAGGGGATATGCAAAGTTTTATTAAGCTTGTAGAGCACGAAGCACTTACTCTGCATGCCATGATGATGATGAGCGATCCTGCATTTATCCTGATGAAAGCAGGAACCCTGGAAGTGATCAATAAGATCTGGGATTTCAGAAGAGAAACAGAGCTTCCTTTATTCTTTACTTTAGATGCGGGAGCAAATGTTCATCTTTTATTCCCGGCTGATGGTTCTGAAGAAAAAATTAAAGCATTTATAGAAACCGAATTGCTGCAGCATACCCAGAAGAATGGAGTAGTGAAGGATATCATGAGATTTTAAATAATAAAGATATAAGGAAAACGGGCTTTAGTCTGTTTTTTTATTTTTAGCTCGCAGATTTGGGTGATTACGCAGATTATAGAAGTATCACCTGTGTAAATTTGTGTAATTCGTGGTTAAAAATTACATAACTATTTTTTATGGTTTATAATGAGTACCTGGTTTCCTTTAGATAAATTTGTCTTTTTTCTCGCCGGTTGGGCAGATAAAGTAGATTGAAAACATTCACTTATGTGTATAAAAATATATTAATCTTCAGTCACCACCGCATCACGGTCTCCATCTTCTATCTTTCCCTCCCGGATTATTTCTTCTGCCTCCGCTTTTTCTCCGGAAGTAGCTTCTTCCACTCTTTCTTCTTGCTCATTGTTATGATGATCAATGAAAAATTCACAATAGACAGGAAGATGATCAGAACCGAAATTCTCAAGTGTTTTCAACTGTTTAATAAAAATATTTTCACTATGGAACATCAGATCGATAGGAAATCTGAGCATACGGTATTTGGCGTGAAAAGTAGAAACAAAGGCACGTCCGATTCTCGGATCTATCAAATGGCTTGTTTTCCTGAATAATATCGAAGATTTAGACCAGGCTACATTATTAAAATCCCCTACAACAATTACCGGGATCTGAATATCTTTTACCCGTTTTGCCGTACTCAATAGGTCACCATCTCTTTCTTTTGAAGTTTCTTCTTCAGTGGGGCTCGGAGGTGGCGGATGAACTCCGAAAAATACGAACGAAAAACCATCTTCAGTTTTTAGATGAATTTCAATACTCGGTATGTCATCGGCAACAAAATAATGGGTTTTAGCATTCTTGATTTCTATTTTAGAGTAAAAATGCATGCCATAGGTATTTTCAAGTGTTACCTTATGGTGATAAGAATAGTCTTTTTCAAGTACACGTAAAGCCTTTTCCCAATCCTGATTGCTTTCCATGGTCATGAAAATCTCAGGCTGATGGTTTTTTACCAATGAAATAAATTTGTCATAGTCTTTATTGAACTGATAAACATTGGCAGAGATAAAATGAATCTTCCGGGAAGATTTATGACACTGATTATGCTTTTTTACGGGATATAGTGGAGTATATTTCACCAGGGTAATTCCATGATGAACAAACATTAAGCCTAAAAGTCCCTGAAAATACCAGATGTTTTCTTCAGAATGTGACAGAAATCCTAAAATAAAAGTAATGACGATAAAATAGGTAATCTGTATCTTTCCAAATTCCGGAACCCGGAATACCCAATGTGAATTTTGAATTTTAGGTAAAAGAGTTAAGACGACCAATAATACAATTAAAAACAAATAAACATACCACATAAATCTTTGTATAGACGGATAAAATTAACTTATTTTTATAAAAATCCAAAAGTATTCATTATAAACTTTATTAATTATTGTATGGTTTAAAATATTAATTTTTCTAATTTTATGTTCAAGATTAAATTGATATTTCTAATGAATAAAATACTAGGTGTTACACTGCTATTATCTGCTCTTTGTTTCGGACAGCAATCCCAGAACCAGGACATTGAAAAGCCGATCCGGAACTTATTTCTGGCGATGAAAAATGCTGATCCGGAGCTGTTAAAGACTGTTTTTTCAGAAGGTGCAATTCTTCAGACCATCACAAAAGAAGGGACTGTTAAAAATGAAGATATAAAAGATTTTGTTGCTTCGATTTCCAAATACTCCAAAGATGATCTCGATGAAAGGATCACTATAGAAGCGATTCATAATGACGGCAGTCTGGCAAGTGTATTTACACCTTATCAGTTTTATTTTAAAGGGCAGTTTTCTCATTGCGGAGCGAATAGCTTTCAGCTGGTAAAGCAAAATGACGGCTGGAAAATACAGTACCTTATTGATACGAGAAGAAAAGAAAACTGTAAAAATTAAAAGAGTGAAAATCCATCATATTGCCATTATATGCTCAGACTATGAAGTCTCTAAAAAATTTTATACTGAAGTTTTGGGATTGAATATTATTCGTGAAGTATACCGTGAAGAAAGACAGTCTTATAAATTAGATCTTGCCATTGGTGACCATTATGTCATTGAATTATTTTCGTTTCCCGATCCTCCTGAAAGACCTTCTGGACCGGAAGCCTGTGGATTAAGGCATCTTGCATTTTCAGTAGAAAACGTAAGTGAAAAACGTTTGGAATTAATCGATAAAGGCCTGAACTGTGAAGGAATCCGCATTGATGAATTCACCGGAAAAGAATTTTTCTTTACCCGGGATCCTGATAAGCTTCCTCTTGAGTTTTATGAAATGTAATTTAGTGAGCGTAGCCTGTAAGAAAGCTGATGATCATAATGGCTAAAACAATTGAAGAAATGATCACATAAACGTAATCTTTTTCTTTTAAATACCCGATCCATGCAAAAACAATTCTCATTAAAGGAGTGACAATAAGCAGAAGGATTCCCAGCTGAATAATAGCCATTCCCTCTCCTTTACACAGGGTCGTCCAGAAATGACCCCAAACTTTTTCCGAGGATGTTCCCATGTCAAGGCTGGAATATTTTTTAGGCATTTTAAACCCTTCCAGGAATAGTTTTACAAAACCGATAAGCGATGTGATAACCGATAAAATAACACCCAGTCTCAGAAGATTTCCGACAGAGCGGTTTAAGTCCACATCGGTGAAGTTCTTTCTCATCTGAAGCTTTTATTTATACCGTTATACATCATATAAATTGACAGGATCGTGATCACAATCGCAAAGAAAGTTTTCAGTTTCTTTGTTTTGGAAACCATCAGTGTTTTTGAACCGATAAAGCTACCAACAACAACCCCGATCAATACGGGAGCAACAATCACTGGGATGATTTCCCCTCTCTGGAAATAGATCAAAGCACTCGCAACGGCAGTCACTCCGATCATGAAGTTACTGGTGGTTGTAGAAACTTTAAACGGAAGTTTCATCATATTGTCCATGGCCAATACTTTCAATGCTCCGGAACCGATTCCTAAAAGTCCGGACATTGCACCGGCAAACATCATCATGAAAAATCCGGGAACCGTATTTCTTGCAGAATAATTTTTAAGAACTCCTTTGTCAGGGAAAGTTCCGTATAACTTAAGCTTGTCTTCCAGGCTCCCTTTTATCAGAGGTTCCTGGTGGTCTGGCTTTCCTTTAAGATTTAAAATAACCGTCAGAAGCAGGATACTTGCAAAAATAATTCCGATCGTATTCGGATTCAGCATTCCTGAAACCAGAGCACCCATAATAGCCCCTGAAGTGGTGGCAATTTCTAAGAACATTCCGACTCTCATATTCGTAAAACCTTCCTTAACGAAAGCTACTGCAGCACCTGAAGAAGTACCGATAACGGAGATTAAAGAAGCACCGATTGCATAATGCATAGGAACGCCGAAACCCAGCGTTAATAAAGGGATAATAATGACCCCTCCTCCAAGACCCGTCAATGACCCCAAAAGGCCTGCCGAGATTGCTCCAAGGAAGAGAATGATGATTTCTGACATGCTACAAAGATAAAACTATTGCTGCTCTCTGCCAAACTTTAAATAAAGATAAATTTGACGTATTTTTGCAGAAATAAAAGTGAAATGAAACTATTCTATATCATCCTGGGAGCCACTCCCAAAGGTAGAAATATTGAACAGCATGATGTATTTTTCGGTATTGCGGAAAACCTTAAAGACCTGGTTCCGGATATGAAAGATTTCTGGAAGGAAGCGGATGGTAAAATTCATATTGACTGCTACCAGGAAGTAAAATTTGCTGACGGATATGAAGTGAAAATTGTTGAAAAAACAGATAAAGTTTCCGAAGATCAATTGTATTTTATTAACCTTGGCGGTTATAAAAAAGGATATTTTGAAGAATTTCATGAGCAACATCTGATGGTCGGTATTTCAATGGGAGAAATTGTGAAAAAAGCAAAAGCTACAGAATTCTATAAAACAATGGGATTTGAAAATGCAGTAAGCCATATTGATGATAAGCATGGGGTTGATATTGATGATATTTTTAATGTCAGTGATATTCTGCCTGAAAAAATGAAAGAAAAATATTCTATCGTTCTTGAAAAATCCGATGCTGAAATTCAGGAAAATACAATGGGATTGGGTTATCTGAATATTGATAAAATTTAAAATAAAAATCTAATTAAAATAAAATGAAAATAGGAATTTTAGGAGGCGGTCAGCTTGGAAGGATGCTGATTCAGAGTGCGTTGAAATATGACGATCAGTTTTATACTCTGGATCCGGCTTCGGATGCGCCTTGCCATACTATTTCATACTTTACACAAGGGAATTTCAATGATTATCAGACCGTTCTGGATTTTGGGAAAGATAAGGATGTCGTAACGATAGAAATTGAACACGTAAATGCCGATGCGCTTGCCGAACTTGAAAACCAGGGGATAAAAGTGGTTCCGAATGCTAAAATTATCAAAATGATTCAACAAAAAATCCTTCAGAAGGAATTTTATAAAACTCACGATATTCCGAGCCCTGAGTTTCAGGTAGTCTGGAACAGCGATGATAAAATTATGATGCCACTACCTTTTGTTCAGAAAATGAATACCGGAGGCTATGACGGAAAAGGCGTTCAGGTGATTAAAACAGAAGAAGATTATCAGCATTTATGGAAAGAAGCTTCAGTTATAGAAAGCCTGGTAGATATTGATAAAGAGCTTTCCGTTATTGTTGCCAGAAATGAAAACGGAGAAACGAAAACCTTTCCGGTGACCGAAATGGTAGCCGACCCGAAACTGAACTTACTTGATTTTAATATCTGTCCTGTTTTCTTAAGTGATGATGTTCAGAAACAGATTGATTCAATTACTGAAAAGTTTTTAAATGCCGTTAATTCCCCGGGACTTTTTGCTATCGAGCTTTTCCTTGATCAGAACGGGAAAGTCTGGGTAAATGAGACGGCTCCGAGATTACACAATTCGGGGCATCAGAGCCAGGAAGGAAATGCCAATTCACAGTTTGAGCAAATGTACCGCGTTGTGAAAAATTTACCATTAGCAGACACAGACACAATAGGATACAGTGGAATGCTGAATCTGGTAGGTGCTGAAGGCTATTCAGGAAAAGTGATCTATGAAGGAATGGAAGACGTTTTAAAACTTCCCAAAACATACATCCATCTGTACGGAAAAACAGAAACCAAACCCGGAAGAAAAATGGGGCACATCAATGTGCTGGCTGATTCAAAGGAAGAGCTGATGGAAAAGCTGGTGAAGGTGAAAGAGATGGTAAGAGTAATTGCGTAAAAATCATATCATAAAAAAGACTGTTCCTAAAAACAGTCTTTTTTTATTTCCAATCTTTAATTTTCAGTTTAGGAAAAATCAGAGACTATTTAAACATCTTCTGAATCACATTCCCGATCTCTATAAAATCGCCATGATTCCCTACAGAGCGTATTTCCGGGCTGTTTTTATCATATTCGGAAAAAGGAAAAATAAGCAGATAATTATTATCATTTAAATATTTATTCAGAAGCTCGGGAATAAGCCTCATCTGCGGAATGTAGGACTGCATTCCTCTCTTTGCCATTAAAACAATAAGCGCTTCATCTTCTTTTAGCTGGGCTGCGGTTTTTTCTCCGTCGCGCCATGTATTCATAATGATAAATTCGGCTTCTATATTGGCTTTTTTAATGATTCGCTGTAAAATATCCTGAATGTTTTCTGAAGCATAGAAAGCCATGGTAGCCCCGGAATTCCGGGCAATATTCCATACCCTGAGCAAAGCATGAAAGAATCCGGCTTCCTTGTGGGCATTTTCAGGAATCATCACGGCATATTTCTTAATGGTTGAAAGAGGCTGCGCAGCATGGTAAACCAGTACATTCACATCGTCATTCTGAAGATAACCGTTGTATAAATTGTAAACAAAAGAAGGGGAAAACCCTTTTTCATCTTCAAGGCCAATGATAAGATCAGTGATTTTCTGTTCCTTGATCACATTGTTGACCCCATTAATTACGTCATTATCATATCTTTTTAAAGGCTGTAAAGCAACATCTGCTGCGGCGGCAGCATCAGTAGCCTGATGTAAAAGCTTTTCGGCATTTTTCACCGAAGATTCATTCTTATCTTCATTGATAACATTCAGGGCAAAGAGATCTTCCGTATTGGTGTGGGCTTTGATCAGGATCCCCAGATTTATCATTCGTTCCACGGTTTCTTCATGGTTGATTGCCAGCAAAATATTTTCTTCCTCATGGCTGTTTCCGGATACGGTATCTTCATTGTCGCTTTCTGCAATTTTCTGGGCGCTTGACATAGATATAAAAGAGGAAATCGTACAGGAAACTAAAATCAGTAAAATACTTCCGTTCAGAACATGCTCGTTGAGCAATCGTACAGGTTCTCCCGTTTCGGTTTCAGAGATAATAATGTTGTAACCTACCATCACTGAAGCCAGAGTTGCTGCTGCCGAAGCCGAGCTCAGTCCGAAAATAAGTTTTCCTTCATCTTTGGAAAGCCTGAACGTTTTCTGAGTAGCTACAGCAGATAAATATTTTCCACCAATCGAAGCGATCAGCATAATTCCTGCAACTTCAAGGGTTTCAAGGCTCTGATAAAAAACTTTAAAATCAATCAGCATTCCGACACTGATCAGAAAGAAAGGGATAAAAATTGCGTTTCCGACAAATTCTACCCTGTTCATCAGTGAAGAAGTGTGAGGAATAAGTCTGTTTAACGCCAGTCCTGCAAAGAATGCTCCGATAATGGCTTCCACGCCTGCAAGCTCAGCCAGTAAGGCAGCCAGATAGATCATAACCAATACAAAAATATATTGTGAAATTTTATCATCCACTTTTTTGAAAAACCAACGGCCGATAATCGGGAATACCAGTAAAACAATAAGCCCGAAAATGAGGAATGAAACCGACAGCTTTACCCAGAATTCGGTTCCCACATCACCCTGGGACATTCCTACGATGATAGCCAGCACCAAAAGGGCCAGCACATCTGTAATCATGGTTCCGCCGACGGTAATATTAACGGCGAGGTTTTTTGCGATCCCCAGCTTGCTTACCAGAGGATAGGCTATAAGAGTATGTGACGAAAATAAACTTGCAAAAAGAATGGAAGTCAGTAATGAAAAATGTAAAAGATAATAGGCTCCGAGAAACCCTAAAACAAAAGGAACCGTAAAAGTATAGATTCCGAAGGTGAGGCTTTTCCATTTATTCTTCTTGAAATCTCCCATATCGATTTCCAGACCGGCTAAAAACATAATGTAAAGCAATCCGGTTGTCCCGGTAACCACAATACTGCTGTCTCTTGCCAGGATATTGAAGCCGTTTGGGCCTATCACGGCTCCGGCAATAATCAGTCCCAGTAAATGTGGAACTTTTATTTTATTCAGTAAAAGAGGAGCCGCAAGAATAATAATCAGGACCACTAAGAATTTCAATACAGGATCTTCTATCGGAAAACTCAGGTTGTGTATGCTCAGTAAAATCATAAGTGTTTTTTATTTGGAAGAACGGGTCAGTTCAACAGAGAATTTTGCAAGGCAGGTATTATCTACCGAAACAGTTCTGGTACCTTTGATCTTGGTGTCGGAAATATCATTAAGGCGAACGTTCATTTCCACATTTTTTTTAGCGGTGGAATCGGTTTTGAAATTAAGCTTAACCTCGTTGCTCTCAAATTTCCCTGAATATAATCTTACCAGGTTATTATTGTTGATGATTTTGGCGACCAGTTGAGTAGAATCACTGTCAAATTCCCAGGTATCCGTTCGCTGATCACCTACCACATAATCACTGCAGTTGGATTCGGTACAGATCACTTTTCCACTCCAGGATCCGGTTATTTCTGCAGGCCAGGCTATTATCTTTACAGAATCTTTTTTAGCGAAAATGCTGTCTCTCATTTTCAGTAACGCCTGATATTCCGATTCTTTTTGGGCGAATAATTTTTCTTTTTCAAGAAGCTGATGTTCTCTTTCAACGATGTTTTTTTCCTTTTGAGTATCATTGCAGCTCATCATAAAAAATGGGGTAATCAATGGGATCAACAAAATTTTTTTAACCATATTGTAGGAATTGATGTAAACAATATAGTCAAAAAAATACAAACACGAAAGCGATCGCTGAGAAACTAAGGCGTTTTTACCTTGGATCTTTTAAACATTTCAGGATTGTAATTAATAATAAATACCCCTAAAATAATTAAAACAGCTGCCAGAATAAATTTAACGGAAATAACCTCTCCCAAAATCAGCCAGCTTAAAAATATCGATATAATGGTGTTCACATAAGCAAGAATGGAAACCTGAACCGGAGATATTCTGGTAAGCGCATAATGAAAGGCAAAAAATGCAGCCACAGAGCCAAAAATAGCCAGGTAGATCATAGCAAAAACACTTTTGAAAGACCAGTTCCCGAAATTATAATCCTCAGAAAATAAGAAGGCAAAGATAATCTGCAGAACGCCTGCAAAAGCAAACTGGTAAAAAAGGTTTAAGGTGATGTTTCCGCTCTGGATATTCAGTTTTTTAGTAAAAATAGTTCCTGATGCCCAGCCTGCAATAGCAATAAACAAAAAGATAATTCCCATGGTATATTCCGGATTGGCAAAATCTTTGAGCCCGTCCCAAAAAATAAACAGAATACCGCAGAAACACATAAGGACTCCTATAGCAGCCCGGACACTGAATTTCTGTAACCCTATCGCTACACTTCCCAGAAAAACAATAATCGGAGAGGTGGCGCTGATGAGTGATGCTAAACTGCTGGTTATCGTTTCTTCGGCAACTGTGGTCATTCCGTTGGCGATAACGAGCATCAGTGTAGAAAAAACAATTTGGTATTTTAAATTCCTCCAGCCGATCCATTTAAATTCGTTACGGTAAAGAAGAACGAGAAGCATAATAATGGAAGCGAGAAACTGACGTATTCCGGCAACAAACCAGGCCGGAATGGTTTCAACTGCAACACGTATGGATAGAAAAGTGGTTCCCCACACAATAGCAACGGTGAGAACTGCAAAAATAAGCCTGTAATCTTTCAAAATATCTATGAAAATGGTGTACTGCAAAGGTATTTATTTTAAACTGATTTCAAACAGGACTGGCTTTGATAAAATAAATGATCCCTGCTCAATACTGTCTATTACTTTTTTTAGCGTGTTGTTTCTTTTATAGGTTTCTGAAAACACAGTTATTTTAAAAAACAGATTTTAATTTTTATCTTTGAAAATCTAATAAATTGAAGATGGTAGGAATTATTATGGGAAGTCAGAGCGACTTACCGATTATGGAACAGGCTGCAAATTTTCTGAAAAGCCTGGATATTCCGTATGAGCTTACGGTAGTATCGGCTCACAGAACACCGGAAAGAATGTTTGATTATGCGAAAACAGCTAAGGAAAGAGGATTGAAAGTAATTGTTGCCGGAGCGGGCGGTGCAGCTCATCTTCCGGGAATGGTGGCAAGCTGTACAACACTTCCCGTGATCGGAGTTCCGATTTTATCAAGCAATTCTATTGACGGTTGGGATTCCGTATTGTCAATTCTTCAGATGCCGGGAGGGATTCCTGTAGCAACAGTCGCTTTAAACGGAGCACTGAATGCCGGAATTCTGGCTGCTAAAATTCTGGGAAGCGGAGATGAGCAGGTAGCTCAAAAACTTCAGCAATATCAGGATTCTTTGAAAGATAAAGTATTGGGTACTGTGGATGATATCAAAGAGATGCACCCTAATCAGTATGATAAATAAAACAGAATGCCTCACTAAATTTTTAGCGAGGCTTTTTTATTGGTAAAGTTATATGCTATTTTACACTCATCATTTTTTATTAACGCAAAGCTTTTAAAATCCGACTGTTACATTTTAAGAGAAACAAAGGAAAAGCAGCAAAGCTGTTATGAAGCATTCTTTTGAAAATCTGTTTTATAGATTAAAAAACTTCTCATCTTGGATATATCCGGTGCATAATTTTCTTTGCGATATAAAACCGATCATTGAAAGAACCGGAAATAATAAGTGTAAATAGTTTATATAGTTATCTTATTTTTTAATGAATTTAAAATTCTGAGTTTTCTCTTTTGTAATGATTTGCAGCATATAATTTCCGGGATTTAAAAACCGGATATCAATAGAATTACCGGTCATTGTCCTTAGTGTCAAAATTCTTCCCGAAGCATCCAGTATCATATATCTTTCTGCATTATCGGCATTTTTTACATAAATAACATCTTTTGCAGGATTGGGGTAAACGGATATTCCGTTTCCGTCTGATACCTCAATTGTAGATAGCTGGGAAGAGCACTGGTTATTGTAAGTGTCTCCGGAAATAATCCATCCTTTACTGATCAGATTATTTCTTGCGTTTACGGCAAAAGGGGCAGCATAAACCAAAGGAGCCACACTGGCTAAATTGATGTTGTTGGGAGTTGCTGCATTTATGCTCCATCCGTACAGGGTGTTATCATAATTCTGACAGTTCAGTCCTGAATTCAGGAACATTTTCTGGGCCTGTGTTAAAGCAGCTAAACTCCATGACCCGATATTTTGATTGAAACTGTTGGCTTCATGAAACATTTCTTCCATAACGGTTACTTTGGAAGTGTCCCAGTTTCTCAGATCCTGATTGAATGCCATGGCCCCGTGAAATGTATGCTCCATTGCAGTTACTTTGGACGTATTCCAGCTGCCTATCGGTTGGTTAAATTGGGTAGCATAATCAAACATGAAAGACATATCGGTTACGTTTGAAGTATTCCAGTTTCCCAAAGGCTGATTGAAAGAAGTTTCCCCGAACATATAAAACATCGTTGTAACTGTTGAAGTATCCCATGTATTAAAACTTGGATTTCCCACCAATGAAAAACATAAATAAAACATCTGTTTCATACTGGTCACAAAGCTCAGATCAGGAGTATCCGGAGCACTGACATCTAAATTGGTGCAAAACACAAAAGCATCTTCAAAGCTTTTCCATTGAATACTTCCCCATTGGGCAACGTCTATAATTTTTGTTCGGTCTGCATTGGTATATCCGGGAATAAGCATTCCATCGAAAAACCTTACACGGTCAAAGTTTCCGTTTCCGTTGCTGATTTTAATACGGTAAGTGGCATTGGCAGGACTGGGATTCAGAGGAGCTCCGAAATTGACGGTGAATTCCAATGTTGAGGTGACGTCAGTTAGGCTACCGTTATGCTGCGGATATCCTACCTCTTCCCAGTACACATTAAAGTTGGTTCCTCTTCCAGGAAAATTAATCTGTTGGGAAGATCCGGGCTTCCAGATGGTAATAAATTCATTCTGGGCATTAATGGTTTGAAATAAAATGGTAAAAAGAACAAGGGCTAAAAGTTTTTTAAGCATATTTAAAGTTTAGTCAGATTTTTGAATACTTTGTTGATCCGTTGAGGGTTATTTTTTGATAAGCTTCAAAGAATAGGTTTTCTCTTCTGAGATCACCTGTAAAATATAATTTCCTTTGATCAGTGAATTTACATTAATATTTTCTCCGTTCAATAGTCCCTGAAGTACGATTCTTCCACTGGTGTCAAAAATTTTATAGCTGCTGAGGCCTTTTATATTTTTGAGATAAATAAAGTCCGTAGCCGGGTTAGGATAGATGGAAGGTTGATTATGCATGGACTGTTCCGAAGTTCCCAACCTGCATTCACCTATTACATCACCGGTCATGACCCAGTTTTTGCTGATCAGTATATTTCTTTTACCGATGACGTCTGTGGAGTACATCAACGGGGTAAGAGCTCCTAAATTAATATTATCAGGGGTATTGATATTATCTGCCCATCCGCTGAGGGTCTTGCTGTAGTTTTCACAATCGATGCCTGTAAAAGAGATCATGGCTATTGCAAGAGTTAAAGAGCTCAGATTCCAGTTTTGTAAAGATTGATTAAAACTTGAGGCGAGCCAGAATAATGCCAGCATATTCGTTACCTGGCTTGTATTCCAGCTGTCAAGAGGCTGGTTAAAATTGGTGGCGTTGGCAAAAGCGGTGTTCATATCGGTTACCTTGCTTACGTCCCATGAGTTCAAAGGCTGGTTAAAAGCTGCAACAGCGTGAAACATATGGCTGATATCCGTTACATTTGAAGTATTCCAGTTTCCTATAGGCTGATTGAAGTTTGGAATTAAATGAAACATAAAGGACATATTGGTAACTTTGGAAGTGTCCCAGTTATCCAGTGGCTGGTTGAATGCTGAGCAATTCGCAAACATATATCGCATATCTTTTACTTTGGAAGTGTTCCAGCTATTTAAATTTTGGTTAAAAGACCTTCTTTCGTTAAACATATAGCTCATATCTTCTGCGGAAGACGTATTCCAGGAGCCGATAGGAGCGTCGAAAGCATTGTTGGATGGTATTGATGAGTAAGGAGTGAAACCAAACATATATCTGAAATCTTTTACACCGGAAGTATTCCAGTTTGACATGGATGGATTCCCTGTAAAACTGAATGTGTCGGAAAACATAAATGAAGCATCAGTTACATTCGATAAGTTGGGAGAATCTGTTGCGGTAAGCTGCAGCAGTTTGCAGTTGGCAAAAGCGCTGGCCATCGAAGTCCATTGGATATTTCCCCATTGCTCTATCCCGGTAATCCTGTCGACACTGCCATAGAGGTTCCAGGTTATAAAAATATTTCCGTTATTGCTTGTAATACCGGGTATGCTGAACCGGATCTGTTTGAAAGTTCCGGCACCGTTACTTGCCTTTACTCTGAAAGTTGCATCGGCCGGTTCAGGGTTTAATGAGAATCCGAAATCGATCAGAACCTGACTTGCAGAAGTTACGTTAGTCATTGTTCCGTTGTGTTGAGGAAAACCGACTTCTTCCCAGGTGATTGTATAATTATCACCAATTCCCGGAAACCAGATCTGATTGACTCCCGCTGCTGTAGGCGCATTGATAGTAGTTGGGCTCTGGATATTAGGCTTCCAGATCGTGATAAACTCGTTTTGAGCTTTGGAAAATTGAAATAAAATGATAAGAAGAATAAAAGTTAGAAGTTTTTTATGCATATCAAGATTTTGTGAATTAAAGATAATAAAAATAAAAAACTCTCCAAATTTTTGAAGAGTTTATGGGTATAATTGATTTTATTTTATTTTTTAATGAATTTAAATGCCTTAGTCATATCTTTTGTAATAATCTGCAGAATGTAATTTCCGCCCATCAGATGGCTGATGTTAATTTTTTCATCTTTCAAAGCGTCCTGCACTACAATTCTACCTGAAGCATCAAGGATTTTATAACCGCCGGTCGATTTCATGTTTTTAATATAAATAAAGTCTGTTGCAGGATTGGGATAGATCTCGACAGGATGGGTTGCTGCCGTATCAGAAGTTGATAACATGGCACACTCCGCATTGTAAGTATCTCCTGTAATCGTCCATCCTTTATTATTAATTAAATTATTTCGGGCAGCTACGGCCTGTGCACTCGAATAGATCAGCGGAGAAACGCTGGATAGATTAATATTATTCGGTGTTGCAGGATTCAGGTTCCAGCCATGAAGCGTGTCATTGTAGTTCTGGCAGCTTAAGCCTGAGTTTAAAAACATATTTTGAGCATACAATAATGAGCCTAAATTCCATTGTCCTAAATTCTGATTAAAATGCGAAGCACCGTTAAACATATCTACAAATCCATATACATTGCCGGTGTCCCATATCCCGATATCCTGGTTGAAGCTTTTTGCATTCTGAAACATCTGAGACATATTTATAACATTACCTACATTCCAGTTTCTGATATTCTGATTGAAAGCGGTTGCATCACTGAACATTCCATTCATATTGGTTATGTTGCTCGTATCCCAGCTCCCGATATCCTGGTTGAAAACAGCGGCATTATAAAACATATGATCCGTTTCAATCAGGTTTGAAATATTCCAGTTTCCGATTGGCTGATTAAATTTGAGAGCATTGGCAAACATAAATTCACTGTTTGAATTTTCAGACAGGTCCCAGTTCCCGATAGGCTGGTTAAACTCTTCAGCACTATGAAACATCGCAATCATAAGATTTACATTTGATGTATTCCAGTTGGCAAGCGGCTGATTGAAAACGGATGCTCCGAAAAAAAGATAGGCCATGGTTTCTACATTGGAAGTATCCCAGTTTCCCACAGGTTGGTTAAATAATGAGCATCCCATAAATGTACCATCCAGATTGGTAACAGCGGAAATATTCCAGTTGTTAATGGTTGGGTTTCCTATCAGTTGAGAACAGAAAAAGAACATATTATACATATCATGAACATTGGATAGATTCGGGAGATCGGTAGCTGTGACATTCATAAGGCTGCATCCTGAAAATGCTTCCCGCATTGAAGTCCATGCAATAGTGCCCCATTGTTCTACACTCATTAATTTTTGAGTATCCCCAATCGGATAACTGCTGAGAACTACAGTCTGATCTTTAAATCTTATGGCGTAAAAATTACCGGCTCCATTGCTCACCTTTACACGGTAAGTAGCATTTTGAGGATCAGGATTTAAAGGAGTTCCGAAATCCAATAAAATCTGGTACGCTGTGGTGACATTCGTAAGAGTTGCCTGATGTGAAGGATATCCGACTTCTTCCCACGAAATGGTATAATCGTTTCCTCTTAAAGGAAGCCATGCCTGAGTAGCAGACGAATTATAAGGAACACCACTGCCCGGAGGCTGAATATTTCCCGGTTTCCAGATCGTGATAAATTCGTTTTGAGCCTTAATAAACTGCACACTTATGATGAAAAAAAAGAGCACTATTAGTTTTTTATACATATATCAATAATTTGCGAAATAAATATATATAAATAAATAAAATTGTGCAATTTTTTAACAATCAGCTTATTGTAATTTGTTTTTTTTGTAAACTTTAAAGTAGCCTAAAATAAAAAACTCCCCAAAAAATTGGAGAGTTTGTATTAATCCTGAATCATATTGTCCCGGGTATTTTTCTGAACGGTAATAGCACCAAAAAGAGCCAGTAAAAAAGCAAATGCATAAAATCCTTTTTCACTCGGAAGAATAGTGGCATTCCAGAGGCCGATAGCAAGCAAAACAATCGACGAAAGGGTGGCAAACCAGCAGATCCCGTAGTAAATATCCGTCACCGGAATATTCTCGAGCCTGTCACGAACTGCCTTCTGTAAGGAAACTACGGCAAATAAGCCATATAATAGGATTGTAAAATAATATCCTTTTTCATTAAGCTGCATTTCAGCTCTTGCAAGACCTACAATAAAGCCGACCATTCCCGCTCCCAGCGCAATCCATGATGCTGCTACGAAAGCATTTGATACTCTTTGTTTTTTCATTAATTAGAATGTTTTTTTGTTTAAAGGATAAATATATCATTTTTATTCACTTGTCTGCAATAACTGAAATGTTGAAATTTTATTATATTAATTCAATTCCCCTCCTTTGGAGGGGTTACCCGAAGGGTGGGGTGGTTTAAAAAAGAAAGAAAAATAAAAAACTCCCCAAAAAAATTGGAGAGTTTGTATTTGAATCCTTAAAAAGGACTGCTGTTTAGTATCTGTAATATTCAGGTTTGAATGGCCCTTTTACATCAACACCAATATAATCAGCTTGTTCAGGAGAAAGAACCTCCAATTCAACGCTTAATTTCTTAAGGTGTAAAGCTGCTACTTTTTCATCTAAATGTTTCGGCAACATATAAACCTCGTTTCCGTAAGCTTCAGAATTATTCCAAAGTTCGATCTGAGCCAAAGTTTGGTTAGAGAAAGAGTTAGACATTACAAAACTTGGGTGTCCTGTTGCACAACCTAAGTTTACCAATCTTCCTTCTGCAAGGATGATCACTTCTTTACCACCTTCCAGAGTGTAGATATCTACCTGAGGCTTAACTTCAGATTTAGTGTGACCATAATTTTTGTTTAACCATGCCATATCGATTTCATTATCGAAGTGACCGATGTTACAAACGATTGCTTTATCTTTCATTTTAAGGAAGTGCTCTCCTCTTACAATGTTGAAGTTACCGGTTGTTGTAATGATAATATCTGCATTATCAATCACAGTATCCAGTCTTTTTACTTCGTAACCGTCCATTGCAGCCTGTAAAGCACAGATAGGGTCAATTTCAGTAACGGTAACGATAGAACCTGCTCCTCTGAATGAAGCAGCAGTACCCTTACCTACATCTCCGTATCCGCAAACTACCACTCTTTTTCCGGCCAGCATTACGTCTGTAGCTCTTCTTACGGCATCTACCGCAGATTCTTTACATCCGTATTTGTTGTCAAATTTAGATTTGGTAACAGAATCATTTACGTTGATTGCAGGCATTACCAAAGTTCCGTTTTTCATTCTCTCGTACAGTCTGTGTACTCCGGTAGTTGTTTCTTCAGAAAGCCCTTTGATATCTTTAGTGAACTGAGGGTATTTGTCAAAAACCATATTGGTTAAATCTCCACCGTCATCCAGAATCATATTTAATGGTTTTCTGTCTTCACCAAAGAATAAAGTCTGCTCAATACACCAGTCAAATTCCTCCTCATTTAAACCTTTCCAGGCATAAACCGGAATTCCTGCAGCAGCAATGGCAGCAGCAGCATGATCTTGTGTAGAGAAAATATTACAAGAAGACCAGGTAACTTCAGCTCCTAAAGCTACCAACGTCTCGATAAGCACAGCCGTTTGGATGGTCATGTGAAGACATCCTGCAATTCTTGCACCTTTAAGCGGCTGAGACGGTCCGTATTCTTCACGGATTGACATCAGACCCGGCATTTCGGCTTCTGCAAGAGTAATTTCTTTTCGTCCCCATTCTGCTAGGGAAATATCCTTAACTTTATAAGGAATGTATTGTGTTGTAGTACTCATATGTAATGAATAAGTTTTTAATTCAATTGATATCGAAGTGCAAAATTACGATTAATAATTAAGATATAAAAACGACATCAGGGGTTCATTTATATGAGATTATACATGATTTAAAATTATTTAGTTTCATTCTAAATAATCTATTTTTGTGAAAACAAATTTTATCTTTATGAATCATACCAATACACAGGAAGATGCTCAGAAAAAAGCAAAACCACTTAGTCCGAAAGTAAAAGAGTTGATTGCAAATACTAAAAGTGTAATTTTGGCCACAGTAGATGCAGAAGGAAATCCAAATTCGAGTTATGCTCCTTTTGTACAAGTCGATAATACATTCTATATTCTGGTGTCTTTCATGGCAAGGCATACCAAAAATCTTGCAGAAGGAAGAAACGCCTCAGTGATGTTTATTGAAGACGAAGCTGCCACAAAACAGATTTATGCACGGGAACGTTTAACGATCGAAGCTGCAACCTCTCAGGTAGAAAGAGATTCGGAAGCCTGGAACCAGATTGTTGATAAGCTGAAGGCAGCTCACGGAAAAGTGCTCGATGTGATTTCCGAAATGAAAGATTTTATCCTGATCGGTTTGCATCCCGTTAAAGGCTCTTATGTAAACGGATTTGGAAGCGCTTATTTTGTAGATGAAAATTTAGAAATTCTTGAGCACAGAAATGATGTTGATCATCAGTCAAAATAAATAGGAATGGAAGCTGGAAGCGGGAGGTTAGAAGTTAATATTGGTCGGCGGATTTCTTTTACAGTTAAAATTAAAAATCGAAAGTCTATTAATAAAAAATAAAAAGTTCTTTATTCAACCTCTATAAACCTCCAGCTTCCCGCTTCCATCTTCTCTCTTCCCATTTTTCCCATCCACTTCTTTTTACTATTTTTATCGAATAAAAAAACAATGCCTCTTTACCGGGATTTTTCTGATGACAACGCTACGATTCTGATCTGGAAATATGATGAGAACGAAGAACTGGATATTAATGAACTTTTAGAGCCTGAAAATGCCGAGAAAGTGAAAGATTATCATCCGAAAAAGCTGCTTGAGGTATTGATGGTACGCAAGCTTTTAAAAGGACTGAAGCCCCATTCAAAAATTTTATACAAAGAAAGGGAACCATTTCTTTATCCAAAAGACGCGGAGATTTCCATTACACATTCCTTTCCTTTTGCTTCCATTGCCATTTCCAATAAAAAAATAGGGATCGATATTGAAAAATTCAACCCGAAGATTCTGAGAGTGATTGATAAGTTCACCTATGAAAATGAGCGGGGGTTTATTCCGGAAGATAAGGCAGATACGTTCTATACCATTATCTGGAGTGTAAAAGAAAGCATGTATAAAATTCATCACTCAAAATACTGGTCCCTGAAAAAAAACTATGAAGTAAAACCTTTTGAGCTTAAGCACCTTCATAAAATAAGCTGCAGAGTTTATGATGATCAGTTTTCAGATGAGTTCAAAGCCAGGGTAGAATTTTTTGATGATTACTGCTTTACGATTGTGGAAGAGTAGACGTTTCACTTTTGTACTTTTCAATCACCTTTCTCTGTTCTTTTGCCACGTCATATATTAATTCCAGAACGTCGTGAATGTTTTTCAGTTCGGTTAAACGCGAAATTTTCTCTGGATCTCTCCGGTCATACGATTCATTTTCTTCAATCTCGGTCTTTCTTTTCAGAAGCATATCTTCAATAGAAGAATCTTCAGGCTCAAGGCGGCTTTCCATTTTGAGGGCTTCATTGATTTTCTCATCGTTAAGAAGGGCAGAAGTCTGCTGCATTTCAGATTCTATTTTCCGGCTCCAGCTTTCAGCGTCAATTTCAGGGTATTTCCTTTCACTTTTCGAATATTGGGAAAGGGAAGCGGTATAAGCGGTAATAAGATGTGAGGTTGCGACAAACTGATGAACGACTTCCAGTTTTTTCCGCTGGTTTTTAGGTTCAGAAATCATTCTTTGAAAATTATCCGAAAGATTGGCCAGGGAAATGATCGCATTTTTACGCTTCATTTTATAATCTTCAATATCAAAATCATCCTGCAGGAATTTTGAAATCACACTTTGAAAATAGATCAGGTTGCTGGCTGCAGATTTTTTCATCAGGTCCAGGTTTTGAGTGTGCTCCCAGACCGGAAGCACGATATAGGAAACCAGGAATGCAATAATCCCTGCAATGATGGTATCCACAATCCTGTCTGTAAAAATAATGTCAATTTTTCCAGGGCTTAAAAAATTAAAACTCAGGAAGACGTAGATCGTCATAAATAATACCGCCCAGAAATATCTCCCTTTCAGTAAGCTGAAGCAAAGGATCATGCTCAATAAAAGAATGGTGAATAATACTGCATTGATGTCTATAAAATGCAATATAATATACGCGACCGTAGCTCCTGCAATGGTTCCGTAAAGACGAAGCCTGTTTCGCTGCTTGGTAATCGAGTAGGCGGGTTTTAGGATAGCGGTAATGGTAATTAATATCCAATACGTATGCCCGATCGGTAACAGCTGGAAAAGTGAAAAAATATAACCGATCAGCAAAGCCGTTGTAATACGGATGGCATGACGGAATTGGGAAGAAGAAAGGGAAATATTATTCCTTAAAACTTTAAAGTTCAGCTTTTCTTCATTAGGCATAAACTTCTTTAGGTCCAATCCGGTGGAAAGACTTTTGGCCAGTTTTACATTCTGCGAAAAAACTTTATAAATTTCGGTGATTTCCTTGGTGATCTCATTAATACGCATCAGAATCTGACGAAGAATCATGAAATTCTCAAGGTTGTCGGGTGTGATCTGCTTACTCCTGAGATCGAAATAATTATAATTCAGATTTTTAAGTTCGAGATCAAGGTTAAACATGGGTTTTGCCCTGGTTCCGAGCTGAAGGGATATTCCGATATTGGTAATTTCTTCGGAAAGCAGGTTAAGATAATCATGAATATTCACCAATATCATACTGTCTTCAAAACTTTGCTGAAGCTTCTGATAATCACTTTCGGAAGTCATGAGTTTTTCATGAAGGTCCATTGAATTCAGAAACATCAGCATCAGTAATCTGCTTGTTGTGGTAGATTCGTTAACGATGGTTCTGGTTTTAAAAACTGTTTCCCTGGTTTCTTCCTGCAGGTTTTTTATCTCAATCTGCTTTGCAATAACCTGAGTCGTCAGTTTATCAAAATCCGGATTTTTCTGATAATAATTGGCTTTGATTTTCAAGAATTCCGCTAGCTGGAGATAATTTTCACCGATCATCTGGCTTGCCAGCTTATAAGGTTGTATCGTGCTGACAACAAGAAATATCAACAAAAACCAGACACAGCCGCCGGTAAAAATAAGCAAGCTTTTATAAATATTACTTCCGGTAAGGTGGCCGTCAATAAAGATGGCTAAAACAACAAGGGATAAAGATCCTACAGCAGCCAGCCTTTGGCCGTAAACCCCGATCAGGGAGAAAAACATTCCGAATACAATGATTTCAAGAAGAACGAGTACTTTGATACTCATCACTAAGCTTGCAATCAGTGCAACAAGCACAAAGCAGAATATGGCAAAGGTCAATGCATTTCTTCTTCTGATAAAAGGGCCTGGCTGATCTGTTAACGCTACAAAGCTGGTTCCGAGAGGGAAGAGGAAGTATTCTTTTAATATTCCGAAGTGGGCGAGAACCAGACAGGGCAAAACAGTAGCTAATGTAATTCTGATTGCAGAATATACATATTGACTGGTTACAAATTTTTTGAGCTCTGCCGAATAGTTCATAGTACAAAAATACTTATTGGAAATAAAAAAAGCCTCATAAAAATGAGACTTTTGTAAACTTATGTATTATATTTTTTTAATAATCAACATTAGATGTTTCGTCGCCGATGTTCCATGTTAAACCGAAACGAAGTGTATTATCTAAAGCAGTGTTGATTTTAGACATATTAATAAGGTAAGAAATATCCAATCCGAAAGAACGGTATTTTAAACCGATACCTGCTGTAGCAAACTGTCTTGCTCCCTGCTCTTCACTTTCATGGAAATACCCAGTTCTTACTGCAAAAGCATTGTCATAAGAATATTCTAAAGCACCACTGTACATGATACTGTTTTTGTTTTTGAAAGATTTGGTGATCCCTTGTATCGGGCCTACGTTAGGTACTTCATAGATAGGCTGTCTTGTATTAGGGTCCATTCCTACAAATTCAGATCCCGGTACTAAGATTTTAGAACCTTCAATGCTTAGACCTACTCTGTTTAAATCATCCAGGTACATATCATAACCAACCCCTAATCTTGCCATAGTCGGAAGATAAGATCTTGATTCTTCATTTCCTGTATAATCTAATTTCGGACCTACATTCTGAATGGCTAAACCTGCATTTAATTTACCGTCATATCCTCCGAAACTTGAGAATCTTGGAGAGGTATAGTATGCCGAAACGTCCACTGCAAATGAATTGGCCGGTTTAAGAGTAGTATCTGTGTTGAAACCTCCGGCTAAATCTGAACGGATGAATCTACCGGTAACAGCACCGGAGAAGGAATCGGAAAGCTTCATGGCATAAGCTACGTCAATTGAGAATTCGTTTGGTTTTGAAGTACCCATAGAAGTTACTTCCGAACCTACCAGCTGGGTTAAATCTACCTGCCCCATATTGAAGTAATAAATACTTGCAGAGATGGTAGCTCTTTCATCCTGGCCTAAGAATTTATGGAATGCACCATATAGTAAAAATACATCATTCGTAAGTTTCCCCATATAAGGTGTGTAGTTTAACCCAACGGAAGAACTTGTTCTGCTAAAAGGATATTTCGCTGCATTCCAGAATTGGGAAAATGCATCCGGAGAGGTAACTACACCCTGGTCTCCCATACCTCCTGATCTTGCATCCGGTGCGATTCTTAGAAATGGAGCTCCGGTTAATACAGGTCTTACCTGACTTAAATCTTGCGAATAGCCTAAAAAACCAGCGCTGATACCAATTCCTAAAAGCAGTTTAGTAGTTAAATTCATATGTTGTCTTTTATATATTATCAGTTTTTTATTAATATGATTATTTATTGTTGTTTTATTTTACTTCAAAAGTACCATTTTTTCTACAGCTGTAGCACTTCCTTTGCATTTTTCTTGATTTTGACTTTTTGCAAATATCTTAAAAATATACGTTCCTTTTGCAACTGTGGCACCAAAATCGTCTCTTCCGTCCCATTCTATTGCCTGACGAGGGGTTCTGAAGCCCTGTAGGAACGGTTCTGCCACCACCGGCTGAGATATTGTTTTTACTAATTTTCCTGTAATTGTGTAGATCTGAACATTTACATCCAGTATATCATCACAATTGTGCTCAAACTGTACATATGTTTTGTTGGTGAAAGGATTCGGCCAGTTTAATGGTCTGTTGATAACCAGATGCTGATCGGCCTCATCCTTAACTTCAAAGTTTAACGTTTCTGTCGTCGAATTATTGTTTATATCCCAAACTTTAAATGTTAATTGATGTTGACCTACCGCAAGATTCCTGAAAGGGTAGGTTACATTTCCTTTCTGATAGTCTGCAAGACTTGGGCTCAGGCATCCGTTTCCTTCTCCTGAAGCATAGAAATCATTTAATACGATGGTGTTGATAATTTGACCGTCCAAATATACAGTAATATCGTGACCGATACCAGAGCCGGTAGAATTTATTCCCGTATCATCGGTAACGCACGCAAGCAGCATAGGGTTCTGATTGGTAATTCCTCCGTCTGCGAAATTGGTGTTGTTCATATACAGCTTTACTTTCGGAGGCTGGCTGTCATTAATTCCGTTCGGGTTGATATCTCCCACCTGTACAGATTGATTGTTGAATACATCAGTAACCTTATTATCGGCATAGCCCAATATTCTTCCTTCTCCAACTGCATAGTTGATATCTTTCGGAACGTAGAACTCAACGGTGAAAACACCATTTACAGCAGTTCCCGATGCTTTTACGATGGCACTTCCTTCTTCAGTATAATTAAGAATCGGAGTAAGACCGCCGTCATTATTTAATGTTTTCTTATTTAATCTTTTATCAAAAATATTAATGACAACCCTTCCGTTGAATGTGGTATTCACTGTTCCGTTGGTATTATTGATATGCCCTTTAATCTTCACAAAATCCAATCCTCTGATTAATCCCGGTACCGGAGTATCGATATTGTCGATCACCAGTAGTCTTTTAGGTCTGCTTAGTTTCATAGCCGGGTCACCAAGAAGATTTACCTTTAAATGGTTGGGATCTGCTCCCTTTTGTTTTTTAGCATTCAGGTGGGCAACTCCTAAAGATTCAAAATCATCATTTACCAGTTTGAAGATGTCTTTGGTATAAAGATCTGTAAAATCACGTCCGTATCCTACCCCGATGGCACGGCTGGATGTGATCATGGCTGCAGCGCCTCCCTGTTTCATTTTCAGGAACCGTTCACCGGCAGAGAATGTTTCCGGCTCATCCCATAAAGTGAATTCACACGTTATCGTTGATACAAACGGAAATCTGCTGTATACATTGGAGAAATTATTGGCATTGTCAATTTCATCAAGAGTCAGTACTCTTTCCTGTGCCCATCCGCTGGTTCCCCCATGTCCGAAATAGAAAAGATACATGCTGTTGCCGATATCGTTGGAAATAGCCTGGTTCACCTGCGGATATCTTTGTCCTCCTGCCGTACTCTGAGCCTGGAAAGCATCCATGTATAATTTTCTTACGTTATATTCTTTAAGGTTGGTTGAGCCTGTTTGTTCAAAAATATTTGATAATGTATTATTCATTACGTCATGGAAAGGACCGCCTCCTTCATCATTATCATCTACAACGAAATCAAGTTTCATACGCCATTCCCCGAAAGGAGACGATTGCCCCGGAAGTGCATTATAATAAGCAAGGGTCTTGTCGATCATAGCCCCTGCTTCTGAAGCATTAGCTGCAGGAATTCTTCCCACAGGCAGATCGGGCAGGTTGCTGGTAATTGAAGTTACCGTCTGCTGAGGTTTGGTCATTACAATATAATCATCCGTAACGTATGATGTAATGTATTCGGAAGACTCCTCACTCTGATAACTTGAAACTACGTTCGTATTGTTGGAAATCCTGTTTTTATAGTCGTATGAAGTGTCTCCAAGAATAAAAACATATTTTAAACTTCCCAGCGGAGTATTGAGTTTTGTAACAAAATCACGGATTGCCGTAAGGTCTTTACTTCCGCTGCCAAACTCATTATAAATTTTATTGGCGTCTACAATCTGTACATTATAATTGTTTTTGGTCTGATGATAGCTGGCTAATCGCTGGGCCTGGCTCATCATTTCAGGAACGGTGATGATCAGATAGTCTATATTCTGTAATGCGGAAAGATCCTGATTGGCAATTCTTTCTACAAACTGTGGCGAGAATGCAGCATCAGCTTTGAACGCCACAAACTCATTATTGAAATTCTGATCAGCAGTGATATACCCGAAATTAAAGATTGTACCACCGGCAGCTTTATTAACTCTTCTGTTGGCATTGGTAATATCCGTAACGTCCCAAACCTGTTCCATACCGGAGGTGTTTGTAATGCTGAAGCCATATGCGGTATTGCTTCCGCTTACCAGTGAAAAATCTCTGAAGCTGATTTGAGAACCGTTATATTTCAGGTCTTCTTTATATTGTACCTCCACATAATCGAGATAGAAAACTCCGTTAGGGTTTGTGGTAATACTTGGTTTGTAATTAATAGAAATCTGACTGCCGCTTAAATTGCTTATCGTTCCGTTATACCTGAAAGGTCGGAAATCAAGGTCGGAAGACGATGAGGTCTGGGTCACCGGGTTCTGGGTATTGATATCGAAACCGATACTGTTTCCCTGGGATTTATATCCGATAACCTGGGTGGCAAATCTGATGTTGTCTCCACCCTGAATAGGTGAATTAAGAGTGAAGGTAACCGTTTTATCAGTTGTGAACGGAGCTTCTTCCACCCAGATTCTTCCTACTTTTAATAAGTTTTTCTGGTCGTTATTAAGCACCTGATAATTGTCAAACCTGGTAATCAGGTTAGCGGGAAGATTCGCATCTACCGTTTGAACTCTTTTTCCCTGTCCTTTATCAAAGTTGATATAATAATAGGAAAAATCTTCGTAGATATTTTTTAAATTTTCGGTTCTGTCATTTCTGGTATCCCTTCTTTTAAAGCCGTTACCGTTTGATTTATTATAAAGGTTGTAGCCGTTAGGTCCCTGTGCATAAAAAAGCGCGTAATCGTTATCATTCCATACTCCGTCGTCTTCACCTACCACCTGAATGGCATTTTCCTGTAATGCTCCGTATTTTACATCCTCATTGTGCTCCGGAAGCATAATACCACCGTTTCCGTAAATCCGGAAGTTTTTGGGATTAATAGAGCCGGGATTGATACCGTTATCTTTTAAAAACTGGGTGGTGATTTTGAAAATCCCTGATTTATCTACTTTAATTTTATAAAAAGCTCCGGTTCCGAGTGGATTTGTGGTAGTTCCCACCTTGTAGGTGCTTCCTGTATTGTTGGCTGCCGTTTCGGAAACATCAAAAGATGAAAGCCTCTGAATACGGCCTTTTACATTCTTGAATAAGGCCACATTGATGCTGGCATATTTTTCTCCTTCCAGATAATAGTAAACAGCATCTGTAATATCATAATCAGGTAAAGCATCTTTGTTGATTTCAAATAAATCTCTGTTCGAAATGGTTTCCCATACTAAATTTGAAATCTTTAACTGCTTTTCTCCTATTTTTTGTTTAGTTGTTATAAAAATGTTATTTTGGCTGAAAGAAAAACCTTCGTTTTTGAAGTTTGGAAGATTCATTTTTGTATCGCCGAAGTCTTGAACTTTAGATCCGTCCCATTCGATGTTTATTTTTTGAGCATAAAATGTTGATACAAAAGCTAATAGGAATAAAAACGTAATTTTTTGTTTCATGTTTGTTTTTAAAATTATCTAAATTACAAAATAAACGAAAATTTTATAATTAAATTACGATACAATAAAATTAATTTGTTATCGTTTTTCAAAAAAATCAAATCTTTCTTGATTTATTGAATAATTTATTTTTTCTTTGTACTTTGAAAATATTTATATCGACTATGAAAAAACTAAAGTTGTTTTCATTAATAGCATTAAGTTCTACACTTGCATTAACCAGTTGTGGTGGATCAGGTACCAACAAGGGTGGAGGTACCAAAAAATTTATCAGTAAGACGGGTTGGAAACCGAACGAAAAACAAGGTTGGTTTTTTGCAGGAAAGCAACAAAAGCAGAAGGGGTGGCCGGGAATGGTATATGTAGAAGGTGGAACTTTTACAATGGGATTAGTGAAAGATGATGTAATGCACGATTGGAATAACTCACCTCGCAGAATGCAGGTAAGTTCATTCTTTATCGGAGAAACAGAAATTACTAACTACGAATACCGCGAATACCTTACATGGTTGAAGTATGTATTCCCACCAAGTGATCCTAGTTTTAAGGAAATCTATAACGGTGCTTTACCGGATACCTTATTATGGGATAACAAACTATCCAGAAATGATTACAACGAGACGTATTTCCGTTCTCCTGAGTTTGATTACTATCCTGTAGTAGGAGTGTCTTGGACTCAAGCCAACAGATACTGCGAATGGTTGTCAGACAGAGCTAACGAAAAAGCGTTAATGTCTGCAGGGATTATTGCAAAGGATTTATACATTAATGAATCTAATAATCAGGGCGGAACAGCATTTAACATGGATAAATTCAAATCGAATGATCCTGAAATGCAAGGTTATATAAATGAACAAAGAATGCAGCAGAAGACAGGTTTGAAGACAACCAACCAGAGACTTCTTGCCGCAAACAGAGCTCCAAACGCTGCGATGGTTCAGAAATTCAGACTTCCTACAGAAGTTGAATGGGAATATGCAGCTCTTGGGATGGCTAAAAACAGAGAGTATAATCAATATTTAGGTAAAAAACCTGAAATAGAAGAACTGAGAGGTACTAAAGGTAAAGAAAGAGGAATGTTCCTTGAAAACTTTAAAATGGGTAAAGGTGACTATTCAGGTATCGCCGGCTGGAAAAACGACGGTTCTGCAAGAACTTCAGACGTAAGACAGTATCCTTCTAATGACCTTGGTATCTACGGTATGTACGGAAACGTTTCTGAATGGACAGCCGATGTATACAGACCCGTTATCGATGAAGACTACAGTGATTTCAACTACTACAGAGGAAACATGCCTCAGGCTGTTGTAAGAAACGGAGACGGAACTTATAAAATGGTAGACGAAGGAAGCATCAAATATGATACTTTAGCCGACGGTAGATTGGTATACAGAAACTTACCCGGACAGTATGAAAGAGAAACAATTGCTGATTACAGAAACTACAGAGACGGTGACAGACAATCTTCTTTAGATTATTACAATGCACCAGATTCTGCTACTTCTTACAATATGTACAATTCTCCGAAACAAAGATTTATTGTTGACGGTTCTGGTAGAGTGAAATTACAGAAAGACTCTAAAGAAAGAACTTCTTCTGTAACTAACGATATCAGAGTAGTAAAAGGAGGTTCTTGGCAAGATACAGCATATTGGCTGGATCCGGGACAAAGAAGATATAAAGATCAAAACAGAGCTTATGGCTGGGTAGGATTCCGTGTTGCACAGGATGCGAGAGCAAGCGATAAGAATAGAACTAGAAGATAATATTTATCAAAAATAATTATAAAAAACCTTCCAAAATCTTGGAAGGTTTTTTTATTTTTGACCTATGAATATAGAACAGTTTTATCCTTTATTTTTGAAGTCCGGGAAAGTGACTATCGACAGCAGAAAAATAGAAAAAAATGATATTTTCTTTGCTTTCTCCGGTGAAAATTTCAATGCGGCAACTTTGGCGGAAAAAGCAATTGCAGACGGAGCTTTAGCAGTAATAGTAGAGCAGAAGGAATTTGAAAATGAAGAAAAAAATATTTTCTATACTCCCTCTACCTTAGATTTTTTACAAAACCTGGCCATCCGTCACAGAGACCTGCTGAAAATCCCTGTGATTGGGCTTACCGGAAGTAACGGAAAAACAACGACAAAAGAATTGATTCATGCTGTTCTTTCGGAGAAATATAATGTTCAGTATACCTACGGAAACCTGAATAATCATATCGGAGTACCTTTAACGATCTTATCGATCCGGCCGGAACACGAAATGGCTGTGATAGAAATGGGAGCCAATCATCAGAAAGAAATTGAGCTTCTGTGCTCTATCTCACGTCCGGATTACGGGTATATTACCAATTTTGGAAAGGCTCATCTGGAGGGTTTTGGTGGTTTTGAAGGCGTAATAAAAGGAAAGTCCGAACTGTATGATTATCTGAAAGCTGCTCATAAAACCATATTGGTGAATGAAAATGATGAAATTCAGATCGCTAAAACTGAAAATTACGAACCTGTGATCACATTCGGAAAACCGGATTCCGATTATTATTTTGAAACATTTTCTAAAGACCATTTTGTAGGAATGTCTTATCAGGATACCCATATTTTATCAAAACTGACCGGAAATTATAATTTTACGAATCTTTGTGCAGCTGCAGGTTTAGGGCTTCATTTCGGAATTGACATCAATCAGATCAAACATGCCCTCGAAAATTACACCCCGACCAACATGCGTTCACAGATTGTGAAGAAAGAAGGCAGGACACTGGTTTTAGATACTTATAATGCCAATCCGAGCTCAATGACTGCTTCCCTGAATAACTTTATCACTTTTGAAGGAACCAAAACCATCATCATCGGAGATATGCTTGAGCTTGGAGCAGAAAGCGAAGCTGAGCACCGCAATATCCTGAAGCTGGCTCAGGACCTGGGTTTTGATATGATTATTACGGTCGGTAAAAATTTTAAAAGCATTAATCCTTCGGTAATGGCCTTTGAAAGCACTGCAGAGTTAACAGAGTACTTAAAACAGAATACCATTCAATCTGAAAATATTCTGTTAAAAGCATCGAGAGGAATTTCTTTAGAGAAAGTGGTAGACTTTATTTAGTCTTGATATTCCAGAATTCTTTAATGATAAGTTTAATATTTTTGAAAGTGCCCGGGAAAACCTCATTCTCTATCTGAGAAGTGTTTTTCCATGCTACTTCGGTAATTCCTTCTTCAATCTGAGGTTTTGAAGTGTCTTCACCATTGAAGTTCATTTCAAACCAATGAGTGCATTTCAGAATTTTATCCCCGTTTCTTTCCACATAAATATGATAAGTTGTATTGATGAATTGTACCAGTTCCACATCTTTTAAACCTGTTTCTTCCTCAATTTCCCTTACCGCAGATTCTTCCCTGGATTCTCCTTTTTCCATTTTCCCTTTCGGAAGATCCCATTTTCCCAATCTTTTGATAAAAAGAATTTCTCCGTTACTGTTGTTTACAACGCCACCTGCCGCTTCTATAATCCTGAAAAGGCCTTGAAATTCGTTCCAAATTCCATCGATATCATCTCCAAATACATTAAGTTCTTTTACGGATGTATTTTCCAGAAGATCCAATGCGATTTCTAAAGTTGTGACGTTTTCATACCCGATACTTTTTTCAAGATTTTCAGGCTGTTTAGACAGTAATAATTTTTTTTCGTTCACAAAAACTTTATACATTTGTAAGAATTTAAATACAAAAATAAAAAATGAATTTAGAAGGACGAAAGATTATTGTCAATAAATCATCTAAAGAGTTATCGGAGCTGCTAAAATCACCTGAAAACTATAAACAATTTATGCCGGACGGCCTTCAGAAATTTGAAACCAGAGAAGACGGGTTCAAATTCGGCTTACAGGGAATGCCGGAAATTGCATTGAAAATAGATGAAGTTACAGACCAAAAAGCTGTTTTAAAATCAGCGAGTTCAAGTCTGGATTTTTCATTAACGGCAGCTTTAAATCCTGTGAGCGAAAACCAGACTGAAGTTCAGATGCTTTTTGAAGGTAAATTTAACCCGTTTATAAAAATGATGGTTGAGAAGCCGCTGCAGAATTTTATCAATACCCTGACAGATAAAATAGAAACATATAAATAAAATAAAACCTTCAGCAATGAAGGTTTTTTTATGCCTGTTATTTTGTCAATTGTGTAGTAAAAGATTTCTTTATGAATAGAAGAATTAGCACATTTGCAACATACTTTATACAGAATTAAGATGAATATATTTTCATTTATTATTTCTGCTGATTCTTTTTAAAAAGCCCTGCCTCCAGGTTTGAGCCGGTCGAACCTTCTGCTAATTGCAGATAATTGCGTTTACTCTGATCTTTTTCAATTTTTACGGTTCCGGTGGTTTGCACATTTTTCATTTCCAGAAAATCCGTTGAAGTTGCAGCGTTGCCACTTAACGGGCCACTACCAAATCCTGCCAGATTGGTATAGTCGGTAAAGAGACAGTCAGATGCTTTGTATCGGCGGGTACTTCCTTTTTCTCTGATCCAAACTGTACTGCTGTTTGCTATGATGTTATGGTGAAAATCGAATTGGTCACCATTGGTGCTTTGTGTAGTCCAGACACCACTGAAATAACTGCCATATACCAGAGAGTAACGCATGGCACTGCGGCTGCCGGTGCTTCCGTCATTTTTCCAGAAAACAACCGGGTTTTTACAATTGAAGAAGACACAATGATCGATAACCAGACCATAGCCATTGGCTATAATCCCCACATGCAATGGCAATACATCTTCATTCCCGGCAAAAAGACATTGAGTTACGAGCAGATCATCCAGTTTTTTTCCATCCCGCCATATGGGATAGGAACGACTTAGATTGCTGCCATCTACATAAGAATAATCCGGGCTGCCGGTAAATCGCAGGCCTTCAATGGTTACATGACTAACCTCTGGTTGTATACCTCTCGCTTCTTCTCCGCCCACTCCTGGGGTAAGTGGTACTACCGTTACTATGACAGGCATTTTTTTTGGAGTCCAATCTTCATCATCAGGCATAACATCCGCACGAATGATAAGGCGGTTTTTAAGGGTATACTTGTCATTGGTGAATACAACAATTTGGGTTAGCAGGTGTATGCCTTCTGAAAGAATAATTGTAGTTGCTCCCTGCTCTTTGTTTAAGTTTACGCGTCTTGCGGCCTCTATAAGTGTCTTTAACGGAAGGGTTTTTATTCCGGAATTTGCGTCGTTGCCGGTCTGAGGATTAACGTATAATTGTTCCGCCTGTATTAATAATACGCTCATTACGGATAATAGAAGACTGAGTGTAAATTTTATCATATTCTTTTTTTGTAAAATTAGAATATTACTATCGTACTAAAATGGTCATTTTAAGTTTAAAATGATCATTTATATCTTCTTCCGGTATTGTTGAGGCGTAGTACCTGTAAGCTTTTTAAAGAAACGGTTAAAATTAGATGGATCTAAAAAGCCAAATTCATAAGCGATTTCTTTGGCGGATTTATTTTGATAAAGTTGTTTCTTTATTTCTGAAATCAGCTTATAATGAATCATTTGCTGGGCTGATAATCCACTAAATTGTCTGCAGATTTTATTAAGGAACCCCGGACTGATATTAAGCATTTTTGTATAGGCTTCAACTCTCTGGTCCTGCATAACTCTCTTTTCCAGCAGAGATCGGAATCTATAAAAATCTGAATAAACATAGGTGTCTCTCTGAACATTGTAAACACCTGCATAATACCGATTGAGAATTACAAGTAATTGATATAAAAGTGACCTGATCAAATGATTGCTGTCATTCTGAAGCTGCCCGAACTCTAGTTCTATTTCATGCAAAAGTTCTAAACATTTTCCAAATGATGTTTCGGATATCTGCATTTCGGTCGGACGTGAATACTGATGGAAGTATTGAAACCGGTACAGAAACAGTTCATCCGAAAAAAAAAGATGCAGAAAGTCTTTTTCAAAGAGCAGTGTATAACCTTTTACCTCCTTCTCAATTTCCCAGCGACGTACTTGTCCGGGACTTGTGAAAAGAATAGTTCGTGGGGTGATTAACATTTTATTTTCGTCCAATGTAAAAGTACCTGCTCCCTCTTCGATGAAAAGAATTTCGTAAAAGCTAAGTTGATGTAATGTACTATCTAATACAAAATTATTCAAAGTTTCAATACGTCCGATATCTAATAGCAGCTCCGAACCGTATTTATATGGAAGAAAATGATAAGTTTTAATTTTTGAGACTGATGCCATTTCTTTTTATAATTTCTTCTCTTTCCAAAGATGAGTTAAAAATACAAATTTTCGTTGTCTATATCTATATTATTGACAACAACAAAGAGTGGTTTGCCTGTATACTGCAAAAGTTTTGTCTAAACGATCTGCCCGGAAGAATGATCAGCTATACTTCCCGTTGAGGAAGAAAGAACGTTGATCTCGTTATTCATCTTTAAAACACCCATGAAACCAAAGATCAGGGCTTCCTTGTAATCGATGATCTCTTTTTCCGGAATGATGATTCCTGATCCTGTTTTTTCTTTTATCTTTTCAATCAGGAAAGTATTGTAGGTACCTCCGCCTGTGCAGAGTACCGTTTTTAAGCCGTACTTATGAATAACATTAGAGATTTGCTGAGCCACATGTTCTGTAAATATAGCCATAACATCTTCGGTTGTTCCGGCATCCAACAGCGGAAAAATAAATTCCTTGCACCATTCTATCCCTAATGATTTAGGATGTTGCTGGCTGTAAAAATCCAAGGAATTCAGCTTTGTTAAAAGATCTTCATTGATATGGCCCTTTCTTGCCAGATTCCCGTTTTCATCAAAACTTTTATTGAATTTTTGAGCGAGTCTGTTCAGAATGATATTAAAAGGAGCAATGTCAAAAGCTATCCTTTGATTGTCCTGTTGCAAAGAAATATTGGAAAATCCGCCAAGATTGAGACAGGCATCATATTGAGAAAAAAGAAGCTCGTCTCCGATAGGAACCAAAGGTGCACCGTTTCCACCCATCAGGACATCCTGAGTTCTGAAATCGTAGATCACCGGTAAACCGGTTTCCAGTTTAATAGCTCTTCCGTCTCCGATTTGCAGGGTGAATTTTTTTTGAGGCTGATGAAAAACCGTATGGCCATGGGAAGCGATAAGATCAACGTTTTTTATCTGGTGTTTCAGGATAAATTCGTTGACCGATCTTCCTAAGTAAAAGCCATATTCGGCGTTAAGTTCTAATAATTCTTCAGAGGTAAGATTAATTGAATTTCTCAACCGGTCTTCCCAGTTTTTTGAATAGGAAACAGTTTCGGCTTTAAGGATCCGGAAGCTCCAGCTGCTGTGTTTTTCAAATCTCACAAAGCAGATATCCAATCCGTCTAAGCTGGTTCCGGACATCAACCCGATCGCATGTAGAATCATCAGAGATTATTTTTTAGATTCGGAGAGTTGTTTCGTTGTGAAATCTCCGGAATTATTGAAGAAGGTGTATTCGGAGAAGTCGTCTTTTGCGGTCATTCCGTTGGCTCCCACCAGTGTGGAACCGTCTTCCATGGTTACATACACCGTATCTTTTGTATAAATGCGGTTTTTTCTCTGATCCCAGTAAATGCTCTGCATGGCAAATTTTTGACCTTCGTTGGTGGTGATTCTTACATCACCTTTAGCCTCATAGAATTTTTTATATTCAAAAATCCGGGCATATTTTGCAGTGATCTTTCCGGGTATTTTTGGTTTTTTCTTGTCGAAGAATTCAATATTGATTCCTTTTCTGGCTACTACATACGGGCTGTCGATCAGCTCATATTTTTCAATAATAGGAGCGAGGGCTTTTAAAGTGACAAACCCGGAGTCTCTCTGAATGATCTTGGCATTATTGATAATCTGTGAAGGGAAATTTTTACTTTGATTACCATTTCGTTTGGTAAGGTCTTCTTCACAGGAGGTCAGTACAAAAAATATAGCACAACTAAAAAGGCATGCTATATATTTTTTGTATGATATGTTTTTGATCAGTTTCATTCTAGTTGTAAAGATTCTTTCTGAACCACTTATCGGCAAAATTAAATCCTACCCTGAAGTTGATGAAATTCTGATTGATAAGGTTGTCTTTTAAAGTTCCTCGTTTACCTACTTCAAGACCAAGCTCAAGACCACTCATCCTTGTGATGCTGCTGGTTTTGAATGGAAGCATTACCCCTGCGGAAACCCCAAATTTATTAATGCTGTTGCTTCCTATTTTAAGGCTTCCTCTCTCATAGAAGGCACCATATCTGTAGATTACCCTTGAGAAATAATTTCTGAAGTTGTTATAATTCGGTAAATACCAACCTCCGGCAGAAATTCTGTACGAATCCTGAAAGTCAAAACTTTTTCCGAAATAAGAAATATCTTCTCCTTTTTTATAATCCAACTGGGCAGACATGAACCATTGGTTTTCGCTTCCGTAACCCACACCCAGGGATGCCTGTAATGGCAGAAGATTTTTTGAGCTTGTGCTTTTTTGTTCGATAATACTTTCGTAAGCTTTGGTATCAACTGCTGAATAGAAATAAGTACTGTTTACGTATTCAGTAGTCATATTGCTTGTATTCCCAAATGTAGCAGTAGCACCAATCGTAAGCTTCTTATCAGTACGGGTATTTAAATGCTGATAGCTTGTCCCTAAGGTAAAGTTGAAGTTTCTGATGCTGTTTTTGGTTTCATAACCGTTGATCAGCTCCGTATTGGAAACTGTAAATTCATTAAGATCGGAAAGTTTACCGAAATAATAATTAGCTCTTAAACCTAAAGCAAACTCTGAGTTTAATTTATAGGATAACGCCACCTGAGCCGTATTCAGAGTACCGCTTCCTTTAAAACGGTTAGCATAAATAGTTCCGTCATCCAAAGTTTCCGTGTTAATGATTTCATAACTTTTAGAACTGTATGGCTGATAAGAAAGTCCCATTTTAATCTTCGAAGAGATTGGGAATGCTAATGATATATTCGATAAATACGTAGAATGCTTAGTTGACTTCGTATCCTTATAATTCGTTTTAAAGTAATTGTTTTCGTTACTGGCTTCAAGTTTTATACTGGTAAGTTCGAAATTACTGTTGTTTGCCGGGTTGGCAAAATTGAAATTACTCGTGAAATCACTTATGAAGGCTGTTGAAATACCACCCATCGAGGCTGTTTCAATCGTATTATCATATTTTACATCTCCGATTCCGTAAGTTGCATATGGTGAATTGCTTAAACTCTGCGCATTAAGGAAATACCCAACTGAAATGAATGATACTACAAGAATTTTTTTCATTCTACATTTTTAAAATAATGCGCAAATATCTTAAATATTAATGAATTGTAAAAATTTCCTGAGGTTAAAGTTTGTTAAGGGGGCTAAAAGTGAATTGTAAATGACGAATTGTCAATAATGAATTCATTTTTTCCCCTGATAGTCAATGTAACTTTCAATAATGCATATTGATCTGCATAACTTTGACTGATAATTGAATATGGCAATATACCATGTATTTCTAAAACTTAATTTTGCATAACTTTTAAAATTGCACTAAAGATTTTTTATCTTTGAAGCATGAATTGGGAGAACATTGCCGGACAGGACAATCTTAAAAAACTTCTTAAAGACAGTATTGCTGAAAACAGAGTAAGCCATGCCCAGCTTTTCGTAGGAAAAGAAGGATATGGAACATTTCCGCTTGCCTTAGCCTATGCCAGAGAAATCCTGTACAGGGAAAATGAGCACGCCGCCTCTAAGGTTGAGCACTTAAACCATCTGGACCTGCATTTTAGTTTTCCCGTGTATACTGACAATAAAAATTCACTAAGCAAAAATAAGTTCGAAGAATTCAGGGAAATGGTGATGGCTTCTCCTTATGCGAGCTATGACGACTGGACTGCCTTCCTCGATTCGGAAAACAAACAGCTGTTTATCTCTGCAGATGAGGTAGACGACCAAAACCAGAAGTTTGCCCTGAAAAGTTTCGAAGGTGGAACCAAGATTCTGATTGTCTGGAGAGCAGATAAGATGAATATAGCAGCATCCAATAAATTCCTTAAATTTCTTGAAGAACCTCCTGCAAAAACCATAATCCTTCTTACTGCAGAAAACATCAATGATATTCTGCCCACCATACTTTCCAGAACGCAGGTGGTAGAAGTCCCGAGAATTAATGATACAGATCTTGAAGGTTATCTTAAAAATAATTTTTCGGCCCCAGATGAGAAAGCGAAGGAAGTGGTTCATGAAGCTCAGGGAAACCTTAACGATGCCATAAAGCTGTTGGAATCCGGAAATAAAAATGAAGAATTTGAAAAACTCTTTATCCAGTGGGTGCGTGATGCATTTCAGGTGAAAAAGAAACCGGAATTCCTTAAGAATATTATTTTCTGGGCAAGAGAGATTGCCGGCTGGAACAGGGAAAGGCAGAAAAACTTTTTGAATTACTGTTCTGAAATATTCAGGCTTGCCCTGCTTCAGAATTACCAGTCCCAGGATCTTGTGTATAAAAAGATTGATGCCAATGGTTTCAACTGGACCGGCTTTTCGAAATTTATCAGTGGTGCCAATATTGAAAGCATTTTAGAAGAAATAAGCACTGCAGACCTGCATTTGACCCGGAACGGAAACCCAAAGATCATCTGGACCGATTTAGGGATTAAACTTTCAAGGTACATCCATAAATCAACATAATACAAACTCCGGCTATACTGCCGGAATTTTTTTATTCATCACACTTATTTGAAAATAGCGACACTTACTAAGTAATTGTGAACACTTACTTTTTTAAGAAGATAAGAAGTTTTATTTCACAGTAAATTTATTGACAAATGGAAAAAATTCCAATCAATAAAAATTAATACCATGAAAAAAATCACAACTTCTTTATGCCTGCTTCTTTTAGGAGTAGCATCCTCCGTTTCTGCACAAAATGTATGGACGGGAACTACTACACCCACCACGACTACCGGAAGTGTAGGAATTGGTAATACCGCACCCACCGCACGCCTTGATATCAATTCCGGTCCCGGTAATTCGGCATTAAAAATTAACCATGGATATACTATGTTTTCAGGGACGAATGTTGCTAATATCACCGAAGTATATAGTCGGGTAACCAACATCATTCCACCAGTAGATCCGGTGCTGATTAACTGGTTAAGTATTGGCGGAGTGTTCGGACTACGGTCTCTATCCAATTCAGTGAACGAAAACCGGATTGTGTACAACGATAATTTGGGAAATGTGAAATCTTCAGGTATTGTTCTTTATTCAAGCCCGAGTTTTGGCAACGGAACAGTGATGAATTCTATCCAGGGTGTTGCTTACTTAAATTTCTTAAACGGTGGTAACGGCTCTGCTACAGGTGGTGTTACGGTTTTAGGGAATGGAAATAATGAATTATATGTAATGGGCCGGTTTCAGGCAGCACTGGAAGCAAGAGCCCAATCATTTATCTCCACTTCAGACAGAAGATTAAAAGATAATATTAAACCTTTAAAGGGCCTTTCTCCTAATCTCCTTAATATTGAATCGTATTCCTATACATTCAAGAAAAAAGAGGGTGAAAACAGAACTGAAGATAAAGTACATTTCGGATTTATTGCTCAGGAAGTGGAAAAACAATTTCCCAATCTGGTAAGCATAGATGAAAAAGGAAACTATGCGCTTAATTATGTTGAATTTATTCCGTTATTATTGAATGAGCTTAAAGAGCAAAAATCCGAAATCAATGATCTTAAAAGTAAAATGGAAGCACTGGAAGAAAAAATAAATGCACTTTCAGGAAATAAAGTTTCAAATCTTGAAAACCAGACGGCTTCCTCAACGGTTTCTCTGGAACAGAATGCACCGAACCCATTCAATCAGGAAACTGTAATTAAATTTAATGCAGGTGATGGAAATGCATCAATAGGCATTTATGACTTTAGCGGAAGACAAATGCAGATGATTCCTGTGAAAAAGGGAGAGAAGCAGATTAGTGTTTCCGCACGCACATTGTCTCCCGGAACTTACCTTTATAATCTTGTAGTGAATGGAAAAGCGGTTGCCTCTAAAAAAATGATCGTAACCAATTGATAATTGAATTGTTTGGCTCAATAGATTTATATTAAGAAGGAAACTCCGGCTGATGCCGGAGTTTCCTGTTTTTTAATTATTTTTTTCCTCCGAAATTCCACTTTCGCGTGTGAAAAATGTGAACCAGATTAGCTGATTATTGTTGAAATAATGAGTTTATCCGGCTGGATTCATTTTTTTTGTTACATTAAAATAGGTTGATTTTTAGAAAGTTATATTAACTAAGATTAAAAATATATTAAATAATCAATCAATCGTTTGATTTGTTTAAAATCTTGTGTAAATTTGCAGCCTGAAAAATAGAAGTGATATGATTTCAAAAGAAGAAAATATACTTTTTGCCGCAGAAAAACTTTTTGCCGAGAAAGGTTTTGACGGAACTTCCACCCGGGAAATTTCCAAGGCGGCGAATGTAAATATTTCTATGATCTCTTATTATTTCGGTTCAAAAGAAAAGCTGTATGAGAAACTGGTGGAATACAGAATGAATGAAGGGCAGTTTTTTTCAAAAGACACTATAGAGAGAACCGATATCAATGAATGGGAAAAAATAGAAAAAATAGTAGATCAGTTTGCAGGAAGAGTTAGAAACCATAAATGTTTTTACAGAATCATGCAGCGCGAGCAGCTTCACTCAGAGAATCCACAAATGCTGGAATTTCTTAAACAAACAAAAATGGGCTTTATCTCTATGTATTCACAGATACTGGAAAGTGGCCTGAAAAAAGGAATTTTCACGAAAAATCCTCCCATTTACCTGCTTCATGCCACGGTAAGCGGAACATTGTTTTATGCGTCCAATGCAAGGGAAATGTACAAGGAATTCTTGAATGATACTGAAGATGATGATGTTTTTGACGAAAAATACTACACAGAACTTAATAAACATATAAAATATTTACTAAAAGACCTTTTGGGTTATGAAGAGAATAAATAATTCAGTTATTGCGCTTTCCCTTTTGACAGGAATTATAAGTGCAAATGCTCAGGAGAAAAAACAGCTCAGCCTCGATGAAGCGGTACAGTTGGGAATCCAGAACAGCAAAAACCTTAAGATTGATGCAGCCAAAATAGAAGAGGCCACAGCAGATCTTCTGGAAGCAAAAAATAGACAGCTCCCTGATTTTAAACTTTCAGGAAGTTATATGCGTTTAACGAATGCAAAAGTAGACCTGAAATTTCTTGGAGAATCAGGATCAGGTGGCGGTGGTGAAATGGCAGCTCCTAAATCTGTATTCCTGGGGCAGGCCAGCCTTTCCATGCCTTTATATTCGGGAGGAAGAATTCGATACGGGATTGAGTCTGCAAAATATCTTGTAGAAGCCTCAAAACTGAGCACGGAAAATGATAAGATTGCCATTGCTTACAACGTGGCACAGGCTTATAATAACCTTTTCAAAGCTAATCAGGCAATAAAAGTTTTACAGGAAAACCTTGTTGCTTCCGAAAAGAGAGACGAAACCTTCCTTAAAATGGAAAATAATGGTTTGATCGCGAGAAATGACCGTTTAAAAG
Organism: Chryseobacterium tongliaonense; assembly: GCF_041224435.1. Lineage (NCBI taxonomy): Bacteria > Pseudomonadati > Bacteroidota > Flavobacteriia > Flavobacteriales > Weeksellaceae > Chryseobacterium > Chryseobacterium tongliaonense. Next base: position 46,908 of record NZ_JBGFFD010000003.1, on the reverse strand, counting down.
CCAATCTTCAGACCTCAGATATAGAACTGCAGTTACTGGAAGCCAAAAACAATTATAATATTGCCAATATCAATATGGATCTTTTATTGGGAATTCCTGAAACGACCGAGCTGGAAGTTGATCCTAATTATATTGACGAAACCCAGGATACCAAACCTGTAGACTATTATGTAAACGAAGCACAGCAGAACCGTAAAGATTTACAGGCTTTAAGCCAGCAGAGAAAAGCGGCTCAACTGGGAAGCAAAGCGGCAAAAGCTGAAAATTATCCTACTGTAGCTTTAACCGGCGGTTATATCGCAGCAGATGCTCCAAAATTCTTAACGATTTATAACGCAGTCAATGTTGGGATCGGAATACAGTATAACCTGGCCAATCTCTGGAAACAAAACTCATCTCTGAGACAGTCTCAGGCAAGAGAAAAACAGCTTGAAGCAACCAATGAATTATTGAATGATAATATCAAGCTTGATGTAAACAGGGAATATCAAAACACAGATTATTCAAAACAGAGAATTGCCGTTTTTGAAAAATCAGCTGCCCAGGCCAATGAAAACTATAGGATCACCAAAAATAAATTTGATAACGGACTGGCAACCATGACGGAGCTCCTGGATGCAGATGCCGCACAGATTTCAGCAAATGTAGGAGTGATTAATGCAAAAGCAGACGCAGCATTAGCTTACAGAAAATTATTACAAACTACAGGAACTTTAACAATTAAATAAGAATACTACCATAATGGAAAATAATAAAACACAGCAATCAGAAAACTTGGAACCAAAAAAGAAAAAAAGTTTAGTCTTCCCTATCATTTTAGCCGTTGTATTAATAGGAGGCGGAATCTACGGGTACAGAGCTTATTCTTACGGGCAGACCCATGAAGAAACTGACGATGCTCAGATTGCTTCAAACATGAGTCCTGTTATTTCTAAAGTTTCAGGATATGTTTCACAGGTAAAAGTAAAAGATAACCAGTTTGTAAAAAAAGGAGATACCCTGGTTATTTTAGATAACAGAGATCAGAAAATGGCTTTGGAACAGGCTGAAGCAGCTTTATCTACAGCAAAAAGCAATATTTCTACCGCACAGGCTTCCACTACGGCAACGTCTAAAAATATCGGAAGTTCAGAAGCAGCAGTAGCAACGGCAAATGCTCAGATAGAAGCGGCAAAAGTAAATGTCTGGAAAACTTCCCAGGATTTAAAAAGATATGCAAACCTTGTAAAAGATCACTCGATTACAGAACAGCAATATGAGCAGGCTTTGGCAGCAAAACAGACTGCAGACAAACAATTACAAGTTTTTGTAGACCAGAGAAACCAGATTGCCCAGCAGACCGGTATTGCTTCTTCACAAACAGCAGCAAGCTCTCAACAGATCAGTGTAGCAAGCTCTGTAGCTAAACAGAGAGAAGTAGACGTGGAAAATGCAAGACTGAATCTTTCCTATACCATCATCGTTGCTTCTGAAGACGGATTTGTAGGAAAAGTTCCGATTCAGGTAGGACAATATCTGCAGGCAGGTGCCCAGTTGTTCAGCGTTGTTAAAAACGATCAGAAATGGGTAGTGGCCAACTTCAAAGAAACTCAGGTAGATAAAATGGTGGAAGGACAAAAAGTAAAAATTGAAATCGATGCCTTCCCTGATCAGGAATTTGAAGGAGTGGTAAGCTCATTCTCTCCTGCAACCGGAGCTACATTCTCAATTCTTCCTCCGGATAATGCAAGTGGTAACTTTGTAAAAGTGGTACAAAGACTTCCCGTGAAAATCGACTTTGTAAAACTGGATCCGGGTATCGCTAAAAGATTAAGAACAGGAATGAATGTGAAAGCCGAAGTTTCTCTAAAATAATATTAAAGTTGTGAATAAGTGAATTGTCAGTTTGCAAAAGCAAGTCAGTGGTGAATTGTAAAATGCAGAAGATAATGACAACGAAGTTAATTCACCATTGACAATTCACTTTTTTACATAAGAAAAAACTATGCAAGATTCATTAGTAGAATATGGAGCCCGAAGAGTAATCATTACGATTACGGCGATTCTTTGTGCTCTGTTGGAAATTGTGGACTCCACGATTGTGAACGTTGCCCTGAACGAGATGAAAGGGAACCTCGGAGCTACACTTTCCGAAGTGGGCTGGGTGATTACGGCTTATGCCATCGGGAACGTAATCATTGTACCGATGACGAGCTGGCTTTCACAGCAGTTCGGGCGTAGAAATTATTTTGCAGCATCGGTTATCATCTTTACCATATTTTCATTTTTATGCGGAAATGCCGACAATATCTGGGAACTGGTATTCTTCAGATTATGCCAGGGAATCGGTGGTGGTGCATTATTGGTAACTTCACAGACGATTATTACCGAATCCTATCCGATTGAAAAAAGAAGTATGGCACAGGCGATCTATGGTCTGGGAGTAATTATCGGCCCTACATTAGGTCCGCCACTGGGTGGATATATCGTTGATAATTTCAGCTGGCCGTATATTTTCTATATCAATATTCCGATTGGTATTGCCGCAACATTGATGACATTACAGTTTGTAAAAAGTCCGAAATATGCAGAAAAGCGGAAAGTCTCCGATGTCGACTGGCTGGGAATCGCCCTGTTGGCTATAACAGTAGGATCATTACAGTTTATTCTGGAAAGAGGTCATGAAGAAGACTGGTTTGCCAGCGGAATGATTGTTACTTTCACCATAACAGCGGTATTAGGATTTATCCTGTTCCTCTGGCGGGAACTTACCTTCAAATATCCGATTGTAGAACTCCGGGTTTTAAAGAACAGTAATTTAAGGATCGGAACGGCTATGTCCTTTGTACTAGGGTTTGGTCTGTACGGATCTACCTTTATTGTTCCGTTGTATACGCAGAGTGTTTTAGGCTGGACGGCTTTGCAATCGGGAGCATTAATGATTCCCGCAGCTTTAACGACAGCTTTCATGATGCCGATTATCGGTAGACTGCTTTCAAGAGGTGCAAAACAGCAGATCCTTGTCTCTTTGGGACTATTGATATTTTTTATCTACAGTTTCTGGGGGTATAAGATCCTTACACCTGATACCAGTAAAGATGCCTTTTTCTGGATGCTGATCGTAAGAGGAGCCGGATTAGGACTCTTGTTCATACCGATCACATCTTTATCCCTAAGTACTCTAAAAGGCCAGGAAATTGGTCAGGGAGCTGCATTTACGGGGATGATGAGACAGCTGGGCGGATCTTTCGGGATCGCTGCGATTACTACCTTTATTGCCAATGCGAGCCAGAAATACAGGGTGAATCTTATTACCCATCTAGATAGTGACAGCTTTGAGGTTCAGCAGAGACTGGCGGCTTTAAAAGCTAATTTTATTGCGAAAGGAATGACTCCGGATAGTGCACTGAATGCTGCTTATAAAATGCTCGATCTGTCGGTCACCAAACAGGCAACGGTACTGTCTTATATGGATGTTTTCCTTTATTTGGGAGTTGCTTTCCTAATCTGTATACCGTTTATCTTATTTGTAAAAGAACGGAAAAGTAAAGAAAAAATAGATTTGAGTGAAGCCATGCACTAAATTTTAAATAAAAAAACCCTGAATTTCAGGGTTTTTTTATTGTATTTATTCAATCGGGTTTAAGTAAAATTTCTTAATATCCTTAACCTCTTAACCTATCTCTTAATGGTTTAAAAAAAGATAATTTAGTGTAAAGATTTGGATCAAATATGCTTCAATTCGTCAAAATAGCTACAATCATACTCAATACGGCTACTTTTAATTTCTTATTTCTAAAGAATTTTGCATTATCATAATTCAATAAAAATGCAAAAAACAATTTTCATTACCGGAGCTTCATCCGGGTTAGGGAAGTCTGCTGCTCAATTATTTCAAAGCAAAGGCTGGAACGTTATTGCTGTCATGCGGAATACGGATAGCGAAGCAGAGCTTACAGCACTCGAAAACGTAACCGTCCTGAAAATGGATATTACCGATAAAGAACAGCTTGATGAAATTATTACCTATGTTCTCAGCCGTTATGATATCAATGTTGTTCTGAACAATGCCGGATACGGGTTAATTGACCCTTTGGAAACATTTACCGATGAACAGATCAAAAAACAGGTCGAAACCAATCTGATGAGTGTGATTCGGATTACAAAAGCTTTTACTCCTTATTTCAGAGAAAAAAGGAATGGTATTCTGATCAACATTACTTCAGGTTTCGGGATTATGGGATTTCCGACCTCCGTGTACAGTGCTACAAAATTTGCCGTTGACGGTTTTTCAGAATCTATAGGCTATGAGCTGGCGCAGTTTGGAATGGAAGTAAAAGTAGTTGCTCCGGAGGAATACAAACCGATTTTGCAGGCTGTTCACTCGATGGTGCCCATTAAGAAGCTAGAGGCTAGAAATTAGAAATTAGCACCCGGAAAATCAAATTCAGTAATAACTTTAAACTCTCAACTCTCAACTCATAACTTATAACTTATAACTCATAACTTTTCTCCTACTGACTAACAGTTGTCACTACCACCCCTTATATTTGTAACATGAAAAGAGCAAACCACCTTTCCATTAAAGACGCTTTAGACAAATTTTTAACCAAAACCGAAAACCTTTTCAAATGAGTTATTGTTCAGTTATAGAAAATATGCAGCCTGAAAGCAGAAAAATGCTTCATAAAAATTATCACGACAATCATTACGGATTTCCGATTCATGATGATAATGAATTATTCGGAAGGCTGATCATGGAAATCAATCAGGCCGGATTGAGCTGGGAAACAATATTAAGGAAAGAAAACAGCTTCAGGATGGCTTATGATAATTTTGACATTCAGAAAATAGCCGGCTATACCGAGCAGGATAGAGAAAGACTGCTGAATGATGCCGGAATTATAAGGAATAAGCTAAAAATAAACGCTGCTATTGAGAATGCGAAAACCGTTCTCCAGCTTCAGAAAGAATTCGGGTCTTTTGAAAAATGGCTGGAGCATCATCATCCTAAAACATTACAAGAATGGATGAAATTGTTTAAAAAGACATTCAAATTTACCGGTGGTGAGATTGTGAATGAATTTTTAATGAGCATCGGATATCTGAAAGGAGCCCACTCTGAAAGCTGTTCTGTTTACACAACAGTTTTAAAGCACGAGCCGATGTGGAAAAAATAATGGCTTCTTTCCTCAGTTCGGGTGTTGTTTATAATGTAGAAGAAAATGTATTGATGAAAAGAATTACTTCAGGCTTCTCACCGATACATCCGGTTTTTCACCCTGAGGAACAATAAAAATAGCATCATCGTTGATGGTATCGCCTGCATCAAAGTAATAGCTTCCCGTTACAGGAATGGTGCTGCTAACAAACTTTCCGGATTTGTCATAAGCAGAATAGGTTACATTGATCATCTGGGCCTTCATTTTCAGCTGAATTTTTTTGGAAGTCAGCTTAGCTCCGGTTGCATTCATACAATCCAGTTCTACAAGTCCGATATTGTTGACGATCTGAGGGTAAGACGATAATCTGACATTATATGACGTATTGGATGTATTTTTTACGGTAGCGGCTACTTTATAGCGGTCAAAAGTTTTGCCTCCTGCCTGCACACTTTCTTTGTTTAAAATGTTGAAAGTAACACTCATTCCATTGACGTCAATCGTTTGTCCGTCAGAGATTTTCTGAGCCTGTACAGCGTTTCCGAAAATGATGATAAAAAGTAAAGATAGAAAAGGGAATAAATTTTTCATATTATTGATTTATTTGGTGTGTTTGATCGTGATTAAAAATACAAAAAAATGTTTAACTATCTGCAGTATTTACAATTTCCCGATGCGCCTTTCCCCATTTTTCCAATTCTTTGATAAGGGGTTCCAGCTGATGACCAACAGAGGTCAGTTCATATTCCACTCGTGGCGGGACCTCAGCATAAACAGTGCGTGAAATGATTTTATTTTCTTCCAGTCTTCGCAATTGAAGGGTAAGCATTCTTTCAGTAATATTCGGAAGCTGTTTTCTTAATTCTCCGAACCTGAGCTTTCCGTTGATCAGATAGCAGCATATGGCCAGAGACCACTGTCCGCCGATGATATTGGAAGCATAAACTTCCGGACATTCATCTGATAATGCTTTTTTATTGGCGAAATTCGTGGAGGTTTCCTTTATTTTAGTCATTACTTACCTTTTTTATAGTACCATACAATAGGATGCTAATGTACAAAATGTAAGTTACGAATATTATTTTTGCATTAGAAATTTAATCAAATGAAAACATTAGTTATTGCTGTTCATCCCCATATCGAAGACTCCTTAATCAATAAAAGATGGTTAAATGAATTGGCCCGGTTCCCTGAAAAATACACAGTTCATGAATTATATAAAGCTTATCCTGATAAAAAAATTGATATTGCTAAAGAACAGGAATTAATAGAGCAACATGATAAAATTATTTTCCAGTTTCCTTTTTATTGGTTCAGCAGTCCGCCACTTCTGAAAAAATGGTTTGATGAGGTGCTTACATACGGTTGGGCCTACGGAAGTAAAAGCGGTTATAAAGCCGGCGGAAAGAAAATGGCTTTAGCAATCACAGCAGGAATTGATGAAGACGGGTACAGTGCTTCCGGAAAATATAAATACACAATGGAAGAGCTTACAAAACCTTTTGAGCTGACTTTTGAGTATATAAAAGCAGAGTACAAAAACTTATTTGTCTATTACGGAATCGAGCTCAATGCTTCGGAAGAATGGATTGAAAGAAGTATTCCGATGTACCTGGAGTTTATTGATGAGCTGTAAAATTTTATTAGAATTTTTCTTTCAACGATGGGAAGTTTGTCAATTAATAACTCTCAATTTCTAATCGACAGAATTACCATCCTCCAATCCTTTTTTGATCAGCTTTTGATTCTCTTTAGATTGCAGTGCGGGATTAGGATTGTCCTTTATGGTTTCAGCAGTCCAATAGCGCACCGTTGAATGTGGGCTTTTAAGAAGAGCCAGCATTAAATTGACGCTCTTGTCATCAGACCGTTTTTCTAAAGCTCTTACCAACTCGGCTAAAACATCTTTGTCTTTTGTATTTTGAAGGGCTGCATGCAAAGGTTCAAGCATTTCATCACTTGCAAGCAAAGGCTGGTCATAAGTGAAAAAGTAGTAGTCTTTTGGTTTTTGTTTTTCCTGGATGATATTGAGCCAGAATTTAAGATTTTCAGGGTTTTTAGAATTGAAAAGGGCATTCATAGCATCTCCGTCAAAATTTTTATTATTATTGACTTGCGAAATCAGATATTCCCTGTCTGCTTTTGTAGGACTGTTAGCCAAAGCGATCAAAGAAATTCTTCTCGTTTTATCGTCATTTAGAAAAGGCTGAACCAGATTGAGAAGATCAGACATCTGAAGCTCACCCAGCGTATAAATGGCATATCCTTTAAGATTAATATCCCAGTTTTTTACCGCATCTTTTACCAGCTGTTCTGTTTTAGGATTGTTTTCCGTCATAGACAACATCTGTACTGCTAAAATCTTTGATTTTTCATCGTTGCTGACTATCTTTTTGTAGGCAGTGTTTCTTAAAGAATCCTTATTCAGCTTGAAATACATGGGAAGCATGTGAGCATCACCAAAGTCTTCATTTTTCACCAGGAAATCGAACAGCTCATCGGTATGATTGGTCTTTAAGCTTAATAAAGCCATTCCTGACCAGAGAAGAGTACCTTTGCTGTTTTCTGTTTTAATTTTCTCCAGCAGGATTTGCTCTTTTGACTGATCCTGAGTGGATGCAATCAGTAAATAAGCGAGAATTCTTTTATTTTGATTGTCAGATCCGATCAACTTGTCAATGTTTTGTTTATACAAATTGTCATCTTTAAAGCTCAACATAGAATAATCGTTTGGAGTATTCCCTTCCAACCTTGAAAACAATTGTGTCGTATCACTGTGTGGCGTTAAAATAAGGGGATAATTCTGAAATAAATGATTAAGCTGGTCTTCAGTTAGATCCGTTTTTACAGCATTTTCAAAATCTTTTCTGAATTCTTTTACCGTTTTTTCCTGCGCTGATAAAAATATAAAGGTTGTTAAAAAGACTATGGCAATTAATTTTTTCATTTTTCGTAATAAGAATAGCTAAAATACTCAAATTTCCTTAGCCTACGGTTTTCGTATCTTCTTCCTTCAGAATCTTTTTCTCTTTCATAGAAACCATCATTCTTTCGGATTTGTATTTTTCCCAGTCAAATTGATTGAGAAAATCGAGCGCAGCCTGAAATCCCCTGTTAAAAAGATCTTCTTTCTCTTCTCTTTTCATGAAGAAATTAAGCCAGTCGCTGGTTCCGCAATTCACGGTCTGGATGCTGTAAAGATGGTAAAAAGTATGTTTGGTAAGGAAAGATTTATCATTAAAACCTTTCAGTGTACCAATAATATTTCCGGCGTAGGAGAAAGGGGTTTTCATGATCTCTTCGCTGGTCTTTCCTTTTTCAGAACTGATTTCCGAATCACTCGTCAGCTGTACCCCAAACAAAGGCATTCTCGGATAAAAAACATCGGCAGAATGAAACAGGTCGATCGGAAAATTGGAGATACTTCCGCCATCAATAAAAACACCGGCAGGGTAGATGTCTTCAGGTTTGGTATTCATCCAGAATTTCCAGGCGTATTTCACTGAGTCGGCATCCCTGTCAATTCTCTTTTGAAAAGGCTCGAAAAAGAAAGGAACCGACATTGACGCACGCACAAATTCGGCCGGGCTGATGTGCTTCAGTTCTTCTTCAGACCAGTATAAATTGGCCATAGTAGGCAGTTCAACCTTTATCTTAGCATTAATATCGGTTGTGATGACGATGTATTCGGACTTTAACAAATAAAAAGGATTTTGCTTGTAGTAATCATTGTTAACTGCGCTGTCGTAGAATATTTTATATCTCGTTTGATCGATGTGCTCGAGGTTGTTCACTTTAATTTCCTCAATGCTGTTTAAAGCGATGGCATAATATTCCATACCGTTTCCGTAGCGGTAGTTGAGGTTGAGCTGTAATCCTTTCTGTACGAATTTTTCATTGAGATCGGCTACCGTTTTGATTCCGAAACCGTCCAGAACACCTTTCATGCTATTTAAAAAAGTGTTTCCGGGATTAAGTCCGCTGTTCTGTTTCCGGAAATCATTGTAAAACTTTTTCAGACAGAAAAATGCAATAATAATGGGAATTAATGGAACAAGGAACAATAGCTTGGTATTGAGAGTGGTTTCCGAACGCGTTGCAAAAGGGATAATGACCAGAATGATCATAATTACTGCTGCAATGATCGCATTTATTTTCAGAAAGTTCTTATTGTTGAGCATCGCATGAATAGTCGTTCTCACATAAGGTTTTCCATCCATGAAATCGGCAAAATTCCAGTTGAAAAGAATTTCTTTGATGATCTCACTTTTAGCTTCTTCTTTGGTCTTACACGCCGCAATAAGCATGGTGTTGATCGCTCCGGCACTGGTTCCTGCCACTTTCAGAAAACGGATTCCGAAGATTTCAAGACCGTAAAGATACCCTACAAGTGCGCTTCCCCAGACACCACCACCTTCCTGTACAAATTCTACATACTGATTTCCTTCCGCATCCAGAAGATCCGAAAATTCTTTGGATGAAATATTCTCATGCAAAGCAGCAAGCTTATCCTTGGATTCCGGGGAAAGAACATTTTCTTCCAGGATTTTAGTAAGAACATCCGTTTTCATAGTGATTGGTGTTTTGGATTTTATTCTGTTTCCTATGAGATTGCTTCGTTACTTTGTTTCTCTCGCAATGACAGTATTATTAGATTATCAATTTTTATCGGAGATAAAATATTTGCGTCTTAAAGCCCTGTATTTTTCTTTAATTTGCGTCTTTGCGATTAACAATAAAAACAAAAGAATTTGATTTCTTCCTGTAAAAATAAAATATTTAACAATCGCCTGCCACCGTATTTTTCCCCTGATTGATAAGTAAAATCACCATTGTTTTCTCCTGGCATAAATAAAAGTGACAATGACGATCAGCGCCATTAATCCCAATGTGAAAAAATATCCGTTTTTATGATGCAGCTCGGGCATGTTGTCGAAGTTCATTCCGTAGACACCGGCGATAAATGTGATCGGTAAAAAATAAACGGAATAGATTGCAAGAACTTTCATCACCTGGTTGGCCTTCTGATCTGAAAGGGCCAGAAACATCGAAATAAGGTTGGTGATCTGTATATTCAAATGATCAAAATCCGCAACCACATCTTTATGTTTATCTTTTAAATCCACAATTTCGGAATCCTGCAGGTTTAACAGCTTAAACTTATCAATAGCATCAGTAGAAATTGTCAGCACCCTTGAATTCAACCCTGATTTTCTTTTCAGCTTATATAATCTGCGGATCTGGTTGGTATGATTGGTGTTTTTAAGGAAGATTTCATTTTCGATATTATCCATAGTCTCCAGCAAGCTTACAGATTCATCATCAAAACTTTTCATGATCAATAAAGCGATCATCAAAGCAATTTTCTGCGGTGCGGTCTCGTTTTGGGTAGCTGAAACCTGTTTCTTGGTTTCTGTAATACTTTTGGTTCTCATCCTGTGGATGGTAATAATGGTATTCCCCAAAATAAAAATCCCGATTTTAGTACTGATATCACTGATGGTATTGAGATTTTTTCTTTCCAGCTCGGTACTTTCCCGAAGCAGGAAGAATTTTACATTTCCGTCTTCTTCATATTTGGGAAGGTGGTTGGGATCCAAAGTATCTTCCAGAAGGAGATTATTAATTTCATACCGCTCATGAAGAAATTTCAAATCCTCCGCTGTCGGGGCCTCTACGTCTACCCATTCACATTGGGAGTCTCTGTATATCGTGTCAATTGGCATAAAGTAAAAATACTAATATTTTGAAATACTATGTGTTAAATAAGTCTATCTTTGCCAAAATTAAAAAAACTATATGATTAAAAGTACAATTAAAGGGATCGGATTTTATGTTCCGGATCATGTTGTAACGAATGATGATCTAGCTAAATTAATGACTACTAATGATGAATGGATCACCGAGCGAACCGGAATTAAAGAGAGAAGGCACCGAAAAAACAGAAACGATTCTGAAGAAACTACAGCATATTTAGGTTTCAAAGCTTCTGAAAAAGCTCTCGAAAAGGCAGGTTTAACGGCTAAAGATATAGACTATATTGTTTTCGCTACACTTTCTTCAGATTATTATTTTCCGGGATGTGGAGTTTTGCTTCAGGATATGCTTGGCTGTGATACGATCGGAGCATTGGATGTAAGAAACCAGTGTTCGGGGTTTGTATATGCAGTGAGTGTGGCCAATGCTTTCATTAAATCCGGAACCTATAAAAATATTCTGGTAGTGGGAGCAGAAGTTCATTCCTTCGGATTGGATTTCTCTGATGAAGGAAGAGGAGTTTCCGTAATTTTCGGAGACGGGGCAGGAGCAATTGTGCTTTCCGCTACTGAAGATGAAAATGCAGGTGATATTTTAGCGGTAAATATGCATTCTGAAGGTAAATATGCAGATGAATTATGTACTCAGTTCCCAGGATCAAAATTCGGTTGGAGTGACAGGATGAGAAAAGAACCTGAAAATGTTACCAATAAAGAAGTATATCCGATCATGAACGGAAACTTCGTATTTAAACATGCCGTAACAAGATTTCCGGAAACCATGCAGGAAGCTTTAAGCAAAGCAGGGAAAACAATCGAAGATCTTGATATGTTTATTCCGCATCAGGCCAATTTAAGGATTGCCCAGTTTGTACAGCAGAAATTCGGGTTACCGGATGAAAAAATACATAACAATATCCAGAAATACGGAAATACAACAGCAGCTTCTATTCCGATTGCTTTAAGCGAAGCGATTGAATTAGGGAAAGTGAAAAGAGGAGACCTTGTGCTTCTGTCAGCTTTCGGAAGCGGATTCACATGGGGAAGCGTATTGTTTGAATATTAATTTGACAGAAAAGAAAAGTATTTGCCAACCGGTAGTAATTCCCCTCCTGTGGAGGGGTGGCAGATCGGAAGATCTGACGGGGTGGTTAAAAATAGCAACAAAAAAAGCCGCAGATCAAAATCTGCGGCTTTCTTATAATGTATTGATTAAAGACTCTTCAGTAATTTTTCAGTGTCACCGGAATCTTCACCTGTCTTTTTTGCCAGTTCAATAGACTTTTCAGCCCATAATTTAGCATTCTTTTTATCGCCTACCTTATTATAAAGGTTAGCCAGTGTGTCTGTATTGGCATAGTTTTCATCTTTCTTTACAGATTCCTGAGCCCATTTTACAGCAGTTTCAAGAGAAGACTTGGTATTTACATTCTCAAAGAAATTCCATGCAACAGAATTTAATTCTTCAGAACTTAAAGCCGAATAATCTTTGTATAAATCAAGGCTCAGTTTCTCATAAGTGGCAATGTCTTTATTCTTTAAAGCTCTGCTTGCTTTTGCTCTTTTTAGAATTTTCTCAGATTCCTCCTTGCTTAAGAATTTTTGTGATTCTGTAAGGAAATAGTTATCGTCCCACGTTTTAGTATCAGCGTTATATGTTTTTTTCATAATGCTGTTCAGTTTGATATTTTTATCAAACATTTCATAACGGTCAGCAGGAAGTATTTTGATGATATCCGCTTTTTTTGCCTGGAAAGTTTTGTATAAAGGGCTGTCAGTAGTTTGTACTCCTGAAAGCAACATCTGAACATCTTCTTTATCTAAAGTAGTTTTCGCCTGGAAGTAACGGTCCATAACCCTTCCGGCAAATTCAGAATCATTATACATCGTAAGTCCTGCAAGATTCTTTAAAAACTCAGGATCTTTCTCTCCGTTTTCAAATTTCTGCTTTAAAGCTGCCAGTCTTTTATTCGGATCTCCCGCATCTTTTGCAAACTGGATAAAATCTTTTTCCTCTACATAACCCAGTGTTCTGTGTACTTCTTCACCGTCACCGTTCACGAAAAGGTAAGTAGGGTAAGCCTTAACATTATATTTTTTTGCCAGAGCGATACCTTCTCCTTTCTCCATATCAATTTTTGCATTGACGAAATTGGAGTTGTAATAATCTCCCACAGTCTTAAGCGGGAAGATGTTTTTTACCATCAGCTTACATGGTCCGCACCACGATGCATAAGCGTCGATAAAAATAAGTTTGTTTTCTTTTTTAGCTTTAGCAAGGATGGTCGCGAAGTTACTGTCTTCGAATTTAATTCCCTGGCTGAAAGCAAGAACTCCAATAAAAATGGAAGAGAATATTGCTAATTTTTTCATAAAACTTTTTATTGATTACAAATGTAATAATTATGTTGATACATGAGTCTGGTTTTAGGGAAATAAGTTACAGGCCTATCTGCTTTTTTTAATTTGGTTTCTGGATTTCTAAAAACAGTTGTTATACCACTCTATAAAATGAAAAACCGCAGAGAATTTCTGCGGTCTTTTTATTTCACTTTCATACTGTCTGTTTTGGTACTGTCTGCAACAGCAGCCGGTTCGGAATTGGCGACGGCAGAATCACCCATACTGTTCCTTATCGCACTCTTGTCGTGCTCATCTTTAAATTCTTCTCTTTTTTCTTTATTCTGAGCACAGCTTCCTAAAAATAATAAGCCCAATATGGCTCCCATCCATAATTTTTTCATAGTAATTCTTTTAATATTAAGTATAAATCAAATATAGAAAAATATTCATATTGATGAGTGATTTGAGGCTTATTATGTGAAATTTTAAAATGTTTTGCAATAATTAAGAATATTAAATCCCAAATATTTTTTCATCATGAAAATGGGATTATTGATCGCAGGAATGCTATTGGCTGAATGTTATTTTTACTTGGTTCCTATAAAATAAAAAAATCCGTAGAGCTTTCATCTACGGATTTTCCATTTTTGGTTAAGTTTACTTTATTTAGTTACAGGAGCTGCTATAGTATCCTGAGTTTTTGCTGCATCAGGATTGGTCATTTTCGTATTCATTGTATCTGTGGCAACAGGTGGTACAGTTTTCACTGTGTCTACTACTGTTGCTGCAGAATCTGTTTTACTCGATGACATTTGTGATTCCTTTGTTCCGCAACTCACTGCAAATATTCCTAAACCTAAGGTTAATAAAAATAACTTTTTCATAATATTCTTCTTTGGTGTGTGATGAAAAGTTCAATAACCGTTCCGAACCGGAAGTATAAATTATTAAAATATAAATAAAAATGATTAAATTTTGTTAAAAAAGAGTATTTTAAACTAAGATTGCAGCAAAACAAATAATTTCACTCCTAACTCCTGATTCATAAAAAAAGCCCCGAAATAAAATTCGAGGCTATATATTAGTTATTGCTCATTCATAGCTACTGAGTGATAATTACCCAAGATACGGATATTTATAATCTTTAGGAGAAACAAAAGTTTCTTTGATGCTTCTTACGGAAGTCCATCTAAGAAGATTCATTTTAGAACCTGCCTTATCGTTTGTTCCCGAAGCTCTTCCGCCACCGAACGGCTGTTGACCTACTACGGCACCAGTCGGTTTATCATTGATATAGAAGTTTCCGGATGCATTTTCCAATGCTTTGAAAGCTTCATTGATAGCATAACGGTCTTGTGCGAAAACAGAACCCGTCAATGAATATGGAGACGAAGAGTCTACCAATGCCAATGTTTCTTTCCAGTCTTTATCTTCATATACATAGATGCTTAAGATAGGCCCGAAAATTTCTTCCACCATGCTTTCATATTGCGGATTGGTTGTTTCAATAACTGTAGGATTTACAAACCATCCTTTAGAATCGTCACATTTTCCACCGATTACAACGTTTGCTTCACCTGAATTTTGAGCTCTTTCGATATAACCTTTACATTTTTCGAATGAGTTTTTATCAATTACAGCGTTGATAAAGTTGGAAGGATCTTCCGGAGAACCTATTTTGATAGAATTGATCTGAGTTTCCATTACTTTTTTCACATCTTCCCAAAGAGATTTAGGAACATAAGCTCTTGAAGCTGCAGAACATTTCTGTCCCTGATATTCGAAAGCACCTCTTACCAAAGCGGTTGCTACTGCTTCTACATTAGCGGAAGGATGAGCAATTACAAAATCCTTTCCTCCCGTTTCCCCAACGATTCTCGGATACGTTCTGTAGTTGTGGATATTATCACCGATCATTTTCCACATTCCCTGAAATACTTTGGTAGAACCTGTAAAATGAAGGCCTGCAAAATCCCTGTGAGCCAATACTTTTTCGGCAGTGTCTTTTCCGTCTGTGAAAATCATGTTGATAACCCCTGCAGGAAGGCCTGCTTCCGTTAAAACATCCATAATTACTTTAGCAGAATAAATCTGTTTGTCGGAAGGTTTCCAAACCACTACGTTTCCAAGCATTGCCATACATGCAGGTAAGTTTCCTGAAATCGCTGTAAAGTTGAATGGCGTTACTGCAAAACAGAACCCTTCCAATGGTCTGTATTCTACACGGTTCCAGATTCCGCTGTCGGAAACCGGTTGCTCAGAATACATTTCAGTCATAAATTCTACATTGAATCTTAAGAAATCTATGAGCTCACAAGCCGAATCAATTTCAGCCTGGTGTACATTTTTAGATTGTCCGATCATTGTAGCAGCATTGATTACATCTCTGTAAGGTCCTGCCAACAGATCAGCTGCTTTTAAGAAGATCGCAGCACGCTGTTCCCAGCCAAGCTCGTTCCATTCTTTTTTAGCAGCTAATGCAGCATTGATCGCATCATCTACATGCTGCATCGTACCTTTGTAATAAAACCCAAAATCATGAGCATGATCCTGTGGAGACTGAAGCTGAACTTTTTCATCTGTTTTTACTTCTTTTCCATTGATCACCATTGGAATCTCTGTTTTTTCAGCCCACATTTTTTTATAAGTGGCGATAAGGCTTTTTACTTCCGGAGAACCCGGTATATAAGAATTTACCGGCTCGTTTACTGCAAATGGTACTTGCGAAATTGCTTTAGACATATGATGTATGTTTTTAATTTTAAAAATTACTGATCATACAAATTTACGCTTTCATTTTGAAAGGAACAATTTCTGTAAATACTTCGGGCTTTTATTTTATGTTAATAACGGTATCTGATTTGTTCTTACAACTTTAAGATAGAAAAATATTCTTATCTCCTTACATTTTCTCATTTTCAAGGATTTTGAGGACCAGTTTTTCCTCTTGGGTAAGACCGGCTTTACCATCGTTTATTTCAATATCTTCAAGTTCATCGAGATACTTTTTGATGGTGTTGTTTTCGTAAAGGTTGATCACTAAAGGATGAACATAATACTTTTTGCACACCGTGCTGGTATTGCCCAGATGTTCGGCAACGATATCCAGAGCTTCTTTTATTTTCTTTTTGTATTCCGTGTTATTTTCAGCATAGCCGATTTCCTTAAAGGCAATCAAAGCATTTACGGTGCCTGACCAGGTTCTGAAATCTTTGGCTGTAAAATCTTCTCCGCTGATTTCCTTAATATAATCATTCACCATCCCGGAATCTATAGAATGCCGGTTTCCTTCGTCATCATAATACTGGAAAAGCTCTTTTCCGGGAATATCTTTACATTTCTGAACCAGTCTTGACAGTCTTTTGCTTTTCAGGTCGACATGATGCATAATTCCTTTTTTCCCTTTGAATGAAAAGGTTAATTTTTGTCCTTTAATCTGTACATGCTTATCTTTTAAAGTCGTTAAACCGAAAGACCCGTACAATTTTTCATAAGCGTTATTGCCGATACGGATATTGGTACGCTGCATAAGGCTGATGATGAGCGCCAGAATTTTTCTTTTTTCAAAATTCCGTAAAGCAAGATCCTGCTCTACATGCAGACGCATTTGAGGTAAAGCATACCCGAACTGAAGCATTCTGTAAAACTTGGTGTGGTTTCTGAGTGCGCTCCAGAGCGCATGGTATTTATACTGCTTTCTTCTTTTTATATCAAATCCCGTTGCTTGAAGATGGCCGTTATCCAAAGCGCAAATCCAGACATTTTCCCAGGCGGGAGGAATGACGAGGCTGTTGATCCTGTGGATCTCTTCTTTATCAACGATTTTCTTGCCATCCTTATAATACAGATATTTTTTTCCCTTTTTTTTACGAATGATCCCGGCGGTTTCTGTATCGGAAGTGTAAATCAGATTTACAGCCTTTGCAGAAGCCACCGGATCTTTCATAATTTTGACGATTTTAGAAGGTCGGAGGTGGGAGATAATTTCAAGATCATCGCTATCCATAATACAAACGGTTAAGAGTTTCTACCCTTCGAAAAAATTAATAATAAAATAACGACAACCGCTACTACAAGAAGGATTCCCCACCACATGCCGGCTTTGAAAATAGTCTCTATTGCCTCACAGCTTGTTAGTAATAATAAACTGAATACGGTAATACTGTATAAGGTTAACTTTTTCATATGATTTATATTTTGGTTTTAGTTTAAATTCTGTGATGCTTTAAAGATATAAACTCATCATTATAATAAGAAGAAGCTGTACAATGATGATTGGATTTTAATTTCTCGGAAACATCATTACATTAAAATTTAAAAGTACACTCTTAATCTCCTGTTTTATAAGGCTGATTTTAATTAAAGTGTATCTTTTTCCTTTTATTGAATAGAATATAGCAAGAATCTTTCCAAAATATTATAAATGAATTAATATTTTATTTTCGGGTATCGGTTCTTCCGTATTTTTTATCAATTTTTCATACTCTTTGAAAATGAAAAAGCAATTTATATCAACAGAAACAAATCAGATAGGGAAGATTCTTAAGAAATAGCAGTATTTTAGAGGTTTAGGGTGGGAAATAATTTCAAAGTCTGATTCTTCTCCATAAAAAATGGTTAAGAGCTTTTACCCTTCGAAAATAGGAGCGAAAAAATTACAACCACGGTACAAACCAGGAATAATTTCCCACCGCATCCCTACTAAATTGTTTTAAATACTATTAATCTGAAAATGATTAAACCAGTATTTATATGTTTAAATTATGTTTTTATACTCTATGATAATCCGGTCTCCAGTTTTTAATTGATCTCTTGATCTGGTCTCCGGAAATATTTTCATGAAGTGCCTTATATAAAAGCTCTTTAAATTCTTCATCATCAGCAAATCTCAGGGCAGAGATCTGGTCAAAACTTAATTTATCGATCACCTCATCAGACCTATTATTGAAAATTTCAAAATACCGCTGCCTGAATTCCAGTCTCACGATCCGGTTTTGATTGCCCAAAGCATAATGCTGTCTTACCATAATCGCCAGGTAGAGAAGCAGGAAAATAATGATAGAAAATAAGATCCATATCAGTTTATTTTGCGGGTCATCCCAAATCTTATAAACTCCTGTACCTCCAAGTATCAGCAACAATGGGAGATAAATAAAATGATGTGGCGGATAATATTTCTTGTGGTTTTTATAATCCTGTCTCTTCATGCTTTGGAATATAGCAATAATCTTTCCAAAATATTATATTTTTAATAATATTTGTGATTTTATATAAAATGAGAATGATAATTCTGTTTATATAATTTGAAAGTAAAGATCGTTTTGTTCTGATATTTTTTATAGAAGAAACAGTTACAGGTTGAAAATTTTCAAAAAGAAAATAGATGGTGAATGAGAGGAAATCTTCCGCAAATATTAGAAAAATGCGTGAATGATTTGATCGGTAAACATCAAATTTTTTGTAACTTTCGGTTTTAAAAAATTAAAAAATGACTTCAAAGGAAAAAGTAGCTGCGCTTCGTGAAGAAATGCAGAAAAATAATGTTGATGCATTTATAGTATATTCTGCAGATCCGCATATGAGTGAATATTTGCCTGAAGAATGGCAGGAGAGAGCCTGGTTGTCGGGTTTTTTAGGCTCTGCAGGTTTTGTGGTAATCACTAAAGATAAAGCCGGACTTTGGACTGACGGAAGGTATTTTACGCAGGCTGCTATAGAATTGGAAGGCTCCGGTATCGATCTTTTCAAAGACGGTATGGAAGGAACTCCCAATTATATAGACTGGATTATTTCTGAAATCCCGACCAATGGAAAAGTAGCTGTAAATGCACTGGCAACTTCGAATGCCAACTGGGAATTGCTTTCTCAAAAATTAAACGCTAAAAATATAACATTAATCGATCTTCCGCTACTGAAAGAGATCTGGAAAGAAAGAGGAACACCGTCTAAGAACCCGATCTTTGTACACCCTGTTGAAAGAGCCGGAAAATCGGTAACCGATAAGCTTGGAGCTATCCGTCAGAAAATGGAGGAACAGGAAGTTACCGTTCATATCATTTCAAGCCTGGATGATGTAGCCTGGACGCTTAACCTTCGTGGAAGCGATGTACAAAGCAATCCTGTATTTTTAGGATACATCATCATTACAAAAAATGATGCGATCTTATTCACTGATCTGGAAAAATTAGAAGTGGAAGCCAGAAAGCAGATGGATGACTCTTTTGTGAAAATGATGCCTTACGAGGAATTCCTGAATCATCTGAAAACCTTTAAAAATGAAAAGGTGCTGATTTCCCCAAACAGCAACCAGTCGATATTTGAAGCCCTGAAATCTGATAACCAGTTTGTAAAAGCCGCCGTTCCCGGAAATCTGATGAAAGCTCAGAAAAATGAAACGGAACTGGAAGGTTTCAGAAAAGTAATGGTGAGAGACGGAGTTGCAATGGTGAAATTTCTATACTGGCTGACTCACAATGCAGGAAAAGAAGCAATGAATGAATATTCCATTGGTGAAAAGCTGAGAGGTTTCCGTGAAGAAGGAGAAAACTTTGTGGGCGAAAGTTTCGGAAGCATCGTAGGATATAAAGATAACGGAGCTATCATGCATTATTCTGCAAAAAGTGAAGGAAGTAAAGAAGTAACAAATGATGCGAGCATCCTTGTAGATTCAGGAGGGCAGTATCTTGAAGGGACTACGGATATTACAAGAACATTGGCTCTGGGAGCGGTTTCTGATGAGTTTAAGAGAAATTCTACCTTAGTTCTTCAGGGATTGATCCGTTTATCAAGAGTTAAGTTTCCAAAAGGAACAAAAGGAGTTCATTTAGATGCTATTGCGAGACTTCCGTTGTGGATGGAAGGAAAAGACTTTAACCACGGAACCGGACATGGCGTGGGAAGCTTTATGAATGTTCACGAAGGGCCTCAGAATATCAGAAAAGATATGAATCCACAGGATCTTCTTCCGGGAATGGTTTGCTCAAACGAACCGGGATATTACCTTGAAGGCGATTACGGGATCCGTCATGAAAACCTGATTGCTGTAAAAGAAGCGGAAACAACAATTCATGGGACTTTTTACGAATTTGAAACCTTAACTTTCTGTCCGTTCTTTAAAGATACCATTGTAAAAGAAATCCTTTCCGGAGAAGAAATCGCATGGCTGAATGCCTATCACAAAACCTGTGAAGAGAAAATTTCACCATTTCTGGAAGGAGAAGTTAAAGAATGGTTCTTACAACTGGTAAGCCCGCTTTAAAATCAACGATTAAAAAAATATTGAGAATAATTCTCGAATTGTTAGATAATTTTCAAAGCCCTGCAGGAATTTTCTGCAGGGCTTTGATTTTGTGGAAGTTTCATACAGCGGAAACCCTGTTGAACATTGATCCGGTGGATTAAATAAAAGACATTCCGGATTACACAACCGTATTTTTACGGATAAATTTTTAGGGATTATCCTGAAGAATTGCAGAATGACGGCTGCTATCTTTGTATCAACAAAAACAGACATCATATCATTTCTTCATATATATAAACAAAAGCAGTTTTTTGAATCATCCCATTCCGGGATGATTTTTTATTATAGTTTGTCCGGTGAAAAATTTTGCTTAGAAAAAATTAATGAAGTTGATTCCATCTTTGTCACCTTTAAACTATAAAACCATATATTAAACCTTTGCGTGAAATTTAAACTGCATAAGCTACATTATTTTTCACCAGATTTTGTATCTGAGCCGTTTTGTTTAAATTCGCGGATAATTCATTGTGGGTATACATCTTTTTCCAATACCATTTAAGAATATTAAAAATGATAAAAAATTATTTCCGGAGCTTTAAAATATTCACAGAGAAAGAAATTGAAGATTTTCTGCCGTTTTTTGAAATCAGGAAACTACGGAAAAATGATTATTTTGTACAGGAAGGAGAGTGGTGTAAGGAAATAGCCTTCATAGAATCCGGGATTTTTCGTTCTTATTATATTTCCAATGAAGGAAAAGATATTACTTATTGCTTTAGATTTCCTAATGAGCTTATTGCATCCTATTCTTCGTTTATCTCAGGGAAAGCAAGTGTTGAAAATATGCAGGCGATCTCGGAAGCCAGTCTGCTGGTTTTAAAGAAAAATAAAATTGAAGAGCTGGTCAATAAAAATGCTAACTGGATCTTATTTTTAAAATTGATCGCAGAACAGGAATATCTTGAGCTTGAAAAAAGGTTTTTTCAGCTGCAGAGAGACAGTGCTACCGAACGGTATGACTTTTTATTGAAAAATCAGCCCGGCTATGTTCGGGAAATCCCATTGCAGTATCTAGCCTCTTATTTGGGAATTACGCAAAGGCATTTAAGTCGTATCAGGAAAAAAACATCTTTTTAGACATTTGTCCTGTCAGTTGATGTTGCAGCACTATAGTTTTGTAAAAAAAAGATAGATGCACTCAAACATTTTAATTATCGGCGGAACCGGAATGGTAGGAAAAACCATTGCCCGCATTTTCAGATCAAGAAATTCTCAACACTCTATTTTTATCGGAAGCCGAAAAGGTGGAAAAACAGATAAAGATTTAGTTATTGATGTTACCAGACCGGAAACTTTTCAAACCATTCTTGAGAACAATATCCGGCAGATTGTTTTATCTGTCAATGATAAGGAAGATTATATCCTTCGTTTTGCAATTGAAAACAATATTGATTATCTGGATATTACCAAA
Organism: Chryseobacterium tongliaonense; assembly: GCF_041224435.1. Classification (NCBI taxonomy): domain Bacteria; kingdom Pseudomonadati; phylum Bacteroidota; class Flavobacteriia; order Flavobacteriales; family Weeksellaceae; genus Chryseobacterium; species Chryseobacterium tongliaonense. The sequence continues at coordinate 24,957 of NZ_JBGFFD010000003.1, read as the reverse complement.
CCGACTCCTGATCTCGTACGGGCATATGAATTTGCAGGGAAGCATAAGATCAACAGCCGGATTGTCTTCAGCTCAGGATGGATGGGCGGAATTGTAAGCGGTCTGGTCAACACTTTTTCTTCCGGGATGAAAAATATTGAAGAGGTGAAACTGTTTGTCTATTATTCAGTAAAAGATTTAGCAGGAGAAAGTTCGGCCCATTTTATGGCTGAAAATGTTGCAAAACCTTTTTCCAGTTATAAAAATAATACGCCTGTTTCTGTAAAGCATTTTTTAGATTCTGAATATTTCACATATTCTTTTGGCATAGGAAAACGGACAGCCTATAATTTTGATGTGCCGGATTTATATATTTTAAACCAAATTGAAAAAGTAGAGAATGTCAGTGTGAAAATGACCTATAATTCAAAATTTATTACCTGGTTGCTGGGCGCGTTTCAATCTGCAAGGATCTTTAATATTTTATCCTTAAAAGAGAGAAGAATGATCTTCGGATCAAGCGGTAATGGTGATCAGTCGGTTTTTGAAATTGTAGTTAAAGATAAAACCGGACATAAAAAAATAAGTCTGAGAAGTGAAAAAGGACAGGCTGAATTAACGGCTTTATCTGCTGTTTTACATCTTGAAGAATTATTAAATAACCGTTCTGAAAATAAAATATATTTCAGCCATCAACTGCACCAACCGGCTGCATTACTGGCTTCTCTTAATGCTTACGGAACCATTGATATACAAATAACAGAATGAAAAAAATAGTGATTATCAACGGGCATCCCAATAAAAATTCCTTCAGTTTTTCCATTGCTGAAGCATATAAAAACGGAGCGGAACAATCCGGGGCAGAAGTCAGAGAGATTGTTATAAGAGATCTGGATTTTAATCCGAACCTGCAGTTTGGATATCAAAAAAGAATGGAGCTGGAACCTGATTTGGTTAAAGCCTGGGAAATCATACAATGGGCAGATCATCTGCTTTGGGTTCACCCGGTTTGGTGGGGCGGCTTACCCGCTATAACGAAAGGCTTTATTGACAGGCTTTTTCTTCCGGGAATTGCTTTTAAATACAGAGAGAATTCTGTTTGGTGGGATAAACTTTTAAAAGGAAAGACAGGACATATTATCACCACTTTAGATCAGCCGGGTTTATTTTACCGGCTTTTCTTTGGAAGGCCAAGTATCAATCAGCTCAAAAAATCAACGTTGGAATTCTGCGGCGTACAACCAGTAAAAGTTACCTATATCGGAATTATCAAAACTTCGGATGAAGCACAACGTTCCAAATGGCTTAAGAAAGCAGAGCAGTTAGGACAAAAGCACAAATGATCCGATATAATATGAGTTTTATTCATATGTTGAAAACAGGTTTAAATTTTTTAGAATAAACAATAAATTAATAAAAATTCAGTTCATAAATTTGCAGAATGTTTTCCGGAAAATTGAAAATAATACTTAAATTACCCTCCATTAAAGGAAATTATACTAAGCAAAGAAAAAACTGTTGAAATGGTTGAATACCATGTAGTCGTTAATCTATGAATCTGAAAAAGCTTTTTGTTGTTTTAATAATACTGTTACCTATTTTGCATATTCGTGCCCAGAAAACAGATACCTTGTACATTCAGCAGTATCCCCAGAAATTCAGAATATCGGGATATATTGCCACCAGTTCCCTGGAAGTGGATGATTCAGACAGGCATTATACCCCTAATTATCCGTTGAATACTGGTGTTGGTTTAGCAATCAAAAATACCATTGTGGGATTACAATTAGGCTATGGTTTCATTCCTCTGACGGACAAAAAGAAATATGGAAAAACGAAAACCATAGATTTTCAGGTGCATCATTACAGAAGAAAAGCCATATTTGATTTGTTTTTTCAGGATTACCGGGGATTTTATGTTGAAAAAGATGAAGGTCAGAACCCGGAAATATTCAAAGATATGTCTGTAAAACAGATCGGTATGGAAGCCACTTATCTGTTTAACGGAAACCGGTTTTCATCCAAAGCAGCCTTTGATCTTGACGAGATACAGGTTCATTCGGCCGGGAGCTGGCTTTTAGGCGGTGGATCCTATTATTATAAGCTGAAAGGAATGCAGAAAAGCGGGTCTGATACCACCTACGGACTGGAAAATTTCCAGTTGGGTATTAATGGCGGTTATGCGTATTCCTGGGTGATGAATGACCGTTGGATGCTGTCGGGGACCATTCAGGCCGGTGCTAATTTCGGGAATGCTCCCAAAGCACTGAAAAAAGGAAAAATTGAAGTTTATCCTACAGCATTTGCCCGGATTGCAGGGAATTATCATAAAAAGGACTGGGGAATTTCACTGGCGATCATTATCAACAATAAGTCGGTTTATCCGTTAAAAAATGAAGAGCTCAATCTGACTGCCATTAATATGCAGCTATCCTACGTCAAACGTCTGGACTGTCTTTTTAAAACTAAAAATAAATAGTCTTCAATCTGTTTTGGGCCTTTGATCTCAATCAATACCATAGACAATCCGTATAACCATTTACTGTAAAAATTAGCATTAAAAAACGTAAATTTGCAGCATGAATAACGATACCATTTGTGCACTGGCTACGGCCAACGGAATAGGAGCTTTAGGCATTATCAGAGTTTCAGGGAACGAGGCATTATCTGTCGTTCAAAAATCTTTTCCTTCCAAAAATCTGGAAAAACAGAAATCACATACCATCCATTACGGGTATTTTATGGATGAGAATGAAGCTATTGATGAGGTGATGTTATCTGTTTTTCTGGCTCCGAAAAGTTTTACCACTGAAAATTCTGTGGAAATTGCTTTTCACGGTTCGCCGCACATTGGTAAACGTATTCTTGAAACTTTAATTAAAAATGGAGCCAGAATGGCCAAAGCAGGAGAGTTTACACTTCGTGCTTTTATCAATGGCAGAATTGACCTTTCCCAGGCTGAAGCGATTGCCGATGTGATCGCCTCTGAAAATGAGGCTTCGAGAAAAGTAGCCATCAATCAGCTGAAGGGTGGAATTACCAACGAAATATCGCTATTAAGAACCGACCTGCTGAACTTTGTTTCACTAATTGAGCTTGAGCTTGATTTTGCGGAAGAGGATGTAGAATTTGCAGACCGGTCGGCTTTAAATCAGTTACTTGATAAAATTGATTTAAAACTGAATTCTCTGATCGAAAGCTTCCAATACGGGAATGCCATCAAAAACGGAACAGCGGTTGCCATCATCGGAAAACCGAATGCCGGAAAATCCACTTTACTGAACGCTTTATTGAAAGAAGAAAGGGCAATTGTAAGCAATATCGCCGGAACAACGAGAGATACGATCGAAGAGGTATTGCATATAAAAGGCCATGCCTTCCGATTGATTGATACGGCAGGATTACGTGAAACAGCAGATGAAATCGAGGCAATAGGTGTCAAAAAAGCAAAAGAGAAAGTTCATAACGCCAATATTTTAGTATATCTGGCAGATGCGGCAACAGAAGATTTCTCCGAAGACATTGAAATGATCAGATCTCTGCTGAGAGATGATCTGAAACTGATTATCTGTGCTACAAAAATTGATGAAGTTCTTCCCACGAAATATGAAAATGTTGAAGATATTTTCAGAAATGCGATCTCCGGTGATTTTGATTTCATTAAGATCTCTGCGGTTGAGGATCAGAATATGCAGGATCTTAAAAACGAATTGTCCTCTTACGTAGAACAATTAAAATCCGAAGAAAATAACGTCGTTATCACCAATCAACGCCACTTTGAAGCGCTGCGAAAATCTTCAGATGCCGTATCCAAAGTGAAAGAAGCCATCACCTTCCGGATCTCAACGGAGTTACTGGCCTATGAACTTCGAAATGCTTTGGAACACCTTGGGGAAATATCAGGAGAAGTGACTAATGATGAGGTGCTTGGGAATATTTTTTCTAAGTTTTGTATCGGGAAATAATGTATTTAAATAGCTGAAAATCAATAACTTATATCAATTAAGCAAATCCTTTCTAACATACCATAAATCACTGTATTACAGCATTTTATGTGTTTCGTAAAAGAAAATTAGCACTATAAATCAGTTAAATTTGTCCCCAGTTTTGTCCCCTAGTTCTAAAATAAAAATCGTATGATTTTATTGGTTAATTCACTGCACTTAATATATACTAGGATACTCTAAATGAATTGATTAGTATTTATTTAAAGGTAATTCTTTAGAACTTTTACAGCCTTTTTGATAATAATTCATTTTCATAGAAAACGATTTAGATTTAAACAATTTACCATTAGTATAAAGGTTAATTTACTGTACTTAATGAGTCTAATTTCTATATAAATTGATTAAGCAGTTTATCTGGAATATACACTCAAGGCAAGTTCAATATGGAATTTATCTGGGATCAGGAACTTCATAATGAAGTAGTAAAATTATCAAAAGAATAGAATAATATTAAAAGAGTTTCAATTTGAAACCCTTTTAAGTTTAGCTAATAATTTCTGAAAGCCTAGACAAAAAGAGAGTAAAAACCTAACTGCAAATTATATTTCAATTTTATAATAATCATACTTTAATGGTTTGGTTTAGCCGTCAAAGTATTCTTTTCCACGCCAGGAGCACCTTGGAGCCGTAGCATTATTTATGATAATCATGGAATCAATTTGACATTTTCTGAAAAAGTTTTTAAATTAGATACTAATAATTATTTACTCGTTCGAGCATACTTTTCATAAAATAGGTTAATAATATGGCTAAAACACCCGATGACCCCAATCTTCGGATGTTTTTATTATGCAGCTATTTCTCTACGAGAAGCGCCTAAAATGACTTAAGAAATAGAAAAAATAAAAATTATGCACCTCAAAATTTAAAAATTCCGTACTTTTCCAGTATGGGTTTTTTGAAATTTTTACCTGATAGCAATTTGCGAAATCATATTGCATTCTTTTGGGTTGTTACATTTGAAGAAGATAATGATCCATCTGGAATTCGGATTTACGCCGATGGTTGCTCAGATATTATTTGCAATGCCGGTTCCACCAATGTATCTTTCTATCCGTTGGAAGGAACCCATCAAGCCATTCTCCTTTATCCCGGCCAATTATATCTGGGCGGGACCATGACCACCTATGGGATACTCAAGGGCAAAGCAGGGGGTACATTGACCGGAATTCGTTTTTGGCCTGGTGGCTTTTATGCCCTATTCTCGCAGACGATAGAGCCGGCTGTGGATTCAACAATTGAATTTTCGGATGATGGTTTGTGTAAACTCATGAGACAGATCAAAGACCTGGATAGCAGATTAAACAATTGGTTTAAAACTCGTTCCGCCCCTACAGCAGTACAACTTGCGGGCAAGTATGACTTTATTTATCTCCGCAAACAAATGTATGAGTCAGGTGGACAGGTAACCGTTGAAAAATTAGCGGCTGAAATGTGCGTTAGCAATAGGACATTAGAACGTATTTTTAAAAAGAACGTCGGTATTTCACCTAAAGACTTTCTGCAGATTGTTCGTTTTCAGGAAGTGTTGAAGCGCCTGCAAAATGCTTCAGTAAACTATGACACAGACGCTGAAAAAGAAAGTCTTTTACTAATAGCATTTGAATTGGGGTACTATGATCACGCCCATCTTACGAAAGAGTTTAAAAAATACTCAGGCATTCTGCCATCAGAATTGTCGCATTTTTACAAAACAGGGATATCCGGTAGCCAGTATTTTTGATTTTTATAAAACTTAACACACTAACCCAATGGAAGAAGTATTTTCAAGGGGAGGTGAATATTTACTCCGCATTTCACATACTGATACAAACGGTCTAAAATTGCCTTCCCAATATTCAGAATATACATTATTATATATTCCCTATGGCAGTGGCATATACCATGCAGATTTCGGTACTTTTAATTACAGTGGTCCGGTAATCCTATTCTCAACCCCGTTGCAGGTCATTTACCTGGAACAGGTTAAGTCTACGCCCCTGACTGTACTGCAATTCCACGGCGATTTTTATTGTATCGAATATCACCGCTCAGAAGTCGCCTGCAATGGTTTGCTGTTTAACAATATTTATATACAGCCCTGCATAACTTTAACAGAGAACGAAGTGCATATGTTTAGTAACCTGCTGAATGAGATCTCCGCAGAGTTCATCTACAAAAGATAAGATTTGCGATATTTTCTGATAGGCTTTAGTTTCAGCAGCTACCTTTTCATTATCTACCACAATTTCAGCGTGGAAGATTTTCTGCTACATGAAGCTACTAGATGGAAGTATACAATTGGAGGAAATACATGATGAATTTATTTTAACCACAGAAAATAGTTCTGAAAAAATTAACGAAGATTTGCATGATTAATTTTGGAATTAATTGAAGAGCAATAAAAATGTTTTAGTTTCAAAAATGCTTTTGACAAAACAGGGTATTGATTTCAATGCCCTGTTTTCTATAATTACATAAGATTATGAATTTAAATTTTTAATTATCTAGCTTTTAATTGATTCTGTCTTTAGGTGATATTCCATCACTCTCAGAAACTTTTTTTACTCCTTTCAAGTCAAATTTTTTGTTCGATGTAGGAAATAATAGGTCAAATTAACTCTTTTAAAAACTTATCCTGAAAATTCATCAAGTAAGTCTAAACTTGGAACAAAAAATAATGTTCCTGTTTGTGCAGTACTGAAATCAAGAATTCGGTCATAATTTCCCGGCGGGTTACCGATGAACATATTGGTCAACATTTTTTCAACTGTGCTGAATATGCTCGCATAGCAGATGAAATAAGTTCCCATTTCATTGGTTGCTACGCTTCCGAAAGGCATATTGTCGCGCACAACCTTAAAATCATCGCCGATATTCGCTAATGCGATATGTGAGTTTTTGGGTTTTGCATCATCATCCATTTCAATATCATGATCTTTGGACCTGCCTATTACTTTTTCCTGTTCTTCCACAGAAAGCGATTTCCAGGCATTAAGATTGTGGATGTATTTCTGTACAAAAAGATAGCTTCCTCCTTCATATTGTAAATCAGAATCATCTATAATGGCAAAATGATCACGGTCTTTGCCATGCGGATTTTCAGTGCCGTCAACAAAACCTAAGATAGACCGGCTGTCCCAATAACGGAATCCTTGTACCTCGACTACACAATCTGCTGTTTCCTTCATATATCCGGAAATTATAGAAGCCATATCATAAGCAAAACTCTTTTCATCGGCCCGGATGTGAAAATGCAAATCTCCTTTTGTACTTACTGCCGTATGTTTGCCACCTTTTATTTCCTGGAATTTCTTAAATTCTTTAGGCAGCGGTTGAGGCAATTCAAGTTGATACCAGGCTTCATACCCAATACCCATTACACAGCTGGCTTTGGAATCCGGAAAACGGTCAAGTGCCGAATTATTCAGATTAATTATCAAAGCACAAACTCTTTGGAAAACCGATTTGATCTTATCAGGATTAACGTTGTCGTTAAAATTCCAAACTAAAAAATAGGTGTTATTATTCGGATAATCTGTAACATTCTGAGCATTATGATCAGGAGAAAAAGTATTATTCATTGAGATGGGTGTATAGATTTTATTTATCAAATTTAATAAATGCTATTGGGATAGTGAGGTTGGTTTTATAAAATAAACAATCCAGAATATTTTTCTCACAAATTACGGTAGAAACTTTTTATTATACCTTCGTATGACGCCCTAAAAATGAGTATTATTGTAAGAAATTTAATTCCACAGGTATATGGGGCATTGGGAAATCTTTTTGTTTTTTTTAATCATCGCTTTCATTTATTCTTCTGTGGGATTTGGTGGAGGATCTAGTTACCTTGCAGTTCTGGCAATGTATAGTCTTCCTTATCAGGAAATACGGTTAACAGCGCTTATCTGTAACGTGATTGTGGTAATAGGAGGTGTATTTATTTATATCAAAAATAAGCAGACTGACTGGAAGAAAATACTTCCGCTTACGATTGTAAGTGTACCTATGGCGTACCTGGGAGCTGTTTTAAAAATAAGCCACGAAACTTTTTTCCTGATATTAGGTGTTACTTTAATCGTTGCAGCATTGTTACTTTGGATAAAGACAGAAACAAAAAATGTAGAAGATATTTCAGAAAATGTTGAAGCCTCTCCATTTAAAAACGGATTCTTAGGTGGTGGAATAGGCTTCTTGTCAGGATTGGTGGGAATTGGCGGCGGAATTTTTCTTTCCCCTCTATTAAACCTCATGAAATGGGATACGCCTCGAAAAATTGCAGCAGCATCAAGTGTTTTTATACTGGTGAATTCAGTATCAGGGATTTTCGGACAATTATCCAAATTATCTGCAGACATGGATTATTTCAGAATTCTCAGTTTGTGTTTTGCCGTATTCATTGGCGGACAGATAGGTTCCAGGATATCCCTGAAATGGAATCCTTTGGTCATCAAAAGAATGACAGCTCTCCTGGTTTTGATGGCCGGGATAAACATTTTAATAAAATATTGGTAATAAGCTAAATGTAAAAATGAAACTCAAAATATTAGCATTCGGAATAACGAAGGAAATTTTCGGAACTTCAGAAAAAGAAATAGAAATAAATGACGGAGCAAGCGTCAAAGCACTCAAGGAACTTCTGGAAAAAGACTTTCCGGAACTGAAAAAATTAAAATCTTATTTTATTGCCGTTGACGATGAATATGCGGAGGACGATCAGGTAATAACAATCTCTAACGAAATAGCAATAATCCCTCCCGTAAGCGGTGGATAACAGATATGATTGATATTAAAATAACACAAAATATACTGGATCTTACAGATTGTTTTACTATTGCTTCCGATCCTGCATGTGGAGGAATTGCATCATTTGTAGGAACAGTACGAAATCAGACCAAAGGTAAATCTGTCATTCGTTTGGAATACGAGTGTTACGAATCTATGGCAGTTAAGGAAATACAAAAAATAGCAGATAAAGCCATTTCGTTATTTTCAGTGAAGAATATTGTCGTTCATCACCGCACCGGAATATTATTCCCCGGCGATGCAGCCGTGATAATAGTGGTAAGCGATGGGCATAGAAATGCTGTTTTTGATACGTGCAGCTATATGATCGAAAATATTAAAAAAACCGTTCCCATCTGGAAAAAAGAAATTTTTGAGGATGGAGAAGAATGGGTTTCCGCACACCCGTAATTTGAGAAACAAAATTTTGTACCTTTATTAACCAGTTATTAAATTATGAAAGCCCAGCTGCTATCAAATAAGTCAGTAAAACAGATAGAAATCGTCAAAGTTAAGGACAACACCAGTTTTCCTTATACGGATGATGTTTCTGTAGAAGAACCTTTGGAAATCAGGGTTTCTTATGATGCAGAAGATAAAAAAGAGTCCAAAAATATATCTGTAACGATGCGGACTCCGGGAAATGATGCAGAACTTGCAATCGGTTTTTTATTTACAGAAGGAATTATTTCCAGCCGTCAACAGATTAAAAGCACATATTTTCCGGAAGCAGAATGTTCCAGAAACAGTGAAAATATTGTCATTGTTGAGCTTACAGAAGGTTTTGTTCCCGAGCTTATGAAAGCCGACCGCAACTTTTATACAACTTCAAGTTGCGGTGTATGTGGAAAAGGTTCCATAGAATCCATACGAACGGTAAGCTCATTTCACAACCATAAAAAAGAAAGTACGACTCTCTCTCTCGAAACTCTGTACCAATTATCCGAAAAATTGCAGTCTTTTCAGAATAATTTCAGTGCTACGGGCGGTATACACGCTTCCGGTATCTTTGATTTGGAAGGCAATCTTCTTGCTTTACGTGAAGATGTAGGAAGGCATAACGCATTAGATAAAATTATAGGATATGCATTATCTGCAGGTTTGCTTCCTCTTAACGATAAAATTTTGGTTTTAAGCGGAAGAGCCAGTTTCGAGCTCATTCAGAAAGCAGCAATGGCAGGAATTATGATTGTTGCAGCAATAGGAGCGCCGTCCAGCCTTGCAGTAGACCTGGCAAAAGAATTTGATATCACTTTATTAGGCTTTCTCAGGGATAACAGGTTTAATATTTACCATTCCGGCAGCCATTTTAAAATTGAAAATTTATTATGAAAATAAGAATTAAAGATAACTCAATAAGATTCCGCCTAACCCAATCCGAAGTTGCAAAATTAGGAGAAGACGGAATTATTTCAAGCTTTACAGAATTTGTAGACCGTCCGTTTATTTATTCTATTGAAAGAACGGAGGACAAAGAGCTTTCAGCGGCTTTCATCGAAAACAGAATTGTTCTTAAAATGCCGGTAACAATGTTAGCTGAATGGACTTCCACAGACAGAGTCGGTTTTGAAGGCCAGGCCGGAAATGTTAAACTCTTAATAGAAAAAGACTTTGTATGCATTGATAATACTTTGGAAGATCAAAGCGACAATTATCCCAACCCTAATTTAAAATGCTAATTTTTCGTTTTTTAAAAATTTAGAAATCATGGAAAACAAAAATTCATTCAATAAAATAAAAGAGGGCAGCAGATTACCCTCTGCAGAACCTCCATATAAATTGCTGGATTTGAAACTGAAACCGCCAAAAGCCTGGGCGGCTGGTGTTCCTGCTGTTATCCATTCATTGGACCAGTTGGTACTCAATGCATCGGTTCTTCGTGGAGGAAGGGCCCTTTTCAGTATGAATCAGTTTGATGGTTTCGATTGTCCAAGCTGTGCATGGCCCGATCCGGATGACGAGCGTTCCAGATTGGGAGAATACTGTGAAAACGGTGCAAAAGCCTTAGCGGAAGAAGCTACATCAAAAAAAATCGGTGCAGAATTTTTCAGAGAAAATTCGGTTTACGATTTAGCAAAACTAACGGATTTTGAAATCAGCCAGTTAGGAAGAATCGTTGAGCCAATGTATTTACCGAAAGGAGGAACACATTATCAGCCGATAAGTTGGGATAACGCCTTTACAAAAATTTCCGAAAAATTAAACGCTCTGGATTCGCCTAACGAAGCCATATTTTATACTTCAGGAAGAACCAGTAATGAAGCAACCTGGGTGTATCAGTTGTTCGCCCGTGAATTCGGGACCAATAATTTTCCGGATTGTTCCAATATGTGCCACGAAACTTCCGGCTATGCGCTTTCAAGAAGTATCGGTATCGGAAAAGGAACCGTAAAGCTGGAAGATTTTTACGATACGGATCTCATTATTATCATCGGTCAGAATCCGGGAACCAATTCACCAAGAATGCTTTCCGCATTGACGAAAGGAAAGAAGAATGGAGCTAAAATTATGGCAATCAATCCGCTTCCTGAAGCCGGATTAAAAGGTTTCAGAAATCCTCAGGAAGTCCGTGCTTTGCTCGATAAACCTTATGAATTGTCAGATTTGTATCTTCCCGTAAAGATCAATGGAGATATGGCACTTTTAAAGGCACTTCAAATTCTGGTATTGGAAGAAGAGGCTAAAAATCCGGGGAAAGTTCTTGACCACGATTTTATCGTTAATAAAACTGCGGGCTTCAATGAATTGATTGAAGAATTAAAATTATATGACCTTGATTTTCTATCGGAAGAATGTGGAATTCCGGTTGAAAATCTAAGAGAAGCCGCACAAATGATTGCCTCAAAAAAACGTATTATCATTTGTTGGGGGATGGGAATCACACAACAGCACAATGGTGTGGAAATGATTTATAATATCGTGAACCTTCTGCTGATGAAAGGAAGCATAGGAATCCAGGGAGGAGGAGCCTGTCCTGTTCGAGGTCACAGTAATGTACAGGGAAACAGAACGCTGCTTATTAACCACCATCCTACGACTGAACAACTGGACAGATTACAGGAATATTATGGCTTTAAAGTTCCGAGAGAAGGCGGTTATGATGTTGTGAATGCCCTGAAAGCGATGCACGAAGAAAAGGTAAAATTTATGTTCTGCATGGGAGGTAATTTCCTTTCTGCAGCACCGGATACAACCTTTACGGCAGAAGCAATGCGGAAGCTGGAAATGTCTGTAATTGTTTCTATAAAATTAAACAGAAATCATCTTATCCATGGGAAAGAAGCTCTTATTTTGCCGGTAATTTCCAGGAGTGAGAAAGATATGGTCAATGGAGAACTTCAGCACGTAAGTACAGAAAACTCAATGGGTGTTGTGGAATGGTCAAGAGGCGTTCTGGAGCCGATTTCTAAAAATCTCATGAATGAAACACACGTCGCCTGCAGAATGGCTAAAGTGGTTTTGGGTGAAAGTTCTGTTGTAGATTGGGACAAATTTATCAACAGCTATGATGCCGTTCGTAATGATATTGAACAATGTATTCCCGGATTTGAAAACTATAACGAAAGGGTTGTTCAGAAAGGCGGTTTTTATCTTCCGAACGGACCAAGGGATGGTATCTTCAACAGTGAATTCTACCCGGGAAAAGCCGCTTTCAATATTACAGCCGTACCGGACAATTCTCTTGCTGATGACGAATACCTAATGGGAACAACCAGGACACACGATCAGTTCAATACGGTTGTTTATGGTCTGAATGACCGTTATCGTGGGATTTTCAATGAAAGAAGGGTAGTGATGATGAACGAAAAAGATATTGTGAAAGCCGGCTTGAAAGAAGGCGATCATGTAGATCTTTTCAATTATGATGACGGAATTGAACGAATCGCACCTCTTTTCATTGTTGTAAAATATCCTATTCCACAGAAAAGTACAATGACCTATTTCCCGGAAACTAATGTTTTGGTATCTATCAATAATGTGGTTAATGGAGCCAATATGCCTGCTTCCAAATATGTCCGTATCAAAATTCGCAAGCACAACTCTGAGATCTTTAAAAAGATTGATGATCATATAATGGCAGCAACAGGTACTAATCCTGATTAGTAAAACAATAATATTCTTTTAGATAATATTTATATCATGAGGAAACTATTTTTTTTTATTATGCTTTCCTTTTGTGAGATAGCAGCGGCTCAATCTAATTTCAGATTAAAAGTTTCCGGCGAAGTTGCCCGGCCTTTGGAATTGAGCTTGTCTGACCTTTCAAAAATGCCCCGGAGAGAAGCCATAATGAAAGATAAGGAAGGGAATTTACATACTTTCACTGGAGTCCCGCTCATATAAATTTTAGGAAAAACGGGAGTTCCATCCGGAAAAGCACTTCACGGGGCAGAAAATTTTTCAAAATATGTATTGATAAAATGTTCCGACGGTTATCAGGTTTTATTTTCTTTGGCAGAACTTGATGCTTCTATTCAGGATAAAAATGTAATTATTGCCGATTCTGTAGACGGAAAACCCTTGCCAAAAGAAAAAGGACCACTTAGAATTATTGCTGAAGGGGAGAAGAAACCGGCAAGAAGTTCTTATCAGGTTACGGAAATTTTTATTAACTCAATAAAAGATTAGTCATCTATGAACTCATCAGGACTTAAAAATCGTTGGATGATTGCTGCTTCTGCTGTCGGCATTCATATCTCTATCGGCTCTGTATATGCCTATTCTGTAATGACAAATCCTGTAGGAGAGATCTTTAAGGTAGATGAAGGAACCATAAAATGGGCATTTAAAATTGCTATTCTGTTACTTGGTTTATCCGCAGCATTTATGGGAACTTGGGTAGAAAAAGTAGGACCAAAAAAAAGCGGAATTGTTGCTGGCATTTTTTACGGAGTCGGAATCTTAGGTTCGGGACTGGCTGTACAACTTGTTTCTTTACCATTATTTTTAATCAGTTATGGATTTATAGGTGGTATAGGATTAGGAATTGGATATATAACGCCGGTAAGTACCTTAGTAAAATGGTTTCCGGACAGACGTGGCTTAGCAACAGGAATGGCTATAATGGGATTCGGCTTTTCAGCTTTGATATTTGGACCTTTGATGCAGATTTTGTTTGAAAAAGTAGGTGTTTCTAATGCTTTTTACATTTTGGGAAGTATTTATCTCGTTGTTATTCTTTTGTCTTCAAGTTACATAGAAAGACCGCCGGAAGGCTATCTTCCAAAAGGTTTCAATCCTGCGGAAAGTAAGACAGCAACGAAGGATATTGCCTATATAGATGCAAAAACTGCTTTGAAGACAAAACGATTCTATTATATCTGGATTATGATGTTTATCAATATTACATGCGGTATTGCAATTATTGCAGCAGCAAGTCCGATGACTCAAGAAAAACTTCATTACACTGCTTTGCAGGCGGCAACGGTTGTGGGGTTAATTGGTGTTTTCAATGGAATTGGAAGATTACTTTGGTCTAGTTTATCAGATTATCTGGGAAGAGCTAATACATATATTGTATTTTTTGTATTTCAGATTTTAGCTTATTATTTTTTACCTCAAATTTCTATAGAAATTTTGTTTCTTACTATTCTCTTTACAGTTATTACAATGTATGGTGGAGGCTTCTCTACACTTCCAGCATTTTTGGGAGATTTATTTGGTACAAAACAATTAGGGGCAATACACGGATTTGTGCTCACAGCCTGGGCTTTAGCAGGCGTAGCTGGCCCCTCGATATATGATTATGTTAAAAAACAGACAGGGTCTTTAACGACTACTTTAGAGGTTTTTTCAGGAATGTTCGTAATTGCATTTATTGTTTCGGTTTTGATGAAAATTAATATTAATAAACTGAAAAAACAAAAGTCATAATAATGAAATATCTTTACTTCTCTATTTATATTTTGAATTAATAATTACCTGAAATTAATGATTATCCGAAAAAAAGAACACTGGTTCAGAATGCTTTTTGTGTGGCATGGCTCGGTTTTGCCTGCTTTGCTTCCCGGTTTGGGATTACTTTTAATTCTTTCTTTATTGGTGACCTACTTTCATGGAATAATTTTTTCGTTTAAGATTCCTTTGAATCCTGCACCACTTACCCTATTCGGTTTTGTATTGGCATTATTCCTGGGATTCAGGAACAATGTCAGCTATGATCGGTTCTGGGAAGGACGCAAACTGTGGGGAGCTTTATTAAATACAGCACGCTCACTAACGCGACAGGCAATGACTTTGAAAAATATAAAGAACAATAATGTTTCAGTTCACGATTTTGTTCAGCTGCTTAGTGCTTTTGTATTTGCACTGAAGCATCAGTTGAGAGGGACAGATGCCCACGCAGATTTAAAATCCAGGCTTAATGAAGACCAGCTGAAAATAATAACGGCATCAAAATATAAACCCGCAGTTATTATGCGGCTGCTTGGAGAATGGATTCAGAAAGTAAAAGATGAAAATTGTTTAGATTCTATCCAACAGGCACGTTTTGATGAGAATTTTGATAAACTCTCTGATATTTTGGGAGGATGTGAAAGAATAGTTTCTACCCCGATTCCTTACAGTTACCGTGTTCTGCTGCACCGAACGGTGTATATTTATTGTTTCCTGTTACCTTTTGGGCTTGTAGATTCGCTGGGATGGTTTACGCCACTTATTGTTGTATTCGTTGCTTATACATTTGTTGCGTTTGAAGCGATAGCTGATGAAATTGAAGAACCGTTTGGGACAGATGCAAATGATTTGGCTCTCAACAGCATGTGTATTATGATTGATGAAACCATTCATGAGATGGTCGGAGAACAGATTACTGTTTCTCAAAAAATAACTCAGAATATTATTGATTGATTACTCAAAAGATAAATAAGTGGTGGTTTTAGAGAAACAGGTAATAATGCGGTTATCTATTCATTTGGAATACTTCATTTAATACTAAATTCAATAATAGACTATACTTACAAAGATTTAGTTTGTAATCTTATAGCGGTATTTTGCGAATGCCGTCTTTTAAAGAAAATACTTCATTTTCAGGAAAAATCTTTTTTATTTTTCTTACAGCTTCTGCACTGCGTTTACCAGATTGGCAATAGACTAAAACAGGTCTGGAACAACTGGAGATATAATCTGAATGATCCTGTAATTCTTCTACGGGAATATTGATTCCTCCTATATTAAACTGTTCATGTTCTTGTGATGTGCGTACATCTATGATTTCAAAATGATCTTTCTCCTGCATAAGCTGCTCAAACGTAATGGTCTTAACCGTCTGAGCCAAACCTGTAATCTGCACAGAAGTTTTTCTTAATTTAATAATCTGGGTTTTGCCGTTCAGAACATTCATCATCCAGAGTTTTCCAGCCAGTGAATCTTCGGGATTTGTAAAATATTTTATAGCTTCATTAGCCTGCATGCATCCGACAATTCCTGCCAAAGTGGGAATAACACCACCCTCTGCACAATTCGGAACCTGCGCATTTTCCGCATCGGGAAAAACGTCGCGGTAATTGGGAGAAAAATTGCCTTCTTTTTGCTTTACATTCCAAATGCTGACTTGCCCTTCATATTGATAAATTGCTCCGTAAACCAAAGGTTTTCCAGATAAAACGCATGCATCATTCAGCAAACATTTTGTTTCAAAATTATCAGTTCCTTCAATGATTAAATCAAAGTCCGAAATCAAATCCATTACATTGTCGGAAGTTACCCGAAAATTGAACGGAATGATTTTTACCGATGGATTTTGTTGCAGTAATTTTTTAGTGGCAATATCAACTTTTGATTTTCCAATATCTTCCGGAGCATATAAAATCTGGCGGTGCAGATTGCTTTCGGAGACCGTATCATCATCCGCAAGACCAATCGTCCCTATACCTGAAGAAGCAAGATATTGTGCCGAAGGACAGCCCAATCCGCCCAGACCTACTATCAGAATTTTAGCATCTTTAAGTAATTCCTGGGAAGAAATACCAAATCCGGGTAAAGCCATCTGACAATGATAACGTTCAAGCGGGTCGCTCATATGTTTTTTATCTTCGGTTAAATCTATTTTCTTAAAATTTCCTTTGCCTTTGCCATATCTTCAGGTGTGTTCACATTCATCAAAGCTTCAGGATTACCCGGTTTCAGGATTAATGTATCACTATTAATCAGAACTTTTCTGGGGCAAGTATTTCCCAATCCTAAAAAATTCAGGAGCAAAGGATAGCTTTTAGGCTCCCAAATTGTAATTAATGGTTCTGGAAGTCCATCAAACGGGCTTTCATAAGTGGTTGCTACTTTTTCGGTATTCCTGTTTCCAATTAAAAATTCTAAAGATTTTTCATCTAATAAAGGTAAGTCGCAGGCAACGACCAACCAAGCTTTATCTCTTTGAGAACGTAATGCGGAAAGTATCCCGCCGAAAGGTCCCATATTTAAAAAAGTATCGGTAAGGGCATTATAATCTGTGTCAAAATTTTCCAGTTGGTCTTGTCTGCAGGAAATAGAAACTTCATCACAAAACGGATTTAAAAGATCAGCTGCATAATACTTTTGTTCTTTTCCATGCCAATTGATTTTGTCTTTTGGATTTCCCATTCGCAGGCTTTTTCCTCCGGCAAGTACCAGTCCATTTAATTTGGGGGAATCAGTCTCTTTTGAAATCATTTTTACCTCCTGATTTTTCCATTAGTTTTATTTCTTTAATCACAATATCATGGCTCAATGCTTTGCACATATCATAAATGGTAAGTGCGGCAACAGATGCTCCTGTCAATGCTTCCATTTCTATGCCTGTTTTTGCTTCAATCTCGGCAGTACAATAAATTTCGATCTCATTCCGGGAATTGATTTCAATATCTATGTCGCAGTTATCCATACCGATAGGATGGCATAGAGGAATCAGGTCACCGGTTTTTTTTGCTGCCATTATTCCTGCAATAATTGCGGTTTGGAAAACAGAGCCTTTTTTAGTCTTGAAGTCATCTTTTTGAAGTGCTTCCAGAATATTTTCAGGGAGTATCACAACAGCTTTAGCAATTGCTTTTCGGTGCGTGATCTTTTTGCCCCCAACATTTACCATGCCCGGCTGTTCCTTTTTATTAAGATGTGAAAAGTTTGTCATGAGTACAATTAAAAATTATATTTCCATATTTTATACACTTCACCTTTCTTAAACTCAGTTTTTTCCAAGGGAAGTTCTATGAATGCATTAGTTTCTGCAAGGTGGGAAAAATCTCCGGAACCATTGGTATTTACTGATTCGGCGATTAATTGTCCCGATGGGTTCACACTGAGTTTTACCTGCGCAAAATATTGAAGTGGAGATGGAAAATCTATATCATTCTGCAAAACGGCATATTGTGCTGCTTCCAAGATTTCCAAAGATTTTTCCAGCCAAGGAATAAAATACCGATGCAAACACATAAATACGGAAACCGGATTCCCCGGAAATGCAAAAACTAATTTTTCGTTTTGGCTTTTTCCGAACCAGAATGGTTTTCCTGGTCTTTGTTTTATTTTGTGAAAAAGCTTTTCTACTCCTAGCTCTTCGCAGGCTTTTGGCAGATAATCGAATTTCCCCATAGAAACCCCACCACTCATTAGCAAAATATCATATTTATCAATACATCGGGAAAGCTCATTTTTTATTAACTGAAAATCATCATTCCAATGAAGCCAATCTGCATAGATCTTATATTTTTCCAAAACGGATTTTATGGTAATTCCGTTGGAACGTCTTAGCTGGAATGGGGCAGGAACGTCTTCAGCGGATATCATCTCATCTCCGGTGGAAATAATAATAACTTTGGGAAGTTTTTTTACGGTTAAAATTGTTTTTCCGACCGACGAAGCAATTCCGAGAATAGATGGAGTAATGACCTGATTGGCTTTTACTAATATTTCCCCTGTTTTTTTATCTTTTCCTTTCCAATGGATGTTTTGCTCTTTTTTAATAATAATATTGATAGTTGCAATTCCGTTTTCAATTATCAGATCTTCGTAACGAATAACCGTATTTACTGAATTATCTAAAGCGGCTCCGGTCATGATTTCTATGCATTCGTCTTCTGAATCAATAGAAATGGACGGTTCGCCTGCGGATTGTATTGCTTTAATTTTAAATGTACGAAAACTGTTTTCATAAGCATTAAAATTAATGGCAATTCCATCTACTGTGGATCTGTCAAAAGGAGGTAAATCACAATCTGCCACAATATTTTCAGCTAAAATTCTT
Source organism: Chryseobacterium tongliaonense (assembly GCF_041224435.1). Lineage (NCBI taxonomy): Bacteria > Pseudomonadati > Bacteroidota > Flavobacteriia > Flavobacteriales > Weeksellaceae > Chryseobacterium > Chryseobacterium tongliaonense. The sequence continues at coordinate 5,988 of NZ_JBGFFD010000003.1, read as the reverse complement.
CCTAATGCATTTTCATAGAAAATCTCTTCTGTTCCGAAGTTTTTGATTTGAGAAAATAGGATTTCTTCTGCCTGTTGTACGCTAATCATTTCCATAATTATCCTCCTATTGTTGCCATTGACTGATGAATTTGTGATGCGATCAAGCTCGATTTTTGAGCTTCCCATCCGTCTTTTGGTTTGTTCTGTACGCTGTTGATGATTATATTTTTCAGCTCTTCATCTGTTTTTCCCATACGGATTTCATCTTTCAGGTTTACGCCGGTTCCTTCATATAGACAGGCTTTCAAAATTCCGTTGGGTGTTAATCGAAGACGGTTGCACGTTCCGCAAAATGAACGTGTATAAGCCGCGATAATTCCAATATTTCCGCTGAAACCCGGAATGTTGTAATTGTATGATGTAGAATTTTTGGGATCTTCTATCTTTTGAATTTCGGGAAAACGAGATTTGATGTGATTTAAAATCTGAACAAAATTCCATTTTAAAGAAATAGCGTGTGTTCCACCATTAAAAGGCATTTCTTCAATAAAACGGACATCAACAGGAAGGTCTTTTGTAAGCATTATCAAGGGAATAATATCTTTAATATTTTCCCCTTCCATTACGACTGTATTGATTTTTACCTTTATATGATGTTTTAATAAACAGTCTAAGGTTTTCATTACTTTATCAAAACTGTTTCTCCTGGTAATCCGGAAAAAACGGTCCTTATCGAGTGTATCAAGGCTTAAGTTGACAGATTTTATCCCCAATTTTTTAAGTTGCGGAATATATTGTTCAGTAAGAAGGCCGTTGGTTGTTATACTGAGGTCAGTGAGTCCATCTAATTGAGATATATTCTGGATGAGATCAATACTGTTTTTTCTGACAAAAGGTTCTCCCCCTGTTATCCTGATTTTATTTACTCTCATTTCCGTAAAGATTGAACAGATTCTGAGCATTTCTTCATCGGTCATTAATTCCTTTTGCTTAATCCAGACAAGACCGTTTTCCGGCATACAATAAGTGCATCGGAGATTACACCGGTCTACAATAGCAAGCCTTAGATAATTGATATTCCTTCCAAATTTATCTGTCAACATTTAAATAGAATAAGTCTTATTACAAATATACTGAATGTTTCTCTCCGAAGGAGATAATTTTATATTTGCAGATAATAGACAATATTTATTTCACAATTCTGGATATTTATGAGTATTATCGAATTTAAGTAACTTTATCGAACATTAAATAAGGGATGCAACAAAAGAATAATTCAGCTGTATTGAAAAAAGAGGATAAAAAAGATATTGATGTTATTTATCAGGGCGAAATAAGTTCTTCCGAGCTTAACTGTTTTCCCGACAATTCTTTCACAATCATTATTTTAGATGAATGTATTGATGGTAATTGTATTACGGATATGGATACTTATGCTTTAAATTCCCAACAATTATTTGTCCATCTCCCTAAAAGGAAATATATATGGGATCTGCCTTTGCATGCGAGTGGCAGAAGATTGATCATTAATGACTCTATTCTTGAAACATTTTCTCCGACATTAAAGCATACTTTTTCGCCTCACAGTAAATACGAAATGATCCAGTCTAATGAAGAAGCTTATGAAAAATTTAGTATGGAGTTTGATGCGATTCGTAAAGAAATACATTCGGAAGTTGTATTTCCGGAACTTATTAATGCAAGGGTAAGACTTTTGGCGCTGATGATTAATCTTTGGATAGAGAAGATGCATGGAAAATCTGCATTGAGTGATCACAATAATCCTGCTTTCCGGTTCCATGAACTTGTTGAAACCTATTACAAAACACAAAAAGGTGTCGCCTTTTATGCTGAAGAGCTATGCATTACTCCCAATTATCTAGGAGTTTTGTGCAGAAAGCAATATAAAATATCTCCATTAGAGTTTATAAGACAAAGAATATTATTGGAAGCAAAGAAATTATTACACAGTTCAAATAAATCAATAAAAGAAATAGCTTTTGAGCTTGGGTTTAATAATTTTTCTCATTTTTCGTATTTTTTCAGAATACAAACAGGCTGGACTCCCAAGAACTATAGAATGACTATGGGAAAAAGTTAAATTTAATAAACATAGAAACAAAGATATGCCTTTGTTGACATAAAAATGTATAAACAAGCAATAGCTTCTAAATCACTTCATAAAAAGTTACAATTTTTGAATAAAATAGAGTTGGCAATTAATCAACTCTATTTTGTTTTATTGTGTGCTATGGTGTAGAATCCTTCAAAATTGACCATCCTAATCCTGCGAAAGTGATCAGTTGATTCCTGAGCAAATTGACCAGTGCATTCCTGTTCAAATTGACCACCAAAAAAGTCAGAAAACGTGTCTTGAATAACTTAGCCAAAAAATATTGGATTTGATATTGACTTTGATACGAACATATTTATTCAAAAGTGAATTGGTAGCGCCATATTCTTTTCGTTGTCACATTTTTACAAAAAGGGCAAAAAATTGGTAGACGCTAATTTTATACCTGCTTGCTAGTAGTAAGCAGGTTTTTTTTATAAGATCCCTTAACTTAAAAAAAAATGCTAATAGTATTCCCTCATTATAGTTGTCGCATTTTTACAAAACAAACTATCCGAAGGTCAATAATTTTGACAAAAAAAAGAAATGAATACAATTTTTATCACATGGCTAGTTGCGGGCAGTCTGGATTGTGCAGCAGCCATTATGCTTTTTGTTTTGGGAACCAAGCAAAACCCTTCGTTGTTATTGAGGGCTATTACCAGTGCGGCGTTGGGGCCGAAGGCGTTCAGTAAGGGTTCAGGTATGGTATATTTGGGAGTTGGTCTTCATTACTGTATTGCATTGTTCTGGACTGTACTATATTTTGTAGTCTTCCCAAAATTCTTTCCATGCACAGCAGTGCTTACCAATGCAATTGTGTATGGACTTTTTGTATGGACAATTATGAACCTTGTAGTTTTGCCACTTTCTAAAGCCGAGCCCAGACCTTTCTCACCACTAATGGCTCTGGTCAATATAGGTATCTTGATCATCGCCATTGGTTTGCCATGTGCTTTTGCTGCTAAAAATTACCCCCTGCCGCATTTTGGTTTTTAGTTGATTAATTAACTATATCGATCAGATTTGAAATTTACTATTAATGGATTGATTTACCCTAAAATTTCGGCGGCAAACTTTGGAACTTTGTATCACTAAAATTATAAAAATGGAATTTAACAAAAAAATCGCATTAGTAACAGGTGGTAGCCGGGGCTTAGGTAAAAACATGGCTTTAAGAATCGCAGAAAAAGGTATCGACGTGGTTCTTACATATCACAGCAATGAGGCGGAAGCAAAAGCCGTTGTCAAAGACATTGAAGAAATGGGCGTTAAAGCGCTTGCGCTACAGTTCGATGGTGGGAATATAGCTGGGTTTGAAGATTTCCTTGAACGCTTGAAAGGTGGTCTTTCAGAGACTTTTGGAACCGATAAATTCGATTTCCTAATCAACAACGCGGGAATTGGTATATATGCACCGTTCGGAGAAACTACGGAGGAACAGTTTGATCAATTATCGAACTTGTTATTTAAAGGTCCATACTTCCTGACCCAGTTAGCGCTTCCAATATTAAATAATGGCGGCGGCATTATTAATATTTCGAGTGGCCTTGCAAGATTTGTTGGCCCTGGATATGCAGCCTACGGCGCCATGAAAGCAGCAATGGACACGTTGAGTCGCTACCAGGCTGTGGAACTAGGTTATCGGGGCATTAAATCTAATACTGTTGCTCCAGGAGCTATCGAAACAGATTTCGGTGGTGGTGTAGTGAGAGACAATAAAGAATATAATGATGCAGTAAAAGCAATGACCGCTTTAGGACGTGCCGGCTTACCACAGGACATCGGTGGTGTGGTAGCTTTCCTTTGTACAGAAGATGCCAGTTGGATTAACGCACAGCGCATTGAAGTATCAGGAGGTATGCGTTTATAATTGGTTGTTCACTTAATCTCTAAGGAAAATGAGTAATTATCCCGATCTGAAAAATAAAGTAGCCCTCATAACGGGTGCTACTAAGGGTATCGGACGTGCTATTGCTGAAAGACTTGCGTTTGAAGGCACGAACCTGGTATTAAACTACGGTTCTGACGAAAATGCCGCAGAAGAAACTAAAAAGGCAATGGGGCAATATGGCATTGCCTGGTACTGAAAGCCGACATTTCTCAAAAGAAAAGCATCGATCATTTATTTCAGCAAGCTATTCAACATTTTAGCAGACTGGATATCGTGATCGCCAATGCTGGTGTGGAATTGTTATCAGTTCCGGTTATGGACTGTGACGAAGTTACTTATGACAGGATGTTTAACCTGAATACTAAAGGGACGTTTTTCGTATTACAAAATGCGGCACGTTATGTAGCTGATCACGGTAAAATACTGCACGTTTCTTCAATCACAGCGGGTCCATCCTGAAAAAAATGCAGCGGTATATTGTGCTAGCAAGGGTGCGGCTAAGCTCTTTATCGATGTATTAGCGCAGGAATTAGGTGAGCGCCATATCAGTGTAAATTCCGTTATGCCTGGCCCGATAGATAATGCAGGGGTCATCACCAACCTTGAAGAACAATATCGCCAGATCATCATAGACGGTGGACCATTTAAACACTTGGGAACTCCCGATGATGTCAGCAAAGTGGTCGCCTTTTTGGTTTCTGACGATGCTTCATATATCAACGGGCATCACTTGACCGTTAATGGTGGCTCAAGATATTAAGATGCCAAGCTATCTATAATAAGTAAGTCCTTGCGCAAAACGATGCGCAAGGCTTCTTTTAAAATCTCATACAATGGAAAAAACAACTTCATTAGAACTTTTTTATAGGGATGTACTTGGCAGCCTTCCCGGCGGGCTGATGAAAAAGGTTGGGCACTTTAATGTTTTTCGGGTAGAGGATTACAGGGGGCCAAAAGGTAATAAACCCGTACCATATAGCCGGAAAGATTATTATAAAATTAGTCTGATCAGCGGAAAGCATGAAGTTCACTATGCTGATAAAACTTTGACCGCACAGCACAATATGTTACTATTTGCAAACCCACAAATCCCCTATAACTGGATTCCCTTAGAAAACGATGTTACCGGTGTATTTTGCGTTTTTACAGAAGAGTTTGTTGGAGGCTTCGGTAACATTCGGGACTATCCACTTTACCGTCCAGGTGGCATGCCGGTTTTTGATCTTACACAAGATGAAATGCAGCTTTTCAAGCCACTCTTTGACAAAATGTTTTTGGAGATTGAAACTGAGTATGTTTATAAGTATGATTTACTTCGTAACATTTTGTTTGAGATCATATTGACAGCAATGAAGCTGAAACCAGTAAGGTTAAATAAAGCAAAAAATGGCTCTTTAGCAAATGAAAGAATCGTTTCCCTGTTCCTTGAACTTTTAGAAAGACAGTTTCCGATTGAATCCAGTACGCAGCAGATCCAGTTAAAAACTCCGTCTGATTATGCTAATCAGCTAAACATCCATACTAATCATTTAAACAAGGTCCTGAAAGAAGTAACAGGACAACATACCACCGCTATTATCAGCGAGCGTATCGCCCAGGAAGCCCGTACCTTGCTTAAGCATACGGATTGGAATATTTCGGAGATCGCATGGTCACTGGGCTTTACTGACCATTCACATTTTATAAAAGTTTTTAAAAAGTCCACACAATTAACGCCTAGAATATACAGAAAGTAGCATCATTAGGATTGGTGCTTGGAATTTGTGTTTAAATTGGAGTTGCTACCTTTGTTAGGACACAATTCTTATACTCTTTAACTTTAAGAGTATGAAAAAGATCAGAAAAAATTACAGTTTAGAGTTTAAGATTGGGGCAGTTTCATTAAGCGAGCAAAGCGGTAATGTTTCTTCAGTAGCCGAGGAGCTTGGAATCTGTAAAGAAAGTTTGGTCACTTGGAGAAAACTTCACAGAGAAGGCAAACTTACTAAAGAAAAGCAAAT
>NZ_JBGFFD010000029.1:0-1694 GCF_041224435.1 Chryseobacterium tongliaonense | reverse complement strand
TGGACCTTTAGGCAATGGAACACCGTTCTAGGATGGGTGATTTTCGTCATTGCATTTTTCACGTACTTGTCAACTATCGAGCCGAATTTAAGTTTTTGGGATTGTGGTGAGTATATTTCTTCAGCAGTAAAATTAGAGGTAACGCATGCTCCTGGAGCGGCTTTATTTCAGATTGTGGGTGCTGTGGCAGCCATTTTTGCTTTGGGAAAAGGTGAAAACTATTCTATCGTTATCAATGCGATGTCTGCATTGTTCAGTGCATTTACGATTTTATTTTTATTCTGGACGATTACTCATTTTGTAAGAAGGCTGGTAAACAAAGATTTTGAAGAGGTAACTCCGCATCAGGAAATTTCTATTCTTTTTGCAGGCGTAGTGGGAGCTTTGTGTTTCACATTTTCCGATACCTTCTGGTTTTCAGCGGTAGAAGGCGAGGTGTATTCGATGGCTTCTATGTTTATTGCGCTTTTAGTCTGGCTGATTACCAAATGGGAAAACGAATATAAAGAGGCAGATAATGAAAGATGGACCATCCTTATTTTCTTTATTCTGGGGCTTTCCGTAGGGGTTCACATGATGTGTATGCTTGCGATTCCTGCCGTTTGTTTAGTGTATTATGCAAGGAATTATAAATTTACCTGGAAAAATTTCATCTGGGCCAACCTTATTACATTAGGTATTTTAATCATTGTATTTAAAATAATTTTCCCGCTGATCATGACGATGTTCGGGAAACTGGAAATATTCTTTGTGAACGGTTTAGGACTTCCTTTCCATTCAGGAACTATTGTGGCATTTATATTAATGGTGGTGATCTGTTATTTAATCATAAAATATGCAAGAAGAACCCATAAAAATATATATCAGACGGTTGCTCTGTCAATCGTTTATATGATGATAGGATTTTCATGCTGGATGGTGATTCCGATCAGAGCAAATGCCAATCCGCCGATGAACCTTAATGATCCAGATACGGCGATCGGTATGCTGGATTATTACAACAGAGAGCAATACGGAGACTGGCCAACGATTTACGGTCAAAACTATACTGCATTTTTAGATGCCAACGGAATTGAAAAAAATGAAGACGGCAGTTTCAAAACAGAGAAAACCGGTGAGATCTACGAAAAAGATGAGAAAACGGGAACGTACAGAAAAACCGGAGACCGTTTTAATTATATCTTCAGTAAGTCTCAGGTAAGCTTAATGCCGAGGATGTTTAACGAAGATAAATCGGTAATGGCGAATTATATTTCCATGTATGGAGCTCCCGATTTTACTTTTAATTACGGGAATGAAGATGTAGCAGATAATCCACAGGCTAAGGAAATTTTTGAAGAGCTCAGAAAGAAATATGAAGATAAATCTATCACAGCGGCTGATTATCTTAAAGTAAAACCATACAACCTGATTAATGTTCAAAAGCCTTCTCTGGCTCAGAATATGGATTATTTCATCACGTTCCAGAACGGATATTATTTTGTAAGATACCTGATGTGGAACTTTGTCGGAAGACAGAATGACCTTGAAGGCAATATGGAAAACACCAAAGGAAACTGGATCTCCGGCTTTTCTTTTATTGATAATGCATTGTGGGGAAATCAGGATAAAATGCCTGCGAAATTCAAAAACGAAAGTACGGTAGCATTTTACTTTTTACCGTTGATCCTAGGTTTGATCGGATTCTTTTTCCA
>NZ_JBGFFD010000028.1:0-2119 GCF_041224435.1 Chryseobacterium tongliaonense | reverse complement strand
GCGAAATTCAAAAACGAAAGTACGGTAGCATTTTACTTTTTACCGTTGATCCTAGGTTTGATCGGATTCTTTTTCCAACTGAACAGGGATTTCGGAAGATTCTATGCGATATTATCTTTATTTGTGATCACAAGTGTCGGAATTATTTTCTACACAGGCGTGAAGCCTTTCGAGCCAAGAGAAAGAGATTATGCAATGGTAGGATCTTTCTATGCCTTTGCCATTTGGATAGGATTGGGTTCGGGAGCTATTTTATGGTTCTTACAGTCAAAAGTTAAATCTAATGCAGCTAATATTTTAGTAGGTGTTATATTATTGGGAGTACCTTTTATGATGGGCTTCCAGAACTATAATGTACACGACAGAAGCAACAGGTATACCGCGTATGATTATGCCTATTCCGTATTAAAATCGTTGCCGAAAGAAGATATCCTGTTTGTGTACGGGGATAACGATACTTATCCGGTTTGGGCAGTTCAGGAGACTGAAAGGCTGCGTGATGATGTAAAAGTTGTAAACTTCACCCTGTTATCCACTCCCTGGAATATCGATCAGGTCAAAAGAAAAACATACAATGCCAATCCTATTCCTAGCCAGCTAACCCACGAGGACTACAGAGACGGAGTCAACGATCAGATCTACTTAATGAAAAAAGAAGACTGGCAGAATATTTTTGATAACCTTCAGCAGCAGGGAGCTCCCGCAACAGAAATGCAGTCATTAAGAAAATACCTTATCCAGGATTCAATGACGCTGAAAGAAGCGGTTAATTTCCTTAAAGTTAAATCTCCTGAAAAAGATGAAGTTTTAAAAATGATTTTCGGGGAAGAACGTTATGAAAAATACAACTTCCTTCCGGTCAGTAAATTTATCCTGCCTGTGAATAAAGAGAATGCTTTAAAAGCAGGAATTATTAATCCTTCTGATCTTCCGAATACGGTCAATCAGATCATGATCGATTATAAAGCGAACACACTTTACAAGAATAATTTAATGATGTTTGATATTCTTGCCAATTTCGACTGGAAGAGACCGATTAACTTCTCTTCGGGTGGTATTTATGACAGCGAAAATATTTTCTATCTTGATGAATATCTTCAGCTTGACGGCTTCAGCTACAGGCTGATTCCTGTTCATACGCCACCAAGCTCGGATGGAGAAATGGGAAGGGTAGATGCCAATTCTTTATATAATGTGGTGAAAAATTTCAGATGGGGTAATTTCAAGGATTTAAACGTTCATTTCGATGAAACGGCAACATCCAATATTATCAGCTACAGAAGTTCGGCAAGTAGAGCTGCTGCGGCACTTTCATTAAGCGGACAAAAAGCTAAAGCCATAGAATTATTGGATCTGGCCGCAAAAGAAATTCCTGCTGAAAAATACAACGACCCACGTTCATTAAGCTCGATAGTTTACGGATATATTGTTGCCGGACAGGAACAGAAAGGATTGAAACTGGCAGAAATCCTTAAAAAAGGAATCTTTGAAGAATACGATTATTATTTAAGCCTTTCTCCCGGAGATCAGAGATATTTGAGAAGACAGATGGGAGCAAAACCAATGGAATATTCTTTAGTGGTATCTGCGGTTACGGATGCCTATACAAAAATCGGTCAGAAAGATAAAGCCTATGATTATCTTGTGAAATCAATTGAACCTATTGACAAGAAGTTTAATGTATTTGTGAAAGATCTTCAGCAGATGGGGAAAGAAAAAGCAATGACTGAATCTGAAAATGTACAGAAGATCACGCCATTCTACCAATACTTATTTGATATCATGGAACCTTTTGATTCTACCTATTCCAAAGAAAAAGAGAATCAGATTACAACAGCGATTATCAAAGCAACACAGTAAAAAACAACAACATATTAAGAAAACGGAACTTCGGTTCCGTTTTTTTTTGATCTTAATGTAATAAAATAGAATGATTAAATGTCTTACAGGGAATAGCCATGCTATTAAATGAGATCGCCGGGAAAGTTATTCCTGGCATTTAATATATTGAATGTAAAGAAAACTAATTTTATATGAAGAACTGGACCTTTAGGCAATGGAACACCGTTCTAGGATGGGTGATTTTCGTCATTGCATTTTTCACGTACTTGTCAACTAT
>NZ_JBGFFD010000027.1:0-3026 GCF_041224435.1 Chryseobacterium tongliaonense | reverse complement strand
TCTACAGTCTTTGTTTCCAATGGAATACCAATCATATTAGCTGTGATCAGCTTTTGGTTATTCTTTTCGTGAGCATACTGGTAGGTAGTTTCTGAAATTGTATTGTCAGGAGACTGTACTGAAACAGACATAGGATTAAGATGTTTATGATCTGTATTATAATAATAATTTGTTGTCTCTATAACTTCCTGATTATTTAGATAATTTGTTATTTTTTGTGTTTTAAATTGCATCCATGAAGAAGTAATATCATAGCGGGTAAAATCAAAAGTCGGAATGTAAAAAAATTTATCATTAGTCATCATATCTCGTTCTTTAGTTATTTTTATAATTCTTAATTGATAAGGACGGATTGTAACTAAAGGGAATTGACTAATATAATCACTGGATTTTTGATTAAAATATACATCTTCTGTATAATTATTTTATTTTTTTAACTATATTATTGTTAGAATTAAAAAACTCTTTTTTAATTAAAATACCTCTTGCAAACTGATTATTTACAAAAGTCTGGAATGGAATTTCATTATTATATGCATTTGTGGATGGGGCATTATAATAAGTATCTATAGTCTTCCATGTTTCACTTGGAGTACTAGTGTTTACTCTTTCAGTAATTACTTTATTATAAACTGTTGGTTTCCCGTTTATTGTAGATAAATTGAAGTTTCCTGAATTACTTATAATTAATTTTCTACATATTTCTCCTTCATAACCATGCGGAGATGATGAAAAATGATAATAATTGATTGGATCACCCATGAAAACTCCAGTAGAAAGACCATTCTCATCTTTATAGATAAATCTTTCCTCTATAAGGTTATTGGCATTATCTTGTTTAATTATTTTTTTTACTCTTATTCCTCCTACCGACTTGTTTTGAGTCGTAGGAACTGCCATTTTTTCAAACCATTGTATTGAAAAAGAAGCATATTTATCAGCAGACGGATTTTTAAATTTTCTTATTCTTAATTTATATGAAGGTTTCTTGTCTAATAGAAATTCATAATCACCATTAAGAATAAATGTTTTTAAAACAATATTAGTATTATCTAATATTTCGGCAATAAAATAAGGCTGATTTGCGTCAGGAAGGGTATTTGAGCCATCGTTATCAGGGTTTGCATTACTTGTAAAATTTACTTTAAAAGAAACTTGGCTAGCACTTGTGTTTACATTAATTGTACCTTCAGTTTGATATGAATCAATCATATACTCCTGTTTAACAACACTGGTTTCAGGGGGAAAATAGCTTGAATCAAAATCGTCTAATTCATATTCAAGTTTCATCTTTCCTTTTGTAGGATAGGTAATTTCTTTTAAACTACCAGATACAGCAAAATTAATATTGGGATTTTTATTATCACCAAATCCATATACATTATCATCAATTGATGTATATGGTATTCCTAAATTGGTCATTACTCCATTAGAGTATCCAACATAATCAGTTGCATCAGACAGTCTGTTTGGTAATGGGTTATCTTCATAATATGAGAACTGGTAAGAAGAATTATCCAGGGTATTTTTTATTTCATTTAGTTTAAGTCTTTTTGTAAGGGCATCAGTATGATCTGAGTATCCTGTAATATTCTTCGTTTCTCCTGCAATAAAATAGCTTGTATTTAATTCTTGATTAGAAATTAATTTATTGCTATTATCAAATGTTGACACTTTTTTTAAAGAAAGTCCATTGAGTATATCTTCCCTATTCGTATTATATGTAAATTGAGTATATCCTTCCGGATAAATAATCTTATTTAAATATCTTTCTTTTAAGACTTCTGTTAGAGATGCGTATTCAGAATATTCACTTTGTGCTGAGACTCCGTCAATTGATGTTTGGCAATATAAAGGATAACTAAACCCTTTATAATAGCTGCTTAAATATTCATATGGTGATGTAAGAGATGAATATTCAAATTTTATTTCCTTACCACTTGTAAGAACTATTTTATCTATTACAAAATCCGTGGTAACAAGATTTTCCACAGTAGGAAAAGATCCTCCCACAGTCCTCATTTCATTCCCCGCTGAGAAAAAATATTTATTTCCCGAGTCATCTGTGAAAATGAAAGGATACACTTCAATTTTCACACTGGTTTCACCAATTTTTATTGGTTTACCGGTGCTGTCAAGATGAAAATCACCTGAACTATTTCCTATGGAATAAGAGAAAATATCTGGTTGTGTATCTCGTTTTTGCCCTACAAGAGTATAAGTGTCAGATGGGTCGACAGTATTAAAACCCATAATCTGTGTTGCCAAGCTATAATCTGAGGATGTCCTATCGTTTGGCTGGAAAGCTCCATCAGTTTGATTGATAATAGGAATATTGCCCTTATCCTCGTTACCAATTATTTGTTTTGAAAGAGAAACTCCACCAATTGATAGTGACCAGCCTAAACCAACTTTTGATGCTACCTCCTTTACTTTAACGCCGGATGCATGATATTTCAACGCAATTGGTAAACTGAAGTTATCAACTTTTATATTATATATGGGAATATCTATTCCAACCGTACCCGTATGAGTTGTCGTAGGAATATCAATATATTTTGAAAACTGGCTGGCATCCGGGGATTTAATCGTTAAATTATATTTATTATTTTGCGTTTCTGGTAGCTGTGCAAACAAAAAATTACTCAGTAAAATTCCTGCACAAAATATTTTTTTCATAGTTATTTTTTAATCAATTTAGCATTCGCCGTTTTATTCGTATCCGTTTTTATCACAACAAGATATGCTCCTTGTATCAGTGCCTGAGTATTAATCTTAGTCACCGTATTCCTGGTTTTAAGACTCTGAAGCTGTCTTCCACCCATATCATAAACTACAATCTCAGCTTCCTTGAAATCAAACCCTATTTCCACATAAGCATAATCTGTCACAGGATTCGGGTAAATCTTAATATCCTGTTTTTCGATCAGCTGATCTATTTGTTTATCTCCCAGCTTTACAATCTTCCAGTTTTCTTTTCCTAATTCCTCGGCACTGGTTCCTGCCAGAATGATGGAACCATCTCT
>NZ_JBGFFD010000026.1:0-3592 GCF_041224435.1 Chryseobacterium tongliaonense | reverse complement strand
ATCGGGTTATTGGCAGCAAAATGATTAGGTGTTAAACTCTGATAAGATTCAGCAAATACATCTATTCCTGCAAATCTTCCTATATCAGCCATATAATTACGCCAATCCATCGCATATAAACCTGTTTCCTGAAGTTCTACGCCATTGAATTTATAGTTTTTATAGGCAGCTGGCCCAAAGAAAGAAAACCCGGTCTTTAGATGATTCATTCCAAATGGATAATAATCATTGGAATCGGTAATTTCAAGATCTCCTGCGCTGCTTCTGGCGAAGCTTACCCTTACATTTCCTAAGTGGTCTATGTATTGGTAAATATACTGATCTTTTGTGTAATCATAAAACCCTTCTGCCGTTGGGAAAAACTGTAAGTCAGGATTTTTTGATTCCAAAGATGCCGAGGCACTCATCGGTTCTACAGAGAATGCCTGCATTTCCAAGGCCCTTGAAGTTTCAAGGTTGGCTAAAGATTCAGAACTTCCCCCACCAGAAGTCGGAGCTTCTATTTTCACATATTGGAATCCATCCAAATAATCTGTAACCTTTTTACTGGTTGTATATCCTGAAATACCAAAAGTAGTTGTCAGGGTCTCTTTTTGCAGCTTAACACCATCTGCGCCATATTTGGTATTGATATTTACTTCTTCAACCTCACTTCTGCTGTACTTCAACTGGTTGGAAAGATCCAAATGATTATATCCTATTGTGACAATACCTTTATCTGGCATGCTGGTCATGTTGCCGTTCAGGTCGTAGCCAATGGTAGCTCCGCCTCCTTCATACCCGGTCGGATTCAGGGAATTATCGACAATACTGGTCAGCTGATTATACCCCCCTGAATATTGATACTGTAATTTATCAATAAGTGTTGCCGTATTCCCACTTTCAATAATGGATGTACGGTATAAATTTGAAATATTGCCATTGAGGTCATAGTCTAAAGATTCTGTATTTTCTTTAGAATTTGGGTTATTCGGATTTTGATAATAGCCTGCACTCAGCCTGTTAAGCTTATCATAGGCGTAGCCGTATCTTTTTGGAGTTAAAGATGGGTTTTGCCCTATTGTTTCTACCGCCCTCCAATCAATTTCTGCAATATTCCCGTCGTATTTTGCTGTAACATTTTTTCCTGAAAATAAGGCAGTATCAGGATTGGTAATTCCCTGTTTCTGATTGTATTTGATTTTATAAGCAAAGAGCTTTCCTCCTAAATTCGCCACTGCCATCTGGTCTTTGTTGATGTCAGTCAGCCATCCACGAACATTATAAGCGTAATCAATACTCTGAAGATTGTTTCCTACCTTTTTGTTGGTCAGTTGGGAAAGCTCGTTGTAGGTATAATCTGCCAGCAATTCTTCAGGCTTACTATCTACCTGATGAAAATGTTGTTTTAACCTGTTTTGGGAATCATAAACAAATCGCTCTTTTATTGCTACACCTACTTCTCCCTGTTTTTTCAAGTGGGTAGTATTCACTTTTTGAGGTACACCTGCAAAGTCAAGTTCAGTTTCTGTTTTGGTATAGCCACCCAAATGATTGATGGAATGACTTCCAATTGCTCTTCCTTTATTGTCATAGTAGGCATAGCTACTTGTCCAGTTATCATCTTCAAGATTCTTAACCAGACTCATCACAGGAAGGCTTTTGGTACTTACAGCATTTGCTGTGGAATTGTCTGTGATCACAGGGGCTCCTAAAATACTTGTTGGGAATGTGGGATTAAATCCATATACAGGATAGGTATCATAATAATTAATACCTAAAAGCGATGTGATTGAGCCAGGGTAGCTCGTAGAAGCATTGTTGTCATAATATACTCCACGCCCATTGACGGTAAATCCAACTGAAGAAGTTCTCGCTACGTTGTTACTTCCTTTGGCATCTACCAAAACTTGTTCTGCTGCTCTTCCTGCACCGCTGTATGTTTGAGTGCTGATATAAATTCCTGTATAGGCAACTCTTCCGAACTGATCATATTTGGTAAACAGCCATTTTTTGGCAGCACCAAGATTGACATCCTGAGTGAGAACCAATCGGTCCTGTTTATCATAAACCAGATATTCCCAACCTTTCCCGGGAATTTTTTTTTCAACAAGCCTTCCAAATCCATCATAATGGTACTGATAACACAGGTTATTAATATCAGTTGATGAAAGTGTTGTTAGCATTGAAGCCAGCGGCGGAATGACATAAGCTAATTGGTTATATTCATTGTAAACATAATAGGTATCTACATTTTTAGTCCCGTCATTTTTCCTGATTAACAGGGTTTGCCCTCTCCCGTTTTTATATTCAATGGTCGTATTCCCGTCTTCATCTGTTACAGAGGTCTTCATCAGCTTTTTTATCGGATAATACCCCGAAGAAGCCAAAGGGGACTCTGTGCGGTTTTCTGCCCAGGTAGTAGATACTGTGTATTTTTTAACTTCAGTACTGGTTGTATTAGTATCATAAGTATACCCAACAGGTTTACCTGCCCATGCTGTTCCGGTTCCAAAAATTTGTTTTACTCTTTCCAGTGGAGAATTTTCAATGATTTGCTCAGAATAGATTTTTTCAGTTCCATAACTTGTGGCAGCATTGCTTAACGGATTGTCATATATATTCCCATTTTGTGTGCCAGTCTGTGGAACGGGTAAATAAGATTTAGACTGTCTTCCATACTGGTCATATTCGATGTACCCAACAATATCTTTTTGTGCTGGGGAAGCTTTTATATTAACGATCTGTTTAGGTCTTCCAATCCCGTCAAAATACTGTACAGCTTCTGTCTTTTTTATACAATCTGCATCGAGACAGGTTTTAGAATACACATAATTTTGAGTAACTGTTTGTGCATCGGAAAACCCTGTTACAAACAAGCCTAAACCCAAGAGAGCTTTTGTTATTAAATATCTTTTCATGATCTGTGTTACTGTTTGTAGTTATATTTAAATTCCTTCAATGTTTTCCCATTACTATCCGTAATTTTTAGAAGCCTGTTGGCATTATCATAAACATTAATTTCCCTTATTCCCGAAGGTAAAGTAGTGGTGGTAACTCCTATTAACGGATCATAGGTATAGGTTGTAATCTGATAATTTTTTAAAGCAGCATCTTTTCGAAGGTTATCCAGTGCCTGGATAAGTGCCGTTTCATTGGCAAAATTATCACTGTCTGAATTAGAAGCGGTAATTGCTGCTGTAACTGTTGAAAGATTAGCAATATCTGTATATTTAGCTCCAATGATTATGGCAATAGGTTGGGTTTTATAATATCCCCAGATTGTAGTGGTAGGTATTCCATCCTGAGATTTAATTTCCCTGATATTTCCCATTTCATCATAACTTTCAATAGTACCCATCGTGTTTGCAATCTGTGTTTGCATATTGTAAGCTATCTGCGAAGTAGGATAGACCGTTGCCGGGTCATCAAATTTGGTTTCTGTCTTGCCGGTAAGTTTTCCATCCTGAAGAACTTCTGATTTCAATGGTATACCTACAAGGTTCGCATCCAGTAATTTTTGGTTACTCAAATCTTTAGGATAATATCTATTTGACTCTGTAACCGAGCCTGTAAAATCTGTTGATGTTTCTTTGATTAAAAGGTTATTTCC
>NZ_JBGFFD010000025.1:0-3671 GCF_041224435.1 Chryseobacterium tongliaonense | reverse complement strand
AATTTAATGTCTAATCAATCTAAAAATGTAGCATAAAGAAGTATATAAATTTTGTCTCAAAAATTGTTGCAAGTTCATATTGTTGTGTTTAGCATGATCAAGACACGTGCTTACACCGCTGACATTAGAAACAAATATCAGAAGTAAAGAGAAAACAAAAAAGACTCTGAGAAATTTTTGCATAATAGAAAAACAAAAATACAATTTAATTTGATAAAAAATTGAATCATTAATAAAAATAGAATAGATATTTCTCAGTTTATAACAAATATTGTTGAGCAAATTTAGTGCTCCTTTATCACCTCTGCTCAAACCATTATATATATCAAAAATAACCTCTACATCAACAACTTTATCTATGTCTGGTCTAAAGAATGGATTACTCCCACTAAGTCCTGCATCCTTAAATTTGTATAATCTTTGCCTGTATTTCCAAGATGAGATATTCATTTTTCAAGATTAAGGTTTATCTCCCACCATAAGAGGGCCTCTGCAATATTTGTAACTCTTCCGTTGCTATCTCATTCCGCTTAATCGTTATAAATATACCTTTCCGCAGCATAATTTAAATTTTTTACTGTCCGGATTGCCTCTTCAAAGAAAAAACGGGAGTTACCCCGTTTCAGTTTATTGAATAATTATTTCTGTCCGTTCAGCTTTTAACAAATACGAACGTATTCCTTAGTACACTTATTCTGAGAAAGACATTCTGTAATGTTGATCAAAACGCATGGATCTATTACATTTCCTGATCCACCGCCGTTATTAGTTCCGCCTCCGGTTCCGCCACGAGGATCATCTCCTATATTAATAGAAGTACTTCCGGCAACAATTGCAGATTGCTCCTTTTTGGATAGTTTTTTTAGAACAATATGAGTTTGAGTTTTCATCTTTGGCTTCTGTTTTTAATATTCATCTTGTTCAATGCAGGGATCAGTTTGACCGTCATAGCATACAATGTTTCCTGTACCTCCTCCATTGTTAGTTCCTCCTCCGCTGGTTGTTCCTCCTCCCTCTTCATTACCGATAGCATTATTTCCGCCGATAATAGACACCTGTTCTTTTCTTGATAATTTTTTGAACTTTGAGTTTAATTTGATTTCCTTTTTATTCATACATATTGATTTTTATGTTATTGAGGTAAAATTAGCAATTAATATTCTTGAGAAATATAGATTTACTATATTTTGGATTAAGGATTTGTATATGTAGTTTAAGTTTCATTAAATGAGACTGTTATTGTGCTTTTTGGGGTTAACTTTTTATAAAAAGTTGTTTCGTTTTTATAAAATATCAAGGAGTAGGCTTTTCTTTTAGTCTTTCTCGAGCAATATTTGCAAAAGAATTGTACAACCAATTGTAAATAGTTAGAATTATGAAAACAAAACATCTGCTTATTTTTCTTGCTTTTTTTCAAGATTAAAGTGTAGTTCATGATCACAAAAATCAAGAAGTAGGGATTGATATAAAGAACAAAACGAAATCCATTAATGTATAAGGTCATTGCCGATAAAAAAGTTCTTATTCTAACTGCCATCAGATGAAACAGGCAGAAGAGAAGCATATTAATGATCTGCAAAATTACCCGAGCGGAAACTATATCGTAAAACGTGAAACCGATAAGAATACAATTTCCCAAACTATACAGTTAATACGCAAATGATATCCTTTGTTCCACTATGTATTGTGAAGTCTTCCAGTATTCATGGTCGCGAAAATGTTTTCAAATAATGTGATTTTGCTTCAGAGCATGTGGATTTTCATCTATATACCAAAAAAAATATATACAAACATTCAAAAAAATAGAATTATGAAAAGACTTAATTTAATCCATACGCCCAGGTATGCATTGGTATTTTTAATGACCGCACTCCTTTTAGGATTTGTAACTTCATGCAAAGATGATAATGATGATCCCTCACCTTCGACACATAAAGTTGTACTTAAAGCAATTGCTTCTTCGGGTTCAAACCTGCAAACTGCTGTTTATGGGGTTTCCGGAAATCCCAAAACTGTTTCACTTAGTGGTACAACCTGGATAAGTGAAGAAATGATTGCATCTGAAGGAACTCTTATAAATGCGGTTGTGAATGGTGTAGGAGCGAATACTTCTTCAACACTTAAGGTACAGGTTTGGATTGATGGTGTGATGAAAAAGGAAGAATCCGGACTTATAGGAACAACGCTAAGTACATCAATTATAAATTATAAACTTTAAAATCTACTACATTGAAAACTAAGAAAGTATTATCCCTATCTAAAAATATAAACATCTTGCGGATATTTTCTTTTTGTATAGGCATCATGTTGCTATCTGCAACCACAATGTGCTATGCGCAGCAGATAAAACTTGATAAAAGAACAAAAGAAGCATTGGCCCGACGGTATGTTGCTGATAAAACATATGCTGAATACAAAAGGGGTATTTATAAGCGTGAAGCTTGGAAGGCCTCCTGGGAGGGAGTAAAACTTTCTGAACTATATAAAAGTTGGGGGGTGCCTACTAGAACAGTTACCGATGAAGCTGGCGGCCAAGTAGTGGTATATGAAAACGTTACCAATACTTCTGGTGGCAGCTATACACCTGGTTATATTGAAACAGCTACAAATGGTTTTGGACAAACGGTGGTAACCGGACAAAAAGCGGCGGAAGATACTAGGTGGAGCAGCCAATATATTACCATTACAACGGTGTACGCAAATAAAAACGGTGTGATAACAAAAGTGGATTTTAACAGCAAATACAGCCGTAATTAATAAATCAAAATTATTTTTAAGATGATAAATATCAGGACAACATTATCCCTCATCTTTATGTTTCTATCGATCATTACAAACGCTCAGGGTAAGTATTTTGAAGTAAAGACGGAAATAGATGAATCTACTGGCGAATATTTCGGGAACGTTCGGCCTATAAATGATCCGGAATATGTAGCACTTGCCTATCCTGGCAAAACAAAAGAACAGCTTTATGACGCTGTTGTGAAGTATGTAAAAAGTCATCGCGGACTTAAACTGGATTATACCAACGATAATAAAAAGACGTTTTTAGCCTATCGGGATTTTGCAACGATCGGTAGTAAAAAGACTTGTGGTGCCGACCTTGTTTCTCTAACGTATATTACAGTGGTCACCGATTTAAAAGACACTCTGCTTGTAAAATATAGTAGCTCCTCCAAAATCTTTGCAACGGTCTTTGATGCCAAACTTACAATAAGCCCCGGAAATGATGTTGTTTCAGAAAACGATGTGCCCTTTAATGAATACAAATTTGTTCAACCGGGAGATGAAAGGATGCGAAACAGTTCATTTCCCAACGGTGGATTAATCAGCCTGGTTAGTTCCCGAAAGAACGATAAATTGGCATATCCTGAAAGTATTTTTGATCCCAAAGGTAAAATAGTGAACCCAAGCAATAAAAAGGTATTCGAGGGTTTCTTTGATGGTTATATTATTGACCTAAAAAATTATTTGGATGAACATTTGAAATAGGAAAAAGTGTAATAAAGTACTCCTTGGCTTCTAAGAAACGCACACAAAAAGTAAGAAACCTGATTAATGTCAGATGTGTTAAAACCATTTACTGCAGACTTCTGAACTTGCAACAATTTTTGAGACAAAATTTATATACTTCTTTATGCTACATTTTTAGATTGATTAGACATTAAATT
>NZ_JBGFFD010000024.1:0-3728 GCF_041224435.1 Chryseobacterium tongliaonense | reverse complement strand
TCTACAGTCTTTGTTTCCAATGGAATACCAATCATATTAGCTGTGATCAGCTTTTGGTTATTCTTTTCGTGAGCATATGAATAATTTGTTTCGTGACTTGAATTATCAGGAAACTGTGTTTTTGAAGATGTAACCTGATAGTGGGCCGGATTGGTATAGCTATTTGTTGTCGTTGTTAATAAAGTTACATTATTGGGTAAATATTCTGTGTTTGTGATAACAGTTGGGTTATTAAAGCCGTAATAATTCTCATAAAATCCATAAGAAATGTTTAATAACTGATCCTGGGAAGGGTCAGGATTATACATGAAGTTTTCTCTGAAAACGTAACTTTTCAAACTCTTTATCTGACTATAATCATATTTATATGTTTTATTAATCATACGACTATAGGCTCCATTCTCAAATTTATAAGCATTTTCTTCCAACAATAAGTTTGATTTTAACTCACCGTAGTTGGTTTTTGGAATATTATAGATCTCTGGTGCTCTTCCAATATACGGATCCGAATTGCTTTGGTATGAAAATTTTCTTTCAACAGCACTTTTATTATCTATAACTTCGGTAATGTCAGTATAAAAAACCTTGTTGGTTCTATGGTTAAAATAAGGAAGGATACTATTTTGATGGGCACTATAAACATCTCTTATCTCAACAGAGGGCCATGTTCCTCCATTTGAGCATGATTTTGATGTTTGTTGCTTTGGGCCATAATGTAAATAGAATTATAATCTGCAATCGATGTTTTTTGATTACCAATTTCACTGAGTTTATTGTAATAAAATTTTCTTACATAGTTTCCGCCTTCTATCGTAGATTCTTTTATTGAAGAAATCCTGCTACCACCGAAGTATCTCAGTTCATCCTTAGTAACAGTATGCTCATTATAATCAAAGAATATATTTCCAGCTACTGCGCCTATTCTTGATGAAACAGAATATTCAACTTTATAAGTGTGACCGCTTATTGTATTTAAGGGATAGTAATTAGTTCCTATTTCTGCTATAAAAGGTTCTGATACTTTGTTGTTTTTGGAGAAAACAAGAATTCCTGTTGTTACGTCTGTTATTTGTAAGCTATGAGTATCATGCAGGTTATCGGGCTCACCACAAGAATAAGAGTAATCAAAAGAAGCAGTCCCATAATATTCTACAGGTGCCCCGTTGGAAACAAATGTAAAAGAATCCGCCGGTTTATCATTGGCTAAATTACATTTATTGTAATTGGCATTTAGAAAGCCTTTTACTTTCACCTGTTCATTTACCTGCTCCATGCTTGAATTGGGTTCATAGGAAATTTCTGATGTTCCTTTGGTAGGATGGATGATTTTCTTTAAATTTCCAACAGAAGCTAATAATGGTTTCACTTTTTTATCTGCAGAAAGCATTGACAAAGGCATTACATTAGAAAAGCCACTAAATATTCCAAAGTTGTTATCAGAAACAATAGCCGGGAAAGGAGAAGAATTGGATACGCCATTTGTATACCCGTAATAATCGGCACCTAAACTGAACCTGGAAGGAAGTGATGAAAGCTCATAATATTCAAACTCTGTTTTAATATTTTTATTTACATTTTTAACTGACTTTAAAAAATACCGGCTTCTTGTTGAAACTTCTGCATAAGGTAAACCATAATAAGTAGCAGCAACAGGACTCTGAGTATCAAAATATTCAAAAGAATAAGTGTCTATTAATCTGTTATTGCTTTTTACTTCTATCGACGTTAATAAATTGTTTTCGGGATTATTGATCAGCAAATCTTTTCTTTCCTTACCGTAAATGAAATTAATTTGGGTATCATCTTCAATGATTCCTGTCAGTTTAGGCTTATAGGATTGAATAGTTGATGATGATTTAATAATATCACTATACGTATACTGAGCTCCGGAAGCAGGAATACTGCAATTCTGCTGAACATTAAAGCTGGCATCTAACGATATATAATAATTTAAACTTTCAGTAGAGTAGTTAAAAATAGTTTCCTTTTTTTCAGGGGTAATAACCTTAAATAAATACCAACCGGTATATGCGTTTATTTTTGGACCGGAACTTTCATACGTTGTTCTTTCCGTATTTATTTCTGATCCTCCAAAATAATATTCATTTCCAAATTTATCAGTGAGCTTAAACTCTAAAAGTTTTCCGTAAACAGATAATGGCGAACTTTTAACGGTGATTTCGATTTTAACCTTATCTTTTGATTCTATAAAAACATTTAAATCTTTATCTATATAAAAGTTGCCACTTAAACCATTTGAGATTGAAAAATTAAACCAGTCATATTCTGTATCTATTGGATTTCCTGTTTTTGCTGCGTTCTTTATTTTCTGTAAATCCGCAGTTTCATCGACTGTATCCGGCTTCCAGTTTTCTTTATTTTCGTCAGTTTCATCTTTCACGACTCTTGAAATTACTCCGCCTGCACCCAAATTCCATGACATACCTGTACTGCTTCCAATATCATCCACTCTTACTCCGCTTGTATAGCTTAAAGAAATAGGGGTGTTAATATTATTGTAAATAGGAAAATTATAATTGAAATCTCCACTAATGGATTGTTCAAAGTTAATTCTACTGTTGGCAAATGTTTCCTGGGAAGGAGGTGCAATTTTAGGAAGTCCAAAATTATTATTGGTGGGTATATTCTGACTTTTATAAGTATGAAATGACAAAAGTAGTAGTATTGGTAAATATCTTTTTTTCATCCTGTATTATTTCTTTATGAGTTTAGCATTCGCTGTTTTATTCGTATCCGTTTTCACTACCACAAGGTAAGCTCCCTGAATCAGGTTCTGAGTATTAATCTTCGTCACTGTATTCTTTGTTTTAAGACTCTGAAGCTGTCTTCCTCCCATATCATAAACTACAATCTCAGCTTCCTTGAAATCAAACCCTATTTCCACATAAGCATAATCTGTCACCGGATTCGGGTAAATCTTAATATCCTGTTTTTCGATCAGCTGATCAATCTGTTTATCACCCAGCTTTACAATCTTCCAGTTTTCTTTTCCTAATTCCTCGGCACTGGTTCCTGCCAGAATGATGGAACCATCTCTGTTTAGTTTAATATCCGAAAGTCTTTCCTCCCTTTTTCTGGATTCTCCTTTTACATGCTTTCTCCATTGTTCATTTCCATCCTGATTCAGATACAGCATCCAGAAAGTTTCATCATCATTTTCTATTCTTCCTTCTGCCTGGGTATAACCACCCAAAAGAATACCTTTAGACTTTCCGCTTCCATCTTCCATCTTCCCACTTATGACACTCATTCCCATTAAAACATCCCTGTTTTTAAAGTTGTAGGATCTCTGCCAGATTTCTTCCCCTCTTTCATTAATTGAGATCAGCCAAAGATCTGTTCCTTCTTCTATGCCAACCGATTTATTTCCCGATCTTTCCGATCTTGATTCCCCACCGATTAAATATCCCGCAGATGTTAAGGCAAGGGTTCTTAAATGATCATCACCTTTTCCTCCATAGTTCTTTTCCCATTCTACTTTACCGTCTTTACTAAGCTTTACGATCCAATAATCGCCTTCGCCATAATTTTCAGTTTTCTTTGATCCTGTAGTACTACTTCTGGAATACATTCCGAGTAATGCTCCACTATCTTTTGTTGGAATCATTTTTTCAACTTCATCCAGTCCTCTTCCTCCTAAAATAAGTTGTGAGATTTCTTTTCCGTCTTTGTCAAGTCTTATGATTAAAATGTCTTTAGAACCATAA
>NZ_JBGFFD010000023.1:0-4059 GCF_041224435.1 Chryseobacterium tongliaonense | reverse complement strand
TTAGGATAATATCTATTTGACTCTGTAACCGAGCCTGTAAAATCTGTTGATGTTTCTTTGATTAAAAGGTTATTTCCTGATTCAAAAAACTTCTGTCCACTGGACTGTAAAGTATTCGAACTGTTTACACTAACCTGATTAGTGGTATTTATAGATTTGATCCATAAAATTTTTGATGGTTGATTAATATTATTCACTAAATTATTAAAAGGAATATATTCCATCGTATGGGTAATATTTGTGTTTTCTACAGGTGCATTATTAGAGTCATATTTTTCTATTTTTTTTACCAGACCCATTTTTTTTATCGTTCCGTTAAAATCAAATGAAAATGAGGAATCGGTGTTATTACCAAAAAGGGTGTATACCTCATCAGGCATCAGATAAGTATATCTGGTAGAGATATTTTTAATTGAATCAGTAACCTTTACATTCTGATAGATCACCATTTCCTGGTCACTCCTGAAATCTTGCCCATCTGCTGTAACCATTAAAGGTGGATTGATACCTGAGTCATAATAATCAGGGGAATCCAGATAAGTAGTTCCACTGCTTTTGGAAGGGTCTGAAAAAAGGTTATAATCAAAGCTTAACACCTGAGATGGTGCAGAGGTAAGGTTTTCAAATTTTTTAATTCTTTTTATTCTTCCACCCTTAGAGTATTTATAATTACGACTTAATTTTCTTACCCCATAGATTTTAGCAGTTCCATAAACTACTCCGTAAATCCTTAAATTTAATGGTAAATTTGAAGAGGCATTTTCTAAATTAAAAATTTTAATACCACATACAGTACCATCCACTTGATTTAAGTAATTTTTCTTCTGAATTGAATCTCCATTTTGTTTAAATAGTTTATAATCAAAATTAAAACTTGGATGCGGGTCACCTGTTTGATCATGAAACTCATATGTGGTTCCTATAACAAATTGTGAATAATTAGATGGATTATTGATCGTGAAGGGATAAATATTGGCAGTCTGTGTATCATAATTCACTTCAAAAAGCTTGTCTATTTCGAAATCTGAAAAATCCTGGCTTGTACTTTGTGCCTGATAGGGATCTATAGGTAATGTATTGGCTTCGTATTCATATTCAATTCTTCCGCCTGTAGGAAATGTAATGCTTTTAAGAAATCCATCATCATAAGTATAAGGATTGATATTGTTAATGTATTTGTGCTCATTTTCTATTGCACAGGGAAGGGCACCATTAAAAAATCCATACTTATCATAACTTCCAAAACCCCAATTTCTTGATATATATGAAAATAAATATTTCCCAATCTCATTATTATTTTTGTCTTTTTGAGTTACCTGATAAAGTTGCCTGTTTCCTATATATTCGAGATAATACTGATTGATGATCTGGTTACTTTTATTCTTGAGTACAACATTATTTAATATAAAATTATCTTTGTCTTGATCCTGATAATTCCAAGGCCCTTTACTATAACCAAAATTGATTGTTCCTACATTAGTGATATTGATTTTATTTACCCTATTTCTTACAATTTGCTTATCCCCATTGTTGATTGAAGCAGTACTGACATCAAATTCATAGGTTACAATGACATTATCTTTTTCATCTAAAATTTTTGTCAGATAAAATGAACTGGTATAAAGTTCTCTTTTTGCAGAAGGACCAGCGGCTTGATGACCTAATGGTACTGATTGCATATCAGGAAATTCATATTGATATGAAATGTTTTTTTTATCAAAAATATACTTATAGCCTTTTTCATCAACTATTTTAAATGAGGTAAAATAGTTACGGTCAGATTCTGTTTGTATAGAAATTTTATTTTTCGACGGATAGGATTCTAAAACCTCAATTCCCCCGGTGCTACTATCTTTGTATTTTATATAAAAACGCCCGCTTTTTCCTAAAAAACTATATTGATACACAATAGTCGAAGCATCACTTCTACCTACCTGAAAAAACCTTGTGATCACCCCGCCGCCATTGCTAAGGCTCCACCCGGGGCCTACTTCCCCAATCATACCATGAGAGGATACATTATCATTATTATAGGAAAGTCCTACATTTATTGCTAAATTGGCCTTATTGGTAGGTACGTTTAAAAATGGGACACTTACGTCTGTTTTTCCTTTGGAATAATCATTTTCATAATTTCTTAGAAAAGATTCTTTTTGGTATTGAAAAACTTCACTTTGTGCAGGTACCAAAATACTTCCTAAAAGAAATAAAACGAAAATAATTTGTTTTAAGTTTTTATTTGGATTTTTCATTTCTGTTATTATTTCTTTATGAGTTTAGCATTCGCTGTTTTATTCGTATCCATTTTCACAACCACAAGGTAAGCTCCCTGAATCAGTGCCTGTGTATTGATCCTGGTCACCATATTCTTTGTCTTTAGACTCTGAAGCTGTCTTCCCCCCATATCATAAACTATAATCTCAGCTTCTTTGAATTGGGAGCCTATCTCCACATAAGCATAATCAGTCACCGGATTCGGGTAAATCTTAATATCCTGCTTTTCGATTAACTGGTCTATCTGTTTATCTCTCAGCTTTACAATCTTCCAGTTCTCTTTTCCCAGTTCCTCGGCACTTGTGCCTGCCAGAATGATTGACCCATCTCTGTTTAGTTTAATATCCGAAAGTCTTTCCTCTCTTTTTCTGGATTCTCCTTTCACATGTTTTCTCCACTCTTCATTTCCATCCTGATTTAAATACAGCATCCAGAATGTTTCATCATCATTTTCTATTCTTCCTTCTGCCTGGGTATAACCTCCGAGCAGGATGCCTTTAGTTGATGGTTGAGAGTTGTCAGTTGAGAGGTTTTGAATCACACTCATTCCCATGAGTACATCTCTGTTTTTAAAATTGTAGGATTTCTGCCAGATTTCTTCCCCTCTTTCATTAAGTGAGATCAGCCATAAATCTGTTCCTTCTTCTATGCCTACACTTTTATTACCCGATTTTTCCGATCTTGATTCGCCGCCGATTAAATAGCCTGTGGATGTTAAAGCAAGAGTTCTTAAATGATCATCACCATTCCCTCCGAAATTCTTTTCCCATTCCACTTTTCCGTCTTTACTGAGCTTTACGATCCAGTAATCACCTTCTCCATAGTTTTCTGTTTTCTTTGATCCTGTAGCACTACTTCTGGAATACATTCCCAGTAAAGCACCGCCGTCTTTCGTAGGAATCATTTTTTCTAATTCATCCAGTCCTCTTCCTCCTAAAACAAGCTGTGAGATTTCTTTTCCGTTTTTATCCAGTCTTACAATCAAAACATCTTTTGATCCGTAGCCTTTTGATGAGTTCTGAACATTTCCAGCTACAAAAAATCCTAAATCCGTAGTCTGAATCACTGATCTTGCCTCTTCATCAGAAGAACCACCCAATGTTTTTTGCCATAATTCATCGCCAAACTCATTGATTCTTACAAGCCAAATGTCTGAGCCTCCTTTAGAATCATCTTTTTTATCCAGTCCTTTTCCGGAATAGGAAGTTCCAGCTAATAAACTGCCTCCCTCCTCAGTGGTAACAGTTGCAGATAAAAAATCATGGTTCTTTCCGGAAAAATATTTTTCCCAGACTTCTTCTCCTTGCTGATTAAGCTTAACCAAATGGAAATCGTAACCATTGTTTTGTTTATTGTCTGTAGAAAGTTTAGAAGCTTGAATACTACTTCCTGTAATTAGATACTGCTGATCTACGGTTGTGGTAACCTGACTCAGAAAATCCTGGGTAGAAGATTGAATGTCTTTTTGCCATGCCACTTCTTGAGCAGAAACGCTCAAGAATGTGTACATTGTAAGTACACTCATGTAGAATTTTTTCATCTATTTGCGCATTATAAGGTTAATAATCACTTTAGTTAGTGAAATTTTACAAATTTAACTATTTTTAATAGTTAAAAATTTTAATTAATGAAATTTAATTTAAGTTGTCATGTTTAAGAATTATATATTACAAAGATATTTGTACAAGGCGACAAAGCATGTCGTATTTGAACTTGCAACAATTTTTGAGACAAAATTTATATACTTCTTTATGCTACATTTTTAGATTGATTAGACATTAAATT
>NZ_JBGFFD010000022.1:0-5445 GCF_041224435.1 Chryseobacterium tongliaonense | reverse complement strand
AGAGAAATCTAAAAATTACTAGACATGGGTAAGGAAACTTATGTAGGTGGAGATATCATAGAAACTACGGGCGGAAACAATCTTGCTTATGCGAAAGAAAATATAGTAAACTCCTCCGGGGAACATGTGGCTCAGAAAGGAAAAGAAAGCGGAGTGACGTATGGAGAACGTAAAGAAGCCCCTAAAATTGAAACCGAGAAAATCGGGGAAGCTTATATCATAGTAGTAGGAACCCAAAGCCATAGAAGTGATGCTTCTGCCAGCAAGCCCTGGAACCTGTTCAGAGAAGTAGGAGAAGGAAGTAAGCTGATGTTTGTCCATCAGGCCCTTCGAAGAATGAGATTGAATAAAGGAATAAAATTCGATTTTTTATTATGTGTCCGTGATTATACGGATAAACAGAAAAAAGCAATAAAAGATGCCGTGGAAAATATGTATGGTGGCAAGTATGTAGAAATAACAAGTGCTCAACAGGTTATCAATTACATTAATACGGCAGATGAAAATAATACCGCATCCATAGCAAAAGCCAGGACAGAGAAAAAAATAAAGCAATTATTATTTTACAGCCATGGAGTTGTTGGAGAAATCTCTTTAGGTTTAGCTCCGGCAGGTATTGATATCACCGAATATTCATTTGAAAAAGAAGAGGCTGCAAAATTAAATAAAGAAGCATTTTTAGGAGGCACCAATATTTACCTTTTTTCCTGTAGAGCGGGAATAGGCAATTCCGATATTGATAGGACAATCTACATAGATAAAGAGGGTAATAAAGCAGACCCGAACAACAGATATAATATCCTGTCATCTGAAAGCATAGCACAAAAGATAGCCAACTCAACAGGAGCTACCGTTTATGGATATCTCAGAAGAACAGATTACGAGAAAACCCTTTTTACCAATGATGAATTATGCTTTTCAGACTATATGAAAGCAAGGGCCAAACAACAGCAGGAAGTAAAAAATAAAAGATGCTCCAGTACCTATCAGCATTTACTCGATCAGGATTATAAATTAAAAGAAGAAGAAGTTGCAAGATGGAAAGCCTGGCAGGATATTGAATCAAACATGAAGAAAATAGATGATGCCTGGTTTGATCCTGATGGCGCAAGACATAATGTGGAAGCCGCTCCAAGTCCGGAAGGAGTACCCGCAGAGATGAAAACATTTATACCACAAAAACAATGAAAAATAAATATATGAAAATAGGGATTGTAAGTATTTTTATAATATTGTTAGGTGTTTTTGCAAAAAAAATAATTATGGAAAATGAAATATGTAAAACAGAAAATGGGTATGAAATTATAGGCTTTGGCGGAAAACCTGTTAATATAGACGATAAAATAAAAAAAGAAAAATGTAAATGCATTACGGAATCTTTATTATTTAACCCCAATCCTAAAAAATTCAGTCCGGAGCAACTGACCGAATTAAGAAATGAATTACCTGGATGGGCATCAAAAAATATAAAAGATTTTTCTGAAAATGACAAAAAGGAATTAACTGATATATTAAAATTAGAGGATGCGGAATTGCTTAAAAAGTTTGAATACCAATTTTCTTATTTCGGTAAACCTGCTTCAGAAGAAATTCCCGTATACATATTTAAAATAAAATCCATACCGGCATATTGTCCTAATTTTTCGGATGAATATGCTGTATATGGTAAAAAAGATAAATTTGGAGTTGAGCTTTATCCGCTAAAAGACAAACCGGATTATCCCAAAATTGAAAATAAAGACTGGGCAAAAACAGAGCTGGGAAGAGACTAGCCTGTTTTTTGCTGTAAACCAAAAAGAGACCATTAATAATCAAAGAACACAACACATATTAATAAGAAATTTTAAATGGGAGTACTAGTAACCAACGAAACAGTAAAACAGCTTTTTCATATTGCACAATCCATCGCAAGGGAAAATTATAACGGAACCTATGGCGGGCCACATATTTTACAGGCCCTGATGCATAAAGATATAGGGCTTAATGAATTCCTGAAAAATATAGATAAAGATCCCGGATATTTCTATGAATGGGCCGATGTGCGTATCGAAGATTACCCGAAAACAACCCATCTTCCGGATGAAGTGGGAGCGGATGAGTCGGTAGATCAGCTTATTGAAGAAGCAGATGACATAAGATTAAAAT
This sequence comes from Chryseobacterium tongliaonense, assembly GCF_041224435.1. Classification (NCBI taxonomy): domain Bacteria; kingdom Pseudomonadati; phylum Bacteroidota; class Flavobacteriia; order Flavobacteriales; family Weeksellaceae; genus Chryseobacterium; species Chryseobacterium tongliaonense. The sequence goes on along the minus strand of NZ_JBGFFD010000022.1, from coordinate 3,300 downwards.
TAGGATTGGATGAGGTTACTCCTATCTGTATACTGACTGCTATTGTAAAACCTCAGGTTGTTTTTTCATTGCAGCAGCTGAAATCATTACCGCTCAGAGAACATGAAATATTCAATCTGTACAGAAAAGATACCCCTTATGCAACCTCGGAGAACGGAGAATTTGCGTCTCTTTTTTCCAATGGTTCAGATTTTTCAGATTCCTCCTTTCCGTCAATCAAAAACTATTGTGTAGACAGAACTGCTGAGGCAAGACAGGGAGCGCTGGAAAATATTATCGGAAGAGACAAAGAATTGAGAATGCTTGTCGAAATCCTTTGCCGGAGAAGCAAGCCGAATGTGATCATCATCGGTGAGCCCGGAGTAGGTAAAACTGCATTAGTAGAAGGTTTTGCCATTGAAATTACAAAAGGAAATGTTCCGGAAATGCTTAAAAATGCTACCCTTTTAGAACTGGACACGGGCGCTTTACTTGCAGGAACTTCCTATAAAGGGGAAATTGAAGACCGCCTTAAAAAAGTAATCAATGAATGCAAAAAAATTGAAAAAGCCATTTTATTCATTGACGAAATACACACTCTTTTAGACCCAAAAGGAAGCATCGGAAACGTAGCCAATCTTCTTAAACCCGAACTGGCAAGAGGAGAAATTACCGTAATCGGGGCAACAACTCAGGAAGAATATCGTAAAATTATAGAACCTGAACAGGCTTTCAACCGTCGTTTTGAAGTCCTTACAGTTAACGAACCGGATGAGAAAACCTGCGTAAAAATGATTGATGTGCTCCTCGAAGGTTATAAAAAACATCATAACATTGAAGTGGAGAAAACAGCGCTGCCGGAATGTGTACGTTTGGCAAAACGGTATGCAAAAGGTAAAAAACTTCCCGATGCAGCAATTGATTTGCTTGACAGAACGATGGCTGCGATAAAAATGCTTGATGAGCTTTCAGAAAAAGAGCTGGAAAGCTGGAAAGAAAGCTATGAAGCCATATTAAAAGAAGAATTTACAGATAACAAAGATAAAGCTGACGAACTGATCTGGACTTATAATTTGTTAAGAGATAAAATAAGCCCGATTTTGTGGGGTTCATTAAGTGAGCAGCCTGCAATTGACAATTCAATGCCCGTAGATCAGATCCAGAAGATCATTGATGATACCTACACCGAGTTGCTTCAGCATGCCTCAACAAAAAGAGAAAAGGTTGACCGGCTTGAGCTGGCCGCTGTAATGGCTGCTAAAACCAATATCCCAATCGGTAAAATCCAGGCTCAGGAAAAAGAAAAGCTCCTCAATATGGAATCTCTTCTGTTAAATCGTGTTGTAGGTCAGGATCATGCCCTGAAAATCCTTTCAGATGCAATTGTAGAAAACCGAAGCGGACTGAATAAACCGGGACAACCGATTGGATCTTTCTTCCTGCTCGGACCTACAGGAACCGGAAAAACCGAATTGGCCAAATCAATGGCCGAATTGCTGTTCAATGATGAAAAAGCAATGGTACGTTTCGATATGTCCGAATTTAAAGAAGAACATTCAGCGGCATTATTATACGGAGCGCCTCCGGGATATGTAGGATATGAAGAAGGCGGAATGTTGGTCAATAAAATCAGACAACAGCCTTATACCGTTGTTTTATTTGACGAAATTGAAAAAGCGCATCATTCCGTTTTTGATGTATTCCTGCAGATTATGGATGAAGGAAAAGTTCATGATAAGCTTGGAAAAGAAGGTGATTTTAGCAATGCTTTAATTTTGTTTACCTCCAATATCGGAAGTGAGGAAATTGTAAAACAGTTTGAAGAAGGCAATGTTCCGGCATCATCCTCATTGATGCAGATTATGTCCAATTCAGGAAGGTTCAGACCTGAATTTTTAGCCAGGATTACAGAAATTATTCCATTTGCACCGATCACAGAATCGATTGCAGAAAGGATCTTTAATATTCAGTTAAAATCACTCCATACCTCATTAACGAGATTGGGGATGACTTTATCTATCAGCGATGAAGCTGTGAAAAATCTTGCTTTGGGAGGTTTCAGCAGCAAATACGGAGCAAGACAGATTTCCGGTGTGATCAGAGCACAGTTGGCAAGGCCAATCTCAAAAATGATTGTAAGGGAAGAGGTAAAAACCGGCCAGGCCATACATGTGGATTGGAATAAAGAAGAAGAAAAACTAACATGGAAAGTTGAGTAAATTTTAATAAAAAAGTTCATTTTTTTAGAATGTGTTTATTTTATTAATTTTATGCTTAGAATAATTGAATGATTAAATAGTTAACATGAAAATCAATTTCAAAAATATTTTAACAGTGCTCCTGTTGGCTACCACTCATTTTGTCAGTGCACAGTTTCTCTCTGCATCAGACACTTCTGAAAATAGTGTGCGACGATACAGGAATATCATTGGCTCCAATAAAGTGGTGGTAGATTTTATTGAATACTCACTGGTACAGAAAGGATTGCCGAGACATTTGAGAAATCTTGCACTTATAGAATCAGGTTTTGACAGAAGCCAGGTTTCGGGAGCCGGAGCAGCAGGTGTGTGGCAGTTTATGACGGCCCATGCCAATCAGTACGGGCTTTCCGAACAGAGCCGCTCAGATTTGTACAGAAGTACAAAAACTGCGATGATCTCTTTAACCCAGCTGTATAAAAAATACAATAACTGGGTAACGGTAGTCGCTGCATACAACTGTGGAGAAGGAAATATAGCCAAAGCCATGGAGGCGGCAGGATCTTCACAATATCACATTTTCTGCAAATATTTACCTGCAGAAACCATTAATCACGTCAAAAAGTATCTGAATGCCTGCTATGCAACAGGAGAATTGGAAAGTGTATTAAGCAACTATAACTCTTCACGAATGAATACCGTTTTCTTCGTGAACGGCGGCAGTAAAATAGACAATGATCCGCTGGAGCAGACAGATATTAATGCAGGTTTTAATCTGGATATCGTTGCAGACGAATTGAAACTGGATATGGATAAACTCTTATCCTGGAATCCCGGAATTACAGAAGAACTTCAGACAAAAGGTGTAAGTACATTGTATTTACCCACAGATCTTATGCCCGATTTTTTACTGAGAAAAAACAAAATACTTTCCCGGTCAATAAAAGCGGGAGCCACAGCAAATACCAAATAACAATCATCTAAAAAGAGGTAACATGAAGACAGAATTACAAGATATAATAAAAAATCCTTCTTTCCGTCCGTCGCAGAATGCCGACGGAGTATCGGAGAGCCACCATATGGGCATCAACCGTCTGGTCAAACTATCCCTGGTGATAGAAGG
>NZ_JBGFFD010000021.1:0-6472 GCF_041224435.1 Chryseobacterium tongliaonense | reverse complement strand
GATTCGAACCCTCGATACAGTTACCCGTATACTACCTTTCCAGGGTAGCTCCTTCAACCACTCGGACACCTCTCTATGAAAACTCATTGATCGTATGAGACTGTCAAAATAAATCAATCTCTTTTAATGAATAAAAAAAAATAAACATAAATATCTGTGCAGATTTGTGTTATCTGTGGGGAATATCAAATAAGATTTTCTTTTTCATTACGGCCTCCGCTTCGCTCCGGCCGCACCAAACAAAGAGTACCGTTTTTATCATGGTTGGGAACTTGCAATTACTCTAAGAATTACAGCTTATAGGTTTTTAAGACCTATAAGCTTTGAATATATCAAGTTGTCATCCTGCAAAGGATCCTAAAATAGTATTAGAAAGCACTTTGTATTTAGCAAAATACTTAGCCTGTCGCAGCAAAATAGTTTTAATCAAATCATATCAAAACTCAGAATATTCAGAAAGTACAAAAAGTTCTCTTAATAATATTGATATCAATGTTCACTATAGATCTATCAACCTTCACGGTTTTCAAAACCTTTAAAATTTTAAATAGACCTTCTTTTAAGTAAATTTCAAATAAAGAATAAAGAATAAAGAATAAAGAATAAAGAATAAAGAATAAAGAATAAAGAATAAAGAATAAAGAATAAAGAGGTTATCCTACATTTCATTTTTAAATTTTTTAAATTTTTCTACACGGTTTAGCCCCTTCCGTCTCATCCTATCTCTAAAAAACGAGCATTAGTTTAAAATTAATATTACAGAGAGCCAGTAACTTAAGCTTAAATATGAATTAAAAGTAAATTTTAAGTTAAATAAATTTGGATTGTAAAGGGTATAGGGTGTACTTTTGCCGCACTGAAAACGAGAGTATGTCAGTAGCGCAGGAGAGCTTTTGAGTAAGCATAATTAAGGAACTACTTTAGGGCAACAGATTGAAAAAAAACTTTTAAATTTTTAGCAATAAAAAGTTGATAAAGTGAAAAAGATTTGTATCTTTGCAGTCCCAATAAAGGGAGCGCAGGAGTAGAGGGATTGAATGAGAAAGAGGGATTAAGGTTAGTATAAAAAAACTTTAAAATTTTCTTCAGAAACATTTGGTCATATCAGAAAAATTAATTACTTTTGCACTCGCAAATCAGAAGCGAAAACGACAGAGAAATAGTTTTTGAGGAAGCGATAGAATAGAAGATCATTGAAATACAATATAACAACCAAGTAAGGAAAAACTAAAGCGTCAAAACTTTGAGTGAGTCAGACAAACATACAATGGAGAGTTTGATCCTGGCTCAGGATGAACGCTAGCGGGAGGCCTAACACATGCAAGCCGAGCGGTAGAATCTCTTCGGAGATTTGAGAGCGGCGTACGGGTGCGGAACACGTGTGCAACCTGCCTTTATCAGGGGGATAGCCTTTCGAAAGGAAGATTAATACCCCATAATATATCAGATGGCATCATTTGATATTGAAAACTACGGTGGATAGAGATGGGCACGCGCAAGATTAGATAGTTGGTGAGGTAACGGCTCACCAAGTCAGTGATCTTTAGGGGGCCTGAGAGGGTGATCCCCCACACTGGTACTGAGACACGGACCAGACTCCTACGGGAGGCAGCAGTGAGGAATATTGGACAATGGGTGAAAGCCTGATCCAGCCATCCCGCGTGAAGGACGACGGCCCTATGGGTTGTAAACTTCTTTTGTATAGGGATAAACCCAGATACGTGTATCTGGCTGAAGGTACTATACGAATAAGCACCGGCTAACTCCGTGCCAGCAGCCGCGGTAATACGGAGGGTGCAAGCGTTATCCGGATTTATTGGGTTTAAAGGGTCCGTAGGCTGATCTGTAAGTCAGTGGTGAAATCTCATAGCTCAACTATGAAACTGCCATTGATACTGCAGGTCTTGAGTAAGGTAGAAGTGGCTGGAATAAGTAGTGTAGCGGTGAAATGCATAGATATTACTTAGAACACCAATTGCGAAGGCAGGTCACTATGTCTTAACTGACGCTGATGGACGAAAGCGTGGGGAGCGAACAGGATTAGATACCCTGGTAGTCCACGCTGTAAACGATGCTAACTCGTTTTTGGGTTTTTAAGATTCAGAGACTAAGCGAAAGTGATAAGTTAGCCACCTGGGGAGTACGAACGCAAGTTTGAAACTCAAAGGAATTGACGGGGGCCCGCACAAGCGGTGGATTATGTGGTTTAATTCGATGATACGCGAGGAACCTTACCAAGGCTTAAATGGGAATTGACAAGCTTAGAAATAGGCTTTTCTTCGGACAATTTTCAAGGTGCTGCATGGTTGTCGTCAGCTCGTGCCGTGAGGTGTTAGGTTAAGTCCTGCAACGAGCGCAACCCCTGTCACTAGTTGCCATCATTCAGTTGGGGACTCTAGTGAGACTGCCTACGCAAGTAGAGAGGAAGGTGGGGATGACGTCAAATCATCACGGCCCTTACGCCTTGGGCCACACACGTAATACAATGGCCGGTACAGAGGGCAGCTACACAGCGATGTGATGCAAATCTCGAAAGCCGGTCTCAGTTCGGATTGGAGTCTGCAACTCGACTCTATGAAGCTGGAATCGCTAGTAATCGCGCATCAGCCATGGCGCGGTGAATACGTTCCCGGGCCTTGTACACACCGCCCGTCAAGCCATGGAAGTCTGGGGTACCTGAAGTCGGTGACCGTAACAGGAGCTGCCTAGGGTAAAACAGGTAACTAGGGCTAAGTCGTAACAAGGTAGCCGTACCGGAAGGTGCGGCTGGAACATCTCATTTTAGAGCGTTGAAGAACGTAAAACAAAATAAGGTACTTCAATGTACCATGTACTTACTTAAAGAGAAGCTTTAGTTTTTTATTTGGTTGATATATAATATAAAATACAACACCCACTAGAGATTAGTATCAGAGGGAGAGATTTAGAAAAGAGGAGTTAGAAAAAAGGAGTTAGAGATTAGTCTAACCTCTATGATCTAAAATCTAACATCTAAAACAGAGTCTCGTAGCTCAGCTGGTTAGAGCGCTACACTGATAATGTAGAGGTCGGCAGTTCGAGCCTGCCCGAGACTACTAATTAAAAGACGGGAAGATATAAGACATCAGATATCAGACAATAAAGTCTGAGATCTGAAATCTGAAATCTGAAGTCTAACTAGAGGGGGAATTAGCTCAGCTGGCTAGAGCGCCTGCCTTGCACGCAGGAGGTCAAGGGTTCGACTCCCTTATTCTCCACATATTGTATGGAATACGTAAGTATGCTGTATAATTGTATGAGGGTAATACAAGGATATGTATATTCTACATAATGACGGAGCCGTCATTAGTACATATTGGTTGATTACATGAGTACAAGACATAAGATCATTGACATTAACGGTAAAGACATCACAAAGAGAAAACCGAGCACTTACGAGTGCTTGAGTAACCAAAAATAGGAAAGAAATCGTTAAGGGCGTATGGCGGATGCCTAGGCTTTCAGAGGCGAAGAAGGACGTGGTAAGCTGCGAAAAGCTCGGGGGATTGGCACACACGAATTGATCCCGAGATGTCCGAATGGGGCAACCCGTCTGGTTGAAGACCAGTCACTCTAATTTATTAGAGAGCAAACCAGGAGAACTGAAACATCTAAGTACCCTGAGGAAAAGAAATCGAAGAGATTCCGTAAGTAGTGGCGAGCGAAAGCGGATTAGCCCAAAAGCTGATATATGTTTAATAGAACGTACTGGAAAGTGCGGCCGTAGAGGGTGATAGCCCCGTAAATGAAAGGCATATTTGAGTGATAAATGAGTAGGGCGGGACACGTGAAATCCTGTCTGAATATGGGGGGACCATCCTCCAAGGCTAAATACTCCTGAAAGACCGATAGTGAACAAGTACTGTGAAGGAAAGGTGAAAAGCACTTCGAATAGAAGGGTGAAATAGAACCTGAAACCGTACGCCTACAAGCGGTCGGAGCCCACAAGTTGGGTGACGGCGTGCCTTTTGCATAATGAGCCTACGAGTTAATTTTACTAGCGAGGTTAAGGTATTAAGTACCGGAGCCGGAGCGAAAGCGAGTCTGAATAGGGCGGTTAGTTAGTAGGATTAGACGCGAAACCTTGTGATCTACCCATGGGCAGGTTGAAGCTCTGGTAACACAGAGTGGAGGACCGAACCGGTTGACGTTGAAAAGTCTTCGGATGACCTGTGGGTAGGGGTGAAAGGCCAATCAAACTGGGAGATAGCTCGTACTCCCCGAAATGCATTTAGGTGCAGCGTCGTATATAGTTTATTAGAGGTAGAGCTACTGATTGGATGCGGGGGTTTCATCGCCTACCAATTCCTGACAAACTCCGAATGCTAATAAATGTTTTACGGCAGTGAGGGCATGGGTGCTAAGGTCCATGTCCGAGAGGGAAAGAACCCAGACCAACAGCTAAGGTCCCCAAATATATGCTAAGTTGAAGCAACGCGGTTGAACTGCATTGACAGCTAGGATGTTGGCTTGGAAGCAGCCATTCATTTAAAGAGTGCGTAACAGCTCACTAGTCGAGCGGTTCGGCATGGATAATAATCGGGCATAAGCATATTACCGAAGCTATGGATTTATAATGTAATTATATCTGGTAGGGGAGCATTCTATTTGCGCCGAAGCAGTATCGCGAGGTATTGTGGAGCGGATAGAAAAGAAAATGTAGGCATAAGTAACGATAAAGGGGGCGAGAAACCCCCTCACCGAAAGACTAAGGTTTCCTCAGCCATGCTAATCAGCTGAGGGTTAGTCGGGACCTAACGCGCACCCGAAAGGGGAAGTGGATGGACAATGGGTTAATATTCCCATACTTGCTCACACTAAAAAGGGGACGGAGTGCCGTACTTACTGGAGACTGACGGAATAGTCAAGACCTAGCCTTCGGGCGAAGTTGTTGTAAGGAAAGTGCTTCCAAGAAAAGCCGAAGTGAAGCAACCCGTACCAAAACCGACACAGGTAGTCGAGGAGAGAATCCTAAGGTGCTCGAGTGAGTCGTGGCTAAGGAACTAGGCAAAATAGTCTCGTAACTTCGGAAGAAGAGACGCCAGCAGCAATGTTGGCCGCAGTGAAGAGGCCCAGGCGACTGTTTATCAAAAACACAGGACTCTGCTAAATCGAAAGATGCTGTATAGGGTCTGACACCTGCCCGGTGCTGGAAGGTTAAGGAAGGGCGTTAGGGTAACCGAAGCGTTTGACTGAAGCCCCAGTAAACGGCGGCCGTAACTATAACGGTCCTAAGGTAGCGAAATTCCTTGTCGGGTAAGTTCCGACCTGCACGAATGGTGTAACGATCTGGGCACTGTCTCAGCCACGAGCTCGGTGAAATTGTAGTATCGGTGAAGATGCCGATTACCCGCAATGGGACGAAAAGACCCTGTGAACCTTTACTATAACTTCGTATTGACTTTGAGTAAGTAATGTGTAGGATAGGTGGGAGACTATGAAGCAGGCACGCTAGTGTTTGTGGAGTCAACGTTGAAATACCACCCTTTACTTACTTGGAGCCTAACTTCTTTCAGAAGGACATTGCGTGGTGGGTAGTTTGACTGGGGTGGTCGCCTCCAAAAGAGTAACGGAGGCTTTCAAAGGTACCCTCAGCACGCTTGGTAACCGTGCGTAGAGTGTAATGGCATAAGGGTGCTTGACTGTGAGACCTACAAGTCGATCAGGTGCGAAAGCAGGACATAGTGATCCGGTGGTTCCGTATGGAAGGGCCATCGCTCATAGGATAAAAGGTACTCCGGGGATAACAGGCTAGTCTCCCCCAAGAGCTCACATCGACGGGGAGGTTCGGCACCTCGATGTCGGCTCGTCACATCCTGGGGCTGGAGAAGGTCCCAAGGGTTGGGCTGTTCGCCCATTAAAGTGGCACGCGAGCTGGGTTCAGAACGTCGTGAGACAGTTCGGTCTCTATCTATTGCGGGCGTTAGATGTTTGAGAGGGCTTGATTCTAGTACGAGAGGACCGAATTGAACAAACCTCTGGTGTATCAGTTGTACCGCCAGGTGCACCGCTGAGTAGCTATGTTTGGAAGAGATAAGCACTGAAAGCATATAAGTGCGAAACTCGCCTCAAGATGAGACATCTTTTAAGGGTCGTGGGAGATGACCACGTTGATAGGCTACAGGTGTAAAGTTGGTAACAACATAGCCGAGTAGTACTAATTACCCGTAGATTTATAGCCTATGGATACAATAAAACAAGCCTTGTAAGTGCAAGAAAGGTTTTGTCTTTGTGAAAGTTTTTATCGATTAAAACAGATCTCAGATGTAAGAGATCAGATAGCAGACTAATTAGAGTCTGAAATCTGAAATCTAAGTTCTGAAATCTTATATACCTTCTTTAGGGTGGTTTTAGCGGTGGGGCTCACCTGTTCCCATTCCGAACACAGAAGTTAAGCCCACCAGCGCCGATGGTACTGCGAAAGCGGGAGAGTAGGTCGCCGCCAGTTTTTATT
>NZ_JBGFFD010000020.1:0-8964 GCF_041224435.1 Chryseobacterium tongliaonense | reverse complement strand
TAATTTTTTCTGATCTTTTTCATACTCTTAAAGTTAAAGAGTATAAGAATTGTGTCCTAACAAAGGTAGCAACTCCACAGGTTACGTGCAATATAATCCCGGATTTCTACTCTATAACGTTTCCTCGTACCATTACCCGTTTAGGATTCTTATAGGACGTACGAAACGGTCTTTTTGAATAGTAATCTTCTAAAGTCTCTGGTTTTATCATCGCAGAATACCTGAAATATTTTTTTAAAAAGTTTTTAAGCATAACAAATTTAGATGTTTTCGTACTATTTTAAAGGTTAATCAGTAATCAAAATAAAAAAGCTGTAATCACAGACTACAGCTTTCATTATCAGGCTTACTGAACAAAGTTGCTCAGTGGAGCATCAATGGCTTCCAGAGCGATCATAGGATTCCAGAAATCCACATACTTTACAATCTTACCTTCTTCGTTGGTAGTCACCACAGAAGTGTACTTTTAATGATAAGGTTTTCCGGTGCTGATCGCATTTCCTTTGCTTGTAAATTCGGCAATGACCAAAGTAGGTTCTTCGGTGGTATGAAAATGTAAATTTTCAAAATCAACCTTAAAATGTTTAGGGGAATTTTTCATATACTCATACAATTCTGTTTTACCCTTTACAAGACCTGGAAAATCGGCAGGGCCGTAAGGAAATTCTAAAACGCCATCTTCACTAAAAAGATCCACCCAGTTTTCAATCTGTCCTGATGAAAGGAAATCTAAATGATTTTTAAAAGCTGTTTGCGCTAAATCTTTAATTTGCTCTTTTGTACTCATATCTTAAAAATTTTGTTTTATTATTTTTGATTAAAATTTCTAGTACAAAATTAGATATGAGAAGAGTACTGTTGTTTTAAAAAATCAAATGATAACTTTCAAAAATCAATCAATACTAAATATTATATTGTTCCTGCCGCTTATAATTGATTGTTTGATGCAATGTTTCAACTTTAGAAGGGTTTCAATAAAATATCCTACCCTTATCGGTTGTATCATCATATGGAGGAGCAGTACTTACCCAATAAGTCCCTACATATGTGTCCGGTTGTTGTGATCCTAATACCGCTGGTCCTTTTTTTAAGGTAATTTTCAGATGGTATCTGCGTATTTTATAGAGGATCTTATTTTTCTTTTAGATCATCCTTAAAAAACGAACTGAAAACTGTTTGCATATTAGGAAATGTTTGTTCCTCCCAATATTTTTCGGTGTAATTACTTTGATCCTTGCTATAATTTACTCCCGGGACATCATTCTCATTGCTAAACTCAAGCTCAGTTGGATAAAAGTTCTTATAAGTAATAATCTGATTATAGTCCGGCTCAGCTTTATGTTTTAGTTTTAGGGATTTAATTTCATTGTATTCATTAAAATTACGAAGTGCTTTTTTTGAATTTTTTTCGAAAGAGAAATGAGCAACTACACGAATATCAAAAAGTCTATAACCAAAAAATGCCAGTTCTTTTTCCTGAAGATCTGCACCGCTAACTTCTATTTCGTCCTTAACCGGTGTTTTCAGTTCTTTTATCTTAAAGTCACCATTGTCATATTTTTCCAGGTTTCCTGCATGTTTCAGTCTGGGTAAATCTAAAAACATACTATAATCCCAAGATCCTGTCTGCTTCTTTGGAAAAGCTGCATTTTCTAGACTGAAAATACGGTACTGTTGTACCTTTATATCCTTTACTTTTTTGTTTTTGTTATCGAAAACGTAAGTTGCTATTCCATCTACATAACAGTTAAGCATATTATTTACGGTAACATAAGCATTAAAGTTACCCTTTATCAGAAGATATTTTGCTGGTTTATCATTTTTTATGACAACAGGTTCAATATCTTTAACTCCATCTTTTACTTTTACTACATCTTTATCCAATTCAGCGTATGAAAATGTTCCCAATAAAAAATTATCATACACCAACTGATATTTTTCTTGAGAAGGATTTAATAGTTTCCGTTCAATCTTTCCGTCAATATCAGAATAAGCAATGATGCTTCCGTCTCTCCCGAACACAGAAACCTGTGGAAGGGGTTGATTGGTACGTTCAGAAATAAAAGCGGTGGTTTGTGCATAAGTAAAGTTGAGTAGCAATACAAACAGTAAAGAAAAGATTTGAAATTTTCTCATGACTTAATATTTTAAAAATTATTCTACTTAGAAGACAACAGATTTTTTAAAAGGTTGCCTCGATTGCTCAAAAAAGTGGTATTACAAATTTCTCAGGTTTATGATTATCAATGTAGGAGATAAGCAACAGAGGTCGAAGAATCTGCATAGTGTGGAACTTTGCACCCACAGTAGGTGGATGTAAAAATGGAAAAAGACAATAAAAGGTAAGAGATAGAGCTAATTTTAGTATAACTTTCACTTTAACATCTAGTTCGGTCTGGCAAAATACGAAGATGAAATAGATAAAACGGCATCCTTAGATGATGCCGTTTATAAAATCCTACTTATCATATGGTGTAAAGCGATCCCATTCCCACGGTGTAAAGATATCGCCGATTACTTTTTCCAACAATTCCTTAAATACGCGTTCACCATTTCCGCTGTTACACATTATCACGATAGCCGTTTCCTTTTCAGGGAAGCAGATGCTATAATTACGCCAGCAGTCATCATGGCCACCTTTAAAAAATGCCTTTCCGTAAGGTGTATTGATAACACCCCAGCCTAGGCCATATGACAGGTTAATTTTATCATCGCGATAGGCGGTGAGTCTTATACCAATGACGAACTTATTGCCTATCTCATTGACTCCGAATATGATGACAGGGAAAGCCGTAAGGTCGAAAGACTCATTGGTACAGCCAAGTTCCGTTACAGAGCTTTTATGGAAGAAATCACAGCAAGCAACTCTAGAAACATTGATAAAAATACGATTGGAAGACTATCTTCCTGTGATTTTATCAATCAAAAACAGAATATTCTGGTGACCGGAAGTACAGGCGTAGGAAAGAGCTTTATTGCAACAGCGATTGGATATAAGGCTTGTACAATGGGATATAAAGTAATGTACTTCAGTATCAACAAACTCTTCTCAAAACTCAAAATGGCAAAAGGAGACGGTTCTTATCTCAAAGAAATTGATCGTATAGAAAAACAGGATCTGATTATCTTAGACGACTTCGGACTCCAAACTTTAGATAACCTTAAACGACAGGATTTCATGGAAATTATTGAAGACAGACATGGGAAACGCTCAACCATTATTGCTTCTCAGCTCCCGATAAGTACGTGGCATGAAGTGATTGGTGAACAGACTATTGCAGATGCCATCCTCGACAGAATGGTTCATAACGCCCTGAGAATCGAACTTAAAGGTGAATCGCTAAGAAGAAAAAAAGCAGACTCAAAAATTGCTGCAGAATAACCAATATTTTTATATTTTTAATCCATCTAAAGACACCTTTTTTTGACTTCATTCTAAGTGGTCAATTTAATCAGCAATAGGGTGGTCAATTTGTCAAGAATATCTACCTGATTTGATATTATTGTTGTTAGCTTGGTAAAATCTGCAGAAAATGTCTGCAAATTTTTTGGGGTCGATCCCAATACCATGATCTTTTACACCAATTTTGATGTTATCATCTACCTTTCCAAGAGAAACAATGATACGGTGGTCTTCAGCAGAGTATCTGATGGCATTGTTCAGTAGATTAATCATTACTTGTTCTAAGCGGTCCGGGTCACCATTAAGATACTGCTGATCCAGATCAGTCTGAAAAGTGATGTCAAAGTCACTGTTTAACCGACCAATTGACCTCATTGTTTCCTTAAGTAAATTTATGATGTCAAATCTTTCTATCTTTAAAGGGAGCTTACCTGCCTCGATTTTCGAAACATCGAGCAAATCCGATATCAGTATATTTAATTTGGCAACCTGCAACAGTGCTTTTTCCAGCAAGTATTTTAGCTTTTCATCGTTGAGATGGCGTGCCATAACTTGCAGATAAGACTGTAAACTGGTGAGAGGTGTCCTAAGTTCGTGGCTGGCAAGTGCAATAAACTCGTCTTTTTTGACATTTAGTTCTTGAAGTTTTTCCAGAAGTTCAGCGTTCTCCTGATGTAGCTGATATCGCTCGCTGATATCACGTGCAATCTTAGATGCTCCGATAATTTCCCCATTACCATTAATAACAGGAGATACTGTAACTGAAATAGGGAAAAGATCACCGTTCTTTTTCTTCCTGACGGTCTCAAAGTGGTCTACCTTGTTTCCGGATTTTATCTGTCCGATGATGTAATCTTCCTCTTCCAGCCGGTCAGTAGGAATGATAAGAGAGATGTGCTTGCCAATTGCTTCATCTGCACTATAACCAAATATACGTTCAGCTGCGAGATTCCAGCTCGTAATTATTCCACTAAGGGATTTACTTACAATAGCATCGTCACTGGACATTATGATTGCATTCAACAATGCTTGCTTGTCTCCCAAGTCAAATGTATCCATATCTGTCGTTTTAACTATCGAAATAACTGTTGCCGGTAAGTGGATGTAGTGTTACTTCGAAAATAAAAACAAATTTAGGAAATAAAACTTTACGGAATAAAAGGTCGAATTGAAGCCTGCTAAAATTTCGATTAAATGCAAAAATACTGCGGATTTTATACTCTACTTATGATATCGATCATATTACTTTTACTATTTAATGCTAATAATTAAAGTAGAAATCTAGAGGCAATAAAATAACCGCCACCATTTACCATTAAGGAGTGAGTTATTGCTGGCGCTTCTAACTATGTTATTCTTCTAATTACATTCGTTGAATTCATCATCGATATCCGAAGTTGAAATTTGTTTTAAGATCACATCCCGCAGGCGTTCTTCGTGTTCATCGGCCCATCGCCCTAATGTCGCAATTACGGGGATCAACGTCTTACCAAATTCGGTAAGGCTATATTCTACTTTTGGCGGAACAACGGGATAAATTTTTCTAGTAACAAGTTCGTGTTCCTCCAATTCTTTCAGCTGTATGTTCAAAACCCTGCGCGTAGCATCAGGGATTTTGCGTTGCAGATCGCTTGGACGTTGATGTCCCTGATCGATAAACCAAAGCAGGCGTATCTTCCATTTACCGTACAGCACTTCACCGATCAGGTCAAGTGCACAATTGAGGTTCGGTATTATTTTTCGCTCATACATATCGCAAAATTAAGCCCATATCCAAATCTGTGCAATAGGGGAAAAATTATTCCCTATTTGAATCGTAACTCCGTACTTGTGAGGTACTACCCTACTTCAGACATTTGCAGTACATAATTTAAAATACAATTAAAAATGGATTATCAAAATGAGCTATCAGGCAAAATTGCTCTGGTAACAGGAGGTACTAAAGGAGCCGGAAAGGCTATTGCCGAAAGACTGTTACAGGCTGGCGCAACTGTAATTGTCACAGCAAGAAACGCACCTGAAATAGAAAACAGCAAGCTGCATTTTATTCCCTCCGATTTGAGTACGGAAGCAGGATCGCAAACAGTGATCAGCGAGGTTTTGTCAACTTACGGCAGACTGGACATTCTTGTGAACAACCTCGGTGGTTCCTCAACACCAGCCGGTGGGTTTGCTGCATTGAATGATGAAGACTGGGTATCTACCTTGCAAGCCAATCTGCTGGCCCCAATAAGACTCGATCGAGGCTTCCTACCACAAATGATTGCGCAGAAAAGCGGCGTGATCATTCATATAGCGTCTATTCAGGGCATCCTTCCACTCTACGATTCGACATTGCCCTACGGTGCTGCGAAAGCAGGATTGAGAAATTACAGCAAGGGCTTGTCAAAGGAGGTAACACCTAAAGGAGTGCGTGTACTTACCATTTCGCCGGGATGGATAAATACAGACGCATCGAAAGACTGGTTGGGTGAGATTGCAAGAAATGCAAATAGTACAATAGAAGAAGCACGACAAAGCGTTATGGATGCATTGGGCGGAATACCGTATGGCAGACCTGCCGAGCCGGAAGAAGTAGCTGAACTGGTTGGCTTTCTTGTTTCACCGAGAGCAAATTATTTATCAAGTACAGAATATGTAATCGACGGTGGCACCGTACCAACTATTTAATACTAACCAAAAAAAAATAAAAAACATGAACTTACCAAAAGTAGTATCAGATTTAGTAAAGGCGCAAGACGATTTTGACGCCCATGCCTATGCAAATTGTTTTTCCGAAACAGCTGTAGTGAACGATGAAGGCAAAACATACAAGGGCAAAAAGGAGATAGAACATTGGATTAAAGAAGCCAATGAAAAATACAGGACCGTCATGAAGCCGCTTGAATACACCGAAAACGGTACATCAAGCATTCTCTCCGCAGAGGTCTCTGGCACCTTTCCGGGAAGTCCGCTGGTGCTTAAGTTTAACTTCGAGATTATCGACGGTAAAATTCAGGACTTGAAAATGACCGAATAAATCCAAAAAGGCGAGCGTGATCTGAGCAAGTCACGCTCCCTTAATTTTAAAAGAACAGATTATGAGTTACTGCACCGCTATCGAGAACATACAATCAGAGGAGAAGAAAGCGCTTCATAAAAATTATCATGACAATTATTATGGTTTTCCGCTTCATGATGACAATGAATTGTTCTGTCGTTTGGTATTGGAAATCAATCAGGCCGGATTAAGCTGGGAAACGATATTAAAAAAGGAAACTTCTATCCGAAAAGCATATAGCAGTTTTAATATCAAGAAAGTAGCCGCCTATACTGAAAGGGACCGCATACGTCTATTAGCCGATGCTGGAATTATCAGGAACAAACTTAAAATAAATGCAGCTATCGAAAATGCAAAAGTCATTTTGAGTTTGCAAAAAGAATTCGGCTCATTTGAACAGTGTTGAAACACCATTACCCACGAACGAAAGAAGAATGGGTAAAATTATTTAAAAAGACTTTCCGTTTTACAGGTGGTGAAATTGTAAATGAATTTTTGATGAGCATCGGTTATTTGCCGGGGGCGCATTCTGAAAGTTGTGCTACATACAAATTAATCATAAAACAAAACCCAATGTGGACAAGAAAGTAAAAAATAATGGTTCCGAGTTTTAAGAAATAGAAACTCGCTTGACTATGATATAAGATAAATAACTGTTAATGATATTTAATAAAATTCAAACTAAAATATGGGAACTATCTGTTTCAACAGGTACACCCCCTTACACTTTTATTTCATTTAAAGTAGATGAAGAACTGAAAAATTCTGTTGCTGAAGAATTTCTTAGTGGATATACACAAGGCATTGCTTTTTTTATTTGGGATGATTATACATTGAATGACTATAAAGACTATGTGATAAACAGTAAAGAATATTCTATGATTGCAGATAATCAAAAGGAAAGTTTTCTTGAAGGTCAGATTAAAAAAAACATAGAAAAAAATAGCTTCCAAGATTGGAAACGCAACCAAATGTATATTGCATTAGGATTTTCTCTCAATGTATTAAGGAGTGAAAACATCCCTTACAGGGAAGCAGAGAATATAGTAAATTTTCAGCAGACACTGAAAATTAATAAAGCTGTGTTATCAGATATAATCTTATTCTAACATTGTATCATCGGTTGGTATGAGTATCCTTGCTTCGGGAATGGGATGAATCAAAAATTTTAGATGTTTGAATTTGGAACTCCACTTTTCATCAATTAAGATCCTTAAGAATTACACTCTCAATATTTGGATCAGATAGATCCCAATACCACCATTTACCAGGATTATTTTTCTCCTCAATAAACCTTCTTTGATATGCTATTTTAAATAAGCTCATCAGTAATACTAAAACTTTTTCTAGTTCATATTCAGGTAAATTAGCTAATTTCCTTAAATTATGATTGACAATACCTTTTTTTAATAAAACACATGGGGTAAAAGTATTTTTTAAATTACTTTCTTTTATTGCAGGCTCTATATCTTCATCAGTTGGTTTTGATTGAATTATTAGAGAAATTATTTCTTCTAAATAATCTTTTTTCTTTTCTAAATTAAAACTAACAAAATTCGACTTAAGAACATCAATTTGTATATGTCCTTGCCCATATTTATTAATAGAAATCTGATCAATTATTCCTAACATATTTTTATAATTTACGTGGATAAATGGTAATAAATGGTTTAGTTGGGTCTATAGGCCCTTTATGAATATCTATTTTACTTGGAAGATTATCAAATGAGGATTTTGATCCAGGTAAAGAGTTTTTGATTTTTGACCATTCTCGGCTGTTTTTTAATCCACCTTGAATTATGTAATCCCAATCAGAATTATTTCCTGTTAATGTGTTTATTCCATTTTTAACTCTTCCTTCTGTTGCTCTACTTCCTACAACTGTTATTGGCTTATTAATTCTAGTTGCTGCATTTTCTATTCTTAGAGCATCACTAGTTGTTAATATTCCTTTTTCAGTAGCTAAAACTTTTAACGCATCATCCCCATTTTTAGTTACAATTAAAAGTGGTAACGCAGCTAATTGCACATTTTTATCACCTGAAGCAGACATAGCTATCCCAATACCTTCCCAAATCCCCAAAGGATCACCCATTCCACCTATATACTTTATAGGTCCATCATTTCTTACCCATGCCATAGGATCCATAGGTCGATTAGCATAATTCCATGCAGTCTGTACACCCAACATACCGTTGTAAAGTGCATTATGGTTAAGAGTATAGGTACTTAATGCTGAACCCCAGGTTTTTGAGGTCCCGTAACCTTTTATAACAAGTTCCGGAAGTTCTTCCTTAAAAACATCATGTTCATTCATATAACGCGCCAAATCATCTACTCTTCCATCAAAAGAGTTCTGTAATTCAGCAATCTCATCAGTCCTTTTATAAGTTATACTTCCGTTGTATTCCCTTATATACATTCCTGTTGGATCTGAAAAAGAGATCGGGTTATTGGCAGCAAAATGATTAGGTGTTAAACTCTGATAAGATTCAGCAAATACATCTATTCCTGCAAATCT
>NZ_JBGFFD010000002.1:211906-734680 GCF_041224435.1 Chryseobacterium tongliaonense | reverse complement strand
TCAGAAAGAAGAGCTGTGTTGTCTTCGGAGATCTTCAGTATTTATCATTGGAGCCGTGGCAGATATGGAAGTCCTCGGATTGCCAGGGAATTAGAGTCAAAAGGAATAAAAGCCTCTCGTCCTTTTGTTGCCAGACTGATGAGAGAACGAGATTTGAGAAGTGTTGTCAAGAAAAAATTTAAGAAGACTACTAATTCTTCTCATAGGTATCCTGTTGTCCAAAATTATTTGAATCAAAATTTTCAGGTTAAAAGCAGTAAAGAGGTCTGGGTCTCTGATATTACCTATATCCGAACAGGTCAGGGCTGGCTATATCTCACGACAATTATTGATTTGTTTGACAGAAAGGTTATAGGATGATCGCTAAGTGAGACGATGAAAGCCCAGGACACCAGTATTGCAGCCTTGACAATGGCACGACTTCACCGTCCTTTACAGGATCATGACAATCTAATTTTCCATTCAGACAAAGGAATACAGTATGCGTGCACAGAATTTACGTCAATAGTCGGAAAAAACATTACCCGAAGTATGAGTGGAAAAGGAAATTGCTACGACAATGCTGTAGCGGAGAGTTTTTTTAAAACTCTGAAAACCGAACTTGTCTATCAAAATAAATATGAAACTAGAGATTATGCCAAAAACTCTGTGTTTGAATATATAGAAACATTTTACAACACTCAGAGAAGGCATTCGGCTTTAGGAAATTTAACCATAAGAGAGTATCAAAATTTAATGTCTAATCAATCTAAAAATGTAGCATAAAGAGTATATAAATTTTGTCTCAAAAATAGTTGCAAGTTCAATACTGGATTTATTATCTTTTGACAAAAGTTTATAACTCTTATACTGCTACTGTATAAATTGATCGAATAATAGCTAGGGTATTGAAATCGATACCCTAGTTTTAATTTTAAATAAATTTCGGAAGAAATTGTGCAGGAGTTATAACTTATTATAATAAAACAAAAATTATTGTAAATGGGATGATGATGATTGGAAAATGCTGGTACTAGTGCAATGCTACAGTTAATTATGTAGAATCTATAGTATGTAACTTGTTAATAAATAAAATAATGAAAAAACTATTTCTTTTTATGTTTATTGCATCTTTTTTTTCTTGTCAAACTAATCATTTAGCGAGTAATGATGCAACTTCAAAAAATAAAAAACTATATAATCAGTTATATAGTTCAAATGGCAATATTTTCACCATCGGTTCATCGGAGTTTAAATCTTCATATATGTGGAGTTATACTAACGATGATATAATTGTTTATAATTTGAGCAATGGAAAAGTTATATCTGAAAAGAAATTAAAGCTTCGTAGCGAAAGAAATAATCAGTGGCTAAAAAATCCATCCAAAGATGATGATGGTATAGATAAATGTATTGCAGTTGATGGATTTACATTGATGTATAAAGTTAAAAACAATGAATCATTTATAGAACGTAGATTTCCATTAGAATATGAATGTATGAAAAATAGTGTATATGAATCTACATTTTTTAAAACATTGATTGAAGATGTTAATTATTATAACATAGGATGGAAGAAAGTACAATAACTCATTGTCCAAAGCTTCTAAAGCCAACTTTAAAAGTTGGTTTTTTTATTATTTATATATGTCAGATTCTGAAACAAAAATAACTATATTTATTCGACATCAACTTCATAAGATATGGAAATAAAGGTTACGGTAAAGCAGTTGGGCAAAAAGCATCCTATTCTTTCGGAACAGAAGCTTGAGATTGCTTACCATGATAATACCATCACGTTAGAAAACTTATTACAATTAATCGTCCGGCAGCAGGTAGAGGCTTTTAATACACAATCATTTGAATTGGAATATGAAGATTATACTAAAACCCCGTTAGAAAATTATTTGAATATTCTTACAGATACGGGAAAGGCCGGTTTCGGAAGCATTTATAATCAAAAAAAGGCAGATCTTCAAAAAGCTGAGAACAATGCTATCCAGGCTTTTGAAGATGGTATGTTTGCCGTGTTTTATCACGACGAGAGGCTCGAGAATCTTTCAGAATCTATAAATTTAAGTTTAGAACATTCTTTTACTTTCATCAGGCTTACCTTTCTGGCAGGAAGCTACTGGTAATTATTTTACACTAAAATCACAATATGGAAATCACTGAAAAATTACAATCGAAAAAGGTTGTAAACTATTATAAGAATTTACGGAAAGATCTCAAAGAGCAAAGTGAAAAAGGTCTCTTATCTCAACTTTTTTCAAAACCTAAATTAAAGAAACACGTTGCAGAATTAGGAGTATTAATTATGGATGAGGCCAACCATTACGAAGAATTAACTTTAGGTTCTGCAAAAGTCGAAAAACTTAAAGAATACATACACCCTGATATCTGGGAAGATAAAGACTATTACCAATTATTAACCTATTTCTTTGGAGAGAATGCCGAACTGGTAAAACATGCATGGAATAAAATGTCTTATAAAATGTACCAGTCGGGCTATTATAGGCGATCCTTCCGTGCTCCCCATCATCAGTGGTATGTATTTCTTAACCAGATCAATCTGATCAGAAGTTTACTGGAGCTTTCCAGCATATATTCTTATAGTAATGGTTATGAATATTATGACCTTTCACTCGAAGAACAGATTATATATGATCATGCCGTAACCAATAACTCAAGCCAGTTCTATATCTGGTCTGCCGCAATCGATGCCGGAAATACAGCAATTTACCAGTTAATAGAAGATATTATTTTTAACAAACACACCGAAGGCAAAGTATCCCGGAATATAATAAAAGCCCTGCTGAACAGTGAAAGGCAGCAATGCTGGGAACTCGTGGAAAAACTACTGCTTGCTGCCCAGAGACAGGAAGGACTCAGACAAACGGTACTGGAAGCGCTGGATGAAACCAGTATAGGAGCCCTAAAGTATATGACCCATGTCATTATGGAACATAAGCTGACCCGTTTTTCTTCAGTGGTACGTTCCATAGACACATGGACAGGTTTAGGCTGGGAAGGTGAAAAAGAATCTGTCGTGAAAAATATCGTTTCACTGGCAGATATTTATTTCAGTAACCCGGAGCAGATTCCTGTTGCCATCAGAAGCAAAAATAACAATGAAGTCTATATGGCACTTTGGGTACAGGGAGTATGGGACGTGGAAAAGACAGTTCCATACCTGCACCAATTGTTTGATACAGGAAGTATAGAAAAAAAATGCTTAGCCATCAAGTTTGCAGCGGAAACTGCTGATCCTTATATCCAGATGCCATTATATTATAAAGCCGTATTGGAGGGTGATCTGCAGGTATTGGCATTTGCTGGCGGCCCTATGTCATCATTATTAAGCGCTAATACAGGTTCAAAATTCTATATTGACAACCCTGATTATCCCGATTTCTTTGAGAAGCTGCATGAGCTGACCCAAAAGATTGAATTCAAAGAAAAGAAATTTGAAGGGAAAATCTTCTCATGGCTTAATGCTACTTTCAAAAAGAGTGATTTATATGCCTCCATGTTTTATCTGGTTGGTGAAGACAGTAATAAACTAGATTTGGTACTTTCTTATTTTGATCAGTTTGAACTCTCGTTACGGGAGCTGCTGTCCCGGAATATTTTAGGTGATTTTTATTGCTATTCATTTTCCTACGGTTTTGGAAAGACCACACAGAAAACTGTAACTCCCTTTCAAAAAGAATTTGCATTTAAAATTATAAAAGACAGGGGCGAATCTTTGGTGGCTTCAGGGATCAATGTACTCCTGCAGAATCCTTTAACCAAAGAGGAAGTAATGGCCTTCTTTGATCTGTTTAAAAGAAAAGGCGGCACACTTCGCCAGAAACTCATAGAGCTGATAGTACAACAGGAAGATGAAGTGATTAGCCCATTAGTTGATGACTTAATGAATAAAGGAGATATAGAACAGCGAACCGCTTCACTGGATATCATGCTTCAGCTTCAAAAAAACAAAAGAATACCGGCTCAAATTACCCATTGGGCAGAGCAGTATACCGGAAAAGCAAAAATATCGGAAAGAGAACAAAACCTGCTTGACCAGCTTAACCCTTCCGGGAATAAAGAACTGTTATCTGTAGAGAATGGATTCGGATTCTATAATCCGGCTGTTATATCAAAATATGAATTGCCAAAAGTAGAAAAGGATTCGGTTTATACCAAAGCAACCAGGACAGATAAATATGGCTTTACGCAATCTATGAGTCATATAAAAAAAGAACTGCAAAAACTCCATGACCTATTCCTGAAACATAAAGATTATGAGTATGAAGCAGAAGACTGGAATGGTTCAGTAATAAAATTATTAATGGGTAATAGCTTCCGCCAAATAAAAAATAATACCGAAAACTTTACCCCTGACCAGCTATCTGCAAATTATCCCCTGCATGAGGTATGGGAACAGTGGTATAAAGATGCTAAACTTCAACCAATAGATCTATTCCTATTGACATTTGCCGAAAACTGTGACCGTAAAAAATTCAGGGATTTTCTGGAAGGCTTTGTATTTTATCACAAAGATATCATACCCAACCCTATGAAAAGTGATTATTACTGGGATAATCCGGTTAAGAAAATCCTTGAATCCCTGCAGTACAAATTTATATTCGAAGAAGAGACTGATTTTTTAATTGATGCATCCAGTACTCTTTTTGCTCATCTTCCACAGGATATTAAAGACTACAAAGCAAAAGAAAACGATTACTATTACGGATATGGAGGAAGCGGATGGCAGCAACTAGGTTTTTTCCATGTGTTTTTAAGTGCTGTTTTGTATAAAAATCTCACTAATGATCAGTATGTAAGGCTTTGGAAATTATACCGGTGGATGCAGTTCAATGGACTGGAAGAAAATATCAAATATTCAGTTCCGCCTTTCTATCTTTTCTGCAAAGCCTATGAACTGAAGGTTATTACCAAAGATGAACTCTATGAAGGGATTTTCACTGCTGAATCTGCCATAAGGGAACTTACCGTCACCAAACTTTATCATAACACCCCAAAATACCTGGAAATATTTCCTTTTTTAAAACCTGTTATTGAAGAAATACAAAATAAGTTTTTAGATATAGAGCTTGTCCGTGGTGATGCCGGTACAGCAGTTTCTCATTTCGTACAGCAGTTTCAGACCATATACGGAGCCCGTCGCTTCATGCAGATTTTGAAAGGACTGGGTAAATCAGGTCTCTATGCCAGTTATATCTACAGCTATGGCAACGAAAGCATGACCCGGCAGAAACTCTTTTCCTATCTTTTATCTTCCTGTTATCCTTTAGAAACCGATACCCAGGAATCATTTAATGAAATGATGAAAGAAGGAAAGATTGCAGAACTCCACCTGATACAGGCAGCGGTATATGCTCCACAATGGCAAAAGCTGATCAGTAATTATTTAGGTTGGAAAGGACTGGATTCAGCAATATGGTGGATGCATGCCCATACCAAAACCGGTACCTACCAGGCACAGAACTCAGAACTCGAAAGTGAGGTAGCGAAATATTCGGCGGTAGATATTCAGGAATTCCAGGATGGAGCCGTAGACAAAGACTGGTTTATAAAAGCTTATAAAGAATTAGGAAAAGCCCGTTGGGAGATGTTGTATGAATCTGCTAAATACATATCCGACGGGAATGGACACCGCAGAGCAAGGCTTTATTCCGATACCCTTACCGGCGATTTAAAGATAAGGGAAGTAACGGCAAAAATAAAAGATAAACGGGATCAGGATTACCTTCGGGTATACGGACTTGTACCCTTAAGTAAAACCAGTCCCGAGAAAGATGTATTAAGCCGGTATGAATATTTACAACAGTTTAAAAAAGAAAGCAGGGAGTTTGGTTCTATGAAACAGGCAAGCGAAGCCCTGGCTATCCGGGTAGCTTTGGAAAACCTGGCCCGGAATGCAGGCTATCCTGATCCGGTAAGACTGACCTGGGCTATGGAAACCAAACAGATTCAAACGCTTCTGTCAAAAGAAACACAGATAACTGTTGATGGGATTACCGTAGGTTTAATTATAGAAGTCGATGGAAAAGCTGAACTGGTAGTATTCAGGGATGATAAACAGTTAAAATCAATTCCTCCAAAAATAAAGAAGGACAAAGCCATCATAGAATTAGGAAATTACCGCAAGATCATGCGTGAACAATGGACCCGTTCCCGAAAAGGATTAGAAGAGGCTATGATTAGAGGGGATGAATTTCTTTTTACAGAAATCAAAAATCTTTTTGAGCATCCTGTTATTGTAAAGCATTTAGAGAAACTGGTCTTCATTTCCAATGATAATAAAATAGGATTTTTTCATGATGGTAATCTGGTAACTGCCGATGGCGAGATTCAGGAATTAAATGAAAATAATACGTTCAGAATTGCCCATTGTGTGGATTTACATGAACATTCCGTTTGGAGTGATTATCAACATTACTGTTTCACAGAAAAACTTATCCAACCCTTTAAACAGGTATTCAGGGAATTATATGTTCCGACACCGGATGAGTTGAAAGAGAAATCCGTATCACGCCGCTATGCAGGGCATCAGATTCAGCCGAAGCAGGCATTGGCACTGCTTAAAACAAGAGGCTGGAAGGTAGATTATGAAGAAGGTCTACAAAAGGTCTATCATAAGGAAGGGTTTCAGGTGAAACTTTATGCTATGGCAGATTGGTTTTCACCCGCAGAAGTAGAAGGCTCTACCCTTGAAACGATAGAATTTCATTCATTAAAAGACTATAAGAATATTCCTTTTAAGGATATCAATCCAAGATTGTTTTCAGAAGTAATGCGTGATATAGATCTGGTGGTGTCAGTTGCTCACGTGGGAGGTGTAGACCCCGAAGCCAGCCATTCCTCCATTGAAATGCGATCTGTACTGATGAAAGAAACAGCGCGGTTATTTAAGCTGGAAAATATCAGTATTGAAGGTTCACACGTTTTGGTGAAAGGTAAAATGGCAGAATACAGCGTGCATTTGGGAAGTGCCATAGTTCATCAGGTTCCGGGTAAATATCTTTCCATACTTCCTGTGCATTCTCAACATAGAGGAAAGCTGTTTTTGCCTTTTGCTGATGATGATCCAAAGTCTGCCGAGATAATGTCTAAAGTACTATTACTAGCCAAAGACGATGAGATACAGGATCCAACCATACTCTCGCAGATAAAAAGAGAATATGAATAGATGTTAAGGTTAACAGTTCCATTATAATTGTTGAAATCTAAGAAATAAAAATCCCCCGTATTGTAAGACGAGGGTACTTTAATGTTTTCACAACGGAATAATCCTTATTGTGAATTGCTTTCAAAATTATTGATACAAATATAAACGAAAAATTTATGAGTTGATTTACGGGAATCCATAATTCAAATATTTTTTTTCTTTCTATTTTTATGTATTATAAAAACTGATAAGCATGATTAAAAATATATTAGGATTAGACTTAGGAACAAATTCAATCGGCTGGGCTTTGGTTCAACAGGATTTTGAAAATAAAAAGGGTGAAATCCTTGGAATGGGGTGCCGGATTATTCCGATGTCTCAGGATATTCTGGGAGAATTTGGAAAAGGTAATTCTGTTTCCCAAACCGCTGAGCGCACAGGTTACAGAGGTGTAAGAAGGCTTCGTGAAAGATTTTTACTGCGCAGGGAAAGACTACATCGGGTTTTGAATATCTTAAGCTTTTTGCCGGTACACTATGCATCCCAGATAGATTTTGAAAGACGGTTTGGAAAATTCAAAGCGGAAACTGAACCTAAATTGGTTTATGATGGCAATGAATTTATTTTTAAAGCTTCCTTTGAAGAAATGCTGTCAGATTTCAAAAAACATCAACCACAGCTTCTGGAAAATAACAGGAAAATTCCTTATGATTGGACGATTTATTATCTCCGCAAAAAGGCACTTACCCAAAAAATTAAAAAAGAGGAACTGGCCTGGATTCTTTTGAATTTTAATCAGAAACGTGGATATTATCAATTACGGGGTGAAGAGGAAGATGAGAATCCTAATAAATTGGTGGAATTTTATTCGTTAAAAATTATGGATGTTTTGGCTGATGAACCTCAAAGAGGGAAATC
Source organism: Chryseobacterium tongliaonense (assembly GCF_041224435.1). Classification (NCBI taxonomy): domain Bacteria; kingdom Pseudomonadati; phylum Bacteroidota; class Flavobacteriia; order Flavobacteriales; family Weeksellaceae; genus Chryseobacterium; species Chryseobacterium tongliaonense. The sequence continues at coordinate 726,603 of NZ_JBGFFD010000002.1, read as the reverse complement.
GGACATTTGGTATTCATTGATTTTAGAAAATGGATGGATTTACAGACGTTCAAGTAAAATTCCTCTATTTAATTGGAAAAATAAAACAAGAGACTTTATTGTAACAACTGATTTAAATGATGATGGAAGTGTAAAAACGGATAAAGAGGGAAACGAGAAAAGGAGTTTTCGTGCACCGAGTGAGAATGACTGGACACTTATAAAAAAGAAGACAGAACAGCAAATTGACCAGTCCCATAAAACAGTCGGAGCATACATTTATGAAGCATTGCTACAAAATCCCAAGCAAAAAATTAAGGGAAAATTGGTCCGTACGATTGAAAGAAAGTTTTATAAAGAAGAACTGAAAAAAATTCTGGAAAAACAGAAAGAGTTTCACCCGGAATTGCAAAATGATGATCTATATAATGATTGTATAAGAGAATTGTATCGCAATAATGAAGCTCATCAGATAACATTGAGCAAAAAAGATTTTGTTCACCTGCTTTTAGATGATCTTATTTTTTATCAAAGACCTTTGAGAAGCCAGAAAGCTTCTGTTTCAAACTGTACTTTAGAATTTAGAAAATATAAAGATGAAAATGGAGTAGAACACACGCAATATTTGAAAACTATTCCGAAATCAAATCCATATTACCAGGAGTTTCGTGTCTGGCAGTGGATGTTTAATCTGAATATTTACAGAAAAGATGATGATACGAATACTACAAAAGAATTTTTAAGCAGCACGAAAGATTATGAGGGCTTGTTTGACTTTTTAAATAGCAGAAAGGAAGTTGAACAGAAGCCTCTGCTTAAATACCTCTTGGAGCAAAAAGATTTTAAAGGAAAATTACTTAATGCAGAGGTTGAAAAATACCGATGGAATTATGTGGAAGATAAAAAATATCCATGCAATGAAACCCGGACAATGATTTCAACAAGGCTGGAAAAGGTTGAAAATTATCGGTCTGATTTCCTGACAAGAGAAATGGAGCAAAGTATCTGGCATATTATTTATTCCGTGAATGATAAGACAGAGTATGAAAAAGCATTGAAATCATTTGCCCGTAAAAATAATCTGGATGAAAACTCATTTTTTGAAGCCTTTAAAAAGTTTCCACCCTTTAAAAGTGAATATGGTTCTTTTTCAGAAAAAGCCATTAAGAAATTGTTACCATTGTTACGATTAGGAAAATATTGGAATTGGGAAAGCATTGATAAAAAATCTCAGGAAAGAATTGAAAAAATCATCACAGGTGAATTTGATGAAAATATAAAAGAGAAGATAAGGGACAAAACGTTACATTTTACACATGAAAACCATTTCCAGGGCTTACCATTATGGCTGGCACAATATATAGTTTACGGTCGTCATTCAGAAGCTTCGGTTTTAGGGAAATGGAATTCCGCAGAGGATTTGGAAGAATTTTTAAAAGAATTTAAACAGCATTCGCTTCGTAATCCGATTGTAGAGCAGGTGGTTACAGAAACTCTTCGTGTAGTTAAAGATATTTGGATCAGGTATGGGAATGGTGTAAAAGACTTCTTTAATGAAATTCATATCGAATTAGGAAGAGAAATGAAAAATACGGCAGATGACCGTAAAAAACTGACCAATATGGTTACTGAAAACGAAAATACCAATTTTCGCATCAAAGCTCTATTAGCTGAAATGATGAATGATAATGAAGTAGAAAACGTTCGACCTTTCTCACCGATGCAACAGGAAATCCTTAAAATTTATGAAGATGGAGTCTTGAATTCTGAAATTGAAATTAATGATGATATTCTTAAAATCAGTAAAACAGCTCAGCCTTCTTCTTCAGATTTAAAGAGATATAAACTTTGGCTTGAACAAAAATACCGTTCGCCTTACACTGGAGAAATTATTCCGTTGAATAAATTATTTACACCTGAATATGAAATTGAACATATTATCCCCCAAAGTCGTTATTTTGATGATAGTTTTAGCAATAAAATTATCTGTGAATCTGCGGTTAATAAATTGAAAGATAACCATATCGGACTCGGTTTTATTAAACAGTTTCACGGAACAATGATAGAATGTGGTTTTGGAAAAAGTGTGCGGGTTTTTGAAGTGGAAGCTTATGAGGACTTTGTAAAAAAACATTATGCAAAAAACCGTAGTAAGAGAACAAAGCTTCTTTTAGAGGAAATTCCTGAAAAGATGATTGAACGTCAGCTGAATGACACGCGATATATCAGCAAATACATTTCCGGTGTACTATCCAATATTGTCCGGGTAGAAAATGGAACCGATGAAGGCGTAAATTCTAAGAATATTGTTCCCGGAAATGGAAAAGTGACAACACAATTGAAGCAAGATTGGGGGCTGAATGATGTTTGGAATGAATTAATACTTCCCCGTTTTGAAAGAATGAATCAATTGACCAATTCCAAGGATTTTACAGCTTGGAATGAAAATCATCAGAAGTTTTTACCTACCGTTCCGATTGAACTTTCAAAAGGATTTTCCAAGAAAAGGATAGACCATCGCCATCACGCTATGGATGCTTTGGTAATTGCATGTGCCACCAAAGACCATATTAATCTTCTCAATAATCAATCAGCTAAATCTGACATTAAGCGATATGATTTAAAAAGAAAGCTGATGAGGTTTGAAAGAGTAGTTTACAGTCATCCACAAACCGGCGAAAAAATTGAGAAGGAAGTTCCTAAACAATTTTTAAAGCCTTGGGATAACTTTACTGTTGATGCTAAAAACAAAATGGAAACAATTATCGTCAGTTTTAAACAAAACCTGCGGGTGATCAATAAAGCAACAAATCATTACGAAAAATGGGTTGAAAAAGATGGTATTAAAAGAAAAGAACTGATAAAGCAAGAAGGAATAAATTGGGCCATACGAAAACCGATGCATAAAGAAACGGTTTCAGGAAAAGTAGATCTGCCCTGGATTAAAATTCCAAAAGGGAAAATATTAACTGCTACAAGAAAGAGTTTGGATACTTCATTTGACCTGAAAATGATCAATTCAATTACAGATACGGGAATTCAGAAAATTTTAAAGAACTATTTGGAATTTAAAGGAAGTTCTGAACTTGCATTTTCACCTGAAGGAATTGAGGATATGAATAAAAATATTGAAAAATTTAACGATGGTAAACCACATCAGCCTATTAATAAAGTCAGGATTTTTGAATTGGGAAGTAAATTTCCTGTAGGTCAAACAGGAAATAAAAAAGATAAATATGTAGAAGCTGCCAAAGGAACAAATTTGTTTTTTGCGGTTTATGCGGGTGATAAAGGAAAAAGAAGTTATGAAAGCATTCCGCTGAACGAGGTAATTGAAAGACAGAAACAAGGATTATTTTCTTGTCCGGAAACTAATAAAAAAGGTGAAAAATTATTATTTTACTTATCACCAAATGACGTGATTTATTTGGTTGAAGAAAGAGATAATATGAATACAATTGATTTTAATATTTCAAATAAAGATCAAATTAATAATCTATATAAAATTGTAAGTTTTACAGGAAATCGTCTTTATGTAATTCCTTTATGTGTCGCAACAACTATAGTAAACAAATTAGAATATACTCAGCTTAACAAAATTGAGCTTACCAAAGAAAAAGAATTAATCTTTAAGCTCAAAGTTGGTAGTTTAGGTAATATTATAACTTTTACCTCGAATGATATCCGGAAAATTTTTAATAGGTAATAATCTTGATTTTAAAAATATAAAATATTCTCTTGACACGAATATTTTAATTTATGCATTTGAAAAATCAGATTATTATATTTCAGAAATAGCTATTAATTTAATTAGGCCAGGGGCGTCAATTTCTAATTATACTTTTCAAGAGTTTTTATTTAAACTGACAAAAAAAGGAATTTTAAAGAAAGATATTTCAAAAATGGGAATTGACTTATTAAATATATTAAATTTAAATAGAGTTGATAAAGACACATATCGATATGCACATCATTTAATGATTAAGCATAATTTTCAATTAGGAGACTCTATTATTGTAGCAGATGCAATTTTGAATGGTTATAACATTTTATATTCTCAGGATGATATGGGACATCACGGATTGATTGATAAAAAATTAAAAATTATAAATCCTTTTAAATGATTATTTTATGATCACCCGTTCTATTTACATAGGGAATCCAGCTTACCTTAAACTCAAAGATGAGCAAATGAAAATCCTTTGTCCTGAGACGAAATCAGAGAAGGGAAGTATTCCTGTAGAAGATTTAGGGTTGCTGATGCTGGATCATTTTCAGATTACGATTTCACATCAACTTATTCAGAAAATGATGGGGAATAATGTGGTAGTGATCAGTTGTGATCATCATCACTTACCACACGGAATAATGCTCCCGATATATGGACATACCGAACATTCTGATAGAGTAAAAGATCAGTTGGAAGCCAGCGAACCACTTAAAAAACAACTTTGGAAGCAAACCGTTGAGTGTAAGATTGAAAATCAGAAAAATGTTTTGGTAAAATTGGGAAATTATTATGAGCCTATGCTGGAATATCAGAAAAATGTAAAAAGTGGTGACATTACTAATATGGAAGGCATTGCAGCTCAACATTACTGGAAGTATCTTATCAGTTTGGATTTTCTTAGAGAACGTTATGGAGATTCCCCAAATCAGTTCTTTAATTTTGGATATTCTGTTTTACGGAGTATTGTTGCCAGAGCAATTGTTGAAACAGGATTGCTTCCCGTTCTCGGAATTTTCCATAAAAATAAATATAACCCCTACTGTCTTGCTGATGATTTAATGGAGCCTTATCGGCCGTTTATCGATTGGCTGGTAATGCGGTGGTTAGAAACAAATTCCGGTTCTGAAGAGTTAACCAAAGAATTTAAAACCCATATTCTGCAGATTGCAACAAGGGATGTAAGAATTGATGGTAAAACAAGACCATTATTAGTCGCTATAAAAATGACGGCCAGTTCACTTTATAAATGTTATACGGGGGAAAAACGACTGATCTCTTATCCTGAACTGATATGAATGCCGAAAGGTTTAATGCATACCGGATTATGTGGGTTTTAGTATTATATGATCTTCCGACCGAAACCAAAGCAAATATGAAAGATGCTAACCGTTTCCGTAAGGCTTTGATTGATGATGGATTTACACTATTTCAGTTTTCAATGTATGTCAGGCATTGTCCAAGCCGTGAGAACGCAGAAGTTCATATCAAAAGAGTAAAATTTATGCTTCCAAAAGCAGGAAAAGTTGCTATAATGTGCATTACAGATAAACAGTTTGGTGATATTGAAATTTTCTTCGCCAGAAATAAAGAAGAGCCACCACCGACCTTTCAACAACTTGAATTATTCTAAATTTTAAATCCTAAAAATAAAAACAATCTACTGATTTTCAGTAGATTGTTTTTTGAGGTTGTGACTAATCACGAAGATAATAATTTTTGAAAGCAATTCACAACCGTGTTTCCTGTTAGCATTTTTCTGATTGAGTTGTGACTAATCACGAAGATAATAATTTTTGAAAGCAATTCACAACATATTGCATGGCTATGCGGACAGTTTGGCGGTTGTGACTAATCACGAAGATAATAATTTTTGAAAGCAATTCACAACTCCTCTGCTATAATAGCTATGGCTGTGATCGTTGTGACTAATCACGAAGATAATAATTTTTGAAAGCAATTCACAACAGCTGGTAGAGGGCAGATCTAATAGAGTATGTTGTGACTAATCACGAAGATAATAATTTTTGAAAGCAATTCACAACAGTACGATCTATCGGATTTAAACAAATCATGTTGTGACTAATCACGAAGATAATAATTTTTGAAAGCAATTCACAACAGTGCATCAGAGGATAACCGTAACCCTTTTGTTGTGACTAATCACGAAGATAATAATTTTTGAAAGCAATTCACAACAGGTGGGAATAGGAAAAAATGCTACATTTGGTTGTGACTAATCACGAAGATAATAATTTTTGAAAGCAATTCACAACAAGCCTCTTGTAATTAAGAGGCTTTTATATGTTGTGACTAATCACGAAGATAATAATTTTTGAAAGCAATTCACAACAAAAGAAATAGCAGGCCAAAAGAATATTACGTTGTGACTAATCACGAAGATAATAATTTTTGAAAGCAATTCACAACAGCATGGCCCTCTTGACGGACTCGTTGCCCGTTGTGACTAATCACGAAGATAATAATTTTTGAAAGCAATTCACAACTGGAACAAAGGAGCGAATAGCCTGTCCTTAGTTGTGACTAATCACGAAGATAATAATTTTTGAAAGCAATTCACAACTATCAAATTATGAAACTGTATTAAAAAATTGTTGTGACTAATCACGAAGATAATAATTTTTGAAAGCAATTCACAACTCTATTTCCTAAATTTTCTAATTGTTCAATGTTGTGACTAATCACGAAGATAATAATTTTTGAAAGCAATTCACAACCGTGTTTCCTGTTAGCATTTTTCTGATTGAGTTGTGACTAATCACGAAGATAATAATTTTTGAAAGCAATTCACAACATATTGCATGGCTATGCGGACAGTTTGGCGGTTGTGACTAATCACGAAGATAATAATTTTTGAAAGCAATTCACAACTCCTCTGCTATAATAGCTATGGCTGTGATCGTTGTGACTAATCACGAAGATAATAATTTTTGAAAGCAATTCACAACAGCTGGTAGAGGGCAGATCTAATAGAGTATGTTGTGACTAATCACGAAGATAATAATTTTTGAAAGCAATTCACAACAGTACGATCTATCGGATTTAAACAAATCATGTTGTGACTAATCACGAAGATAATAATTTTTGAAAGCAATTCACAACAGTGCATCAGAGGATAACCGTAACCCTTTTGTTGTGACTAATCACGAAGATAATAATTTTTGAAAGCAATTCACAACAGGTGGGAATAGGAAAAAATGCTACATTTGGTTGTGACTAATCACGAAGATAATAATTTTTGAAAGCAATTCACAACAAGCCTCTTGTAATTAAGAGGCTTTTATATGTTGTGACTAATCACGAAGATAATAATTTTTGAAAGCAATTCACAACAAAAGAAATAGCAGGCCAAAAGAATATTACGTTGTGACTAATCACGAAGATAATAATTTTTGAAAGCAATTCACAACAATCTCATGTTTCCTCCAAGTACAATCATAGTTGTGACTAATCACGAAGATAATAATTTTTGAAAGCAATTCACAACATCGCCTCAGACTTTATAAAACAGTTTGTGGTTGTGACTAATCACGAAGATAATAATTTTTGAAAGCAATTCACAACCAGAAAGGCTATTATAAAGTTAATACCACTGTTGTGACTAATCACGAAGATAATAATTTTTGAAAGCAATTCACAACTTTTTACCCATGCACTCCGCCCATAGCTCCGTTGTGACTAATCACGAAGATAATAATTTTTGAAAGCAATTCACAACGAGTTTTTTCGTGTACCTCTATTATCTCCTGTTGTGACTAATCACGAAGATAATAATTTTTGAAAGCAATTCACAACGAAAGTTCACCCGATTGTATAGAATCCCATGTTGTGACTAATCACGAAGATAATAATTTTTGAAAGCAATTCACAACATGATCTAGTCTAGGCTGCACAATTGTAAGGTTGTGACTAATCACGAAGATAATAATTTTTGAAAGCAATTCACAACTATCTGATGGATATAAGCTACTCATATCTAGTTGTGACTAATCACGAAGATAATAATTTTTGAAAGCAATTTACAACAATCTGTTTTACATCGTTTTAAGGATGAAAGTTGTGACTAATCACGAAGATAATAATTTTTGAAAGCAATTCACAACAGAAAGAATAAATGTATCATGATATATGGTGTTGTGACTAATCACGAAGATAATAATTTTTGAAAGCAATTCACAACAAGGTATCCACGGTATTACGGATTAATAACGTTGTGACTAATCACGAAGATAATAATTTTTGAAAGCAATTCACAACGCCCATGAGCCCTGCCATCATAGCATAAGGGTTGTGACTAATCACGAAGATAATAATTTTTGAAAGCAATTCACAACGGGATCGGTACCGTGATGTGAGTAGGCAAAGTTGTGACTAATCACGAAGATAATAATTTTTGAAAGCAATTCACAACCCCCTATAAGTTTTATAAGTTGCATATATGGTTGTGACTAATCACGAAGATAATAATTTTTGAAAGCAATTCACAACGCAGAAGAGGATTGCGGAGAATGCAAGATTGTTGTGACTAATCACGAAGATAATAATTTTTGAAAGCAATTCACAACACTATGGCTGTTTTAACTTCCTCTGATAATGTTGTGACTAATCACAAAGATAATAATTTTTGAAAGCAATTCACAACTACATGGGTTAAAAAAGTGATAATACCAGCGTTGTGACTAATCACGAAGATAATAATTTTTGAAAGCAATTCACAACTAGGTTGACGGATGTTTTAGTTTCTTTTTCGTTGTGACTAATCACGAAGATAATAATTTTTGAAAGCAATTCACAACCAGTTAGTACCAGCCCATCTGTTAAGCCTAGTTGTGACTAATCACGAAGATAATAATTTTTGAAAGCAATTCACAACCTTTTGATGATGAACAAGACGGCAGACCAGGTTGTGACTAACCACGAAGATAATAATTTTTTGAAAGCAATTTACATTTAACAACAAGAGTAAACCGATTCTACATTTGCTCATTCTAAATATAAGAAAATGTAAAAACGACAGACTTATACCACTAATTTAAAGTATACGAACTTGATATGTAGTTTAAAACAAAAATTTTTGCGGTTTTTGGAATTATTGATAAAATAAAAATTTAATAAATTCAAAATTCTAAAGATCAAACATATATGAAATCTATTATACTATTTTTTTCTTTACTTGTTTTTCTCATGTCCTGTAATAAGAAACAGGAGGAAGATAGAGACAAATATTTTTATAATCTCACACAAGAGCTGTCTCCTGTTTACAAAGAAATTGATGAAATTAGAACAACATAGCAAAGTGAATTTAAAAATCTGAAAATACCAATGATGAAAAATACCCGATAACTTCAAAATATTGCCATATTATTTATATCAGCATAGCGTGTTTAAACATAATCCAATTTGTTGAAATCTTTTCATTAAACTTTAATACATTTGTACTTTGTATTTTTTTCTTCGTATTTTGCCCCGCGGAATATTTGATTAGCAAGCATTTCATTCTTCTTCTCTTTGACTTTCTTATTTTACTATATAATAAGTTTGTCCTTTATAAGATGAAGCTGGTAGGTGAATAATGCGATCTTATTAAACTTAAAATCACGTTTAAGTACCTTTTTGTATTTTAAGTTTATACTTTTCTCGGCAATTTGGAATTGGGCTTTCGGCTTTTTGGAATTGTTGATTGTAAAAGTGAAATGGCTAAACTGTAAAATGGTGATTGACTATTTCACGATTTCGCAATTTTACCTTACTAAATTAATTACTATGTTATTAGAACAGTTAGAAAATTCCCCGGAAACCATTCAATTCAAAGAAGTTATAGCTTATATTGATGAGCATTACGATTTTATCCCGACAAAATTTAAAAACGGAAATACAGTAAATGAGGCAGACCAAAACAACGGCTCATGCAAAGTTTTCAGTTTTGCAAAGCTGAGCAACCTTACCAAAGAACAGGTATTGAACCTTTTCGGAGAATTTTACAGAGAAGATGTTTTAAAAAATCCGGAAGGAACGGATCATCAGAACATCAGAAACTTTATGGAATTCGGTTGGAACGGGATTTCTTTTGAAGGAGAGGCTTTGAAAAACAAATAAATAAGGTTAATCAAAGGCGCAAAATTGTACAGTTGATGCTAGTTTGCATAGAGACCTTTACGTCTTTGCGTTTAACAAAATAAAAAACGAGAAACCATGTCGTCCAATAAAAATGCCCTTATCCGCTACAAAACATTGGATAAATGCCTTAAAAACAAATACCGGAAGTATACGCTTAAAGACCTTATTGATGAGTGTTCTGAGGCGTTATTTGAATTTGAAGGTAAAGAATCTTTTGTGAGTAAAAGAACCGTTCAGCTTGATCTGCAGAATATGCGCAGTGAAAAGTTCGGGTATGAAGCTCCGATTGAAGTGTATGAAAGAAAATATTACCGTTACAGTGATCCGGATTACAGCATTCATAATATTTCCGTGAATGAAAGCGATCTGAAGGCGATGAACAATGCCGTACAGATTTTAAAGCAGTTTAAGGATTTTTCAATGTTTAAAGAAATGAACGGGGTAATTCAGAAACTAGAAGATTCCATTCATTCTACCAGTCAGAAATCTATTATTCATCTGGATAAAAACGAACAGCTGAAGGGCCTTGAGCATATTGATGCATTGTATGAAGCCATCATCAACAAAAAAGTACTGAATATTCTTTATAAAAGCTTTACAGCAAGGGAATCCAGTTCCTATATTGTACATCCGCAGCTGCTGAAGGAATTTAACAACCGGTGGTTTTTGATCTGTCAGCATAAACAGAAAATGTATAATCTGGCTCTGGACAGGATGGAGACCATTAAAGTTGAAGACACAATTCAGTATATTGACAAAGATCTTGACGGGGATGAATATTTTAAAGATATTGTAGGAGTTACGGTTTCAGATACCATGAAGTCCAGGAACGTAGTATTCTTTGTTGACGCATCGAACGCGCCTTATGTGAAAACAAAGCCTTTACATAAAAGTCAGGAGATAATGAGCGAAACCGAAGAGGGAACACTGTTTAAAATTTGTGTTCAGATCAATTTTGAGCTGGAAAGACTTTTATTGGGGTTCGGAGACTGCCTGATTGTTCACAAGCCGAGAAAACTGAGATTGAGAATGGAGGATAAGTTTAAAGCAGGAAGTAAGAATTATCAGAATCTGGTAATTCCTGATGATGATTTGTAATTAATTATGGCTTGGAAATTGTATTTATTTTGAAAATAGACATTATGAAATCAAGAATATTCAAGGCGTTACTTGCCATTGTAGTCCCTATAGCGATTGATTTTATCGTTAAGAAGGTTTCCGAAAAGCTGAATGAAAAGAAAGATGAAAAGCAGCTCCCTGCTTAGAATTAAAAAAAGACTGTTTATAAAAAGACTGTTTATAAAAAGACAGTCTTTTTTATATGAAATCGTAAATTCCGTTTTTCCAGCCCAGCACTTTTGAAGTATCAGCCTGCAGCCAGTTTTTTAAGATGGTAGCATATACTTTCCTGAAATCTTCCGAATAGACCAAATCGCCTTCATTCAGGTTTTGCAGGTCGGGAAGAGCATTAAGGATTCCTTTCTTTTTTAATCCGCCACTGATGAAAAACATTTGATTGGCAGTTCCGTGATCGGTTCCGTTACTGGCATTCTGAGCGACACGGCGTCCGAATTCAGAGAAAGTCATCAGGAGAATATTTTCGAAAAGCCCGTTAGACTTCATATCACGTACAAAAGCTTTTACCGCTTCATTGATGTCATTGAAGAGTTTCTTCTGGCGGTCATTTTGATTCACATGGGTGTCGAAACTTCCTACAGAAAGATAATATACCTGGGTATTGATATCTGATTTTATCAGGGATGCAACGGTTTTAAAATCTTTTCCCAACTGTGAATTCGGGTAGGTTTGACCGGTCATTTTTGACTTGCTTTTTTCAAAAATATAATCTGCATTATTAATCGTTGAGCCAAGTGTCTGGTACAGGTAAGAAACAGTTTCGTCGTCATGATGATGGTCATACAATGATTTAAAATATTTTTCCTGGCTGGTCTGGTAGAGCCTTTTCGGATCTTTAAATGCAAAAGCTTTATTGTTTTCCCCTTTTAAAGCAAGACTCAGCATATCATCAACTTCCAGGGCCTGGGTCGGATGGTCACAGCGGTAGCATTCCTCATCAAGAAAACGCCCAATCCAGCCTGTTTCCAGATATTCATCACTTTTACTTGCAGAGTGCCAGATATCCATGCTGCGGAAATGGGATTTATCAGGATTGGGATATCCTACATTATTCATGACAGAAAGTTCTCCACTGTCGAAAAGCTCTTTAAAATAAGACAGAGCAGAATTGATTCCCGTTTCATCGTTGAGCTGCAGGGAATCTTTAATGGCAATACTGTTTCTTTCTCTGAAGTAAATGTCATTTTTTACAGGAATAATAGTGTTTAAACCATCATTTCCACCTGTAAACTGGAGCACTACCAAAATCTTCCGGTTGGGTTCCAGAGCAGGATCCAATGCCATTGATTTAAGAAAATTGGGAACCAGCAATGAAGCACTGGCTAATGAACTTATCTTAAGGAATTCTCTTCTTTTAATTAACATGACTTTTTTATTTAAGTTACAGTTTGCAGTTCTGAGATGGTTACATCAGCTGATATTCCGGTGTTGACATCAGGTTGATGACATTCATTTTTATGCTGTTATCTGAAAAGTTTTTCACGGAATTCATATCCAGTGTCTTTGTACTCTGAATCAGATAATCCTCACATTTTTTATGAGCAAATGTTTTTTCAACCCGGCTCCAGTCGATAGTAATATTGGGATTTTTAAAAGCTTTGTTTAAAGCGGTCTCCCGTGATTTCATTCCCATATCAATGTCGTCATCCTGGCGTGGGCTGTACTCAAGAGGCCTTAAACCTGACCAGATCTGTGGAATCTGGAGTCGAAGCATTAAAGTTGAGCTGTCGATCCATGATTTTCCGCTGGGCCAGCCCGAAACATTCGGCGGATAAAGAAGCATTTGCCCAAGCAGTTTTTGATAAACGATGAGGTTTTCCGGATTCTGAATATTCATCGGCAGCATTCGCATCATTCCGGTCATTAATTCAATAGGAGATTTTATCCTGTTACCGATGTTTTTCTGATCATAAAACCATGAACTTGAAAATATTTCGGTCATGAGTTTTTTAATATCATAATTTGAATGATAAAAGCTCTCACTCAACGCATTCACCTGATCACTATCGATATTTTCATTGACAAAAAACCGGTACACCTTACTGCAGATGAACTTTGCGGTGGCTTTTTGTTCAAGAATAATATTTAAAGCATCCGTTCCTGTAAAATTTCCTGTTTTTCCCAGAAAGGTTTTGACTCCTTCATCGTGTAATTTATTCCTTTCCTTAAAGCTTCCCGTTTTATCATAGCCCCATCCTGTAAAGGCTCTTGCACCTTCTCTCACATCTTTTTCGGTATAATTTCCCCTTCCCATCGTAAACAGTTCCATCACTTCCCGTGCAAAGTTTTCATTCGGATGGTCTTTTTTATTCTGCTGATTGTTCAGGAAATTCAGCATTGCCGGTGACTGGCTTACCTCAAACAGCAGATCTTTAAAATTTCCCAGTGCATTCTTCCTGATGCTATTCAATAGTTGTCGGTTAAACTTTGGATTGATCACTCTTGATGCAAAGTGGCCATGCCAGAAAAAAGCCATCTTTTCCCTCATCTGTTCATTGCTGTTGATCATTTTGTTGAGAAAATTCAGGTTCAGTTCATTATTCTGTTCCCGGTTGATTTTTTGAATTTCCTTTTTCTTTTCGGCAGGTGTTTTATCACTCATATAATCAATGATTTCCACATCCGGAGTATCGTAATTAACTTCTGTAAAACCATTTTCATTAAAAAGCTCTTTAATTAAGTTCTTAATGTCTTTCTGTTCCAGATCATCTACCTGGGAGATTCCGGGACCAAAACCTGCCCGCCAGAGAAGATGCTTATTGTTGATTAGGGAAGAAACTGCCATAGAAGATTTATTTTTTTGATGGGTTTACAGAAAGAAGGTTAAAAGAATAACGGTTAATAATTTTTAATATTACAATTAGGGAGTAATAGTTATAAGTTATAAATTATGAGTTATGAGTAATAGGTAATGATGATGGCAGGTTAAATTGTCTGATATTTTTCTAAATTTCCTACTTCGGCTTTTCTTTTATTCTAACATCTAACATCTAGCTTCTAACCTCTACTTCTATTAAACAAACATTTAGTTTTTAATTGATTGTAATTCATTCTTTTGCGTGTTTCTCTAATGTTAAAGTATACTTTCATATCCGGCTTTGGCATGATTTTTACAGATTCATGAGTAGTAAAATTTAAAAAATCAGAGTTATGAAAATGTTTAAACAAGCAGTTTTACTAGCTGGAATTTTAACGGCTGGAGCCTTAAGCGCACAAAGTGTGCAGATGAATAATATGTTGAAGGTAGGTGCAAATGTTGGTTTGGCTGTTCCTGCAGATAACCTTTCTGCAGCAGTAGGAGTTGATGTAGCGTATCAGAACCTGATCACTCCGGGATTTGGACTGGGTATTGCAACAGGTTATAGTCACTATTTCGGTAAAGAAAACAACGGATATAAGAACAATGATGTGGGAGTAGTACCGGTTGCTGCTTTACTTAGAGTATATCCTAAGCAGACAGGTTTCTATTTCGGGACCGACTTGGGATATGGATTCCTTGTAGGGGATGATAAAGTAGCTTCCAACAGCACGGTTGACAGACCGGACGGAGGATTCTATATCAAACCTGAGATTGGATATCACAACAGAGACTGGAATTTCTTTGTACAATACCAAAAGGTATTTGTAGGAGATAAAGGTGATTTAGCCGGCCAGGATTATAATGTGGGGAATCTTGGAGTAGGGTTTTCTTACAATATTCCATTAGGAAAGTAGTTAGATTTTTATATAAACAATTATTAACCAAAACCTTTTCATTTTTTTGAAAAGGTTTTTTATTACGACACACGATTTCCGAAAACTATTATTATATTTGATAAAATTTGCGATTATGAATTTGAATCCAAAATTTCCACTGTATTTACCGGGCGTGAAAAACGGTAATAATGATAATGTTTCTATCATTGGAGCAAACCTGCGTGAAGATATTACTACATTAGGCTATTTCGTTTCAGGAAACGGAGGCCTTGAAATAAAAACAAAAAATACATATTCTACTAAAGATTATTCTTCTTTTTCAGAAATTCTGAAAAAATTTATTCAGGAGAATCAACTGGATAATGCCAAACGTTTGGGAATGGCAGTTCCGGGACCTGTGCTCAACGGGAAAAGTAACCCTGCGAGATTGGGATGGAGCCTGGATGCAGAAGAAATTAAAAACGATTTCGGATTTGAAAAAGTAGATATGCTGAATGACCTGGAAGCTTCGGCTTACGGGATGGCACTTCTTGAAGACAGTGACCTGGATGCGATCTATACGAGCGGTCATTTAGAAAATGGGAATGTGGCTATTTTAGCACCCGGAAACGGATTGGGAGAGGCCGGATATTTCTTTGACGGAAAATACTTAAGACCTTTCGCAACAGAAGGCGGGCATTCCGAATTCTCACCGAGAACTAATGTTGAAGTTGAATTTTATCAATTCTTAAATAATATTTACGGAATTGTAAGCTGGGAGAATGTACTTTCTAAAACAGGGTTATTTAATATCTACAGGTTTTTAAGAGATGTTAAAAGACATCCCGAGCCTGAATGGCTGGCTGATCGTTTTGCTAACGGAAACTTTACCCAGGAACTATACAAAGCAGCAATGGAAGATGATGTATTGATCTGTAAAATTGCCCTGGACACTTTCCTTGAGTTTCTGGCAAGAGAAGCCAACAACCTTACCTTAAAGCTTAAAGCAGTGGGTGGGTTATTGATCTCAGGGGATATTCCTCAGATGCTGATTGATTATATGGATAAGGCTAAATTTTATGAAAAGTTTAAAATAAGTGATAAGATGGAAGACATGCTCAGAAATATTCCGATTTACCTGATCAAGGATAATCTCACGGGATTAAATGGGGCAGCACTCTATACTGCTTATTTTCAAGAATAAAATACAAACTCCGGATTTCCCGGAGTTTTTTGAGTGATATTATTCATGAAAATAATTGTTTTTATTGATATACATCAATGAAATCTATTGAATAAGATGGTTACATTTGCACCGTTAAATAGAAACAATAAATAATAACTTATTCATGAAAAAAATATTTTTATTAGCAGTATTAGCTGGTGGTTTAGCTTTCGGGCAGTCAAAAAAAGTAGTAGCATCTGATGTTCACTGGTGGGGATATAAAGTTGCGAAATCTGAAGCAAGTTCTCACGACGGTACTGTAAAAGTAAAATCAGGGAACATGGTGATGAAAGGAAACCAATTAGTAGGAGGATCTTTCGTTCTTGATATGAACTCAATTACGTCTACCGATCTTACAGGAGAATACCAGGGGAAATTAAACGGTCACCTTAAAAACGGTGATTTCTTCGAAGTGGAAAAATACCCTACAGCTGCTTTCAAAATTACTTCTGTAAAAAAAGGAAGTGATAAAATCTACAATTATACGGTAACAGGAGACTTAACGGTAAAAGGAAAAACAAACCCTGTTTCTTTCCCTGCAAAAATTGCTTACAGCAAAGGGGTGGTAAGTTTAGTATCTGATAAATTCTCTTTCGACAGACAGAAATTTGATGTTGCTTACAAATCTACAATGCAGGATGTTTTTGTGAAAGATGATATCGATATGATCGTAAAAGTGACTGCTAAATAATTTAATCAAAAAAAGATTGTTAAAAGTGTAGAAGTTCTACACTTTTTTTTATTTTTGTTGAATTGTAAATAAAAAAGAATGAAAAGACTACTATTGTTTGCGATGATGTGTGTGAGCATGTCATTTGTTTTTGCTCAAAAGAAATTTGATAAAGTTTCCAAGGTTACTTCGTCCGAGATCAGATGGTGGGGATATAAAGTTGTAAAAACTGAAGCTTCATCTCATTCTGGAACTGTAAAATTAAAGAGTGGAAAATTTAATTTTGATAAAACGGTTTTGGTTGACGGTGAATTTGTCATTGATATGAGAAGCTTAATGGCTGGAGATGTTTCTGACGAAGATCAGATAAAATTAACCAATGATCTTAAAAGCACTAACTTCTTCGAAGTTAAAAAATTCCCGATTGCTAAATTTCATTTGACTAAAATTATCCCTTTAGCAAACAGCGAATATAATTCTACAGTGTACGGAGATGTGACGATCAAAGGAGTGAGAAAAACAATCACTTTCCCTGCTAACGTATATGTTACTCAGTTTACCGTTGTGATCGAATCTGCTAAATTCTCATTAAACAGAAGAGACTTTAAAGTATTCTACCAATCTTCATTGAAAGATTATTTCATCAAAAACGAAATGGATATTCAGTTCAGGGTTTCTACAGAAAAATTGGATAATGAAAACAGGGTTCCTGTGAAAAAGAAATAAAAGTTTATCACTTTTAATGATAAAAATAAATATGGATAACTTTCAATAGTTGTCCATATTTTTTATTTTAGCAGTATGAAAATCTATGTTATAAGCGGGCTTGGTGCAGATTTTAAAGTACTGGAAAAATTACAGTTTCCGGCTCAGCATGAAGTTGTTTTTATCGACTGGCTGATTCCTGAAAAAAATGAAAGTTTTTCAGAATATATCGATAGGATGACAATGAAGATCAACAGTTCCGAACCTTTTTATCTTTTAGGATATTCTTTCGGGGGATTATTGGTGCAGGAGATCCATAAAAGAAAGTCTGCAGAAAAAGTAGTGATCATGGGAAGCATAAAATCCGATAAGGAAAAATCAAAACTGATAAGAGCAGGAGAAATTACAAGAATTCCTAAAATCTTACCTGTACATTTTTTTAACGAAAAAAGTGCTAATGTTTATGGAGTAGTGAGAAAATTTTTCGATCCTAAAAATCCCAGGGTTTTGCAATATTTCAGAGTGAGAGACCCTTATTATTTAAAATGGTCTATTGAGAAAATATCAGATTGGAAGTTTGAAGAAACCCCGGAAGTAATTCAGATATTGGGAGACCGGGATATCGTTTTCCCGATTAAAAACTCAAAGCCTGATTATATTATCAAAGGCGGGACCCATCTTTTTCCGGCCACAAAATATAAAGAAGTTTCAAAAATACTCAATGAGGTGTTTAAATAATAAATGTATATTATTTCAATTTGGGTTGAATTTATTTGGGGTTAATTGAAATAAATATATGTTTTTATAAAATTTATAATTAATTTTGACAGGGTTAAATGTAAATTTTATGAAAGTAGGCCTTAAATGGATTGTTTCTTTTGCAATCATCAGTCTTGTAGCAATAGGTGGATTATTCTGGAGTCCGATCGTAAATTTTCCCAATACTGGTGAGTTTTTAAGCGAAGATAAAATAGTAGGTGCAGATGTAGCCTGGATTCTTGCGGCAGCGGGCCTCGTACTCCTGATGACTCCCGGGTTATCTTTTTTCTATGGCGGAATGGTGGGAAAGAAAAATGTAATTTCCACAATGCTGCAAAGCTTTATTGCCCTCGGAGTGATCTCTATTTTGTGGGTCGTAATCGGTTTTTCTTTATCATTCGGTGATTCCTTAGGCTTTGAAATTAATGGAGAACATTACGGAATTATCGGGAATCCGCTGAGCTATCCCTTTTTCAGCCGTGTAGGCGTTTTACCTCATAAAATGATGGCATCTACAATTCCCTTTATCCTTTTTGCCCTGTTTCAGATGAAATTTGCTGTCATTACGCCGGCATTGATTACCGGTTCTTTTGCAGAAAGAGTCCGTTTTATCTCTTATCTCCTGTTCATGGTGCTTTTCAGCATCTTCATTTATACCCCTCTTTGTCATATGGTGTGGCATCCCGATGGCCTTCTGAATAAATATTTCGGAGTAAAAGATTTTGCGGGTGGAACCGTTGTACACATGAGTGCCGGATTTGCAGCTTTAGCAGGCACAATGGTTTTAGGAAACAGAAAAAATCCGCATCATGAGCCCTCCAATATTCCCTATGTGCTCTTAGGAACAGGAATGCTTTGGTTCGGATGGTTCGGATTTAATGCAGGTTCGGCATTGTCTGCCAATGCAACGGCAGCAAATGCTTTCGGTACCACAACTATTGCTTCAGCTTCTGCGATGATGACCTGGATTTTTTTTGACAGGATTAATGGAAGGAAAATTTCAGCTTTGGGAGCGTGTATCGGTGCTGTAGTGGGATTGGTTGCCATCACTCCGGGCTGTGGTTTCGTTTCGGTTTCCGAAAGCCTTTTTATAGGTTTTATTTCGGCCATCGTTTCAAATGTTATGGTCAATTGGAAAGCATTGAAAAAAATAGATGATACATTGGATGTTTTTGCCTGTCATGGAGTCGGAGGAATTATGGGAATGATCTTAACGGCAATTTTCGCTCACGGAGAAAATGCAAGCCTTCTGCATGGTGGATTCGAAGTTTTTGCCCATCATATGATGGCTTTGGTACTGGTTTCCGTATTTACATTTTTCGGATCCCTGCTTTTATATAAAATTACAGACCGTATTATTACCCTGAGAGTATCAGAAGAATCCGAAAGCCTGGGACTGGATATTTCTCAGCATGAGGAGAGTCTGAAATGGTAAAAAAATAAGTTTCTTAAATATTTATTAATCCTGATAATGGCTGAGTTTCATAAGGATTTATCATGTATCTTTGTTATGAGGAAAATGATGATTTATTTATGGAGTCAATATCAGTTTTTGAGATTATTAAAGTAGGGATAGGTCCGTCAAGTTCACATACAATGGGACCATGGAATGCAGCAACATCTTTTATTAATTTAATTAAAAGAGAAAAATCGCTTGCCGATGTTAAAGAAGTTTTTCTGGAATTTTACGGTTCTCTGGCTAAAACCGGAATCGGGCACGGAACCGATATTGCTGGAATGCTCGGCTTAAACGGTGAAAATTTCAGAATCATCGATACCACGAAAATTGATGAAAAAGTAGCAAAAATAAAACAGGATCAGATCCTGAATCTGGGTGGTGAAAAAGAAATACCTTTTATTTATGGGCATCACCTGATCCTTAATATGCAGAAATCCCTTGATTTCCATCCCAACGGAATGATCTTCAAAGCCATTTTCAATGACGGAACTGAACTTATACAGGATTATTATTCTGTAGGCGGTGGTTTTATTGCAACTCAGGAGAAAAACTCAATTGAAAAAGACTGCGTACGTACCTTATATCCCTGTCATCACGGTTCGGATATTGTAAAATATTGCGAAAGATTCGGGTTTAAAAAGTTTTCCGATCTAATTTTCGTTAATGAAGAAAGCTGGAGAACACAGGACGAAACAAGAAAAGAAGCCCTGTACATCTGGCAGCAGATCAAAGAATGCATTTATAAAGGCGTAAACAAAGAAGGGGTTTTACCGGGTGGTTTAAATGTTTCAAGAAGAGCAGCCGGAATCAACCGAAAACTTTTAGGTGATAAGATCTATAAAAATAAAGATGAATGGTTCCAGCTGGTAGTAGATGCAGAAGAGAATTTCACCAACATCAATAAATGGATCGCCTGTTTTGCATTAGCTGTAAATGAGGAAAATGCAAGCTTCGGCAGAATCATTACAGCTCCTACAAATGGAGCAAGCGGGGTAATTCCTGCCGTTTTGATGTATTCCCAGGCTTTCACTTCATTCATTAGCGACGATGATATTGTAAGATTCCTGTTAGTTGCAGGAGAAATAGGCACATTATTTAAAAAAAATGCAACAATTTCCGCAGCGATGGGAGGTTGCCAGGCAGAAGTAGGAGTTTCATCGGCAATGGCAGCAGCCGGGTTGACCGAGATTTTAGGCGGCAGCGTAGGACAGGTATTGATGGCAGCCGAGATCGCCATGGAACATCATCTGGGATTAACCTGTGACCCGATAAAAGGACTGGTACAGATTCCATGTATTGAAAGAAATACAATGGGAGCCATAAAAGCAATTACTGCAGCGAATATCGCTCTTGAAAGTGATCCTACCAAAGCAAGGGTGACACTTGATGAAGTCATTCAGACGATGTGGGAAACCGCACAATCGATGAGTGACCGTTTTAAAGAAACCTCTGAAGGCGGATTGGCGATTGCAGTGAATGTCCCGGAATGTTAGAATTATCTAGACCTCAAAAAGTTTTAAATCTGTTTTATTAACCACAGATTATCACAAATTTCCACAGATGTTTATCTAAGGTTGTTTGTAAAGTTTAATACCTGAAAAATAAGGTACAAATTGAAAATCGAAGGGTTTCATTACCTGACCTTGGAGACTGTAGCGTTAAAAAAATAAATTTTGTGAACGTTAAAAAAATTCTTCTGTCTGAGTGCAGGACAAATTTTCAATATAAAATAGCAATAGTTAATCCGCACGAGTTTTAGAATTTTTAGAGATCAAAATTTATTTTTAGCAAAAAGATCCAGTCTTGACTTTTTGTTTCTTTTGTGTTAAGACAAAAGAAAATAAATTTAAATCTACTTTATTAACCACAGGTTTTTACAAATTTCCACAGATGTTTGTCTAAGAATGTTTTTATGACTTAAGTTTAATACCTGAAAAATAAGGTACAAATTGAGAATCGAAGATTTTCATTACCTGACCTTGGAGACTGTAGCGTTAAAAAAATAAATTTTGTGAACGTTAAAAAAAATCTTCTGTCTGAGTGCGGGATAAATTTTCAATATAAAATAGCAATAGTTAATCCGCACGAGTTTAGAATTTTTAGAGAACAAAATTTATTTTTAGCGAAAGGATCCAGTCTTGACTTTTTGTTTCTTTTGTGTTAAGACAAAAGAAAAATAAATTTAAATATGTTTTATTAACCACGGATTTTCATAAATTTCCACAGATGTTTGTCTAAGATTGTTTCTTTTGTGTCAAGATAAAAGAAAAAGACATTCCGTCAGAATCAAAAACAAAAGGAAGAGGATTACTTATCCAGTATTCCTCTTATTTTATTAGCATTCGCAATCAGTTCTCCAAGATATTCATAATTTTCTTTTTCCAGGGCAGCCTTAAACTTTCTAAGCTGTGAGATATGTTCGTTCAGTACATCCAGAACATTTTCTTTATTTTGCTTAAAAATGGGAACCCACATTTCAGGATGGGATTTTGCAAGTCTTACCGTACTTGAAAAACCGGAACTTGCAAGCTGGAAAATAGTATCTTCTTCGCGTTCTTTTTCCAGAACTGTATTGGCTAAAGCATATGACGTAATATGTGAAATATGTGAAATATAAGCGGTGTGAACATCATGATCTTCTGCATTCATATAAATTAAATGCATATCAAGGCTCTCTACAATTTTTTCGACAGTAGCCAAAGCATCAGCTGCAGATTCTTCCTTATTGCAGATTACGCCGGCTTTTCCTGAGAAACTTTCGGCAACTGCTGATTTAGGGCCACTGTTTTCGGTTCCCCACATCGGGTGGAAAGCTACAAACCTTGAACGGTTCGGATGATCTTTTACAATATTTACAATACCTGCTTTCGTAGACCCTGCATCCATTACGGTCTGGTTGGCGGAAATTAAATCCAATACAGCCGGTAAAATATTCCGTGCAGCATCTACGGGAATGGCTACGATAATAAGATCCGAATTTTTAATGCCATATTCCAGATCTACTTTGGCATCAATGATTTTTAAATGCAAGGCCTCATCCAGATGCCTGCTGCTGTTATCAATTCCATATATAAAATCTGCGATTCCTTTTTCTCTTAATTTTAAAGCAATCGAACCTCCGATGAGGCCTACTCCAATAATACTTATTTTCATTTTTCTGTTTGTTAAAATAAAAAACCCCGTCCTAGGACGAGGTTGTATGCTGTATTCATAAGAATCCCTATCCCAGATCTGAGTTAAAAATTCTATAATAATATGTTTCTTTATTTGTAATCACGAAGCGAAGGTATAAAATATTTTTTAAAATGTAAAAATAAATTTATGGATTTGATATGATTAAAGTAGACGGCACATCAGACAGCCAAAGACTTTTGGTATCGATAAGCCCTCGCCAGCTTTTACTGCTGATAAGCATTAAATCCTGGGCATTTAAAAATTCTTTTTCAATTTTCTTCTCATTATACAGGGTGATGTGATTGGGTGCTACCTGTTCTATACTTCTGATCAGTTCTTTTACTTCGATATTATTACGGATCTGTCCGGCAACATCAAGAATGATAATCTGAGAATTGTTATTATTAATTAATCTTTTGGCATATTCAAGCAGGTAAAAATCGCTTAAATTAAAAATAGGAACAAATACTTTGTCGGCAGTTTCAAATCCCTTTTCCACTAAAACTCCTACGGGAATATTGGTTTTGTCCAGAATCTGCAGCGTAAAATCGTCAAAAGGAGAGTTGTTGAAAATATTTCCTTTTCCTTTTACGGTGTTTAACAGTTTTTCAGGATTAATGATTTTGGTGGTAAAACCTAAGAGCCGGCCCAATAAGCTTCCTTCGTACATTGATTTTCCAAGCATGATCAGGAGAAGGTCATAATTTCCTTTATTGGTTATATTGGCGAGATCACTTTCAACATCTGTTGAGGCTTTGAAAAGGGTAGTGACTTTCAGTTTTAATTCATGTGAAGTTTCAATAACATTTTTGAACTGTTCTTTTTCAAAATGATCTATATCAAAAGCATGAAGCTCATCTACCGGAGCGATATTCATGGCTGTCACTGTTTTGTTTCCATTCATTTTACGGGTAAAATTATCGGCAAGCTTCAATAATGTACTTCCGGATTTTGCGGTTTCGAAAGATAAAAGAACCCTGTATTTTGCATCATTTTCTTCTTGCTCTTCCTCGATCATTGATTTTTTTCCTTTAAAAAGATAATTGATGAGATCGAGACAAGGGCCAGTCATAAAAGTTGTAAATAATGCCATGATTACAAGCATTGCAAACAATTCCGGACCTAAAACCCCTAAATCATAACCAATATTAAGGACAATAAGCTCTGTAAGACCTCTGGTATTCATTAATGCACCGATGGTGAGGCTGTCTTTCCAGCTTATTTTCAGGAATTTTGCGGTGAGTGCACTTCCTACAAATTTTCCGGTAACGGCCGTTAAAATAATAAAGCCGCCTATTTTCCAGAGGTGAGGGTCATTTAATAATCCAATCTGGGTTCTTAATCCGGTAAATACAAAGAAAAGAGGAAGCAGTAAAACCAATGCAACATCTTCTACTTTTTCTACGAAAAGGTTTCTGAATTTTACATTTTCCGGCATTACAGCGCCTGCCATAAATGCTCCGAAAAGTGCATGAATCCCGATAACTTCAGTAGCGTATGATGAGATGATCAGGATCAGGAAAAATACGGCAACCAGTCCTTTGTTGATAAAGCCTTTTCCTTTCTGTGATTCGGCGATCCTGTTTAAGAATGGTCTTACGGCTTTTATCATAATGAAAACATACAGAATGGCCATTAAAATAACGAATAGAGATCCGGAAAAAGATCCGGCTTTTACAATGGCAATTACTGCTGCCAGGATACACCAGGCGGTAATATCATCTGCTGCTGCACAGGTAATCACTACGGTTCCTATTTTTGTTTTGTGCAAATTTCGTTCCTGAACAATTCTTGCCAGAACAGGAAATGCCGTAATACTCATTGCAATGGCTATAAATAAGGCAAATGAGCTGAACTGAATTCCGTCCGGTGCAAATTCCTTATAAATAAAATACGAAAGCCCGACTCCCAGTGCAAAAGGGATAATAATACTTGCATGACTGATCACTACGGCATCGTGGGCTTTTTTTCTCAGAACGCTCAGGTCAAGTTCCATTCCGACAATATACATGAAGAGAATCAGACCGATCTGGCTCAGGAACTGTAAGTTACCCAATGATTCTTTTGGAAAAATAAAAGCCGATAATTCCGGAAAATAGAGTCCGAAAAGGGAAGGCCCCAGAACAATACCCGCAATCATTTCACCAATTACGGATGGCTGCTTTAATTTTATGCAAATCCATCCGAAAAGTTTTGCAACCAGGATAATGGTAACAATCTGTGCAAGAAGAAGGGCTAAAGGATGATGGAGATTCGTTAAAAATGCATCCGCGAAGTTTTCCCACATCGTTGAGCCTGTGGTTTTACTTGGGGCAATGTTTTCTCCAATTTCCAATGTTTTCCCTTCAATAAAAAACCAATACATCAAACATGAAAAAAAGGTTATTGTAGCCACATAGAATATAATATTCCTGTATTTTCCCAAATTCATAACTCCTTATTTTAAGGTGTAAATTTCCTAAGAATATATGAATTGATACCTATTCAATTTCTTAAAATGTAACCAATGCTATAAATAATGTAATAAAACCTGTTTGAATAATATCCAGGACAAAAGTACAAAGTACACAGACAAATCTTTAAAACAAGAGGAAGGTAAAAGCGGCTCATTTATACAGCAAAAAAGGAATTCTGTGAATGATCTATTTTCCGAACATTTCCAGCAATGCACTTTTGTAAGTATCACCGATCTGCAGTTTCAGAAAGTTTTCTCCATCAACGGATAAGGTGGTAATAATTTCGTTGGTTGAAAAAACTTTGATGGAGGATAAAGCGATGATCTCTTTTTTGTTGACCTGGGCAAAATCTTTGGCAGGAAGCATTTTCAGAAGATTTTTAAAACTGAGGTTTTTCAAAACGATCATTGTATTGTCATTCAAGATGATCTCTTTATCACGGCTGTCGATCTCCGAAGTTTTGATATAAGTGATCTGGTGTGTGAAAATAATGGTTTTACCGATATTGGTATTCCATTCAATAAATTCTTTTTTGTGGGAAGCGTCAACCGATTCTTTGGCTTTATCAAAGGCCTGTACCAGCCGTTCTTTTTTTATGGGCTTTCTTACGTAGTCAATGACGTTTAAATCAAATGCTTCGGCAGCATATTCTTTATAAGCGGTAGTGAAAATGATTTTTTTTGAACCTGAGATTAATTCTGCCACCTGTAAACCTGTCATTCCCGGCATTTCAATATCCAGAATGCAGACATTACAATCGATGTTGTCGATTTCATTAAGAAAAACTTTAGGATCATTGAATGCTTTTACAACTTCTACATGGTCGATCTGCTCACAGAGAAGCTTTAAATAGCTTATCGCCAGCAATTCATCATCAAGAATAACGCATTTTATCATAGAATTCTCCTAAATTGATTTTTAATTCTGCCGTGAAGATACCGTTTTTTGAACTTTTAGTCAGTTGATAATAATTGTTATAAATCATTTTCAGCCTTTGATCTAAAGACTGGCTTCCGAACCCGCTTTTCTCTTTCTCAAGGATGTTTTTCAGTGAAGCTTTGTTGCTCACCCGCATGAGGAAAACGCGGTCTTCAAGCTCCATCTGAATGGAAATAAATGAATCCTGCGCCAGAAAATCGGTGTGCTTAAAAGCATTTTCAATCAGGTCGACAGAGATCAACGGGGCAAAAACTTTTTCTTCATACAGGTCATCCGATTTATTGATCTTAGATTTGATCCTGAAATCAAAGAGTGGATTTACCTTGATTTTATTGATCTCGATCAGACTCAGTGCGAAATTAAGTTCTTCTTTCGGGCTTACAAACTTATTGTTGCTTTCGTATAAAATATAATCCAGTACGTTTGCCAGTTTATCCAGTGACATATATGTTTGGTAGGCATGAGACTGAACAGAATTCAATATATTTTTAAATAAATGCGGATTCAGCTTGGTACCGATATGCTCCAGCTGTACCTCATTCAATCTTTGCTCGATGATTTTATTGGTTTCAGCTAATTTGGTATTTCGCTGCCTGAATTTTTTATTTTGGGCAAACAGATAAATACCTACGGTCAGAAAAAAGAAAATAGCAAAAACTCCAATGAATATCAGATAATCATGAATCATGTAGTAATTGCCTTCCATGGAAATGTCTTATTTAAGTTTTTTCAGGCCGTTCAGCGTTACGGTTTCTTCACATTTTTCGAAAGTGATCTCATATTTAGGACTTTTTTCAGGATAGATCAGCAGATAATCCGGGCACGGTTTTTTTTGTGCGTGGCTTCTGTCGAAATCTACTTTTCCTTTTGTAATGATGCTGTCTTTAAGGAATTTTTCATCGATTTTATAGGTATCCATTTCGTTTTTAAAACTTTCAGAATACTTAAAATCTTTGGAAAGGGTTTCTGCAATTACGCGGCTGTTGGGTAAATATCCGCTGCAGCTTGCTCCTTTTTTGTTTAATATAAAGAATACAATGACCAGCCCTGGAATAAGACCAATCATATAAAATTTCAGTTTTTTCATTAGAAAATTAAAAGATTGATATCGTGATAAGTAAGTCCGAAACGGTCACAGATTATTTTTTTAGTGTGTCTGCCTTTGTACATGTACAAACTCTGTTTCATTTCATTTTTGCGGATCAGCATATTTTCAAATCCACCTTCTTCATCATAATTTAAAATATAGGAAAGGAAGAAGTTTGATATTGCTTTTGTAGTAGTTCTCGGCATTTTTGAAGTAAGGTTCGGAAGTCCGCAATGAATGACTCCGTGCTTGATGATATAAGGTTCTTCCATAGTGGTAAGCTCGGAAGTTTCGATTACTTTGCCATTATCAATAGTAATGTCGATGATAACACTGCCTTTTTTCATTCTCATTACCATTTCTTCGGTAACAATAGGCTGCATATTTAATCTCGGAAGAGCTCCGATAACTACATCTGCACGTCTCAGGGCTTTGCCTAATTCTTTGGGATCAATAACTGAAGTCGGAACCCTGCTGTCTACAAGAGTATGAAGCCTTCTTAATTTAGATAAAGAATTATCAAAAACCCTTACGCTGGCTCCTAAACCAATGGCCGCTTTGGTGGCAAATTCACCTACAATTCCTGCTCCTAAAACAAGGACTTCGGTAGGTCTTACACCGGTAATTCCACCCAGCATCAATCCGTTTGACAGGGCCAGTAATTCTGAAGCGTATAAAATGGATACCGAACCTGCAATTTCGCCGACAAGCCTTACAAGGGCAAGCTGTTTATATTCATCAACGATAAATTCGAAAGCAATGGCATTGATCTTTTTATCTGCAAGCTTTAAGAAATATTCTTTATCTCTAAGGTTGATCTGTAATGCGGAAACCAAATAGGTATTCGGTTTCATATAATCAATTTCGTCTTCGGTAGGAGGATTGATTTTAAGAATTAAATCCTGACCGAAAGCTTCTTTCGGATCGTTTGTAATTTTTGCTCCCGACTCGGAATACTGTAAATCTGTAAAAAAAGAACCTTCCCCGGCTCCGGCTTCTATGATGATTTCATGGCCATGCTCTACCAATACTTGTACCGCATCGGGTGTAATACATGTTCTTCTTTCATGAAGACAGGTTTCTTTCGGAATACCAATGCTGAATTGTTTTCCTTTCTTTATAACCTCCAACTTTTCCTCTTTCGGCATCAATTCTTCTTCAGTAAAAGGAGTAAAAATGTTTGTAGTACTCATCCTTAAATTTAATTATATCTTACAGGCAATTATTTTACAATTGAATTCATTGAGCAAAGATACATAATATTTAATCGAATGAGACCTCCCGGTTTTCTCCGGTATTGATGATGCTCATTGTGTGGTAATTAAGCCCGTAGAGCTCTTCTTCATATACTTCCGGCCATTCTATGATGCACAGAAAAGCATTGTCAAGATACTCTTCAATTCCGATGTCGTAGACTTCTTCAATATTTTTCAAACGGTAAAGATCAAAATGATAAATTTTTCCTTTGGGTGTATTATATTCATTAACGATAGAATAAGTGGGAGAGCTTACCTCATCTGAGGTTCCTAAATTTTTAAGCAAAAACTGCGTAAAGGTGGTTTTCCCTGCCCCCAAATTCCCTTTTAACAGGAAAATATTATGCTTTAATTGCGGAATAATCTGGTCGACAATACTTTGCCAGTCTTCGATACTTTTTATATTGAATTGCATAAAAGTAATTTGGTGCAAAAATAGTGATTTTTTAGAGTTGAGGCTTCAAACTTTCTTACACTCAAAACTCTCAAATTTTCCTTATTTTTACATCATGATTTCCAAACAGACCATAGATAAAATATTCTCCACAATCAGGGTTGAAGAGATTGTGGGTGAATATGTGCAGTTGAAAAGGGCAGGGTCTAATTATAAAGGGCTGAGCCCGTTTCATGATGAAAAATCGCCAAGTTTTGTAGTTTCACCAAGTAAGCAGATCTGGAAAGATTTCTCAACCGGAAAGGGAGGAACGGCAATTTCTTTTCTGATGGAAATTGAAAACTTCACTTATCCTGAAGCACTTCGTCATGCTGCCAAAAAATACGGAATTGAAATTGAAGAAGATCAGCGTGAGTTCTCTGAGGAAGCTAAAAATGCACAGTCTGAGAAAGATTCACTGTATAAGATTCATGAAATAGCCAATGACTTTTTTCAAAATTTCCTCTGGGAAGTTGATGAAGGAAAAAATATCGGGCTTGCTTATTTCAGGGAACGTGAGCTTAAGGATGATATTATCAGGAAGTTTCAGCTTGGATATTCTCCCGAAAAGAAAAATGCCTTTACAGCTTATGCTTTAGACAAAGGATATAATAAAGAAATTCTTGAAAAATCAGGGCTTTCCATTTTTCCTGAAAATACACCTTCGGGAGTAGACCGTTTCCGGGAAAGGGTGATATTCCCGATTCACAGTTTTTCCGGGCGGGTTCTGGGATTTGGAGCCAGAATCCTGAAAAATAATGTCAAAACAGCGAAATACCTCAATTCTCCGGAGACGGAAATTTATCATAAATCAAATGTCCTTTACGGGCTGAATCAAAGTAAGCAGGCTATTTCAAGAAAGAATGTCTGTCTTTTGGTGGAGGGATATATGGATGTGATTTCACTTCATATGTCCGGGATTGAAAACGTGGTGGCAAGTTCCGGAACATCTCTAACAACGGAGCAGATCAAGCTTATTAAAAGACTTACGGAAAACGTAACGATTCTTTTCGACGGAGATAATGCCGGGATTAAGGCCAGTTTCCGAAGCATAGATATGCTGCTCACAGAAGGGATGAACATCCGTGTCTTGCTTTTCCCTGAAGGTGATGACCCGGATTCCTTTTCAAGAAAGCATCCGCAGGATTATGTGGAAAAATTCATCGAAAATGAAGCGATGGATTTTATTGATTTTAAGGCTGAAATCCTTTTAAAAGAAGCAGGAAACGATCCTATCAAGAAAGCTGAAGCCATCCGGAATATTGTAAAATCGGTTGGTTTTGTACAAAATGCCCTGAAAAGAGAGGTGTATCTTAAAGAGGTTTCCAATAAATTCGGACTTTCTGAGCAAAGCTTGTTCAATGAACTTGATGTTCAGAAGCAGATCACACAAAACCAGACACAGCACGTTCAGCAAAAGGAAAATGCTCCTGCCAAAATGGAAATTGTTCCTTTGGATGAGGATAAAGGTGATCCGTTTTTGTATGATGTTTTATTTATGGAAAGCAAGCTTGTCGATCATATGCTGATGTTTGGTGACATTGTTTTGAACAGGAAGGATGAGAAAAACGGAGATTACCAAATAACGGTTATTGAAGAAATCCTGCATCATTTTGAAGAGGAAAACTATGAGTTTCTGGTGAAGGGAAATGAAATTATCATCAATCAGGTGAAAGAAGGTATTGAGAAAGATGAGCTCAGAAGCGGAAGTTTTTTTGTATCTTTTATGGAGGAAGAAATTACCTCTAAGGTTGTTGATGCCCTGATTCCTTTGGATGAGCTTGAAAACTGGTCTTCCAGGAATATTTATCCCCCGAATTACGGAGACAAAATAGCAGAACAGGTACAGGGAGATGTCCTGTTGCACAAATACAGGTATATTGACTATCTGATCAAAGAAACCAGTCGGGAGCTTGATGAGCACCGGGACCAGGATGAAACTAAATATTTTGAGCTGTTAAAAAAAATTACATTGCTGAAGCAGGTTTCCATGAAACTAAGTGATATTATTGAATATTCTCCGATAAAAGGTATTTATGGAGGCAGTAAAAAGTAGTTTACAGACAAACTGTTGCTCAATAAGTTTCCCGGCTATGACAAAAAGTCCTATAAAATTTTAGGAATAAAAGTTGTAATTTAAATTTCAGATAAATTGTAAATTAATACAAATAGAAATATGGACATTAAAAAAGAATTCAGAGATTTCTCTGTAAAGCATTTAGGAAACAGCGGTCTGGTTACCGATCAGTATATGGGAATGTATGGTCCAACGAATCTTACGCCGTACATTATGGAAGAAAGAAGATTAAACGTAGCTCAGATGGACGTTTTTTCACGTTTAATGATGGACAGAATCATCTTCCTGGGAACAGGTATTGATGATCAGGTTGCCAATATCGTTACGGCACAGCTTTTATTCCTGGAAAGTGCAGATCCTTCAAAAGATATTCAAATTTATATCAACTCTCCTGGTGGTAGTGTATATGCAGGATTGGGGATTTATGACACCATGCAGATCATTAAGCCTGATGTAGCAACAATCTGTACGGGTATTGCCGCTTCAATGGGAGCTGTATTACTGGTTGCCGGAGAAAAAGGAAAACGTTCTGCGCTTAAACATTCAAGAGTAATGATTCACCAGCCTTCAGGAGGTGCTCAAGGGGTAGCTTCAGATATGGAGATCAACTTAAGAGAAATGTTGAAATTAAAGCAGGAGCTTTATGATATTATTGCAGAGCATTCAGGGCAGACTTATGAGTGGGTTGAGAAATCTTCTGACAGAGACTACTGGATGACTTCTGAGGAAGCTAAAAACTACGGAATGGTAGATGAGGTTTTACAAAGATCTAAAGAGAAGAAATAATTTTCTTTAAAATATGGATAAAAGCGTACCTGTTGGTGCGCTTTTTTGTTTTTATACCAGGGATTATCAGAAAGATAAAGTTCCGTCCTTTCAAGTAATGAATAAAGTGGATTGGGAAATTTTAACCATTGATTTAACAAATTTACACGGATAATTAGCTTACCAAGTTTAAGTAATTGTAAATGAAAATTTAGACAACTATCTAAAAGTGTTCGCCCTAGGAGACTGAAGCGTTAAGAAAATAAATTTTGTGAACGTTAAGAAAATTCTGGTGTTTGAGCACGGCTGAAAAATGATATAAAATATTAATCATAAATCCGTGCGAGTTTAGAATTTTTAGAGAACAAACTTTATTTTTAGCGTAAGGATCCAGTCTTGAATTTTTGTTTCTTTTGTTTTAAGACAAAAGAAAGGATTAAAATTATAAAAGTCCAAAAGGTTTAAGTCTGTTTTTTATGGTGGATTTGACTTCGTCGAACTTACGTTTTACAAATTTATACAGACGTTATCTGGATTTTATCCTATTTAGGCTTAAATAATTAATATTTAAAACACATTTATTATTCCATTCAAGATCAGTTCACAATAGCTCTCTACATTCGCAGTCACAAAAAGTTCATATGAAAAAACTTCTGTTATCTGTTTTGATGCTTACTGCTGTTATGGCCTGTAAGGATGATGACAACATCAATAATAATGATATCAACTATTCTAAATTACCCCAGGAATTTCCTTTTAATGTCCTGACCACAATAAACGGTGTAGAGGTAATAAACGGTGGATTCGGTTCCGGAGCAACGGCACATCCTACGAGAAAAGGTGAATTTTATGTAATCACCGATCGTGGTCCGAATACAGCCTATCAAAACGGGATAAAATTCTCAGCTCCTAATTTTACCCCTACCATCATGCATTTTAAAATCAATGCAGAAGGAAATATTGAGGTGATCAAATATATTAAACTTAAAAATCCTTCCGGACAGCCTATAACAGGGCTTCCAAATCCCGCAGGAATGGGAAGCACAGGTGAGACGGCTTATGATGTAAACGGAAATCCTTTAGGAACGGATAACTACGGACTCGACAGTGAGAGTATTGTAGCTGCTGCAGACGGTACATTCTGGGTTTCCGATGAATACGGTCCGCATATCGTTCATTACAGTGCTGAAGGAGTGGAAATGGAAAGGATAAGCCCTATCGGAGTAAATACAGGAAACAGAAAGCTACCCGCTGTTTTAGCGAAAAGAAGGCCAAACAGAGGTATGGAAGGGATGTGTATGACCCCGGACGGAAAAATGCTGGTAGGTACCATGCAATCGACAATGTATGTTCCTACAAAAGCTTTAGCAACCAATACAACACTGACAAGAATTGTAACTTTTGACCTTGCAACAGGACAGACAAAACAATATTTATATAAACAGGACGGCGGTGCCTCCGATTCTGTATGTGATATCACGGCGATCAGCAATAATGAATTTCTGGTGATTGAGAGAGACGGTAATTTCGGATCTAAGGGCGGAATTAAAAAAGTATACAGAATTAATCTGACAGGCGCTTCAGATGTCAGCGGAACAGACCTTGCAGCTGTTGACGGATTGAAAATTAACGGTAAAACCCTTGAACAAAGCAGCTGGGATGAAATTTCAGCAGCCGGGTTACAGCCGGTTTCTAAAACTTTAGCAGTGGATCTGGTCGCAAAAATAGGATACGAGCACGATAAATTTGAGGGAATTGTTTATTTGGGCAATAATAAATTAGCCGTTTTCAATGATGATGATTTTGGTGTAGTAGATGATGGAAACGGAAATCCGAAAACAAAAATTCTTCCTAAGACAGGAAAACAGGATAAAGGAACGATGTATATAGTCGATATTCAGTAATTAGATTTTGTAAAAGCTGTTTCAAATTTTTTGAAGCAGCTTTTTTTAGCTTTTCAGTTGTGGATAATTAAAACTGATAGGTGAATTTTTTATTCCCACGGATTTTACAGATGTACACAGATGTTTATGGTTTGAATTGTGGATATTTTGTGGACTTTAGTCCGCTTGACAATTAAACGGATCTTTAACGGCTTTAACCAAAACTAAAATTGATTTAAACATTAAGAAAATTGAAGATTTTAAGTTGAGTTAAGAAATATCTCGCGATATTTTAAGCAGGGTTTTATGACTGAAATTATCTGGAAAGAAGCTGTAAGATCTGCGAGAGAAAATAAAAATTCTATTCAATAGGAGCGGGCTTTAGCCCGCTTAACAATTAAAAAAAACAATATTTAATGGCTTTAGCCTAAATCTAAGATTGATTTAAACATTAAGAAAATTGAAGATTTTAAGCTGAGTTAAGAGATATCTTGCGATATTTTAAGCAGGGTTTTATGATTGAAATTATCAGGAAAGAATCTATTATAAGAGAAAATAAAATTCAAATTCAATAGAAACGGGCTTTAGCCCGTTTAATAAGTAATTTTCTTCCAATGGCTTTAGCCGAAACTTATAAAAGTTTTTTGCAAAATAAAAGACTGCCTATATGAAGACAGTCTTTTTATTTTTATGAAAGATTTTATGAATTAAAAGCCTCAATAATTTTAGAGAAATCCTCCAGTTTTAAAGCCGCTCCGCCGATCAAACCACCATCGATATCCGGTTGGGAAAAAATTTCCTTTGCATTATCCGGCTTTACAGAACCTCCGTAAAGGATTGAAACCTCATCAGCAACTTCCTGCCCGTATTTTGCAGCAATAATGTTTCTGATATGGGCGTGAATTTCCTGAGCCTGCTCCGGGCTTGCCGTTTCTCCGGTTCCGATGGCCCAGACAGGTTCGTAAGCAATCACTACCTTTTTAATTTCTTCAGAAGAAAGGGTGAAAAGAGCTACTTCAGTCTGGTTTTTTACCACTTCCAGATGCTGTCCTGATTTTCTTTGTTCAAGGGTTTCACCATTACAGTAAACAGGGATCAAGCCTTTATCAAGCGCTAATTTGATTTTTCTGTTGCAGTGGGAGTCTGTTTCACCGTGATATTGTCTTCTTTCAGAATGTCCGATTAATGAACCGGTTGCATCGATAGATTCCAGCATGTCTGCAGAAATTTCTCCGGTATAAGCACCACTTTCATGCTCGCTCATATCCTGGGAGAAAACACCGATCTCATCTTTTTCGAAGATATCTTTTGCCATCATTAAATATAAAGACGGTGGTGCAATCCATACTTCACAGTTGGTCGTATTACTGTTTTTATAGCTTAGTAATTGAATCATTAATTGTTGAGCATCAATTACATTTTTGTTCATTTTCCAGTTTCCTGCAACTATTTTTCTTCTCATAGTTTATCTAAAATTATTGATTAATTCCTTCTAATTTAAACATAAAAGCATAGACCAGCGCTGTGTCTTTCAGATAATCAAACCTTCCTGAAGCACCGCCGTGGCCGTAAGCCATATCTGTTTTTAATAATAAAATATTTTTGTCCGTTTTCATATCCCTCAGTTTTGCCACCCATTTTGCAGGTTCAAAATATTGTACCTGAGAATCATGTAAACCTGTGGTCACCAAAATATTAGGATAATTTTTCTTTTCTATATTTTCATAAGGAGAATAGGACTTCATATAGAAATACGCGTCTTTATTATTCGGATTTCCCCATTCATCATATTCATTGGTCGTCAATGGAATGCTTTCATCCATCATCGTATTCACCACATCTACAAATGGCACCTGTGAAATAATGCCATTCCATAAATTCGGGCTCATATTGGTAACTGCTCCCATCAATAAACCTCCGGCGCTTCCTCCCTGGGCATACAAATGTTTTGGAGACGTATATTTTTCCTTCACAAGATATTCTCCGGCATCGATGAAATCGGTAAAAGTATTTTTCTTTTTCATCATTTTACCGTCCTCATACCATTGTCTTCCCATTTCCTGGCCACCGCGGATATGAGCAATCGCAAAAGCAAAACCTCTGTTCAGAAGACTCAGTCTTGTACTGCTGAAAGTAGCATCCATAGAATTTCCGTAAGATCCGTAAGCATAAAGCAGAAGCGGACTGTTTCCGTCTTTTTTATATCCTTTTTTATAAACAATGGAAATCGGGATTTTTGTACCGTCCTTTGCGGTAGCAAAAAGCCTTTCGGTGGTATAATTGTTTTTATCATACCCACCCAGAACTTCCTGTTGTTTTAATAAAGTTCTTTTTCCTGATTTTAAATCCTGCTCAAACTGAGAGCTCGGTGTGATCATGGAAGTATACCCGAAACGGAAATTATCCGTATTATATTCCGGGTTTCCTGCCGGATAAACGGTATAGGCGGGTTCTTCAAATTTTAAGAATTCTTTTTTACCGGTTTTTCTGTCGTAGATAACCAATTGTGAAAGTCCGTTTTGTCTTTCGCTGAAAACCAGATAATTTTTAAATTCACTGATTCCTTCCATCAACACATCTTTTCTGTGCGGAATGAAATCTTTCCAGTTTTCAACGCCTGTTTTATCCAAAGGGGTTTCCATGACTTTGAAATTAAGGGCATCTTTATTGGTGGTAATTAAGAATTTATCTTCCAATGCAGTTACGTCATATAAAACATCCTTCATTCTCGGCTGGAAAACTTTGAAAGTTCCGTCAGGATTATTGGCATCCAGGTATCTGGTTTCGGAAGAAGTGGTAGCACTGGAAACGATTAAGATAAACTTTTCATTTTTCGTCTTCCCGACACCAATGTAGTTGGTTTTATCTTTTTCTTCGTACACTACAACATCTTTAACAGGATCTGTTCCCAACGTATGTCTTTTGATCTTTTCAGATAAAAGAGTTACGGGATTGTTCTCCGTATAAAAAATAGTTTTATTATCATTGGCCCATGTCGCGCTTCCGCCGGTATTTTTGATACCTAGATCCATGGTTTTTCCTGTAGATAAATCTTTCAGAAATAGCTTATATTGTCTTCTGGAAACATCATCTACGCCATAGACTATTTTATTGTTATCAGGACTTATGCTGAATCCTGAAGCTGAATAATACGGATGTCTTTCGGCAAGCTGGTCAACATCCAAGATAATTTCTTCGGGAGCATTAAGGTTTCCTTTCTTTCTGCAATATTTGAAATACTGTTTTCCGGTTTCTGTTCGGGTATAGTAATAATATCCGTTTTTAAAAGTTGGGACAGATTCATCTTTTTCTTTGATTCTGGCTTTCATTTCCTGAAAAAGCTTATCCCTGAAGGGTTCCGTATCTTTCATCATCCCTTCCCAATAGCTGTTTTCCGCTTTTAGGTAGTTAACAACTTTTGTGGAATCTTTTCCTTTTTTGAAATAATCGATCATCCAGTAATAGGGATCGTTTACTTTATCGCCGTGTATTTCTCTGATATGTTCCTGTTTTTCAGCAATGGGAGCTTTAAGATCAGGAAATTTCTGAGCTTGAGTTGTAGAAACAGTCATGATTAATAATCCTAAATAAAATTTTTTCATTGTCATATTTTGTTTTGGTATAAGTGGTTATTCCAGATGCCACATATTTTTCAAAAGCTTATAAAAAGTATGCTCTTCATCAGTCACTTTATGGTCGGCTTTGATCAGGCTCTTAGCAAATTTTGCGAAATTTATACGTTCTTCTTCTGTAGAATCATCATGAAAGCATCGGGCATGAAACTCAAAGTGATCTTTCCATTCTTCAGGCTGAAGTAAAGCAATGGTTTCCAGCTCATTGTCCAGATTCATTTTAAAAGGAAACTCATCTGCGAGATATTGCTGAATAAGCATTCCTTCTTCAGGAGCAAATTCTCCGTCAACAGAAGAAAGGATCATTAATAAATGGTAACCGGCGATGGGCTTATTTGATTTTTGCATGAGTAGGTTTAATTTTGATAGTTGATAGTTGATAGTTGATAGTTTGGGTGAATTATTGATTATTGACAATTAACCATTCACCATAACTGTTCTAATTTATTTAATAAAATCCTTTGCAGGCTGTTTGTCTATGATTTTTCCGTTTTGTAAGATCAGTACAAACGGATTGCTTCTGGCTATGGTTTTTATAGCCGTTCCGTCCATCATTGCATTCTTAATGGTTTTAAAAGTATTCTGATCTGTTGAAACGCCATAAATAACGGCTCCTTTCTGAGCATTTACTTTTGCCTCAACTTTTTGTAGAAGGTCAGCCGGAACATCTTTCGGATGATAGGAGAAAACTAAAACAGCTTTCGGGGCTCTGATGATTTCTTCCGTAAGTTCGATTCCGGTAGGATCTTCTATTTTAAATTTAACGATCTCAGATTTATAACCTTCTTTTACCAGAACAGATTCATTTTTTCCTTCTTCGATTTTCCATGGAGAGCCTTCTGCCCAGTATTTGGTTTCTTTAATATAATCGTCCTGATTAACCTTTAGAACTTCTCCTGTTTTCTGGTTTTTAAGGGAGTAAAAAGTTTTGTATTCAGACGGATTTTTAGCAATTTTTTCTTTTTCACTCTTAATATCCGTTCCGATCTTATAATCACGGAAATCAATTAACGGTTCGTGCATGATTCCCTGGGCCATAATGTAAATCATAACCAGTGAAAACAAGCCCAATATCCAGTATTTGAATTTGGATGGAGATTTTTTGGTGTTACTGTACTCATCCTTTTTCACAAAGTCTTTCCGGTACAAAACAAATAAAATAATTAAGCCTGCTAAAAGAACAACGTCCTTAATAAAGCTCTGCCAAGGAGTAAATTTGATGGCATCCCCAAAACATCCGCAGTCTGTTACCACATTATAATAGGCGGAATAAAAGGTAAGAAAACCGAAAAATATACAAAGTGCGATCAATGCTGAAAGGGTAAATTTAAGTTTCAGCTTTAATAAAAGCATAAATCCTAAGAAAAGTTCGAGTACCACTACAATTACAGAAAACAGAAGGGCAAATTTTTCAAAGAATGGCATATTGAAAACCGCAGGTGAAAAATATTCTTCCATTTTAAAGGAGAATCCTACCAGATCTACCGCTTTTACAAAGCCTGACAGAATAAAAATAACTGCAATAATGAAACGTAATAAACCTTTGATCATATTAAATAGTTTTGGGTTCGAAATTGTTTTCTTTTTCAGAGAATTTGATAAGACAGAATACGGCATAATTCAGCATGTCAAAATAATTGGCATCCAAACCTTCGGAAACGATCGTTTTTCCCTGGTTATCTTCAATCTGCTTTGTTCTGAGAACCTTCTGATAAATAAGATCTGTAATTGATGAAATCCTCATATCTCTCCAGGCTTCCCCGTAATCATGATTTTTTTTCTCCATTAAAGCTTTGGCTTCGTTGGCATATTTGTCATAAAGACTTAAAATCTCGATATTATTTTCGTTAAAATCATTGGAAAGGCCTTTCTCAAGCTGAATCAATCCGATGATAGAGTAGTTCACAATAGCGATGAATTCATCTTCCTCATTCTCATCCACCATTCTTTTATCAGTCATTTGCAACGTACGGATTCTGTTTACTTTAATGTAAATCTGGTCTGTAATGGAGCTTGGTCTTAACACCCTCCATGCAGCACCGTAATCCTGCATTTTTTTACTGAAAAGATCCCGGCACTGAGCAATAACTTTCTGGAACTGTATTGAAGTTTTTAACATAAATTCTCTTAATCTTTCAAATATACGAATTCGGTTTTAGGTAGCGGGAATGAGGGGTTAGATTTTTGAAGAGCAAATGAGTTATGAGTTATGAATTATGAGTTGAGAGTTGAGAGTTGATGGTTGAGAGTTAATTCGTGAGCTGAAAAATTCACCATTCACCATTCACGATTGACCATTGATCTTTTAGCATTTCATTTTAAAATTCATAACTCATAACTCATAACTCATAATTCATAATTCATAACTCATAATTCATAACTTATAATCCATAACTCACAAAACTTTTTAATTTTGCAATATGCGAAATCATTTATCATCCATCAATACCCATTCATTAAACTGTAACGGTAAATTAATCGATCTGGATATCCCAAAAATCATGGGAATTTTAAATCTTACTCCGGATTCGTTTTCGGATGGCGGAAAGTTTAATAATGAAAAATCGGCTTTACAACATACTGAGAAGCTGTTAAAAGAGGGTGCTGAAATTATCGATATCGGTCCGCAGTCTACACGTCCTAATGCAGAGTTTTTAAGTAGTACAGAGGAAATAGAGAGAATTGGAACAACCATTTCCCGGATTAAAAAAGAATTTCCCGAAGCTTTAATCTCTTTGGATACTTTTTATTCGGAAACGGTGAGGTTCGGTTTTAATGAAGGAATTGATATGATTAATGATATTTCAGGTGGACAGTATGATGACAAAATGTTTGATGCTGCAGCTGAAACCGGACTTCCTTACATCCTGATGCACGTTAATCCGTCTTATGAAACAATGCATGATAAAACCAAATTTGAAGACATTACCCTGGAAGTTAACCGGTATTTTTCAGAAAAAACCAACGAACTGCTGCAAAAAGGGGTAAAAGATATCATTCTGGATCCCGGTTTCGGATTTGGAAAAACTGTTGAAGACCAGATGAAAATGATTGATGAGGTAGAATATCTCGGGTTTGAAAAATTTCCTTTATTAATTGGTATTTCACGAAAATCATTCATTTATAAACCTCTCGGAAAATCTCCTTTGGATATTAACGAAGAAACCCAGAAACTTCATATGAAAGTTCTGCAACAGGGAGCAAAAATCCTGAGGGTTCATGATGTTGCTGAAGCGAAAAAAACGGTGATGAGTTATAAGTTGTAAGTTATGAGTTATAAATTATGAGTTTTTAAAATGTCAATGGTCAATCGTGAATTGTGAATGGTGAATGGTGAATGGTGAATTTTTCAGAACGCGAATTAACTCTCAACCATCAACTCCCAACTTATAATTCATAACTCATAA
The DNA here is from genome assembly GCF_041224435.1 of Chryseobacterium tongliaonense. Classification (NCBI taxonomy): domain Bacteria; kingdom Pseudomonadati; phylum Bacteroidota; class Flavobacteriia; order Flavobacteriales; family Weeksellaceae; genus Chryseobacterium; species Chryseobacterium tongliaonense. The sequence goes on along the minus strand of NZ_JBGFFD010000002.1, from coordinate 686,020 downwards.
CTTATAATTCATAACTCTAAAAACCATTCAGCTTCTCAGAAAACTGTTTCGAAAATTCCTTTCTGTCTTCTTCCAGCTTTTCCTGTTCTGTTGGCAGAATGTAGTTGAAAAGGATTTTGTCTTCGTGATCGAGGAAGATAATTTCTTTTTCATTTCCGTCGATCATCTGGGCGAAGATTTCCCACATTGAGGTGTCTTTTAATTTTAATAATTCAAAAAACTGATCTGCTTTTATTTCTATTTTTTGCATGTTGAGATTTTTAATTGTTGTTAACCACCCCGGCGAAAATTCTGAAAGAATTTTCGCCACCCCTCCGGAAGAGGGGAATTGAAAGGTGTTTAAAATTCCAATAGTTTTAATTTAAATTGTATGGCAAAATTCTGCTTAAAATTCGGGGTTGTATAATAACCTACCCTGTAAAATAATCCCAGGTTAAAGTAACTTGATAGAAAATTATTCCATTCTAAACCAACTTCCTGATAAAGGTGATCCAGTTTTTTAAACTGAAACTGATGGTATTCCGGATGTTTCATATCACCGATGGTTCCTCGTAAAACAAAGTCAAAGCTTGAAACATTCTGGCCGATACTTTTTAAATAGAAAGGGAGTTTATGAGTAAAATAATAAGCAATGAATTTATCATTATAGAATTTTCCGCCTTCCAGGGTTGCAAAACCAAGGTAAGAAGTAAGGTTGAAATTGATGTCTCTGCTCGGGGAAGCAAGACCGTTCATTGTGAAATTTTTCCATATCGGTGCATTTCCCAGCACCAGTCCGCCGTATAGTCTGAAACCTGTTGTTCCCAGCATGGTTTTAAAATTATGAACAAAAAGCGCATCAAAACGGGTGTAATTAAAATCTCCGCCCATTATTTTAAAACTTTGCTCGTAATTGAAATAAAGCTCGGGATATTTCTGATCAATAATTGATTTTCCCTGAGGAGTCATGATATTGGTGGAATTCGGTGAGAATTTCAGGGTAAACAAGGTGTTGAAATTTTCAAATGCAGGCCCGCGATTCCTGAACTGATAATCAAACATGGCTTCCTCAAAATTTCTTTTGGCTGCAAAAACAAGGGTAAGTCCGTTGGAGACATCATTCAGGTAAGATAAAGATGCTCCTCTGTAATGGAAATATTTATCATTATTAAGGTTATTTCCGTAATTCATCATCCGCATCTTAAAATTCCAGAGTCTTCTGTAAAATTCTCCTGATGCGGTTACATCATTATAATATTCAAGTCTGAAAAACGATTGCTTTTCGAGAGTGGTTTTCACATCAAGGCCGATTCCGTATTTCCATTTATCGTCTTTAAAACCGTATGCGAAGTAATAATCCGGGGAAAAGTAAGGGTTGAAGTTTTCATTAAGCTTGGCTTTCAAACCTACCCTGAATCCTTCATACAAGTTGTAGTTTACAATTTCATCCACAGCAAAATCGACAACTCCCACTCTGATCTGGCCATTGATCAGTCCGGTTAATATTTTGGCTTTATTATCAATATTATAGAGCTTTCCAAGACTATCGATGGTGGTATAGGTATTCTTTTCCCGCTCTGTCAAAGGATCGGTTCTGTATAAATCAAGCGATTTTCCGTCAGCATTTTTCACGGAGAAAGTATAACCCTGGAAATCTTTTGAATTTTCTTCGACGGGTGATTTGAAATCAAAATATTTTGACGTAAGAAATGCATAGGTTCCGAAGCTTCTCTTGTCTTTTTTGGGCAGGGCTTCTTTAGGCAGGTCTTTGTTTTCCTCTTCTTCCATATCCATTTTACTCATCCGGAGCCTTACCGTTTCATCAGAAAGAAACCATTTATTATTGTAGAAAATCCATGTGCTTGTAATAATTCCGTCATTTTTAATTTTGCTGAAATTTTCTATTTTCTTTATCCCGTACGTTTCCGTATCTATATAGATGGCGCCGTTGTATTTCCTCTTTTTATCCTTTTTTTTATAATTCACTTCACGGAAGCGAATGACGAAATTTTTTCTTCCGTCCAATTCGAGGGTATCGGTAAGGAAGAACCGGTATAAGCCTCTGTTTTCCTGTTTGATCTGATTCGGGATTTTATCCCTGTTGCTTTGCTGTAAAGCAATCATTTCATAGATCGGCTGTTTTAGCCCGGAGATTCTGTTATCGAGAATGTTGATTTTCTCGCCGTATTTTTTAGAATATAAAAATTCCTGGGCCCTTTCCCAGAGAAATAATTTACTTTTTGAAAAGATCTGTCTTGCAGAAATATTATTTATTGAGTCTTTCTCTCTCTTTTTTCTGAAAAGATTAGCATCATTAAAGAACTGGTTAAACTGGGAAATACTGTCCTCATCGATGTCGAGGGAAATTTTTTCATAAGATTTGTACGTATATGATCCCAGGCTTTTAGGTGAATTGTCCTTAAAATTCTGATTGACTTTTTTTAAAATATCCAATGCCCTCGGATCACTTTTGTCCTCAAGAGTTACCGTTTCAATAGTGGTGGTTTTAGAAGAGCTTCTAAACAGTGAGATCTTCATATTATCTTCTACCGGAGCGGTTTCTTTCTGATAACGGTCTGCCCGGATTTCAACACTTTTACATTGGGTTTTGAATTCTAAAATGCCCTGTGAATCTGTTTTGCCAATGATTTTACCACTGCAGAGAATTTCGGCTTGAGAAACAGGAGTTTTATCCGATTCATCAATAACGGTAATTTTTGATTGTGAATAACCAAAAACGGATGACCAGAAAAATATAATTAATAAAACCCTTTTCATGTAAAAAAACTTGTCAAAATTAATGATATTTCTTTTTTATAAAAAGCTTTTTACAAAGTATTGCTTTGGTTTTTTCTATCCGGTCTGATAGGGTTTTACTATGATTGAATTATTATTAAATATATAAATGTATTGCAGTGTTATTCTATAAGTAATTTAAATATTCTTTATTGAATCTGTTTTTTAAAATGCGTTTAATCTTATTTTTATTCCGATATTATCTTTGAATTCAGAGGTCTGATAATACCCTAGTCTGTAAGATAAACCCACCCCAAAATTTCTGCCTAAAAATCTGTTCCAGATAAATCCTACTTCCTGGTAGTAATGATCGAGTACCTGGAAATCGAACTGATGATCTGCTCTGTTTTTTAAGTTTCCTATGGCAGCCTGATATTCAAGTTCTATGTCTGAATATCTTGTCCCGAAAGTCTTAAATCTGAACGGAAGATTTTGTGATACCCTAAACGCAATAAATTTATCTGCGAAGAACGTTCCTGAAGGCATTGTTGAAAATCCAAGATTAGATGGTGTGCTGATATTCGAATACCACTTATCAACAGTTTTATCGTTCTGACCGGCTATTTCAAAATTTTTCCAGATCGGTGCGGTTCCGGAAGAGATTCCTCCAAAAAGTTTGATATTGGTGTATCCCAGTTTAGACCTGAATTGATGAATAATCAAGGCATCTAATCTATGATAATCCAGATCTCCGCCTAAAGTTTCAAATCCTTTTTCATAATTCATAAATATTTGAGGATAGCTTTTTTCGTAGGTGTATTTCCCGGTCGGAGTCATGATATTTTTATCATTCGGGGCAAATTTCAGAGATAGTGTTGCACTTGTATTATCGAAGCCATTTCCTAAATTTTCATACCGGTAATCGAAAAGAGCCTGTTGTTTTTCTTTATTCACGGCAATTTTCATGCTCAACGAATTGGAAATATCATATAAGAATGAAGCTCCCCATTTCTGATTTTTATAAAAAGTTGCATTGTGAAGATCAAGATTAATATCTGAAACTTTCATCATCATGTCCCACATATTATTGCTGAATCTTCCTGCAGCAAAGACATCATCTGCATAATCGATACGGAAAACCGAAGTTCTTTTATCAGATAATTTTACATCCAGACCTAAACCATATTTCCATGTATGATCTTTAAATCCGTAACCGAAATAACCATCAGGAGAGAACGTCTTGTTGAATTTTTCATTAAGTTTTACCCCGGCTCCCAAACGTAATCCCTGGTATTTATCATAGCTGAAAAATTTGGTAAGGTCAAAATCAATGATCTTGTAACGGATATTTCCCCGCATTAATTGGGTTAAAGTGTTTAATTTTTTCTCAAAATCATTTTTTTGTACAAAGCTGTCAATTTTTGTATACGTTACACTTTCTCTCGTCGTAAGACTGTCGGTTCTGTACTTATCCAGAAGGCTTCCATCGGAGTTTTTCATGTCAAGAGAGTAGCCTTTAAAATCGGCTGCCTGCTGTGCTTCATTCAGTTGGAAATCAAAGAAACGGTTTCTGACGTACAGATAACTTCCAAATTTCTTTTTGTTGTATTTACTTCTTTCGCCTTCTTTCAGACTGTCTTTTTTAGAGGTGTTGAAAGATTGGCTGCTCATTTTTAATTTAATGTCTTCATAATCTAAAAACCATTTATTGTTGATGGGTTTCCATACAGAGACGATATTTCCTTCGTTTTGTTTTTTGTTGACACTTTCAAACTTTTTCAGGGCAAAGCTTTCGGCGTCTACATATATTTTTCCGTTAAACTTTCTAGGATTCTGCTTTTTCTTATCTGTAATTTCTTTGAATTTGATGACATAGGTTTTCCTGCCGTCCAGCTGTAAAGTATCGGAAAGATAAAAATTAAACAGCTTTCTGTTTTCTGGTCTTACCTGTCTCGGAATCCTGTCGAGATTAGAAATATTGATAGCCAATGCCTCGTAAATCGGATTTTTAAATCCTGACATTCTGTTGTCTATGATATTGGTTTTTTTACCAAACTTCTGGGAATATTTATATTCGGTTGCTTTTTCCCAAAGAAACATCTGGCTTTCCTCTGTAGCACTGATAAAATCTTCACTGATCAACGAATCTTTCTTTTCACCTTTTTTTTGTTTGAATTCTCTTTTTTCAGCTTTTGAAAGTGAATCTTTCCTGGTAGCTAAGAAGTTTTTGTAAATATCAATCGAATCCTGATCTACATCAATAGAAAACTTGGAATAAGATTTAAAATTATAGGAATCCAAAGACTTGGGAGAATTTTCTTTGGCTTTTTTATTAACTTCATCCAAAATTTTCAAGGCTCTGGGATCACTTTTATCCGTAATAACCACCCTGTCAATATTATCTCTCTTTTCAGATAATGGAAGTAATGATATTTCCATCGATTTTTTTACATCTGCTAAAGCATCCTCAAAATTACTGGCAAGAATTTCAACTTTTTTACATTTTGTTTTGAATGACAGTATGCCTTCGTGGTTGGTTTTGCCGAGCAAATTGTCATCACAGTAGACAGCTGCATTCTGAACTGGTTGGTTGTTGGTTTTATTGAATACTTTCAGCTGGCTCTGACCGAAAAATAAAACAGTGAAAAATAGAAATAAAGAGGATAAAAGCTTTGTCATTAGTTTTTTTATAGATATGACAAAACTATTGATAAGAAAGTTACAAAACCATAGTAAAAAATATAATGTTTTGTTAAAAATTAAAAAATAAAATCAGCTGTATTAAGGTTAAATACAGCTGATTTAGGAGTTGTTCAATTCTCACCGCAATAAAATAACGAACATTTATTTTAGATTTTAAACCTTTTCGGATTGTAAAATTAAATATTCAATGCTTTTTGATATGCATTTTCCAGACCGTCAAGATTTTTCCCGCCTGCAGTTGCGAAACCCGGGTTTCCGCCGCCGCCGCCCTGGATTTCCTTGGCTAAGTCTTTTATGATAGCTCTAGCCTGGTAGTTTGCAGCTAAATCATCAGAAACCCCAACTGTGATCATTGGTTTTCCGTCTGCATCAGACAGAATGATCGTCACAGAAGAAGGGATTTCTCTTTTCAGCTGGAATACGATGTCTTTTACAGAGCCTGCATCAAGAGACGTTTTCTTCACTAAAAGCTGTTTATCACCTTTTTGTTCATAAGCATTTTTCCAGTCACTGATTTCTCCTTTTGCTTTTTCTTTCTTTAAAGCATCAACTTCAGATTTTAAAGAGGTATTTTCATCAATTAGTTTTTCAATCGATTTTACAACATCTTTAGACTTCAGCAATTGTGAAAGTTCGGTAATCTGTTTTTCTAAATTTTTGAAATATTCTTCAGATTTATCTCCCGAGATCGCTTCAATTCTTCTGATTCCTGCAGCAGCAGAGCTTTCGGAAACAATTTTGAAGTGACCTATTTCAATGGTATTTTTCACGTGAGTTCCACCACAAAGCTCTTTTGAACTTCCAAACTGGATCATTCTCACATAATCACCGTATTTTTCACCGAAAAGACCTGTTGCACCTTTATCAAAAGCTTCCTGGATCGGAATGTTTCTGAACTCCTGTAAAGCGATGCTGTCTTTGATTTTCTGGTTTACTTTATTTTCAACTAAGGTCAATTCTTCCTCTGTCATTTTATTGAAATGCGAGAAGTCAAAACGCAGATAATCAGGACCAACGAATGAGCCTTTCTGTTCAACGTGAGTTCCTAAAACTTCTCTCAAAGCTTCATGCAACAAGTGAGTTACAGAGTGGTTAGCCTGAGAATTTTTTCTGTCGGTTGCATTTACTTTGGCATAGAAAACTGCACCTGCATCTTTAGGAAGTCCGCTGATTAAAGAAATAATTAATCCGTTTTCCTTTTTGGTTTCTAAAACTTCAAAGCTTTCAACAGCATTTTCAAGAACTCCCTTATCACCGATCTGTCCACCACCTTCAGGGTAGAAAGGTGTTTCGCTCAATACCACCTGATAAAATTCACCGTCTTTATTCTCTACTTTTCTATATCTTGTAATGTAAGTTTCAGATTCTGTTTTATCGTAACCTACAAAGTTTTCGTCTCTTTCTTCCAGAGTTACCCAATCGTAAACTTTTTGGGCTGAATCTTCTTTTGAACGTAATCTTTGCTTTTCCCTTTCGGCTTTAAAGCCTTCTTCATCAATCGTCAAACCCTTTTCTTCCGCAATAATTCTTGTTAAATCATCCGGGAAGCCATACGTATCATACAATTCGAAAACTTCAAGAGTTGGCAATACTTTTTGGTTGTCAGCAATCGTCTGTTGAATTAATTTTTCAACTCTGATCAATCCTGTTTCAATGGTTCTAAGGAAAGATTCTTCTTCACTTTTGATAACTTCCGTTACCAGAGTTCCCTGTTTTTCAAGTTCTGGAAAGAATTTACCCATCTGCTCCTGAAGAACGGCCACTAATTTATAAAGGAAAGGTTCTTTCATATCCAGGAATCTGTAAGAATAAGAAATACCTCTTCTCAGGATTCTTCTGATCACATAACCGGCTCCTCCGCTTGAAGGTAACTGTCCGTCTGCAATTGCAAAAGAAACTGCTCTGATATGATCTACCACCACACGGATGGCAATATCTTTTTCGTCTTCTAAAACTCCTGTATATTTTTTACCTGAAAGCTCTTCAACTTTAGAAATCAGCGGAGTGAAAACATCTGTATCATAATTGGAAGATTTCCCCTGAAGTGCCATACAAAGACGCTCAAAGCCCATTCCGGTATCAACATGACGTGCAGGAAGTTTTTCCAGGGATTTATCCGCTTTTCTGTTGAATTCCATGAAAACCAGGTTCCAGACTTCCACCACCTGAGGATGGTCGTTGTTCACAAGATCAAGTCCTGAAACCTTAGCTTTTTCTTCCGGTGTTCTCAAATCAACATGGATTTCCGAGCAGGGTCCGCAAGGCCCGCTTTCACCCATTTCCCAGAAATTATCTTTCTTGTTTCCGTTGATAATCCTGTCTTCTGAAATATGGGATTTCCAGAAATCATAAGCATCCTGATCTCTTTCAAGATTTTCAGCAGAATCTCCTTCAAAAATCGTTACATATAAATTCTCTTTTGGAATTCCGAATACTTCCGTTAATAATTCCCAGGCAAAAGCAATAGCATCTTTTTTAAAATAATCACCGAAAGACCAGTTTCCCAACATTTCAAACATGGTGTGATGATACGTATCTCTACCTACATCATCCAGGTCATTGTGCTTCCCTGAAACTCTCAGACACTTCTGCGTATCGGCAATTCTCGGGGCGGTAGGTGTTTTGTAGCCTAGGAAGAAATCCTTAAACTGTGCCATTCCGGAATTGTTAAACATTAGAGTAGGGTCGTCTTTCAGCACGATAGGTGCAGAAGGAACGATAAGGTGGCCTTTACTTTTAAAATAATCTAAAAATTTTTGACGTATCTCTTGTGATGTCATAATTATATGTATTGCTTTGCTTTTTTAATCAAATTTTTGATAAGATGCAAATTTAAGATTTTTAGCTGATTTTATATCAAATATTTGATATTTTGGAATGGTTATTATCTAAAATCAGATCTAGTGTTTTCCGGGGATATTGGTACTCTTTGTTTCGGAAGTTGTTATTGGGGCTAAAACCACCCCGTCAAAAATTCTAAAAGAATTTTCGCCACCCCTCCTTTGGAGGGGAATTCTTGTACGTAGGTTTTTTTTTATTGCGAGGAACAAGGCCAATGGTGTTCACAATGACAGAAAAAAAACTTTGTGCTTTTGCGTTTAACTTATTATCTTCGTTATGATCTGAAAAGATAAAAGATTAACATGACGAAAAATGAAGTACTGAAAAGTTGGGTAGAGCAATATTCCGGGGCTCTTCTGAGGCGGGCTATATATCTGCTTTCAGATAAAGGTGAGGCTGAAGATATTGTTCAGGAGGTTTTCCTGTCTGCTTTTACGTCATATGATTCTTTTGAAGAAAAAAGTAAACCTTTAACCTGGCTTTACAGTATTCTTAATTATAAAGTTTCTGATTTTTACCGGAAAAAATATAAATCGGAACCACAGATCAGTCTTGATCATTTTTTTGATGAAACGGGTTCTTGGAAAAACAATGATGTATTGAATGATTGGGATACTTCAGACAGGGAAACGGAGCTTTTGGACGATCATAATTTTAATAAAACTTTGGAAGATTGTATTGAAGAATTGCCGGTAAGATGGAAAATTCCACTAAAAATGTATTATCTTCATGAAAAAAAAGCACCGGAAGTAAGTCAGGAATTAAATATTTCTACGACTAATCTATGGAAGATTCTTCAACGAAGTAGAATGCAGCTGAGAGAGTGCCTGGATTTTAACTGGTTTGCGAGATCGTAACGAATTATAAAAAATGTTGAAAAAAATTATTCATCTGATATTTTTGCCATGCCGTGAAGCAACCCTGCTCATGGAAAAAAGAAATGCACAGACCATTTCCAGGAAAGAAGACTGGAAGCTTTCCGTGCATCTTAAAATCTGTAAATGGTGCAGGGCATACAAAGAAAAGCTGGAAATTTTAGACGATATTTTAAAAAGAAAACTTTCTCAGAGAGAGGAGAATAAAATTAATCAATCTGATATTCAGGATTTTAAAAACAAAGTGCTTGAGAAATTAGATATTTAAGAAAAACTTTGTCAGGATTTTGAAATTGTTCCGACTATACTTTTGAAAATAATACAATAGTCATTCAAAATCTTAAAACATGAACGGAACATTACAACAATTTACAAAAATAAGGCCTGGATATTACCTTTCGCTTTTCGGGGCTGCCCTTATTTTACTATGGATCGGAATTTTCAAGTTTACACCAACAGAAGCCAATGCTATAAAACCTTTGGTAGAAAACCATTTTCTCACTTTTTTCGCATACGATTTTATGAGCGTTCGGGCTGTGTCAAATACTATCGGAGTGATAGAAATTATCATTGCCTTATTACTGGTATTTAGTGTGAAATTTGCATTTCTGAAAAGATATGCGGGAATCGCAATGACCGTTACTTTTCTTGTCACATTAAGCTATTTGTTTACCACGCCGGGAATATGGAAAACAGTGGATGGAGTACCGGTTACAGATTTTTTTATCCTGAAAGACGTCATGTTTCTGGGATTTGGATTAACGCTGTTTCAAAATAATTAGAAATGAATAAAAAGATAAAAATGAAAAATATACTTATAGTGCTCGGGATTATTCTGGGTATAGCAGTATTTGCTACAAAATCAGGTTTTTTAAATTCTAAACCTAAAGAAGTAAAAAAAGAAAAAGAAAATCAAGAAATTATGGACAATAAAAACGTAAGAGAGATTTATTTTGCAGGCGGATGTTTTTGGGGTACGGAACATTTTTTTCAACAGATTCGTGGAGTAGTGGCTACCGAAGTTGGCTATGCCAATGGGAAAACCGACAATCCTACCTACGAACAGGTGGTAAGTCATACAACAGGTTTTGCGGAAACGGTAAAAGTAAAATATGATGCCACTCAGATTGATCTGAAATTATTGATTGACCTGTATTTCAAAACGATTGACCCTACAAGTCTGAACAAACAGGGAAATGACAGAGGGGATCAATACAGAACCGGAATTTATTATACTGAAAAAGGGGATGATGCTGTGGTAAAAGAAGAAGTTCAGAAATTGGCTAAGAATTATAGTAAGCCTGTGGTTGTTGAAACCATTCCATTGAAAAATTTTTATAAGGCGGAAGATTATCACCAGGAATATCTGGATAAAAATCCGGGAGGTTACTGCCATATTGAGCCGGGACTTTTTGAGATGGCGAGAAATGCAAACCCGCTTCCCAAAGCAAAATACCAAAAGCAGGATAAAAAAGCTTTAAAAGATAAGTTATCCCCGGAACAATACAAAGTAACACAGGAGAACGGAACAGAAAGGCCGTTCCAGAATGAATACTGGGATGAAACCCGTGAAGGAATCTATGTGGATATTACAACGGGAGAACCTTTATTTATTTCAACAGATAAATTTGAATCCGGTTGCGGATGGCCAAGCTTTTCAAAACCGATTACTAAAAAGTTAATCGATGAAAAAATGGACAGATCTGCCGGAATGACCAGAGTGGAAGTAAGAAGTAAAACCGGAGATGCCCATTTGGGACACGTTTTCACAGACGGTCCGGCTGATAAAGGAGGTTTACGTTACTGTATCAACAGTGCTTCACTGAAGTTTATTCCGAAAGCGGAAATGGAAGAAAAAGGATATGGGGAATATATTTCTCTGCTGGATAAAAAGTAAGATAAAGTGAAAGTAAGGCTGTCGAAAGACGGCCTTTTTTGTTTTCTGTTTTTAAGTTATACGCAAAGGCGCAAGGTTTTAAATGTTATAATACGTAAAAACGTCTGACCCTGTCAAATCATGATTTCATTTGGCAAGAATAAGCATAAAAGATAAAATTACATAAAAATTGATAGCCGAAAATCTTTGATTTTCTTGCGCCTTAAAAACATAGAGTAAATCATCTTTTGCGCCTTTGCGATTAACTAATTCATTGCATTTGAAATCTTTCTTTAATACTGAACATAGAAATGTTTAAAAAAAGTAAAAAACCGAAAATCATGTAATAAGACTGCTTAGGAAGATCAAGCAGATATTTTATTTTCTCAAAGCCTGTGTAATGTTCTTCATATTTCATGTATTGCATATGCTCAGAATATCCACAACAAACATCATAGCCTCTCTCAATTTTTTTCGGATCTTTATAAAAATGAACAGCGAAGAAATGTCCGGTTTTATCATTGTCAACTCCATAGGATTCCTGTTTGGCCAATGTCATGACATCAATCAAAGCGATAAAATCCTGTAAAGTATTTTGGTCTCCGATGATGAATTCAATTCCGGTTTCTTTTTTATTTCTTGCCTGAAGTTTTTTTAGTTCAGAAACATAGTAGGGTTGATTTTGTATAGCTGTATTAGGTTTTACGACAATTTTTTGGTAATTCCAGCTTCTGTAAGGCTCAAAAGTATTGTCAATACTGTCGTTGTATTTGTATTTTGCAGGAATTCCTAAATCAAGAACCGTATATTGAGGATGAACTCTCTGATTTCCATAATAGCAAAACAAAACCGGAATCAGCAAAGCACTGATCAATCCCGGAACGTAGTATATTTTCTTCATGGATATTATTTTAATATAACGAAATGAAAATTTTAAGCCAAAAAAAGTGATCCGAAACGAACCACTTTAATTTTTAAAGGTAACTATACTATTTTAAACTTGTTTCTGTTTCTTTCATTCAGTTTTTATATCGCAAAGAAAATGATGAGTGGGGCATATCTAAGATGAGCAAAGTTTTTAAATCTATAAATAGATTTTCAAAAGAATGCTTCATAACAGCTTTGCTGCTTTCTTTGCTTTTCCTAAAATATTGCAGCCGTATTTTAAAAACTTTGCGTTAAAAAAAAGATAAGTGTAAAACAGGATATAGTTATCTTTTAATCTTTCGAAACTCTACCAATCTCTTTTTTTCAGAATCCAATAAGACCCGAAAATGAAGATTGCGCACCATACAAGACAAGCGATCATACTTTCCGTAGGGTAATGAAATTCATATTTTAAGCCCATCATTTTAGCCATATTCAGCCTCATCATAGGGTTGGGAATAAGGCTCGACATGCTTTCCAGCGGGAGAAGGTGGGTGATGAAAAAGTCGTTTTGAAGCACTTCATTTCTCTGAGGTCCCTGCATTCCGCTTACCTTTGAAAATGTTTCTACTGCAGTTAAAATACCTTCGCCAATCCAGAAAACAAATAAGGCAAGAAAAACAAAAACAGATTTTCTCAATAAAATTGAAAGGAACATCAGGAAGCAGAAGAACGTAAACAGCTTGACAAAATAGTTTCCGATAAAGAAAATTTCTTTGAAAACCATTTCGGATGTCGTGTTATTAGAATATTGGAATCCCAGCAATATGGTGATTATAAATACAATTAAAGTTGAAACAACCGTAAAAATACCGATGGTTAATAGCTTTGAACCAATAAATTCGTTTCTGCTCAGTCCGTCGATGGTATTTTGTTTAAACATCCGGTTGCTGAATTCCTGTGAAATGGAAAAAACGATAATTAATCCCAGGAAAATCTTTAGTAAAGCAACAATCCATGTGGTGAAATTCCATATTTCAGGAAAATTATAAATTCCCTCTTCTTTTAAATTGATAGTTCCTCCGAAAAGATCAAAATCAACCAGTCCGATGAAAAGCAATGCAATTAAAATAGCAAAATACAGGATGGTAAAAACCTTAAATGGTCTGTAATTCAGGTTTTTGTAATATTCGAGTTTTAATAATTTAAGCATGGTTGTTTGTGTTTTTTACAAGTTCAAGGAATTGAGTTTCAAGAGACAGTTTTTTCTTCGTTAAATGAGACAGGAAAATCCCTTTTTCCACAAGCTTCTGATTCAGGGCTGAGGCAGAAACGGAAGCATCTTCGCGAATCTGTGCTTTAATAATTTCGCCGTCAGGCTTAACGGAAGTGAACCACTGCAGCTCTTCCAGTGCATTTAAAAGCAAAGTATTGTTATCCGCTTTCAATTCAAAATAACCTTTATTGTTGGTCATTTCATCCACTCTTCCGGAATAGATCGAGTTTCCTTCTTTAAGCACGATGACATGGCTGCAGATTTTTTCAATTTCATCCAGAAGATGACTTGCAATGATAATGGTAATGCCCTGTTTGGCAATGCTTGAGATAATCTCCCTGATCTGAATGATCCCTTCAGGGTCAAGGCCGTTGGTAGGCTCATCCAGAATCATCACTTCAGGATTGTTCAGCATCGCGGAAGCAATAGCCAGACGTTGTTTCATCCCCAGTGAAAAAGTTCTGAAGGCATCTTTTTTTCTTTCAAAAAGGCCAACTGTTTTTAAGACTTCATCAATTCTCTCATAGGGAGCGTGCTTGATTTCAGCTACTATTTTCAGATTCGTTTCAGCACTGAGGTAAGGGTAGAAGTTGGGCTGCTCAATAATAGCTCCAATTTTTTTCAGCGTATCAGGATCGGTGCCTTTCTTTCCAAACCAGTACCAGTCTCCGCTTGTAGGATTTATGGTCGAAAGGAGCATTCCGAATGTTGTTGATTTTCCGCTTCCGTTTGGTCCCAGAAGACCATAAACATTACCTCTTTCCACATCAAAAGAGATATTGTTTACCACGACTCTCTTAAATTTCTTAGTCAGATTTTTGACTGATAAAATTTTTTCCATGTAATTTGTTTTACATAGTAGTAGTCTATATAATTTACAAAATGTTACAAGATTAGGTGAATTTGTCTGAAATTTTTAAGATTAAAACATTAATTTTGATAGTATAATTTGTGAATATGAAGTTAATCGAACTTGCAAAGGAATTGAATGTATCGGCAGAAGCTATTAAACAGTTTATACAGGATTTTGATCTTGAGCCGGGAATATGTATCAGTACAAATTTTGAAGTGAAAACAGATTTTGAAAAATTTGCCCGTGAAAATGTAGATTTTTTAAGACAGTATGAGAAAGATCTTGATAAAACCAAGACTTTGGAGGAAATAGCGAAAACCATTAATCAGCCTAAAGAAAAGGTAGAAAAAGCGATAAAAGAAACCAATCCGAATATCTTTGATAACGGGTTCTTCCGTTCTTCTATTTCCAGCTACGGGATTGACAATAAATTAGGGGGGAATTATCAGTTTGTATACGATTATTTCGGACATAAAACCAGTCTTCAGCACAGAGATTTTATTGGATACAGAGATCTGTTTTTCTATATTTCAGGAGTTCTGGAGCCCTTTTTAAATGAAAGACAGATTAAAGACTGGGGTATTAATAAACCGGCAGGAATTATTTTATACGGTCCTCCGGGAAGCGGTAAGATTTTCTGGGCCAATAAGATCGCGGAAATTATAGGATACCAGTTTAAGGAAGTAAAGAAAAATTATCTCGGAACTTCTTTTGTTGACGGAAATAAAACTGATTTTAACGATTTTCTGGTAACGATGATGAGCCAGGATAAAGTGCTTCTTTTTCTTGATGATTTTGATGAAATTATGATGGAAAGAAAAGCAGAAACCGATGTGGCTTCCTGTAATCTTGAAACTCAGGAGATGATTCTTCATTATATCGGAAAATTTGAGCAGGAAGGTTTATTGATGGTAGGTTCTGCCAATTCGGTATCGGAAATTGATGAGGAAATTCTTGCTCCGGGCAGATTTGATGTGATGATTCCCGTTTTTCCACCTAATGCAGCGGAACGTTCTGAAATTATCCTTTATTCGATGATCAAAGGATTGGAGAGTGATTCTCTGCTCTATAAAATCCTTAAAAACAACAAAGCGGATAAAGTTCCTTTCTGGCACGGAGTATCTTCCAAAATGAAAGTTTTCAGCAATACCATGCTGATTGATTTTACACAGAGCCTCAAAAAACGTATTAAAAACCTTTACCAGAGAACCAAAAACGAAAATCTGAAAATAGACCAGAATCTTCTGAACGGAGCTTTAAGAGATGCAACAGGAAAGCTTACCGAAGAATATCTGGAGCAGATTGCAAGATTTTTAGCCGATGCGATCGTTAACAACCTTGATGATTTTCAACAGCGGATTCAGGCTTTAAGAAGTGAGCTTGAAACCTATAGAATTGTAGAAGAACCGAGAAGGGAAATCGGTTTTCACCATAACGGGGAAGAGGGGTGAAAGTTTAGAGTTATGAGTTATGAGTTATAAGTTATGAGTTATAAGTTATGAGTTCCAATCATCAATTATAATGTTAATTAAACATTTACCGTAAGGTTTTTTCTTTCAACTCTCAACTCATAACTTATAACTCATAACTCACTACCTCCTTTCCCACCAATTCATAATCTCTTCCGTTACCCGGTCTACATCAAATTCAAAAGAATAGTAACCATAAGTGATGATCAGTTCGCTTTCTATAGCTCCTTTGATTTTTTCGGGAAGAGCACCGTTTTCAAGATGTTTTAAGATTTTGTCGGTAACCATATCAATCTGGCTTTCAGAGGCGTTGGGAATCATATCCAGGAAATTGATAATCTTTTTAAGTTCAGTGAAATTGCCACTGGATTCATTAATCAATGTGTTCATGCTCATTTGTATTTTTAGATTACTAGTTTGATAAATGTAAATATAGCTAAAGATTAAATTTATTTTATCCTTATTTTTGCAAAAAAGAAAAAATTCGTGATTAATAACGACCAGATAAAACAAGTTCAATCCAGAATTGAAGACCTTCATAAATATCTCCAGATTGAGAAAAAGAAGATAGAGATTACCAATGATGATGAGAAAACGGCAGCTCCCGGATTCTGGGATACTCCAAAAGAGGCGGAAACATTTCTTAAACAGCTCCGTTCCAAAAAAAAATGGGTGGAAGACTATGAAGAAATAAGTACTCAGTTTGAAGACCTGCAGGTATTGATGGAATTTGCGAAAGAAGATCCGGATTCCGAAAAGGAACTGGACGAAACTTTCCCGAAGCTGCTGGAAAAAATTGAAGACCTTGAATTTAAAAATATGCTTTCCAATGAAGGGGATGAGCTTTCTGCGGTATTACAGATCACTGCCGGAGCCGGAGGTACGGAAAGCTGTGACTGGGCTTCCATGCTGATGAGAATGTATACGATGTGGGCAGAAAAGCAAGGCTATAAAATCAGGGAGCTCAATTTTCAGGAAGGTGAGGTTGCCGGAGTAAAAACCGTTACGCTGGAAATAGATGGCGAATATGCTTTCGGATATCTTAAAGGAGAAAATGGTGTGCACAGGCTGGTAAGAATTTCACCTTTCGACAGTAACGCAAAGCGACATACCAGTTTTGTTTCCGTATATGTTTATCCGTTGGTGGATGATACCATTGAAATCAATATCAATCCGGCTGATATCAGTTTTGAAACCATGCGATCTTCCGGTGCGGGTGGGCAGAACGTAAATAAGGTGGAAACCGCAGTACGTCTCCGTCACGCGCCTACAGGAATTATCATTGAAAACTCGGAATCCCGTTCACAGCTTCAGAATAAAGAAAAGGCGATGCAGTTGCTTCGTTCCAGATTATATGAAATGGAGCTTGAAGAGCGAATGAGAGCCCGAAATGAAATTGAAGCCAATAAAATGAAAATCGAGTGGGGAAGCCAGATCAGAAATTATGTAATGCATCCGTACAAGCTGGTAAAAGATGTACGTTCCGGGCATGAAACTTCAGATGTGGATTCTGTAATGAACGGAAACCTTACTCCATTCCTTAAAGCGTTTCTGATGGCGGATGGAACGGCAGTTTCTGATGACGATATGGACTTATAAATATCATGTTTGAATTTTAGTTAAAATCTTATAATATATTTCCGTTTCAGATTTTTTAAGCTTACTTTTGTTACTTATCAATACGTATGGAAGATTTCAATAGTTGGAAGGATTTATTAAACCCTGAGTTTTATATCAAAATGGGAGGGTTTTGGTTGATTTTATTTATTGTTTTTGCTGAAACAGGTCTGTTTGTAGGATTTTTTTTACCAGGTGACTCTTTATTGTTTGTTTCAGGAATTTATGCCGTTGAAATCATCAAAGAGACTTTTGGTTCCACAGGGAGCGAATTTTTAGATACAACAATTCTGGCAACGAGTGTTTCTCTTGCCGCTATTATAGGTAATGAGATTGGGTATTATTTTGGTGTAAAAACAGGGCCGACGTTATATAAGAAGCAGGATACGATGCTTTTCAAGAAAAAGTATCTTTATCAGGCCCATAATTTCTTTGAAAAACATGGTGCCTTAGCGATCATTATGGCAAGATTTTTACCGGTGGTAAGAACTTTTACACCCATTGTTGCGGGAATTGTGAAAATGGATAAGAAAGAATTCTTAAGAGATAACATTATCGGTGCTGTTCTGTGGTCATTCCTTTTGATCTTTGCAGGACACTATCTGGATAAATTATTTATCGAGCAGTTCGGAATCGATCTGAAAAAGAAGCTGGAACTTATTATCTTAGTGATTGTATTAGTAACAACACTTCCGGTGATCATTAAATTCTTATTCGGTAAAAAAGAAGATTTCTCCAAATATGAAGATCAGGATTTTGAATAAACTGTAATAAGTTAAAATATAGAGGGCTGTTCCAGAAGGGGCAGCTTTTTTTGTTAGTTATAAGTTGGGAGTTAAGAGTTAGAAGTTAAGAGTTAAGAATTATGAGTTATGAGTTTCAACCATCAATCATCAATCATTCATCATTAATACTAACGAATAATTTAACATTTATCGTAAGGTTTTTTCTCTCAACTAACAACTCTCAACTCATAACTCATAATTCTTAACTCTTAACTCATCATTCCCTCACCCATTCCAGGATATTAGGGTAAATAATACTGTCTCTTTTCCTCTTATTGAAAAATCTGGGTGCATGACCCGTATTTTTCATAAAGATCAGTTTATGAGGTATATTTTGACTTGCCAGGGCGGAATCTAATGCTAAGCCCTGATGCTGATTCACCAGGAAATCCTGATTTCCCTGAAATAAAAGGGTAGGAACATTGGTAATATTGGCAATAGGACTGGCTTTTTTAAATTCTTCAGATATATTTTTACGGTTAAACTTCGTGCCCACTACTTTCTGAACTGTAGGAGAAGTATATTTCGAATAAAAGGAACGTAAATATTCTTCAGAATAAAAATCTGTTGGGCCGCTTAAAGAAATGATTTTTTTGATCTGATCCGGATTTTGATAGCCGTATAATAAAGCAAGATGACCGCCTGCACTTTCGCCTAAAAGGATGTAATGATCCGGCTGTAATTCTGCTTTGTTGGCCAATGAATTAAATTTTGTGATTACAGAACGTATATCTTCCAGTTGTTCCCGGTAAGTGATCTTCTTTGATTTTGAGACCAGCCTGTAATTCATATTAATACTTGGAATATTATGATTAAACAGCATTTTCTGAATCTGAATCATATGTTCTTTCCTGCCGTATTTCCAGGCACCCCCATGTACAATTAAGACAACCGGGGAATCTTTGGGGTATTCCGAAGGTAAAAAGACATCCATTTTCTGTCTTTTATGTTCGCCGTACTTTAAATTGTAAATTTTTTGCTGGTTATTGGTACCTACCCAGACCCGGAATCTGGAATTACATGAATTGAATAAAAAGCTGATGCATCCTAAAACAAAAAAATGATATCTGAGAACGAGCTTTTTCATAGATTAAATGTACACAAATATAATGCAAAAAGCAGCTTGGATTTTATGATTTTTATCCTTGCTGAATCTTGATTTTAACTTGAAAAAATTAATTTGATCATGATTTCTTTTTTATGTAATCCTCTTTTCTTTGTTAAATTCATTCTAAACAAAATGAAAACCAGAATTAAATAACTATTTTTGTCCGACTTAACATATATTAAAAAAAGATTAAAATATGGCATCCGGTTTTTTTGCAATTTTAGATGATATCGCAGCTTTAATGGATGATGTGGCCGTTACAAGCAAACTGGCAACTCAGAAAACAGCAGGGATTTTAGGAGATGATTTAGCAGTAAATGCAGAAAAGGCTACCGGATTTCTTTCTTCAAGAGAATTACCGGTTTTATGGGCGATTACGAAAGGTTCCTTCATCAATAAATTAATTATTCTTCCCGTTGCATTTTTACTTAACTGGCTCTACAAGCCGGCCATTGAGATTATTCTTATCCTGGGAGGTCTGTATCTTGCATTTGAAGGCGTAGAAAAAATTATTGAGTTTCTGTTTCACCGTTCCAAAAAAGGGCATGAAGTGGTAGAAGAAAGCATAAAGAGCGATAATTCTGAAGATTCTGAAAAAGCAAAAATAAAATCTGCCATTACCACAGACTTTATTCTTTCCATAGAAATTGTAATTATTGCTTTGGGAACCGTGATTCAGGAAAACCATCCTTTGCTGACGCAGATTATTACGGTAACTTTTGTGGCGTTTCTGGCGACTGTAGGAGTTTACGGGATTGTTGCCCTGATTGTAAGAATGGATGATGCAGGATTTAAGCTGATCAGAAAAAGTAATGATAAAGGGTTTTTCTCAAAATTAGGACATTTATTGGTCAAAGCTTTACCGGTTATTATTAAAATACTGGGAGTAGTGGGTACGATTGCTCTGATCCTGGTTTCGGGAGGTATTTTTGCTCATAATATCCATTACCTTCATGAGTTGCTTCCGACCTGGCCATCCGTATTAAAGGAATTTACATTCGGAATTGTAGGCGGGCTTGCAACAGTAGCCGTTTTTACCCTGGGAAAGAAAATATATTCCCTTATTACCCGCAAATAATTTTTTGCCTCTAAAACTTCAGAAGATCCGTAAAATATGAGGAGAAGTTTATCCATTGATGTATTGAAAATCATACTGGCATTTTTTGTCGTTTTTTTACATATGCATCTTCTGCGGGATACTTATCCGGAACTGAGCTATGTACTGGTGAATGGGCTTTTTAGAATCGGAGTGCCGGTTTTTCTGATTATAACGGGATATTATTTCTATCATATCGATACGGCTGATAAACTGAAAAAGTGGCTGGTAAGGCTGTTTTTACTGTATGCGCTCTGGTCGCTTATTTATATTCCGATATGGAAAGAGGATGATTCATGGGTCATGAATATCATTTTTGGTTATCACCATTTGTGGTACCTGATCGGAACTTTTTTCGCCGGCATTATGCTGTTTTTTTTAAGAAAGAAATCTACTGTTACTCTGGTTGTGATAAGCCTGGTATTATTCTGTTGCGGGTATTGTATTCAGCTTTGGGGAAACCTTCATCCTTTCACCGGAAATATGGATTCCACTTTAAATGCATATCCGCTGTACCGGAATTTTTTATTTGTTTGCTTTCCTTTTCTTTCAGTGGGTTTTCTGATTAAAAAGCTGGATATCGATGTTAAATTAAAGCCTTCATTGTTCCAGGTTATGCTGGTAATCGGATTGGTTATGCTTGAGGCTTTTTTTAATTACAAAATAATCGGTCTGGACAAAAAAGACAGTATCGACCTGCTTTTTTCGTTGATGATAGCTTGTCCTGTGGTATTTTTATATGGAAAAAACAAAATATTTCTTTCCGATTCTAAAATTCTGGCCAATCTATCCACTGCAATTTACCTGGTTCATCCGCTGCTCATGAAACTAATGTTGGAAAGACATTTCTCTGCTTATGAAACTGGTGTTTTTATAGTAGTATTGCTGTTGGTGAGCCTGCTTTTGGTATATGTGAACAGAAAGATAAAATATCTGCTTTAAGTTTTTAATTATTGCTGAAGTCTGAAACAAAAAAGAGACCTTAAGGCCTCTTTTATATTTTTAGTTGAATAAATCTTTCACTTTATCAAAGAAAGTTTTTTCTTTTCCGGAAGGTTCTGCAACCATTTCTCCGCTTGACATCTGGTTTTCGAAGAACTCCTTCTGTTCTTTTGTCAGCTTTTGCGGTGTCCATACATTGATATGGATAAACATATCACCTTTACCATAGCTGTCGATGCTTGGAAGGCCTTTTCCTGCCAGTCTTAAGATTTTTCCGGACTGTGTTCCCGGTTCGATCGTGATTTTCACTTTTCCGCCAACGGTAGGAACTTCTTTTTTAGTTCCCAATGCAGCTTCCGCAAATGAAATATATAATTCCTGGTGAAGATTGTCACCTTCTCTTTTGATTACCTTATCTACTTCTTCTTCTACGATCACCAACAGATCTCCCGGGATTCCACCGAATGGAGCGTCATTCCCTTTTCCTCTTACATTTAGCTGAATTCCGTCTCTTGCGCCTGCAGGAATATTGATTGTGATTTCTTCTTCATCTTTTACCAAGCCCTGTGCATTGGCACCTGCCGGGATTTTGTCTGCAACTTTTCCGATTCCCTGGCAAGTTCCGCAGGTTGTCTGAGTCTGCATTTGACCGAACATGGTGTTCATTACTTTTAGCTGAACGCCCGAACCGTTACATGTAGGACAGGTTTTTGAAGTGGCACCTTCCGCCATCTTCATTTTTTTTACTTTAAGAGTTTTCTGGGTTCCGTTCACCATCTCTTCAAGATTCAGCTTAATTCTGATTCTTAAATTAGAACCTTTCACCTGCTGACGTCCGCCGCCGCCAAAACCACCGCCACCGAAATGACCACCGAAAATATCTCCAAACTGACTGAAAATATCTTCCATATTCATTCCGCCGCCGAATCCGCCACCGCCGAATCCACCGTTTCCGCCAACACCTGCGTGACCAAACTGGTCATATCTCGCACGTTTCTGGTCATCACTTAATATTTCGTAAGCTTCAGCAGCTTCTTTAAATTTTTCTTCGGCCTCCTTATCTCCCGGATTTTTATCAGGGTGATATTTAATAGCCATTTTACGGTATGCTTTCTTTATTTCGTCGGCTGATGCAGATTTGCTGATTTCAAGAACCTCGTAATAATCTCTTTTTGACATGACAATTTATAATTGATTATTGATAAATGATAATAAAAATTCAGAGGGTATAAGTAAAATATAAACCGTTACCACTCATCATTTATCACTTATTAATATTAATTTCCCGTTACCACTTTTGCAAAACGGATTACTTTATCACCTAAAGTATAGCCGGTTTCGATAACATCTACAATTTTCCCTTTTAAATCTTCTGAAGGAGCAGGGATCTGAGTAATAGCTTCGTGAAGATCCACATTAAAGCTGTCTCCGGCTTTTACTTCCATGGTTTTTAACCCTTTTTCAGTCAGCTTATTTTTAAATTTCTGATAAATAAGTTCAACCCCCTGAAGGTCTGATGGGTTTCCGTTTTTAGCGATCTCTTTTAAAGCTCTTTCGAAATCATCTAAAACCCCAAGCATAGAAACCATCATATCCTGGTTGGCATATTGGAAGAACTCCATTTTCTCTTTAGAGGTTCTTTTTTTATAATTTTCAAATTCTGCATAAAGACGGATGTAACGATCTTTTTCTTCTGCCAAAAGTTCTTCTGCAGTAGGAGTATTTGTCACATTTTCTTCAGAAGATGCTTCGTTCTGAATGTTGTTTTCTTCTTGTTTATTGATGTTTTCTTCGTTGATATCCTGATTTTCCATGTTCAATAACTATTTTAAAGATGTTTTAGTCAAAGATTCTGCCAAATAAAAAATCTGGACATTAAGTCACAAAAAGTAAGAGAGGGATATGTTGAAAGCAATGGTGAATGGTGAATTGTCAACTGTCAATCGTGAATTTGAATATCCGGATTCTTAATAAATCAGTATTAAATATAAAGACAGCTTTTAAAATTGACAATTCACCATTCACCATTGACCACTAACTATTTTCCAAAAAACGTCTGGTATAACAAGTAAAGATTTAAAATAATAATAACAAAAGAAATAATCCAGACACAAACCTTTAGAAATGGCTTGTTGACGAATTCACCCATTTTGGCTTTATCACTGGTAAACATAACCAGAGGAACTACCGCAAAGCTTAGCTGCATGGATAAAATAACTTGGCTTAAAACCAATAATTCCGTGGTTCCTTCTTCACCATACAGAATGGCTACGATCAATGCCGGAATTACTGCGATAAGTCTTGTGATTAATCTTCGCAGCCAGGGTTTCAGTCTTATGTTAAGAAAACCTTCCATAACGATCTGTCCGGCTAAAGTTCCCGTTAATGTTGAGTTTTGTCCTGAAGCCAATAAAGCAATAGCAAACGCAATACTTGCCATGGAAGCACCTAAAATAGGAGTTAACATTTTATAGGCATCATGAATATCGGCTACATGTTTGTTTCCTGTAATATGGAAGGTTGCAGCCGCCAGAATAAGTATGGCTCCATTGATGAAAAAAGCCAGCATTAATGAAACGGTACTGTCTAAAGTGGCAAATTTAATCGCTTCTTTTTTTCCTTCCCGGTCACGGGTATAGTCTCTTGTCTGAACAATACTGCTGTGGAGATAAAGATTGTGCGGCATTACGGTTGCACCGAGGATTCCTATTGCAATATAGAGCATTGCAGGGTTCTGGATAATCTCTTTTTGTGGAACCAAACCTCCTAAAATCTCATTGATCGCAGGTTTTGAGATGACAATCTCATAAATAAAACAAGCCAGAATGATGAATATAAGCCCGCCGACAATACTTTCAATCCATCTAAAACCTTTTGCCTGTAAGAGAAGAATGATCAGTACATCCACCGTCGTAATAACAATTCCCCACGTCAATGGGATATGGAAAAGTAAGTTTAAGGCAATGGCAGAGCCGATTACTTCGGCTAAATCACACGCTGCAATGGCAATTTCACAAAGTATCCAGAGAATAAAATTGGTGGTAGGACTGAAATGATCTCTGCAAGCCTGCGCAAGATCTCTTTCTGCAACAACACCTAATTTTACAGATAAATGCTGCAAAACCATCGCAAAAATATTTGAAATAAGAATAACGGAAAGCAGGGTATAGCCAAACTGGGCTCCGCCGGCTATATCCGTAGCCCAGTTTCCGGGATCCATATATCCGACGGCAACCATAAGCCCGGGACCTGCAAAGGCCAGGTATTTTCTCCAGAAACTCCCGTTTTTAGGGACTTTAATGGATGAATAAACTTCCGATAATGAGTGAGTTGATTTATCTTTCCGCCAGGCGTTTTTTAAATTAAAATTCATGAATGTTAGAATTGACTAACAAATGTAATTAAATAAATGAAAATACAATACATTCCGGAAAGAAAAAATCCCGGAAACATTTCCGGGATTTCAAATTAATGTATTGTTAAAAGATTATTTTGCAAATCTTACTGCCATTTTTCTGTCAACAGCTCTTTCAGCGTCAGAAGCTTTAGCATCTACTGTTGCAAATTTACTTCCATAGCCTTCAGCTTCTAAAACCTGTGCTCCAACTCCTTGTTTTCCAAGCCAGTCTTTAATAAAATTAGCTCTTGCTTTTGAAAGGGCTAAGTTTTTAGCTTCATCACCGGTTTTATCAGTGTATCCGCCAATTTTAATTTTAGCATCAGGGAAAGCTTTTAAAATCGCTTTCAGGTTTTCCAATTGGCCCTGAGAACCTGCTTCCAATTCAGTAGAGCTTCCCATTTTGAAATTCACATGGTCAAAATCGTACCATTTATCTTTCAAGGCAGCATCATCTTTAGCGTTTTTGTAGCCGTCAGATTTCAGGAAAGTAATCATCTGGTCTTCCATTCCGCCTTTATACCCTTTAAGAGTTGTGCCGTTCAGGTCGATACTCTCGTCAGTTTTTGTGGTAGCAGGCATTGCTGTTGTGGTATCTGCCGGAGAAACTGCAGTTGCTGTATCCGTAGGTGTGCTTGTAGAATCTCCTGCCACCGTTGTGGTCGTTGTTTCTTTTTTCTCACACTGCTTCCATAAGAAATAAGCTGCTGCAATCAGTAACAGAAGTGGAAGTAACCATTTCCATATAGAGCCGCCACCGCCACTTTCATTATTTCTGTCCGGATAAGTTCCTGTAGGAGTAGTACTTCTCGTTACTTCTATTTTAGGTTCTTCCTGAGGAGGTGTTTTTATTGCATCGTTATCATTATCAAACTTATATCCTTTAGCCCAGTCACCAATGTTTAATGATGCTAGAGAAAGTCCTGCAGGTAATAACGTGGAGATAATACCTTTCTGGTCATTCAAAAGACCTGAAATTCCGGATTTATCCAGATTATTATCGGCTGCATATTTTCCGACAGAGCCTAATGTGGCGCCTGTCACCAAATTTAATAAAGAACTTGATGAATTATTACTGATCCCCGCAAAAGTAGCAATTGAGTTGATCAATCCGCTAACTTTATCACCAAAAATTGATGTCAATAAAGTAGAGATAATAGAGTTGTTAGAAGAGTTCCCTATGAGGTTTCCTAAGATTCCACTGGATGAAGCACTACTAATTGCATCTAAAACTCCGGGATTGTCAGCATTATTTGCTAATCCTCCCACAACTGCCGGCAAAAGGCCTCCAATTGCTTTTGAAATACCAGATTCACTTTCTCCGAGCTGTGATGCAGCCTGAGACACTAAAGCAGGACCCAATTGTCCTTTAATTAAGTCGATGACATTTAAAGACATAATAAATTTTTTTGAGATTAATGTTGTTATAAATTTAAACAAAAAATCTACTTAAAATCAGTTTCTTTAAATATTTCTTTAAACTTTAATTAAAATTTTGAAAAATTATCAAAATTTTAATAAGCTTTAGCAAATAGTACACGCCTCTGTGACGGTTTTCCGGAAATAAGTGAAATACCTGCTTCTACATCATCATCCAAAGGAATACATCTGATGGTTGCCTTTGTTTCTTCCTTGATCTGTTCCTCTTCTTCAGCCGTACCATCCCAGTGTGCATAGATAAAGCCTCCTTTTTCTTCCAGTACTTTTTTAAACTCTTCGTAAGTATCTACTTTAGTGATATTATCCTTTCTAAAGTCTAAAGCTTTGTTATAAAGGTCTTTCTGGATCGTTTTCAATAATTCATCAATGTAAGAATCCAGCCCTTCAATAGAATGAGTTTCTTTGGTAAGGTTATCTCTTCTTGCGATTTCTACTGATTTATTTTCAAGATCTTTTGGTCCGATTGCAATTCTTACAGGAACTCCTTTTAATTCGTATTCCGCAAATTTCCAGCCCGGTTTATTATGGGTGTCATTATCGAATTTCACAGAAATACCCTTAGCTTTCAGTTTAGCCTGAATATCCAATGCCACTTCACTGATCTGGTCCAATTGCTCTTCTCCTTTGAAGATAGGAACAATCACCACCTGGATCGGTGCTAAAGTAGGAGGCAATACCAACCCGAAATCATCAGAATGGGTCATGATCAAAGCTCCCATCAGACGGGTGGAAGTTCCCCATGAAGTAGCCCAAGCATGTTCTATTTTTCCTTCTTTATTGGTGAATTTTACATCAAAAGCTTTTGCAAAATTCTGTCCTAGGAAGTGAGAAGTTCCTGCCTGAAGGGCTTTTCCGTCCTGCATTAATGCTTCGATGCAATAGGTCTCATCGGCTCCCGCAAATCTTTCAGATGGTGTTTTTAATCCCTGAATAACCGGCATTGCCATAAAGTTTTCAGCGAAATCTGCATATACCTTATTCATTTTTTCAGCTTCTTCCACAGCCTCGTCTTTGGTAGCATGAGCGGTATGACCTTCCTGCCATAAAAATTCTGCTGTTCTTAAAAATAAGCGTGTTCTCATTTCCCAACGTACCACATTGGCCCATTGGTTAATCAATATCGGTAAATCTCTGTAAGACTGAATCCAGTTTTTATAGGTATTCCAGATAATTGCTTCGGAAGTTGGGCGTACAATAAGCTCCTCTTCCAATTTAGCATCAGGATCCACAATTAATTTGTGTGGATTATCAGGATCTGTTTTTAATCTATAATGGGTAACAACGGCACATTCTTTTGCAAAACCTTCTGCATTTTTTTCTTCTGCCTCAAACAAGCTCTTGGGCACAAAAAGCGGGAAATAAGCGTTAACGTGACCTGTTTCTTTAAACTTTTTGTCCATTTCATCACGCATTTTTTCCCAGATCGCATATCCGTATGGTTTGATAACCATGCATCCTCGCACCCCTGAGTTTTCAGCTAAATCTGCTTTTACAACCAATTCGTTATACCATTTGCTGTAATCTTCGCTTCTTGAGGTTAATTTTGCCATTATTTTTTTTAATTTTTTTAACTTTTTTATATTATTGTTATCTAAAAATAAAAATCTATTTTTGATAGATTTATTTACCAGTGTTTTGGTACATTTTTGGTACAGATTGCAAATATAATTTAAATTAAAAATTTTTACGTTATCATGAAAAGAAATATACATAAAAATTTGTTTGGTTTGCTAAAATCTAAAGGCGTTTTGGCTATATCAGGCGGATTACTGCTGATGTCTTGCGGAGCTCAAATGGGTGGGTACAGCGAGACCGACGGGGTCTATTATGATCCCAATAAAGATACACTGCCAGAAGGGGTGATCATCAATGATGGCGGAAACAGAGTAGGAGACTACTACGATTATTATCAAGATTCAAACGTTATACAAAATGCGGAAGCAAATTCCCAGGAACAGGATAACAGATACAATTCCTGGAGTGATGCCAACTGGAATGGGAATGCCACAGATTCTGACTGGGGAAATTTTGCCGGATCTCAAACGAATTATTATGATAATTCATGGGGCTGGGGTTCACCTTGGGGTTGGTATGGAGGTTACAGTCCTTATTGGGGCTGGAACAGAGGCTGGGGCTTCAGTATGTCTTTCGGCTGGGGAAATTCCTGGGGCTGGGGCGGATTTAACCCTTACTGGGGTTATGGATATTCTCCGTATTGGGGATATTATGACCCATTCTGGGGCGGATATTATGGTGGCTGGTATGGAGGCGGATACTGGGGTAACGGATATTACAATCCTGTTTACAGAAGAAGCGGTGCTAACGGAAGAGGCTTTAACAGCAATGCAGGTGGTAACGGTTTGAAAAAATATAATGGCTACAACGGAGGTTTCAGAAACGGAAACGGATCAGGCCTTAGAAACAGTGGATCAGGATTCAGACAGAACGCTAATAACGGTTTCAGACAAAACGCCAACGGTGGCTTCAGACAAGGAAATACCAATGGTGGCTTCAGACAGCAGAATAATGGCGGCTTCAGAAATCAATCCGGATACCGTAATCCAAATCCTCAGACAAGACCTAATTATAACTACGATCAGCAACAGTCACAGCCAAGATACAGAAACGACAGTGGTTTCAGATCCGGTGGTTTCAACAACTCAAGTTCAGGAAGCAGTGGCGGCTTCAGAGGTGGTTCTTCCGGAGGCGGCGGTGGATTCAGATCCGGCGGCGGAGGCGGCGGCTTCAGAGGAGGAAGATAATATTCAAACTTAATAACTATTCAAAAAAATAATGTTAAAAAAATCTTTAGTAATAATGAGTATTTCTGCTGCATTTTTTGCGCAGGCTCAGGATGTTTCCGCGATCAGGAATTCTATTGATGTATACTCTAATTCTCCAATGACTGGTTCTGCCAAGTTCAATGCCATGGGAGGATCTAACGGGGCTTTGGGTGGAGATGCAAGTTCTCTCCTTACCAATCCTGCAGGATTAGGGGTTGCTATCTCTGGAGAAGTGAATGCTACATTATCCATTACAAGTAATAAAAATACCTCTTCTTTTGCAGGATCTTCTTACGGATATAATATCAATAAAGGAGATCTTGGAAACGTAGGTGGAATCATGACTTTCCAATTGATGACTGAAAGTGCTTGGAAGTTTATCAATGTCGGGGTTAACTTTTCTAATCAATCTTTAGAAAATTATGTAGAGACACCGGGAAATAGTAATATAATCTATGATTTTGATGACAATAACAGTTCATCATTAGGGCGTCACGCTTACGACCGTTATGGCAATTTATCTAAAACAAGCGTTGGAGTAGGAGCTAACTACAACAATAATGTATACATCGGAGCGGGACTGAACTTTTTCAACCTGTCCATGGATCAGTCTGATACGGCGTCTTTCACTTCGCTTCAAAACGGATCCAGCGAGCTTTTCAGCAAGCAAAATACCCCTTACTATGAAAGATCATCCGGTTTTTCGGCTTCATTAGGGGTGATCGGTAAATTAAGCCCTAATTTCAGATTAGGAGCATCATTAGAAACTCCGACATTCTGGGATATCGACAGAAGCTATAATTTCTACAATGATTCTGTTTACGGTGATGACTATGCTGTGGAAAACAGAAAACTGACGACACCTCTTAAAGCTACGGTAAGTGCTGCCTTCGTTGCAAGCAAAAGCTTTTCAATGAACGTAGACTATACCCTTGGCTTAACGAGACCGAAGTATAAAGAGTACGGGCCTGCAGAATCAGAACTGAATGATTTCTTCAAAGATAATTACAAAAACGTATCTGAAGTAAGAGTAGGTGCAGAATACAGAGTGAAACAGATCAGGGTGAGAGGAGGATATTCCTATGCTTCCAATCCTTTGGATGCGCTTACCATCAGCAGATTTAATAATGACGGTTCAGTAGGAGATCAGTCTTACAGCAATCTTATCTTAAACGACAGAAATGCTTTGTCATTCGGTCTTGGATATGATTTCAAATCATTCTATATTGATGCGACTTATCAGAATATAAGCACAAAGTATAGCAATCCGTTCATGCAAGGGGTTGTAGATCCTGCAAATAATATAGAAGCCGGCTATTATTCATCAAACAAATTGATATCAAGTGATTCATATGCAGTATCTGATGTGAAGAACAACAGAAATAACTTCTTTCTTACATTTGGATGGAAATTCTAATTTCCAGATTGTGTAAAGTGATTAAATGAGGCTCCGGACATTGTCCGGAGCTTTTATTTTAGTATCGGATTTTTTTTAATGATGATGTCCTGCGTGAGGATGAGAATGGAACAGATGCATGATCAGAGCGAGAGAGACCCCTACAATCACCAGTCCTATTTTTAGCCAGTCGATATTGTGGTTTTTGTTGCTTTCAAAAATAATAACCGAAGAAATATGTAAGAATATTCCACCTACGACAGCAAGGAAATAAGGCTGTAAATCAGGATTGAAATAATTCCCCAATAACATTCCCAAAGGAGATGCCAGTGCAAATAAAGCAATGATTAATAATGAAGGATACGATGGCTTGCTTTGGGCAGAATCTTTTCTGTTGAATAAAAAAGCACCCAGAATAAACGAGATCGGAATATTGTGAAATATAATCCCCAGAAGATAAGGTGAAGCCAGGTTGTCTTCATTAGCTAAAGGAATCCCTTCAATAAATGCATGAATAAACAATCCTACCATTAGGGCAACGGGAAGAATATTATGCTCATTATGGTGATGGAAATGCCCGTGCTCAAAACCTTTTGTCAGTGCTTCCAGAATCATTTGTAACAGGACACCGAGAATAACAAAAATTCCCAGGTTACCGCTTTCCTCAGAAGTATAGACTTGTGGAAAAACCTCATTTAAGCAAATCGTAATTAAAAAACCGGCACTTAAAATCAGTAAATTTTTTGCCAGCTTTTCCTTTTTACCAAAATATTTTCCAAGGAATACCCCTGCAATTACACTTAAAATCAGTAAAAGAACTATGATCATACTTTTTTCTTAAATAAATTGATGCAACGGGCTGACATATCTTTTTGAAAATCATTCAGCTGATAATCACCCCATATTTTTATCCTTTCAAAACCGCATTCCGTAGCATAGGAATGAATGGCCTCCAAAGTGTGAAGCTTTACTTTTTCAAAGAAATGATAGGATTTTCCGTCAGCTTCAAAACGGATATCCTTGATGATGTGCCTGCCTTCAATTTTTTTACAGACTTTAAAATCAATATCTCCGCGGCTGATGATTGATTCAGGAACGATATTTCTTCTTACATATTCTTCATTCAGATAATCCAGAACAAAATATCCGCCGGGTTTTAAAGCATTATAAACAGACTGGAAAACTTTCTTGTCATCACTTTCATTATCAAAATATCCAAAGCTTGTAAAAAGATTGAAAACAGCATCCATCGGATCTGCATCAATTGGGTTTCGCATATCATGAACATCAAAAAGCAAGGTCTGGTTTTCAAACTGTTTATCAAATTCTATGCTCTGTCTTGATAAGTCAAGTCCCAGTACATCATACCCGAGTTTATTAAGAAAAACAGAGTGTCTTCCCTTTCCGCAGGCCAGATCAATGATTTTGGCAGAAGGCGGAAGCTGAAGGTAGGCAGTAAGCTTTGTAATGAAGTTTTCAGCTTCAGTATAATCTCTGTTGCTATAAAGTAAATGATAATAAGGGGTATCAAACCAAGATTCAAACCATTCCATAATGCAAAAATAACTAAATTTGTGGTCTTAAAAGCAAAGTATTTTAAACATTGAAGTATTGAAAGATTCAATTAATTTAAGAATTGAACCCCTAATCTTTTAGTTTTTAAATCATTAAATCTTTTAATTGTAATATTATGGACACAGAAAATCTAAAAATTCAGATAAAGACATTCTTCGGACTGGAGCCTATCCTGGCAGAAGAAATCAAAAAATTGGGCGGACGTAACGTTGAAGTGAAAAACCGCGCCGTAAACTGTGAAGGCGATCTTGGCTTCCTTTATAAAATTAATTATTCTGCAAGAACTGCTTTAAAAATTTTAATTCCTGTTTTTGAATTTAAAGCTTTTAACCAGCATCAGTTTTATGACAGGCTTTTTAAAGTGGAATGGGAACAGTTTATGGATGTTGACCAGTCATTTGCAATTGATTCAACCGTAAATTCTGAAACGTTTAAACATTCACAGTTTGTAACACTGAAAATGAAAGACGCTATTGTGGATTATTTTCAGGAGAAGTTTAAAAAACGTCCGAATGTAGAGCCTAAAAGCCCGGATATTAAATTCCATCTTCATATCGACAGAGAGTTGGTGACGATTTCCCTAGATTCTTCCGGAGATCCTTTATTTAAAAGAGGTTACAGAAAAGAACAGGGTGAGGCTCCTATTAATGAAGTTCTCGCAAGTGGAATGCTTCAGCTTGCAGGTTGGGACGGAAAAGGGAATTTCCTTGATCCGATGTGCGGTTCCGGAACACTTTTAATAGAAGCGGCGATGATTGCGATGGATCTTCCTGCACAGCTTTTCAGAAAAAGATTTGCTTTCCAGAACTGGAAAAATTATGATGCGGAATTATTTAACAAGATCAAAGAGGTAAGAGTAAACAGGATCAAAGAATTTACCGGGAAAATCGTAGGATACGATATCGATGCGAGAATGCTGAATGCAGCAAGAATCAATATTGAATCTGCAGAAATGGAAGATGTGATCGAAGTGAAAAAACAGAATTTCTTTGATTCCAAAAAAGAGCTTTTCCCTTTACTAATGGTTTTCAATCCGCCATATGACGAAAGAATCTCTATCAGTGATGATGATTTCTACAAAAAAATTGGAGATACTTTCAAAACCCATTATCCAAATACTTTGGCATGGCTGATTTCTTCCGATCTGGAAGCTGTAAAGAAAATTGGCCTTCGCCCTTCAAGAAAAATCAAACTTTTCAACGGAAAGCTGGAAACCCGGTTTTTACAATACGAAATGTACGAGGGAACGAAAAAAGTTCATAAGCTCGAAAATTAATAAGAAAAGCAGGCTTCGGGAACCGAAGCCTGTATTCAGATTTAATCAGTTTTAGGTTACTTCACCCCCGACGGCGCATATCCATATTGCTTTTTAAAAGCATAAGAAAAGTGTGACAGATCCTCAAAACCCACTTCCATAAAAACATCCGTTGGTTTTTTATTCTTTTCAGTGAGATGATAATAGGCCAGTTCAAGGCGTTTTTGGGTAAGCCATCGCTGAGGTGTTTCCTGAAAAGCTTTTCTGAAATCCCGGTTAAATGTAGAGAGGCTTCTGCCTGTTAAATATCCGAATCTTTCCAAAGACATATTAAACATATAATTTTTCTCCATAAAATGGATGAGATCAATCTTTCCGGGCTCTTCAAAATCGGCCAGCACCGCATCAATATTTTTATTAATTTCCCTGATAATACTGATGGCTTCCCTGATTTTCAGTGAAGCAATGCTTTCAGGAAAAGGTTCTTTCATATCAAAATAAGGAATTAATGAAGCCATGCAGCTTTCCAATAAAGGATGACTGTCAAAACTGTGAATCCTGGCTTCCTTTCTGACGTTTTTGGGTTGCGCATCGATATTGGAATAAAAGTCTTTAAGACGTTCCGTGGTAAGGTGCATTACTACGGCTTTATGCGGAAGTCCGTCCTTCGGGTAATTGATTATCGTTGCCAGATGATTTCTCGGAATCAAAAAAATATCACCTGCCTGAAAGATGTATGATCGGTCAGCCTGGATGATTTTCGTCTCACCGGATATAAACCAGACCAGCATATGGTATTCGAAAACCGTTTCTGTTTTAAACAGTTTGTCATCATAAGTGGAAAGTTTAATATCCGGTGTGATATATTTGATATGAAAATCCATTTGCTTATAGTTTTCACGAACAAAATTATTCATTTAAAAACATTTATTCAACATTGAACGTTATTCCTGTCATTTCTTCACTTAATTTCCATAAACGTCCGGCATTTTCCTGATCCAGAGAATAAAGCTGAACGCCTTTTATCGTTGACGGATCATCATATCGGTGTTCGATCTGGCCGTGATCGATTTCTGCGATATCACAATTTTCGCAATATACACCGCCAATATCATCAAGCAAAGGACTTGTAGCACACCATATGGTCGTGGCAGCACCTTGGGGAAGGGTTTTTAATTTAGCCTCAACTTCAGGCTTTATTTTTCCGTTTTCATCATGGGTTCCCATCTGAATGAACAGATCAATAGGTTCATCTCTTCCCAGATCGGTTCCATAAACAGATCCCGGATGTAAAGAATAAGCCCTTACGTTAAATTCTTTTCCCCTGTTATCCAGCTCAACAGCAAAAAGGTTGCATGCGGTTTTTGATTGTCCGTATCCTAATAACGTCTGGTATTCACGATGCTCAAAATTAGGATCTTCAAAATCAAAAGGTGACATCTGATGACCATATGATGATACATTGATTACCCTTGCTCCGTTAGCTCTTTTCAAAGCCGGCCAAAGCCTTGCCGTGAGCTGAAATTGACCCAGGTAATTTGTTGCCAGCTGAGATTCGATACCTCTGTGGTCTCTTCGTAAAGGAACCCACATGATTCCTGCATTATTGATCAGCAAGTCAAGTTTCCGGCCTGAAGCGATAAATTTTTCTGCAAAAGCATCAATAGATCCGGGATCCATTAAATCCAGCGGTTCAAGCTCGATATGATCAATTCCTGCTAAATTTTTTCTTGCCTTTTCAATATCACGGGCGGGAACAATCACTCTCGCACCGGCTGCAACCAGTGTTTTTGTTGTTTCTAAACCGATTCCTGCATAACCACCTGTAATGATGATCGTTTTTCCGGTAAGATCAATTCCCGCGATTACTTCCTGAGCGGTAGAGAAAGCATTAAAACCTGATCCGATAGGGTGCTGTACATTTTTCTGATAAGTATTCATTTTTAAAACTTTAATTTGTTGAGACAAAATTAGAACAGATAAGATTTGATGATTTTGTTGAGAATGTCAAATTACTTTGTTTAAAATTTCAATTGTTGTTTTTTATAAGGTGAATTGAAATTTATTGAATAAACTATGGCAAACAGTTTGAGGGTTGCTTATGAATAAGTAATTTTGAAAAATTTTCAGATTTGAAGCCTACAATTTCCATCATCGTTGCTATTTTTAACCGAAAGGATGAGCTTTTCGAGCTACTTACTTCACTCACCCAACAAACCGATAAAGATTTTGAAATTATTATCGTAGATGATGGTTCTCTGATCGATCTGAAACCGACCATACATAATTTTGAAAGTTTTCTGAATATCAGATATTTCAGAAAAGAGAATTCCGGACCCGGCCTCACAAGGAATTACGGTGCTGCAAGAGCAGAAAACGAATGGCTGGTTTTTGTCGACAGCGATGTCATCGTAGAGAAAGATTATATTGAACATATTAAAAAAGATATTGCAGAGATTCCCTGTGATGCTTTCGGAGGTGCAGATAAGGCCCATAAAGGCTTTAATCTCATGCAGAAAGCAATCTCGTATTCCATGACCTCGGTTTTTACAACAGGAGGAATCAGAGGCAGTAAAAAATCGGTTTCAAAGTTTCAGCCGAGAAGTTTTAATATGGGCGTGAAAAAAGCTGTTTTTGATAAGGTAGGCGGATTTTCAGAGATGAGAATAGGTGAGGACCCGGATTTATCAATGACGCTTTGGGAAAATGGTTTTACCACTGCTTTTTTTGATGATATTGCAGTTTATCATAAGCGTAGGGTGGATTTCGGGAAATTCTCAAAACAGGTATTTCAGTTTGGCTGTGCAAGGCCGATTCTTAATCAGAGGCATCCGAATTACGTTAAGATTTCTTTTGCATTCCCTACTTTATTCCTGCTGGGCTATATTTTAGGCTTTATCGAATATTTCTTTTTAGGAAGAGGAATTATCCTGGCTTTTTATGGATTGTATACTTTTATGGTCCTTTTCCATGCCCTGATCGTGACTAAAAATATAAGTATTGCAGCAATGGCAGTGATTTCCACTTATATTCAGATGTTTTCCTACGGTTACGGGTTTTTAAAATCATGGATTCTGCTGAATATTTTCAGAATGAAGCCGGAAGATGCGTTTCCGAAGCATTTTCATAAAAAATAATCTTTATTAAACCATTAAGATCAGTTAAGCTGTTAAGAATATTAAGTTTGTTTTGCTTGATTTTCCATAGCTAAGCCGAATTTTTTCATGACCTTAGTGATAAAAATAAATGCTGTCGAAATTTCAACAGCATTTATAAACAATGATAAAAAATTAGGATATGGATATGCTTTCATGGTTAAGAACGCCGACTTTTTCCATACATTCTTTCATTTTTTGATAGGTCCTTTCGATGTCATGGTCCAGGCCTATTGAAAACCTGATCAGTCCGTCGGAAATTCCCATGGCAGCCCGTTCTTCTTCCGGAATTTCCGAAGAAGTTGAGCTTCCCGAACACGAGAATAAAGTTTTATAAAATCCTAAGCTTACCGCCAGATATCCAAGGTTTTCCTGCTGCATCATTTCCATCAATTCATTAGCCTTTTCTGTTGTTCCGGCATCTAAAGTCAGTAACCCGCCAAACCCGTATTCTTCATGCATCATGCTTTTCATCAGCTCGTGGTTTCTGTGGGATTTTAATCCGGGATACACTACGCGCAAACCGTCTTCCTCAAACTTCTGGGCCAGATACATAGCATTGTGGCTGTGCTGTTTGATTCTGATGTGAAGTGTTCTCAGGTTTTTCAGAATGCTTGCCGAACGCATACTGTCCATTGTTGGTCCCAGCAACATGCACGCTCCGGTATTAACGTTTTTGGTATCATTAATAAATTCCTGGCTTCCGCAGTAAACACCGCCTACCGTATCGCTGCTTCCGTTGATGAATTTCGTTAAGCTGTGGATAACAACGTCAGCTCCCAAAAGCTTCGGAGAGATGGAAAGCGGGGAAAACGTATTGTCTACGATCAGCTGTAAATTGTGTTTCTTACAGATTTCTGAAAGTCTTCTCAAATCAGCAACTTCCAGAAGCGGATTACTTACACTTTCACAATAAATAACTTTTGTGTTGGGCTGTATGGAGTTTTCAACAGACTCAAAATTATTTATATCTACGAAAGTGGTATTGATGTTGAACGGAGGAAGAAAGTTTTTCAGGAAAGCATAAGTTCCGCCGTAAATGGTTCTGCTGGAAATAATATGGTCACCGCTTTTACAAACCTGCATTAGAACAGAAGTAATGGCACCCATTCCGGATGCAGTAACGTTGGCTGTTTCTGTGTTTTCCAGTTTCGCCAGAGCCTGTGAAAGATACAGGTTCATAGGAGATGAATGTCTGGAATATAAATAACATCCGTCTGCATTGCCCTCAAAAGTATCAAACATGGTTTTTGCAGAAAGAAAAGTATAGGTGGAACTGTCTGAAATAGATGGGTTTACTCCACCGAATTCACCGAAATATTGTAAATCCTGTATTTCATTGGCTGCATTAAAGTCTTTCATAAATCTTAGATTTTGTTCGTCTAAATTTGAATTAATTCCACAATTATTACAATGATATTTTAAAATATGAGAATATAAATCTATTATTGTTTATTATAACCGAAAAAATGTTTAGTATATTTGGTTATTGTAAACTTTTACCAAAAAAATATCTATGAACTTTGATGAAACGGATAAGAAACTGCTTCTTTTTTTGCAGGAAGATTCTAAACAAACCACCAAAGAGCTGTCTTACAAGCTGGGTTTATCTGTAACGGCAGTTTATGAAAGAATTAAAAAGCTTGAGAATGCAGGCGTTATTTCAAAATATGTTGCCTTGCTGGATAAACATAAAGTGAACAGGGATTTTATCGTTTTATGCCATGTGAAATTAACGCAGCACAAAAAAGAATATGTACTTCAGTTTGAACGTGAAATCATGAATCTCCATGAAGTTACGGAATGTTTCCATGTAAGTGGTGATTACGATTACATTTTAAAAATCGGGGTAAAAGACATGGAAGATTACCGGAATTTTATGTTATCAAAACTCACGACTTTACAGCATATTGCAAGTACTCACAGCTCTTTTATGATCTCTGAGGTGAAAAATACAACGGCGATTGTTTTGTAAAGCTGAAGATTAAACCAATACTCCGTTTTTAGAAGAAATAGGATCCGGCAGATCGGTTTCTCCCGCCATTTGTAATAAATCGATTTCAATACTCCGACAGATAGAAAGCATCGGAACATCAAACATAAGCCCCGCAAACGGATTTTCCGAATAATCTCCTACCAGTTCCATAATGATGTAAATCCAGCCGATGATGATGCAGAAAGGAATAGAAGTCCAGATACCCCAATCACCGAGTTTTGCAAATTCATTGACCAAACCCAGAGGAAGCAGCATAATAAAAAGGACATTGAAAATAAATGCTGTACTTGCAAACTGTCTTGGTGACGGAAATTTTTTAATTCTTTCTGCCTGTCCCTGAAAACCGTAAAATTCATTCAGACACGTTTGTAATTGCATTTGGTTGAAGTCTGAAATAGCCCCAATGTTTTTCAGCTCATTTACATCTTTTGCCTGTTTTGAAATAAGATACGTTGCAAAATTTTTGTAATCAGATTGCAGATCGGCTTCTTCTTCAGAAAGATATTTGTTAAGAAAAATCGGAGTTCTGCCATAATCCGGAAACCCGGCTTTGATCAGTCTGTTCCTTCTTTGATTAATATGATGATAATGTTCTTCCTCTGCGCTGATGTGCTCCCATTCGGTAGGTACTAAAAGCTGTTCACGAAAAGCATACAGCCACGCAATATGACGGTAAACGATTTTTTTTCTACGGTCTTCCAGATCAAAAGTGCCTACTTCTTCATTATCAGTATTAAAAGCATACACCATGGAACCTAATGACCGGCTTGAATTGACAATTCCACCCCATATTTTTCTCGCTTCCCAAAGCCTGTCATAAGCCTGGTTGTTTTTAAAACCAACCAAAAAAGCTTCTGCGGTACCGATCAACGCTACCGGAACCCAGGGAATCGTCATCCAATGCCAGTTGAAAAAGTAGAAAAGGGCAGCGATCAATGTACACCAGATCGAAATCCAGATCAGATGAGTGCCGGATAAGTTGAGAACCTGTCTGTAATTGAAATATTTCGTCGTGATCATAAGTGCGTTTAAAGTTTAGTGCAAGTTTATTAAAAATAATAAAAAATGCACAAAAAAACCTCTAAAATTATTTTAGAGGTTTAAAGTTTTATCTGAATTAATATTTTAATAGCTCATCAATTTTTTTACTGAGTTTCTCAGCGTTCGGAAGCATTTCTTTTTCCAGTACCAGATTGATCGGAACAGCCGGAGTATCCAGAGATCCCATTGTTTCTACCGGGGCATCAAGATATCTGAAACAGTTTTTGGAAATTCTGTGTGCAAAAGCTTCTGCAAATGAATTATTAAGCTGTTCTTCCGTCAGAACGATACATTTCCCGTGAGCTTTTACCCTTTCGAAAACCAGCTCTTCATCAAGAGGAATCAAAGTTCTCAGGTCGATTACTTCAACTCTTCCGTTAAAATTTTTCGCAGCTTCTTTAGCCCAGTAAACACCCATTCCGTAAGTTACGACCAATAAAGTCCTTCCTTTTTCAGTTTCATCTTTATCAGCTTCAATGATCACTTTTCCTTTTCCGAAAGGTAAAATGTAATCTTCTGCCGGTTCTATGGTTTTTGCATCTTCGGTTCCCGGAACTTTGCTCCAGTAAAGGCCTTTATGCTCCAGCATAATCACCGGATTCGGATCATAATAAGCGGCTTTTAATAAACCTTTAAAATCTGCGGCGTTACTTGGATAAGCGATTTTAATCCCTTTAATATTGGCCAAAATACTTTCCACACTGCCACTGTGATAAGGTCCTCCGCCTCCGTAAGCTCCGATCGGAACACGGATAATATTGCTTACAGGGAATTTTCCCTGGCTTAAATAGTTTGATTTTGAAATTTCCGTGATTAGCTGGTTGATTCCCGGATAAATATAATCTGCAAACTGTACTTCGACAATGGGTTTCAAACCAACGGCACTCATCCCTGTTGTGGAACCGATGATATAAGCTTCCTGAATTGCTGTATTGAAAACTCTCTTGCTGCCGAATTTTTTACCTAAAGTCACCGTTTCACGGAAAACTCCACCGATTCTTTCTCCGACATCCTGGCCATAAAGTAAAGCTTCAGGGTGTTTCCACATCAATTCCTGAATGGCATGGATAGCGGCGTCTACCATTACGATTTTTTCTCCGCCTGCAGGTTCGCGTGTTCCTGTTTCCTCAGTAATCGGAGTAGGAGCGAAAATATGTTGCATCACCGTTTCCGGTTTCGGATCTTCCGCATTTTTAGCTCTTTCAAAAGCTTCTTCAGCTTCTAAACGGGCTTTTTTCGTGATCTGTTTTAATAGTTCTTCATCAACTCCGAATTCAAGCAACTGGTTTCTAAGGATTTCTCCCGGATCTTTTGCTCTGTGTTTTGTTAAATCTTCTTCATCTCTGTAGAATTCTCTTCTTACTCCTGAAGTATGGTGACCGATCAAAACAGTTTTTGCACATACCACTAATGGTTTTCTTTCAGTTCGTACAAAATCTACGGCTTTTTTCATCACTTCAAAACTTTCAACGAAATCCGTTCCGTCTACTCTCATTCTGCTTAAACCGGTAAATCCGGCTACAAAATCGTAGGCATCACAGGTTCTGGCTTCTTCTTTCGTTACGGAAATACCCCATTCATTATCCTGTACAAGGAAAATAATGGGTAGCTGATGTAAGGCTGAAAACTGAAGTGCTTCACTCACTTCACCTTCTGTTACAGAATTATCTCCAAGGCTGCAGATGACAACCGGATTGTTTTCAAATTGCTGTAAATTAAAATCCTGAATATATTTTATACCCTGTGCAACACCTGCAGTCGGAATGGTCTGCATCCCTGTTGCAGAGCTCTGATGAATGATTTTTGGCTTGTTTTCATCTCTGCTCGAAGGGTGAGAATAATAAGATCTGCCTCCTGAAAAAGGATCGTCAGCTTTTGCCAGCAACTGTAACATCAATTGGTAAGGTTCAAATCCTATTCCCAACAGAATACTTTCGTCCCGGTAATATGGAGAAACCCAGTCTTCTTTTTTCAGTTGATAAGCTGTTGCCAACTGAATGGCTTCGTGCCCTCTTGATGTGCTATGAACATATTTACAGATATTTCTGTTTTCTTCATAGATATCTGCCATTGCTTTGGCCAGCATCATGTGGTTGTAAGCCTTAAGTAAAATATCCTGAGAAACTTTTTCGTGAAGTGTATTTTCCATAGAAAGCAAAGATACATAAAAAAACAAAATACTAACAAGCGTTAGTATTTTGCGAAAAATGTATCATATAAAGGTTATTATTCCTTTATAAGCTTTTTAGAAATAACTTCTTTGTCTGTTTTAACCTCAAGAATATAAATTCCGTTGGCATACGTTGAAAGGTCTATTTCCTTTTTATCACTGCTGATAGATCCGGCCTGTAATTTTTTGCCAGACAGGTCATATAAACTGTATGTTGATTTTTTAGGAGCCTTTAATACATTAACGAAGTCTTTGATGATCGTTGGAGAAATAATGATTTCATTTGTTTTTCCGGCTTCATTTGTTCCTAAAACTTCGCTGTAACCTGTTACTAAAATAGAATAGTTTTGAGGTGCACCGGCGCCTGCATCATTAACAAGGTTTCCTTTATTTATTTGAGATTTCAATTCTGTAATCTCTTCCTGCGACAGGCGCATCAATGACTACCTGCTCTACATTGTCAACTGTATTATCTGCTTTGGTTGCAGGATTCTGCGGGCTGTTGGCATCAAGCTTCCACGGATAATAGATGGTGTTGTCTGTAGTGTCTATGATTCTCAGATCCAGATCATTGACCAGTCTTGAAGTTCTGTTGTTACTGGCTTCATTCCATGTTGATGCGAGAGGTACAGCAGCGGGATCTGTCCAGGCTATGGTTACTTTAAGAGGCTCTGTTCCGGATGCTTTTACGATCTTCTTATTAACAATGCTGTTATTTAGAGTTTCATCATTGAATATAATCGTATTGTTGGATTTTCCTACCAGCAATTCCGCTCCTTTTTTTGCATTGATATAGCCCCACCCATACCATGCATCAGGGCCTACATTTCCTGCTTCCAGAGCTGAATGTACTGTTAAAGTTTTTGCAGCTGCAGCATTAAGCTCAAGAGCAGGGAATAATTGCTTGTAAACCTGCATCCATAGGCCTATAATACCTGTTACGACAGGTGCGGAAAAAGAGGTGCCACTGTCTATACCTGCTTGCTGGCTTCCAGTAGTGTTTTCTGCAGTTGTTGCATAGGCAACCTGCGTTCCTGTTGTCGAGATATCCGGTTTGATGCCACCGTCATCTCTTGGCCCTGCGCTGCTATAATAGGAACGTACAACATCAGTAGAAGCTGTATATCTATTGTCATTGGTAGCAATAATATCAGTAGCGCCTACGACGATTATATTTTTAGCAACAGAACCATGGGCGATGCAATCATACCCTGATTTGCAGTTGTCCAAAGGTAAAACATCCGTTGATGCAAACTGTACAAAAGCATTGTTGCTGTCAACATAATACTTTGGCAGTTGGCTTCCACTAGCCACAGGCCCTGTAGGTCCTGTCGCAGCCGAATTACCTGAAGATTTTACGATAACATAAGAAGGATTGGCATATACAATCTGATCATAATTCTGATCACTTGTATAATATGTACCATTCAAATCCTTATTTACTCCGGCTGCATAATTTCCATTATATAGTAATATTTGTTGTCCGTTACTTGGCAACTTGTACAACGTCCAACCTGCTATCGAACTATATGAATGATTGGAGATTTTTGGTGCGGCAATAATTATTTTTTGATATACGGTGCTTTCCAGAGAGCCTCCTGGTAAGACGGTGTTTTGACATGAATAATTGTCGAATGTGCTGTTAGATGCTACACCTTTAAGGTCGACAGCCACAGTAGCTCCATTGAATGTTAAATTAGTTGCCAGACTTTTTGCCCCGATAAAGCCGGTTACCCCTGTGGCATGCGAACTGTAATTTTCGGTGGTACCGGTGGCAGCCTCTTTGTTGGTAACCCTGTTAGGAGCATTATCAAAAACAGTGTGTCCTGCAAAAGCTCTACCCCCATCAAAGACTGTGAATTTAATATTCTCTCCATTAAAAGAGCCAGTCAGGCCACTTATCGTACCGTTTTGTAAGAAATCGGCATTTGAGTTTTTTACCTGCTTCAGATCAGCAGCCTCCAAGAAAAGGGGGTTGCCATCCGGAGTAAATCCTGAAAGCTTGCTTCTTTTTTCTTCAATTTCTTTTTGAGCTTCAGCTGATCTTTTTGCTCCATAGGTTTTGGAAACGTAGGCATCAAACTTTTCGTTGTTCTCAATTCTCTGCTTCTCAAACTTTTTCATTAAGTCCTGGTTGCTTTGTGCACTTAAACTTAAAATGGCCAAAGTGCCGGCCGAAATAAAAATTTTCTTCATAGGTTTTGTTATTTTATTTTTTAAACTTAGTAACTCAAATATATAGATAATTTATACCTGTTTTTATGTAACATATTGTAAACTAGATGATTGGTTTAAAATTTAAAGTTGTTTTATTAAGTTGGTTTTTATTTTAAATCCATTTTAAAATTTTGTTGTTTTTTATACTTGAAAAAAATATTATATTATGTTTAATTTGTCTGATAGAATCAATTTTATCTTGCTTGTAGCCATTATTTACTACGAACAGTCAGTCAAACCGATAAGAGATAAATATTTTTTTCATGTTTTATTTTTTGTTTACGAAACAAATCTAAAAAAAGTAACAAATCTTACAAGGTTTA
This sequence comes from Chryseobacterium tongliaonense, assembly GCF_041224435.1. Lineage (NCBI taxonomy): Bacteria > Pseudomonadati > Bacteroidota > Flavobacteriia > Flavobacteriales > Weeksellaceae > Chryseobacterium > Chryseobacterium tongliaonense. The sequence goes on along the minus strand of NZ_JBGFFD010000002.1, from coordinate 642,249 downwards.
ATTTGTTAAAATTTCAATAATGTGTATTGTTTGTTGTAATTAATTTGTTTTTATTGCTAATTATTTATTTATTTAATATTTTAATGTATATTTTTAATATAAATTGCTATTTTTATTTAAAGGTGCTTTTATAAAGAAAAATTATAGCATTTTTTGTATCTTGCTGTTAAGTTTTTTGAAAAAAATGGGCTAACTTTACATTCTCTTTTTTAATAAAAAAACTGAAAAATACATGTATTTAGTTTTTGATACCGAAACCACAGGATTACCGAAAAATTTCAATGCTCCGCTTTCAGATTCAGACAACTGGCCAAGAATGGTACAGATCGCATGGCAGCTGCATGATGATGATGGAACTTTAATTGAAAATCAGGATTATATTATCAAACCGGAAGGGTATGATATTCCCTTTAATGCGGCAAGAATTCACGGGATCACGACAAAGATTGCCAATGAAGAAGGTCGTGACCTGCAGGAAATTTTGGAGGAATTTGCAAGAGTTTTAGATAAAGTAAGAGTTGTTTCCGGGCATAATGTTGAGTTTGACTATAACATCGTTGGAGCAGAATTTTACAGAAAAGATATTAAAGACAATCTTCAGGAAAAGCCAAGAGCCGATACCATGATTCTGGGAACGGATTTTTGCCAGCTTGGAGGTGGCCGTGGCGGAAGGTTTAAGCCCCCGAAACTGGAAGAGCTTTATGAAAAGCTGTATGGCCATAAGTTTGATGAAGCACACAACGCAGCGGCCGACGTAAATGCAACAGCCCAGGTTTTCTTCGAAATGATGAGGATCGGGGTGATTCCTGCTGAGGTTTTAAAAACTTCGGAAGACCAGCTTGCCTACTTTAAAACACTTTATCCTGATCCGATAAAGCCTTTCAGTATCGTTATCAGAAGACAGGTTGCAGATTTCAATAATAAGAAAAAGCAGCAGGATTTTGGAAGCATTGACGAAATTGACCTCGGTAAGTATTTCAACTTTGATAATCACAGCGTTTTCTCCACATTGTCTGCCACATCCAGTATCAATGATCTGATCAAAAAAGCTTCGGATGATAATTTCCCGGCCGTCGGAATGGTGGATCTCGGAAATATGATGGGAGCCTTCAAATTTGTTTCAGCAGTGGAAGGAGCCAATGGAGACCGGGCAAAAAAATATAAAGAATATTTAGAAAAAAAACAGGAAGCTGAAGAAAACGGAACAGAGTTTAATGAGCCGGAACCGGTTTCAGAACCTTTGATTCCTGTTGTCGGCTGTGAATTTTATATTTCAGACCGTTATGAACAGAAGCAGTTTACCAAGGATGATCCGGACAGAAGAACACAGGTTGTGCTTTTAGCGAAAGATTTTAACGGCTATAAAAACCTGGCCAAACTTTCAAGTATCGGTTTCTTAAAAGGTTTCTACTTCGGTGTCCCAAGGATCAGCCGGGAACTGATTGCCCAATATAAAGAAGGAGTAATTGCCCTGACATCGGGGATTCTCGGAGATATTCCGGATGCGATCTTAAATACGGGTGAGCAAAAAGGGGAGGAGCTTTTCAAATGGTGGAAAGATACTTTTGAAGATGATTTTTATGTGCAGATTCAAAACCATAAGCTTCCCGAAGAAGAACACTTAAATGAAGTTTTATTATATCTGGCAGACAAGTACAACGTAAAAATTCTGGCTCAGAATGAAACTTTTTATACGAATAAAGACGATTCTAATATCCAGGATATCGTAAGCTGCATCAAAGACGGTGAAAAGTTAACAACACCTGTAGGAAAAGGATTCGGTAAAAGAAGAGGCCTTGCTACCGGTGAATATTATATTAAAAATTCAGATGAAATTAAAGAAGCATTTCTGGCTTACCCGGATGCTTTTGAGGCATATGAAGAATTTACGGCGAAATTTAAACCTTATACTTTAAAAAGGGATGTTCTCCTGCCGAAGTTTGATATTCCGGAAGAATTCATTCATGCGGAAGACGACATTGACGGTGGAAAACGCGGTGAGATGGCCTATCTTACCCATTTAACCTACGAAGGGGCGAGAAAAAGATATGCAGAAACAGGAATTACAGATGAAATTAAAGAACGCCTTGATTTCGAATTGGATGTAATTGCCAATACAGGATATCCCGGTTACTTCCTGATTGTACAGGATTTCTGTAACGAAGCCCGGAATATGGGAGTCTGGGTAGGCCCGGGAAGGGGATCGGCTGCAGGTTCTGCAGTTGCTTACTGTATCGGAATTACCAATGTAGACCCTATTAAATATGATCTCCTTTTTGAGAGGTTCCTGAATCCGGAAAGGGTTTCCATGCCCGATATTGATATCGATTTTGATGATGAAGGAAGGGACAGGATCATCAAATGGGTAATTGAGAAATACGGACAGAGCCAGGTAGCTCAGATTATTACTTACTCGGTTTTAGGTGGGAAATCCGCTATTAAAGATGCAGGAAGGGTTCTTGATGTACCTATTCCGGATACTAATAATATTGCTAAGCTTATTCCTTCCACACCGGGAATGAACATTGCGAAAGCTTTAGCCAAATATGATAAATTAAAACCGGAAGAGCAGATGCTTGTTGATGAGATGAGGTTTGTTCTTGACAGTCCTGCAGATCCGCGCCATGATGTCCTGGCGAGTGCAAAAAAGATGGAGGGATGCATCAGGAATACGGGTATCCATGCTTGTGGAGTAATTATTACGCCGGAAGATGTAAGTAACCTGGTTCCGGTAACTATTGCTGCGAAAGATGCCGATATTCTGGTATCGCAATTTGATAACTCGGTAGCAGAAAGTGCAGGCCTCCTGAAAATGGACTTTCTGGGTCTGAGAACGCTGACGATCATTAAAGATGCTTTAAAATTAGTTAAACAAAGACACGGAATTGATATCAATCCTGATGATATCGGGCTTGACGACGCGAAGACCTATCAATTATTTAAGGAAGGAAGGACGGTAGGGATTTTCCAGTATGAAAGTCCCGGGATGCAAAAGTATATGAGGGAGCTTAAACCAACGGTTTTTGCCGATCTTATTGCGATGAACGCGCTTTACCGTCCTGGTCCTATTAAATATATTCCAAACTTTATCAACAGAAAGCACGGTATTGAAGAAATTGTTTACGATTTACCCGAAACAGAAGAATATTTAAAAGAAACCTACGGGATTACCGTTTATCAGGAGCAGGTAATGCTTTTATCCCAAAAACTGGCGAACTTTACAAAAGGTGAAGCCGATACGTTGAGGAAAGCGATGGGGAAAAAGCAGATCGATGTTCTTAATAAAATGTACCCTAAATTTATCGAAGGTGGAAGAAAAAATAACCTGAATGAAGAAAGGCTGGAAAAAATCTGGAACGACTGGAAAGCTTTCGCAGAATATGCCTTCAATAAATCCCACTCTACCTGTTACGCTTTAATTGCTTATCAAACCGCATTTCTGAAAGCCAATTACCCCGCAGAATATATGGCGAGTGTAATGAGTAATAACATCAACAATACGGATTCGATTACGATGTTCATGGAAGATTGTAAAAGTATTGGAGTAGATGTTTTAGGCCCTGATGTTAATGAATCCCAATATAAGTTCTCGGTAAACGAAAAAGGACAGATCCGTTTTGGATTGGGCGCTATTAAAGGAATTGGGGAAGGCCCGAGTGAAGCAATTACAAGAGAAAGAGAAAACGGAAGATTTAAAAATATTTACGATTTCTTTGAAAGAATAATGCCTTCCCAAATGAATAAGAGAGTGGCGGAAAGTTTAGTGTTGGCGGGAGCTTTCGACGAACTGGATTCTTTCCACAGAGGCCAGTATTTTGATATTGACATGGCGGGAAGAACAAACCTGGAAAGGCTGATCAGATACGGACAAAGCTTCCAGGAAAGTAAAAACGAAATGGAAAATTCTCTGTTTGCAGATTTTGCTGAAGAAGTTCAGATCGAGCAGCCCAAATTGGCACCATGCCCTGAATGGCCGAATATGCACAAGCTTAATAAAGAAAAAGAGATTATCGGATTCTATTTATCTGCACATCCATTGGATGAATTTAAATATCAGTTCCAGTTTATGCAGGGGCAGCTTTCTAAAAAAGCCGTTCTGGAAAAAGAAGAAGGCGAAAAAGTGGTTGTGGATGAAGTACCGATTCTGGAAAAGGATTCATCTGACGAGGTTGCTGACCTTATTGAAATTGTTTCTGATGATTTGGTTGCCGGTGAAGAAGAAATTATAGAAGAAGTCAGGAAAAAAGCGGAACCTAAAGGTGTTTTCCAGTTTCTGAACCTTGATGAGGTGGATGCTTATAAAGAACAGGCTTTTGCGAATAAGCAGGAGGAATTGTTTGAAGAAAAGAAAAAAGACTGGAAACAGATTCAGAAGGAAAGAGAAAACGGCGGTGGTGGTAAAGAGTATACCGTTGCCGGCCTGATCACGGAATACAGGGTTCAGGATGGTTTCAGAAGCGGTGAAAAAGTGGCTTTTGTTACCCTGGAAGATTATTCGGGATCATATTCTTTCAGACTGGGAGACAGGGATTATATGAAGCTGAAAGAAAAGCTTGAAGTACAGAGGTTTGTCATCCTGAAAATAAAATTTGCCCAGGTGAAAGACGGACGGGTTTTTGTGAATGTAAATGATGTTATTGAATTGCAGGAAGCTTTTGAACGATTTGCAAAAAGCATTTCCCTGGTGATGGATGTTATGGATTTCAGGCCGGAAGATCTGGAATTTTTCAGAAACGTACTTGATAAAAATAAAGGAAACCAGAGGTTTAAAATATTTATTAAGGATATAGAAGATAATTCCCAGATAGAAGTGCAGTCGATGAAGCATTCTGTCGATCTGAACGGAGATCTGATTAAGGAAATTCAGCTGCTTAATAAGTATGAATTTTATCTGAATTAAAAATATAAGTAAAACAAAAAAAAGATGGCAAAAAGCCATCTTTTTTTGTTTTTAATGTTTGAAGATTAATCAAACATTAAGGAATTATGTAATTATTTTTTTATGTTAAGTCGTTAAATTTTGCTAATTGAATATTAGAGTTATTTTTTGTAAACAATTGAATATCAAATAAGTTATGTTGTTTTTGTTATTGCTGATTTTGTAATTTTTATTAAATGCACGTTTAATTTATGTAAAAAAAATGGAATACTGTACTTTTTTTATTAAAAAATTATGAAATTTTATGGTTTAGGGTGAAATTTTTTTTTACTTTTATCTCCCAATTTTAATTTTACTAAAGCATGAAAAAACTTCTACTATTGTGTCTGTTTTTTATAATGGCCACATTCGCGAATGCTCAGATCACTCTGGGTAGCGGAACAACTACGGGAACGGCTGTTCCTGTAAGTACCTATTACGGGTATTCGTATGTACAGCAAATTTTTCCTAAGTCGGAAATCAACGCAGACGCTGCGGGGAATATCACCGGACTTAAATTTTATTTATCGGCTACGGCTTCAATTGCCAATTCGGACTCTTGGGTAGTATACATTGGCCATACTACCAAAACTACCTTTTCTTCCAGCTCAGACTGGATTCCGTTAGCAGGTCTTACAAAGGTTTTTGAAGGAACTGTAACTAACAATTCCGGAGTGATTGAAGTAACCTTTACAACACCTTTTGCTTATAACAACACAGATAACCTTGTTATTGCTGCTGAAGAGAATAAGGCAGGGTATGATTCCAACGGTAGCTCTGAAGCAATGTATATGTATGCAGCTACTTCAAACAACACCCTGTACTACAGAAATGATTCTACAAACCCTGACCCGGCGGGAACACTTCCTAACGGAACACGTAGTGGCAATAAATCGGTGGTTACATTATTAGGACTAAACCCTAGTGCTATTCCTGCCTGTCCTACTGTTTCTACACCGGCTGCGGCTGCTACAGGAGTGTCTGTAACGCCTTCAATTACATGGGCAGGAGTAAGTAATGCTACAGGATACAGAATATCTATGGGAACCACTCCCGGCGGAACAGATATTTTAAATAACCAGGATGTAGGAAACGTTACAACCTATGCTATCGCTACAGCTTTGGATTATGAAAAGCAATATTATTATACAGTAAGTTCTTACAATGCCGGAACATCTTCAACAGGTTGTACAGAAAGATCTTTCACTACAAAGGTAATTCCTTGTCCTACCGTAACAGCACCAACTGCAGGAGCAAACGGACAGGTTACAACTCCTACGATTACATGGGATGCGGTTACGGGAGCTACCACGTATAAATTAACAGTAGGAACTACTTCAGGTGGAACAGATGTAATTAATAATCAGGATTTAGGAAACGTTACTACTTATACGTTCTCTACGCCATTAAATATGTCTACGACTTATTATTACACCGTAAACGCGGTAAGTGCTACAAGTACATCAGCATCTTGTACAGTAAGAAACTTCTCAACTATATGTGGTGCAACAGGTGTTCCTTACACTCAGAATTTTGAAAGTGCTACAACTCCGGCTTTACCGGCTTGTACTGCTTCTGAAAATGCAGGTACAGGTAATAACTGGACGACTTACTCACCTGGTAGCGGAAGCTTCAATACAAAAGTATTGAACTATACTTATAACAGTACCAATGCTGCTAATGCATGGTTCTACACTCAGGGAATCAACCTTACTGCAGGTACTTCATACAGAATAAAGTATATCTATGGAAATGCCAGCGGAACAACGTATCCTGAAAAAATGAAAGTGGCTTACGGTACTGCTGCAGCCAGTGCATCAATGACAACTGTTTTAGCTGATTATCCAAATATTACTAACGGAAGTACTGCAGTTGCTGAAATGATCGATTTCACTCCTTCAGCTTCAGGAGTATATTACTTCGGATTTAATGCATACTCTGATGCAGATATGAACAGATTGTATGTAGATAACATCAGTATTGATGTAACACCGGTTTGTACTGAGCCTTCTGCTTTAACAGCCTCTAATATTACAACTGTAGGAGCAACCATTTCATGGACTGCACCTGCTACAGCTCCTAACGGATATGAATATGCATTTACAACAACCAATGTTGCACCTGCATCCGGTACAACGACCAACTTAACAACTGCAGATATCGGTCCTCTTACTCCGCAGACTACTTATTATGCATGGGTAAGATCTAACTGTACTGCTGGTAACAGTACTTGGATTCAGACATCATTTACTACTCTTGCATTGCCACCAGCTAACGATGAATGTTCTAATGCTATTGCTTTGGTTGCAGGTGGAAACTTTGCACAAAATGCAGTAACAGGAACTACATCAGGATCTACAAATTCTTCGTCATCAGTTGCCAGCTGTTTGTCAACTCCTACGAATGTTGCAGGGAATGTTTGGTATACTGTTACAGTTCCTGCTTCAGGAAGTATTACTATAGAAACAGATACAGTTACGGGAACAGCATTAACAGATACGGTAATGTCTGTATTTACAGATTGTACAAGTGGAAACTCTGTAGCTTGTGATGATGACGGAGGAAACGGAAACTTCTCTAAAGTTTCTTTAACAGGTCAGACTCCGGGTACAGTATTATATGTAAGCTTATGGAGATATTCTAATGCTGGTGGAGGAAGCGACGGTCAGTTCCAGATTTCTGCTTATGATGCTTCTTTACAGTTAGGTACTTCTGAAGTTTCCAATAACAAGAACAATATTAAAGTATATCCGAACCCGTTTGCAGATGTATTGAATATTTCAGATATCGCAAATGTGAAATCAGTTTCGGTTTCCGATGTTGCGGGAAGATTGGTGAAAACAATCAGCAACCCGTCTTCAGCTCTTCAATTGGGAGAATTGAAACAAGGATTGTATTTGGTAACTCTTGAAATGAAAGACGGTACTAAACAAACCATAAAAGCAATCAAAAAATAAAAATCAATTTGATTTGCAAATAATTATAGCAGCTAAGTTACTTAGCTGCTATTTTTTTATATAAATTTTCATTCATTTTAGTATTTTATTATTAATTTAGTAAAATGAAAAGCAAAATATACTGATTTATGACAAAATTTTTACTTTCATGTTTACTAACACTAAGCATGGCTTTAAATGCCCAGATCGATTTGGGTACAGGAAGCACGGATGTTGGAGTCGCTCCAATAAGTAGTTACTACGGATATTCCTATGTACAGCAGATTTTTCCTAAGCAGGAAATCAATGCCGATGCAGCAGGGAATATTACGGGATTAAAGTTCTATCTTGATCCTTCATTATCTCTGGCCAATTCATCAGATTGGGTAGTTTATTTAGGACACACTTCCAAATCCAATTTCACTTCTGAAACAGACTGGATCCCGGTTACTCAGCTTACACAGGTGTATGCCGGAACGGTAACCAATGCAAACGGAGTGGTAGAAGTTACCTTTGCAACACCATTTGCATACAATAACACAGACAATCTGGTAGTGGCTGCAGAAGAAAATTCGCCGAATTATGACAATAATGACGAGGCGTTTTATGTGTATAATTCAGCACCCAATTCAACTATCTATTACCGAAGCGACCCTACCAACCCTGATCCGGCTTCTCCGCCGGATGGAAACTTAGTCGGGTATAAGTCGGTTATTACTCTTGTTGGATTAACCCCAAGTCCGATTCCGGCTTGTCCGCTGATTACGTATCCTATGAATAATGCTACGTTTGTGCCGTTATCTCCAACAATTACCTGGAATAATGTTGCCGGAGCAACAACTTACAAAATCTCAATAGGTACGACTCCGGGAGGCACGGATGTTGTAAACCAGCAATCTGTGACCACCAATACATTTAGCCCGTCAACACCACTTAGCCCTAATACAAACTATTACCTAAGAGTAATCGGAGTAGGAGCAGGAGGTGAATCAACCGGATGTTCTGAAGTTATGTTTAAATCAGCTCCGCCGGCTCCTGCAAATGACGATTGTGCAAATGCGATTACATTGACTGTAAATCCGGATCTGAACTGTGGTACTGTAACTTCAGGTTATACAATTGGTGCTACCGATTCAGGATTGATCCCTGATCCTTGTTATGGTGATCCTGATGATGATGTTTGGTTTAAATTTGTAGCTACTGCTACCAGCCATAAAATTTCTCTTACTAACATCATGTCTGTAGGAACTACTCCTAATGATGAGGATACTTATTTCCAGGTGTTCAGTGGGGCTTGTGGTACACTTTCGAGTATTCTGTGTTCAGATGGTGATTCATCTCCGGTTTCCGGGCTTACAGTAGGTGAAACCTATTATGTAAGAGTTTACAGCTATTTTGATGCCGGAAGTAACCAGAGTTTTGATATATGTGTAGGTACATATCCGCCGCCACCGGTAAATGATGAATGTTCAGGAGCTTTGGCAGCAGCTACTTTCCCATATACTTATGTACAGGCAGATGGTGCCGGTGCTACCAATAATGCAGGAATGATAGATGCCTGCTCAAACGGAATGAATGACGGTACATGGTTTACATTCGTAGGAGATGGTGGAGTATTTGATATTACCGTTACAATGCCTGCAGGAAGTGATTTTGATCCTCAGATAGGAGTATACAGCGGAAGCTGTGGCAGCTTATCATGCGAAGATACTGTAGATGATACAGGGATGGGAGATACTGAAACCATTTCTATTCAGACCCTTTCAGGAAATACATATTATGTGAACGTAGGAAGCTACAGTGGATTTACAGATGATCCTGAAGGAGCATTCACAATCAACATAACCAAAAACTCTTTGGGTACTTCTGAAGTTTCAAATACTAAAAACAGTATTAAGATCCATCCGAATCCGTTTGCTGATGTATTGAATATTTCAGATGCTACAAATGTAAAATCGGTTTCTGTTTCAGATATTTCAGGAAGACTATTAAAAACAATAGATAATCCGGGATCAGAACTTCATTTGGGAGATCTCAAATCAGGATTATACCTGGTGACCCTTAATATGAAAGACGGTTCAAAACAAACAGTTAAAGCCATTAAGAAATAATTTAATTTCATAGAAAATTATAAAGACGAATATTTTTATTCGTCTTTTTTTTTGTGGAAAATATTTCTTACAGATCAATGAATTATAATTTTATTTGGCTGTTATTATTGATAGTCTGATGAAAAAGATATTAGTAGTAAACAGTTTAGTGTTAAAAATAAAATATAATGATATTGTTTAATATTCATTATTTTGTGAATTATTGGCGATTTTATTTTGAAAAGATATTGAGTGTTTTTATACTTGCAATACAAATATAAAGATACAGATATGCTGGGTTTGCATGATTTAAGTTTTGCCTAATGAATAAAAAACTTTGATTCTTCTGTAACAGATATATAATAGAAGATGATTAAAACAATAGAAAAATTCAGTTCTTTGATGCTGCTTCAGGATCTGGAGACAGGATTATTTCGTTAAGTTGAAAAATGAAAGACGGTTCGGAACAAATGGTGAAGATAAATAAAAAGTAGTTTTTTGTGTGAAAGTTTCCGGCGGCTTAAGCCGCCGGAAATTATTTATTTGTCAGGAACAGGTTGTATATCTCCCGTGCTCATATGTTCAAAAACAGTAGGGAAAAACATTACCAGGACAAAATAAATGATAATCATTAATATAACCAGTGCGAAAAGTATTTTCACTAGATTATTGGGTCTGTCTTTCTTTGTTGGTTCCATGATTTTATGATATTGGGTTAATAGATTAATTTGATATAAAATACTAAGCCAATTTCTTGCCACACTGCTTACAATACCTTGCATCATCATCAATATCTTCATTTCCGCACTGCTCGCACACCTTTTCAAGATTTTGTCTTTTATTTCTCATCTCTGCCGTTACAATACCGGTAGGAACGGCAATAATAGAATAACCGGCCAGCATCAGTATCACCGCAAAAAATTTACCCATCGGGGTAATCGGGGATACATCGCCATAACCTACAGTAGTTACCGTAACAACAGCCCAGTAAATAGATTGCGGAATGGTTTCAAATCCTGGCCTTCCACCTTCCACCATAAACATCAGGGATCCTACAATCACTGAAAATATAATTAAAAATAAAAGGAAAATATAAATCTTTCTGGAACTGTTTTTCAATGCTCTTACGATGAGATAACCGTCATTCATAAAATCAAGCAAATTGAAAATCCTGAAAATTCTCAGCATCCTCAGCATCCTGAAAATCAGGAAATATTTGGTTACCGGGAAGAAGAAACTTAAATAAAAAGGAACCAGGGCCAGAAAATCAATAACCCCGAAAAAGCTGAAAATATAATTTTTCTTATTCTTTACAACAGCAATACGCATCATATATTCAACTGTAAAAAATAAAGAAATGATCCATTCAAAAACAACGAAAGTAAGATGAAATCTTTTGTCCAGCTTGGGCACACTTTCCATCATAATGATGAAAGTGCTTAAAAGGATTAAGGATAATAAAATAATGTCAAATAATTTGCCGAGCTTAGTGTCGGAACGGTAAATAATCCGGTAAAGAAATCTTTTCCAGAGCTTATCTTCGGGAACAAGATTATGTTCTTTTTCCATTTTTCTGTTTTTTTTAAATTAACAAATTATCCCTATTTTCGTAGCAAACATACAGAATAAAATGACAATAAGCGAAGTAATTTCAAAAATAGAAACCCGTATCCCTCTACAACAGGCGGAAGACTTTGATAATGTAGGGCTGCTGTGTGGAGTTCCTACCCGGAATGTGAGTGGAATCCTCGTGTGCCACGATGCTTTGGAAAATGTAGTAGATGAAGCTATCCATAAAAATTGTAATTTAATAGTATGTTTTCATCCGATTATTTTTTCAGGATTAAAATCTTTAACCGGAAAAAATTATGTGGAAAGGGCAGTTCTGAAAGCGATAGAAAATAAAATAGCCATTTATGCGATACACACTGCCTTCGATAACGACTTCTTCGGAGTGAATGCCGGCATTTGCCATCATCTTGGATTGAAAAACCTGAAAATTCTTCAGCCTAAAAAAAATAATCTGAAACAATTAACGGTTTTTGTCCCGAAAGATCATTCAAATGTGTTAAAAGAAGCTCTTTTTTCAGCCGGAGCAGGAAATATCGGGTTTTATGACGAATGCAGCTTCACAATCGAAGGAAGCGGTACTTTCAGACCCACTGAAGGCTCCAATCCGTTTTCCGGACAGCAAAATATCCGTGAAAATGCTGATGAAAATATGATTTCCGTGATTTTTGAGAGCTATAAACAAGATCAGATCATCTCTGCAATGAAATCAGCTCATCCTTATGAAGAAGTTGCCTATCAGATTTATCATCTGGACAATGAAAACCAATATTCAGGTTTGGGAATGTATGGTGAATTGGAAGAAGAGCTTGATGAAAAAGATTTTCTGAAACTGGTTAAAGAAAAATTTAATCTTGAAATCATTAAACATTCGGATTTTATCCATAAAAAAATCAAAAGAGTAGGAGTACTCGGTGGTTCCGGGGCAAGCGGAATAAAATCTGCCTTATCCAGAAAATGTGATGCCTATCTTACGGGAGATATCAAATACCATGATTATTTCCTGGCAGAATCTAAAATGCTGATTTGCGATGTAGGTCATTATGAATCAGAACAATTTGTAACTCAACAATTATTTGAAATTTTGTCACAAAAATTTAGTACATTTGCAATCTCAAAATCTAGCGAAAAAACAAACCCAGTAAATTATTTCCTTTAGATATGGCAAAAACCAACGATATTTCAGTTGAAGAGAAATTAAGAGCTTTATACGATTTACAAATCATAGATTCAAGATTGGATGAAATCCGAAATACAAGAGGAGAATTGCCAATTGAAGTTGAAGATCTTGAAATCGAGATTGAAGGACTTGAAAAAAGAGCCGATAAATTTCACGCAGATATCAAAGATCAGGATGATCAGATAAAAACCAAGCATGAAGTAATCAACCATGCAAAAACTCTAATTGAAAAATACAAATCTCAACAGGATAACGTAAGAAACAATAAAGAGTTTGAAGCATTAGGTAAAGAAATTGAATTCCAGGATCTGGAAATTCAGCTTGCTGAAAAAAGAATTAAAGAATTCGGAGTTAAAATTGCTCACAAAAACGAAACTTTAAGCGAATTGAATGCAAAAATCAACGATTTAAAAAACCACCTGAAATTCAAAAAAGAAGAACTGGATGGCCTGATCGCTGAAACTCAGAAAGAAGAAGACTATTTAATAGAGCAGTCTAAAGAATATGCAGGTAAAATCGATGAGAGATTATTAGCTTCTTACAACAGAATCAGAACTAACTCCATCAACGGTCTGGCTGTAGTAGGATTGGAAAGAGGAGCTCCGAAAGGATCATTCTTCACCATTCCGCCTCAAAAGCAAATGGAAATTGCTCAGAGAAAGAAAATCATTATTGATGAGCATTCAGGAAAAATCCTTGTTGATGACGAATTGGTAATGGAAGAAAACGAAAGAATGAAAACGGTAATTAAATTCTAATTATTGTTTTAAATAATATTAAGCTGCTTCAGATCTGAAGCAGCTTTTTTATTATAATCTTGAATATCAATAGAAACGGGCTGAAGCCCGTTTAATAGAAAATAACCATCCACTGGCTTTAGCCAAAACTTAAATCAGGATATTTAATTTTCACAGATGAAATTGTGTTATTTGTGAAATTTATTCGTGATCATTTGTGTTTAAGTAATTAACCACATAAAAAAAGCTGCTTCAGATTTGAAACAGCTCTTTTATCTTTATTCATGATGTTCATACATCTTATTATACAGGTCAATAAATTTCTCTTTCACTGCTTTCCTTTTCAGCTTTAAAGTAGGAGTAAGAAGTCCTGCCTCAATACTCCAGACTTCAGGAGTCAGTTCTATTTTTTTAATCTTCTCCCAGTTTCCGAGATGCTCATTAATGCCTTCGATCTCTTTTTCTATTCTTTCCTTCAGTTCGGGGCTTTTTGCAATTTCCTCCGGCGTAGAACCTATATTCAGGTTGTTTCGCATGGCCCAGCTTTTGGCAAATTCAAAATCAGGCTGTATCAGTGCACACGGCATTTTTTCGCCGTCACCCACTACCATGATCTGCTCAATAAATTTAGAGGCCTTAGCCAGGTTTTCTATGGTTTGTGGAGCAATATATTTACCGCCGGATGTTTTAAACATTTCCTTTTTACGGTCAGTGATCTGTAAAAATCCGTCACTGTCAATATGACCGATATCTCCGGTTTTAAAATATCCGTCTTCAGTAAAGGCTTCTTTAGAGGTTTCTTCATTTTTAAAATAACCTTTGAATACGGAAGGTCCTTTTACGGTAATTTCACCGTCTTCCTGAATTTTTACCTTAAGATTGTCTAATGGTAAGCCAACCGTTCCGATTTTCATCTTTTCAAAACTGTTTACGGAAATAACCGGTGAAGTTTCCGTTAAGCCATAGCCTTCAAGAATAGGAATACCCGCATTTTGGAACATTAAATTCAATCTCGTGGATAAAGCTGCTGAACCGGATACTAAAGTGATAATTTCTCCTCCTAAACCTTCTCTCCATTTTTTAAAAACCAGTTTATCTGCTATAATTTCCTGTAATCCCGATGGCTTGGAAACCTCTTTCTTTTTCTGAATCAGGTTTAAAGCCCAGAAAAATATTTTTGATTTTAATCCACCTGCGGAAGATCCGGTATTGTAGATCTTATCATATACTTTTTCTACCAGTCTCGGTACCACGCTCATGTAGTGAGGCTTTACCTCTTTTACATTTTCACCCATTTTATCAATGCTTTCTGCAAAATAAATGGAAAAACCATTGTATTGGAAAAGATAAAAAAGCATTCTTTCAAAAATATGACAGATAGGCAGGAAGCTTAATACCCTGGTTTCCTTATAGTCCAGGCTTTTCTTTTTAGGAATTCTCGGAATAGAGCCTAAGACATTGGAAACAATATTATGATGGGTAAGCATTACCCCTTTTGGTTTTCCTGTGGTTCCTGAAGTATAAATGATCGTAGCCAGGTCTTCAGAATTAATCGCATTGGAAAGCTCTTCCACTTCAATCTGGGTAGAATCGTCTTCTCCTAAATCTAATATTTCTTTCCAGTTGGCTGCACCGCTTATAGAATCAAAAGTAAAAATTCCCTGCAATGAAGGGATATTGTGCTTTACCTTCATTACTTTATTGAGGAGATCTTTATCGGAAACAAAGCAATACTGTATTTCTGCATTCGTGAAAATAAATTCGTAATCTTCAGGAGAAATATTGGGATAAACAGGTACGGAAACCACCCCGATCTGGGAAAGTCCAAGGTCTACAATAGCCCATTCCGTACGTGAATTGGTTGTGATCAATGCAATCTTATCACCCGGTTTTATACCCAGCTTTAAAAGCCCTCTTGATATCTTATTGGCCTCATTAATAAACTCTTGCGTAGAAGTTTTTTTCCATTCACCATGATACTTGGTCACAAACATATCCGTTTTAGGATATTTTTCTAAAGCATAGTGTGGTATATCGAATAATCTTTTGATCGTCATAATTTTTTATGTAATTTATAAAGAAATCTAAATATAAGCATTTTTGTAAAAATAGCATATATCTCAGTATAATTTTCAAATAGCAATTATTTTTTCAGATTTGCTTAAAAAGTGTAAATTTACGACCATCTAATTATTCAATTTTTATGGACTTTAATTTATCGGAAGAACAGCTGATGATTCAGCAGGCAGCAAGGGATTTTGCACAAAACGAGTTATTACCTGAGGTAATTGAAAGAGACCGCGACCAGAAATTCCCTACTGAACAAGTGAAAAAAATGGGTGAAATGGGGCTTTTGGGGATGATGGTAGATCCTAAATACGGCGGTGCCGGGATGGATAGTGTTTCCTACGTTTTGGCAATGGAAGAGATCGCAAAGATTGATGCTTCTGCAGCTGTTGTAATGTCTGTAAACAATTCATTGGTTTGCGCAGGTCTTGAAAAATTCGCTTCAGAAGAGCAAAAAGTAAAATATCTTACTCCATTAGCAAGTGGAAAGGTAATCGGAGCATTTGCTTTATCTGAGCCTGAAGCAGGATCTGATGCTACTTCTCAAAAAACTACCGCAGAAGATAAAGGGGATTACTACCTTTTAAACGGAATCAAAAACTGGATTACCAATGGAGGTACGGCATCTTACTATATCGTAATCGCACAAACCGATCCTGAGAAAAAACACAAAGGGATCAATGCATTTATCGTTGAAAGAGGATGGGAAGGTTTTGAAGTGGGAGTAAAAGAAGATAAATTGGGAATCAGAGGAAGTGATACCCATTCTTTGATCTTCAACAATGTAAAAGTACCTAAAGAAAACAGAATCGGAGAAGACGGTTTCGGGTTCAATTTTGCAATGGCTGTGTTAAACGGAGGTAGAATCGGGATTGCTTCCCAGGCTTTAGGAATTGCTTCAGGTGCTTACGAGTTGGCCCTTAAGTATGCTAAAACAAGAAAGGCTTTCAAAACTGAAATTATCAACCACCAGGCTATTGCTTTCAAATTAGCGGATATGGCTACCCAGATTACTGCAGCAAGAATGCTTTGCTTTAAAGCAGCTACAGAAAAAGATGCCGGAAAAGACATCTCTGAAAGTGGAGCTATGGCAAAATTATATGCTTCTCAGGTAGCAATGGATACTACGATTGAAGCGGTACAGATTCATGGTGGATACGGATATGTGAAAGAATATCACGTGGAAAGAATGATGAGAGATGCAAAAATCACTCAGATCTATGAAGGAACTTCTGAAATCCAGAAAATTGTGATTTCAAGAAGTATCGCAAAATAAAATTTAAAAAACACTGCTTATGAAAAAATCTTTGTGGATTAGTCTCGGAGTCATTGTATTGCTTTTAGGAGTATTTGTCTGGTATAAATATTTCTTTGTATTCGGAGAAGGTGTAAAATCCGGTTACCTGAATTATGCAATTAAAAAAGGCTATGTTTTCAAAACCTATGAAGGCAAACTGATTCAGGAAGGTTTTGGAAGAGGGAAAACGGGAAGTATTACAAGTTATGAATTTGAGTTTTCCGTATCAGATCCTGAAGTTTTTAAACAGCTTGAACTGAACAGCGGAAAAACCTTTGACCTTCATTATAAAGAGTACAACGGTGCCCTGCCATGGCGAGGAAACACAAAATATGTTGTGGATAAAGTAGTGAATATGAAATAATAAAAAGGCTCCCGATCCGGGAGCCTTTTACTTTTCCTTTTTAGAAAATTATTGGGTATTTTTATCCCTAATATTTCTCTTTTTGTAAAAATAATAACCAATTCCTGCAATTAAGAATAACGGCCATAATGGAAGGATAAACAGAAAGATTGAGGTAATAACATTCCAGCCGGATGAAATTGCAGCAAAAGATTTTCCCCCGAAGGTTTCAGGCTCCTTGACTGATCCTGCTTTGTCTGTAAGGGTAACGGTTAAATTACAAATCGCATCACCCACATAATGCTGTCCGGAAACTTCGATATTCTTATTCTCAATATCCCCGATATTATAGCTCAAATCGTTTATCAGGGCATCAAAATTCTGAATTGGAACTTTAATCTGCAGGTAATACACTTTTTGATCGGATTCGGAGTAGGAAGGATGTTCATTGTTCACAGGCTCCTGTACGATATACGAGAATTCTTCACTTTTGATATAGGCATTATTTTTTCGGGCCTCTTCTTTCACGATTTCCTTAATGGCTTCTGCATCATCAACGCTGATTGATAAGTAACCGGTTTTCACCATTTTGTTTTTAGGAACATTGAGCTCGTAGTTTTCTTTTTTAGGCTGATCTCTGTAAACAACTTTGGTTTCCTTAATCACTTTCGGGGCAGGAACATTGATGACCACTTTTTCAGATCTGTTTTCTGCGGAATTTTTTTTATTTTCTTTTGTTTCCAGCTTTGTGGAAGAAATCTTTTCCGATAAGGAATCAACAATTTTTGAAGTGGCCTCAATTTTATTCTTAACCTCATTTCCGGTTTCTTCCAGCTTTTTTATTTTTACACTGGCAGAATCGAAAACTGCATCTGCAGAATTAATTGCTCCTGACGCAACTGTTGCTGCGCTGTCTGCAGATTGTATTGCTTTTTCCAGGTGAGACTGTGCGGCTTCTCCTTTTTTACAGGTAATAAAAGTGCCGGATACTGCGATCAGTAATATGAACTTTTTCATAACATTAATTTTTGTTGAAGTAAAATTAATCCTGAACTTTTAAGATAATTTGTAAAAGAAGAGTATTATTCTGGTAAATTGATAAGTAGGTTAAAATGAATGTTTTGTATTTATTTTACAATTATTTTACAACTAAATAAATTCATTTTTCATGGCTTATGTATGTATATTTTTTATTTTTTTGATTATAGTGATTTGGTTTTTCTGCTGGTATTATTTTTTTATAGTAAAAGACGTTCATTGTCTCCTTTAGATAATTAGATTTAAAATTTTTCCGGGTTAAAATAATATATATATTTGCCTATGATGAGACATTTAATAAGAATCTTTTTCCATTTGTTTTTTGTGTGCTTATTGGTGTTTTCTTGTGCTAACTCCTCAAAAAATACTGAGGAAACTCAGAAAAAACCAGATAAAGAGAATCATAGAATTTGTTGAGATCAGAAGATTGAATTCGGAAATTAATCTGAAAGAATCATCCATACTATATTCAACAGAAAAAATTAAAGATTTATATAAACAACTGAATGATTCCAGGTTTTCAAGATCTGCTCCCATACCTGTTTTACAAAGCAGTAAAGAATGTTTCGTCGTATTGAAACCAAAACTCAGGAATGTGCAGTACGGAGATATTAAAGTGGAAAAAATGGAAATGGTCGATTCACTATTAAACATCAGTTATAAAGAAATTGAAAATTTTGAATATAAGGAGAAGAAACAATCGAATCCTGTATTAATTCTTAAAATATTTAAAATACCAAACAGGATAAAGCTATATAAAACCCAATAAGAATGAAAATAAAATTACTTTTTACAACAAGCTTTCTCATACTATCAGCTATGGGATGGGCACAGCAAAATCAATGGACTAAACTTTCTCAACAAAGCTTTAAAGAAACAAGAGAAAGGACAGCTAGGGTTGTAGACTATAAATTACTAAAACTCAATACTGATGAACTCAGACTGGAATTACTAAATGCTCCTGACAGGGAAAAGAATCCTTTGGCTAAGGGTATTTTAATGAAATTTCCTAATACAGAAGGCTCTTTCGATACTTATGAAGTGAAAGAAGCTTCTACCATGCATCCTGATTTACAGTCAAGATACTCTGATATCAGATCATATGAAGGATATAAAGTAGGAGATTTCAATACAAAAATCAGATTTACATATGATCCTTATTTCGGATTGAATGCCATGATTCGTAATACATCAGGAATATACTATATCGATTCTTATTCCCCGGATAATAAGGTCTATATGATATATGACCGAAAAAATGCTGTGTCTTCAGGTAAATTTGAATGTTTATTTAAGGAAGATCCCACCCTGAAAAACCAATTATCCGGATTACAGGGAAAAACTGTTGTAGACGGATTATTACGTAAATACAGGCTGGCAATTTCCACAACGACAGAATATACTGCTTATATTGCCCAGCAGGCAGGAGTAGGAGCAGGTACCGATGTTCAGAAAAAAGCGGCTGTTCTTGCTGCTGTAAATCTTGCCGTTGCCCGTCTCAATGAGATATTTGAAAATGATATTTCAGTAAGATTTCAACTCATCTCCAATGTTGATGTATTATTCTTTATCAGTTCTGATAATTTTGATACAAATGACGCGGGACAGATGACTGATCAAAATCAAATAGAAACTGATAATCTGATAGGAACAGCCAATTATGATATAGGGCATGTATTTTTCCGTGCTACACAGGGAAATGACAACGGTTTGGCAATGACTCCATCGGTATGTGATACCGGATACAAAGCTCAAGGGGTTACCGGCTCTGCAAATCCGGTGGGAGATCCTTTTGTAATTGATTATGTCGCTCATGAGATAGGACATCAGTTTGGAGCAAATCATACACAAAATAATGGATGTTACAGAAATAATGCTACTTCCATAGAACCAGGAAGTGCAAGCTCAATTATGGGATACGCGGGAATTTGCGCTCCAAATGTACAAAACAATAGTGATGCCTATTTTCATGCTGTTAGTATTGCTGAAATGTATGCCCAGATTACCGGAGCCGGTAATTGCAGCTTCAATACTCCCACAGAAAATAATGAGCCTGCAGCTAATGCCGGAGCAGATAAAACAATCCCTGTCAGTACTCCATTTGCATTAACAGGGATCGGATCTGATCCCGATGGTGATGCAATAACATACAGTTGGGAACAAATCGATTTCGGAGCTGCACAAATGCCTCCCAGACCAACTAATACGGTAGGCCCGATGTTCAGATCCATATTTGCAACAACTTCCCCTACGAGGTATTTTCCAAAACTGTCTACTATTGTTGCCGGGTATGATCCATCGATAGTTACTGATTCAGATTATAGAGCATGGGAAAAATTACCTTCTGTAGCCAGAACATTAAATTTTTCATTATTAGTAAGAGATAATAGAGCAGGCGGTGGGCAGACAGGCCGTGATGATATTCAGCTTTCAGTTTCTGCAGCGGCAGGGCCATTCATTGTAACTTCCCAAAATACTGCAGGAACAGTCTGGAACACAGGAGACTCACAAACTATTACATGGGATGTAGCCAATACCAATGCAGCGCCTGTGAATACAGCTAATGTGACAATCCTGTTGTCAACTGACGGCGGGCTCACTTTTCCTCATACTTTGGTTGCAAGTACACCGAACAACGGAACCTATAGCTTTAATGTACCTAACGGATTAGGAGTAAGCTCTAATGCAAGGATAATGATTAAAGCAATTGACAACGTATTTCTGAATATAAATACAGCTGATTTCACCATTAATTCAACTTTAAGTGTGGCTGATCTGGAAAAAGCTGAAAATGTATTTGCGATTTACCCTAATCCTTCTAATGGTGTTTTCACTATAGAGGCCCAGGTGAAGAAAAATATTTCATATACCGTCTTTTCAATGGATGGAAAATTAATCAGTCCAAAAAAAGATATTCACAAATCAGGTAAGGTTTCAGAAAGAGTAAATCTGTCTGATCTTCCTACCGGCGTTTATATTATTCAGGTAGATATAGATGATCAGAAAGTATCCAGGAAATTAATTATCAATAAATAAAAAATCCCTATTATCTAAACCAATGAAAAACCGTTCAATAAAATATTGAACGGTTTTTCTGTTTTTTATAATTAATTTAATCTAAGCTTCTTTGAATTCACTGATGAAATGCAGCTTTACATTCGGAAATTTCTCCTGGGTCATATGAATTGTGAAAGACGAATCAGCCAGAAATACCAGTTGATTATACTTGTCTCTTGCTAAAAATCTCTGCTTCAGTCTCGCAAATTCCTTGAATTCTTCTGATTTTTCATCAGCTTCTACCCAACAGGCTTTATGCATAGAAAGCGGCTCATAAGTACATTTTGCACCATATTCATGCTCCAGACGGTATTGAATAACCTCATACTGAAGCGCACCTACAGTCCCGATAATCTTTCGGTTGTTCATTTCAAGAGTAAATAACTGGGCAACCCCTTCATCCATCAGCTGGTCAATCCCTTTTGCCAATTGCTTGGCTTTTAACGGGTCGTTATTATTGATATAGCGGAAATGTTCCGGGGAGAAACTCGGAATTCCTTTGAAACTCAATTTTTCACCGCCTGTCAGGGTATCTCCGATTCTGAAACTTCCCGTATCGTGAAGACCTACGATATCTCCGGGAAAACTCTCATCTACCACTTCTTTTTTATCTGCAAAGAATGCATTGGGTGAAGAGAATTTCATTTTTTTGCCTTCTCTTACCAATAAATAATTTTCGTTTCTCTTGAATGTCCCTGAAACAATTTTAACGAAAGCTAAACGGTCTCTGTGCTTGGGATCCATATTAGCATGGATTTTGAAAACAAATCCTGTGAAATTATTTTCTTCAGGCTTTACAATGCGGGTATCACTTTCTTTAGGTTGAGGCATCGGAGCAATTTCAATGAAAGCATCCAACAATTCACGAACCCCGAAGTTATTCAAAGCTGATCCGAAGAAAACAGGCTGCAGATTACCGTTCATATAATCTTCACGGTTAAATTCCGGGTAAACAGATTGTACCAGCTCAAGCTCATCACGAAGATTCTGTGCTGCTTTCTCACCGATTACTTCATCAATAGAAGGATCGTTGATATCATCAAATCTGATCGTTTCCCCAACTTTCTGTTTTTTCTCTTCCAGAAATAACTGGATATTGTTTTCCCAGATATTATAAATTCCCTGGAAATCACTTCCCATACCGATCGGGATAGAAAGAGGGACTACACTTAATCCAAGCTTTTGCTCAACTTCATCCAGCAAATCAAAAGCATCTTTACCCTCACGGTCAAGTTTGTTGATGAATACCAGCATCGGAATGTTTCTCATTCTACACACCTGAACCAGTTTTTCAGTTTGTTCCTCAACTCCTTTTGCAACGTCAATAACAACGATTACAGAATCAACTGCCGTTAAAGTTCTGTACGTGTCTTCTGCAAAATCCTTGTGACCCGGAGTATCGAGAATATTGATTTTATGGTCTCTGTATTCGAAAGCCAATACGGAAGTTGCTACCGAGATCCCTCTCTGTCTTTCAATTTCCATAAAGTCGGAGGTAGCTCCTTTTTTTATTTTGTTCGATTTTACCGCACCCGCTTCCTGAATAGCACCTCCGAAAAGAAGTAACTTTTCCGTAAGAGTGGTTTTTCCGGCATCGGGGTGAGAAATAATCCCGAAAGTTTTTCTTTTTTCTATCTCTTTGATTAAATCTGACATATCGTATTTTGAATTGGCAAAAATCGTGATTTTTAATTGAAACTGAAAATAATATCCTTCTCTTTTGATAAGGTGCTGAAAATTTGTAAAATTTTTGACAGATGTTTTAAATAAATTATCTTTGTTTCATAAATGATTATACAGAAAAACATGGAAAACAGCAGATATCCAAAGTTTACATTTACATGGATCGGTGGCCTGATTTTATTAGCCGGATTATTTGTAGGAACAATGTTTGTTTCCTTTTTTAATGTTTTCTGGATGTTAGTGTTCAAAGAAAACCTGCAATACAAAGACTGGTTTTTTATGATTGCCAATGCAGCAGGATTTCTTACAGCCATTGCTTTTTTTGATTTTTTTATCGTAAGGCCCACGACTCAGAAAAAGCTTAACTTCAATTTTTCACCGACTAATTTTTACACCTATCTGCTTATTTTCCCGATGATGTTGGGAATGATGTTTATCGGAGAGTTTATCACTTCTCAGATTCCTACTACAGGACCTTTTTTCGGTAAGTATTATGAGTTTTTTACAAACCTGATGAATCAGCTGACGGATGATAAAGTAGTAATGATCATTACTGCAGTCATCATGGCTCCGATTTTTGAAGAAATTATTTTCAGAGGAATTATCCAGAAAGGATTGATGAATAAAGGGGTCGAATCATGGAAAGCAATCGTGTTTTCTTCAGTTATTTTTGGATTGGTTCATGCTAATCCGTGGCAGTTCGTAGGCGCAGTTTTATTAGGTTGTGTATTAGGGCTGGTTTATTTTAAAACGAAATCTTTACTGTTGCCAATGCTTCTGCACGGTTTTAATAATTTGTGTTCTTCATTGTTAATTACTTATACTAAAAATGAAAGTTTTTCGGACGCGCTTAAAGTTTCCGAATGTATAATATTAGCCATAGGAATTGTACTTTTTTCTTTATTCTATTACCTTTTTATGAAAAGATATAAAGTACATTATTCTGAAATTTAGAATAAACACTAATAGCACTCATATTTCCACTAATGCCACAAAAAAGATTCGTGTTATTTGTGAAAAACATTTGTGTGCTTTGTGTTTAAAAAACTTGTTTAAAAAGAAAATAAAATTTTAAAAATGAAAATGGATATGCAATTATTGGTAGCAACACACAATGAGCATAAAAAAGAAGAAATTCAGCAGATTCTTGGAGATGATTTTATCGTTAAAAGTCTGACTGATTATAATATCCATGAGGAGATTGTAGAAGACGGTGATTCCTTTAATGCCAATGCACTGATCAAAGCAAAATATTGTTTTGAAAAGACCGGTGTTCCGAGCCTGGGTGACGACAGCGGTTTGGTGGTGGAATCTTTGGATGGAAGACCCGGTATTTTCTCTGCAAGATATGCCGGAGATCATGATTTTGCTAAAAATATTCAGAAAGTCCTGGAAGAAATGCAGGGTATTGAAAACAGAAAAGCTTACTTCATCACTGTTTTATGCTACTACGATGAAAATGGCGCCAAATATTTCGAAGGTAAGGCTCATGGAAATCTGCTCACTGAAAATAAAGGCTTCAAAGGTTTCGGATATGATCCGATTTTTGTTCCTGAAGGATATGAAAAAACATTTGCAGAAATGAACCCTGAAGATAAAAATAAAATCAGTCACCGTAAGCAGGCTTTAGATTCATTTTTAGACTATCTTAAAGTCGCTGATAAACAGCAATAATTAGATTTTCTGTTGTACATTTGCCCTAATAAATTATTGGTTTGAGTACTTATTTAACGATATTAGGCTTTAATTCAGCGATTCCTACGATCAACTCTTCTCCCACAGCACAGCTGTTGGAAATGGAGGAAAGAAGCTTCCTGATCGATTGTGGTGAGGGAACGCAGGTTCAGCTGAGAAAAGCAAAAGCAAGATTTTCAAAAATCAATCATATTTTTATTTCCCATCTTCATGGAGACCATTGTTTTGGACTGCCGGGACTCATTGCTTCTTTCAGGCTGTTGGGAAGGGAAACTCCTTTACATGTGTATGGTCCGAAAGGAATTAAAAATATGCTGGAAACCATTTTCACGATCACGGAAACCCATCGCGGCTTTGAAGTGGTTTATCATGAGCTGGATAAAAATTATTCAGAAAAAATTTATGAAGACAACAGGGTAGAAGTATTTACAATTCCTTTGGATCACAGAATTTACTGTAATGGCTATCTTTTCAGGGAAAAGCCTAAAGACAGGCATCTGAATATGAAGGAGATCGCAAAATACAGTGAGATAGAAGTTTGTGATTACCATAATCTTAAGGCCGGAAAAGACTTTGTTCTGAGTGACGGCTATGTCCTTAAAAATGAAATTTTAACTATTGCGGCGGCGCCATCGGTTTCATATGCTTTTTGCAGTGATACGAGATATCTTGAGTCGGTTATTCCGATCATTAAAAATGTAACGGTTTTATACCACGAGTCTACATTTTTGCATGATCTGAAAGAAATGGCTGATTACACAGGACATTCTACAGCATTGGAAGCAGCTACTATTGCCAAGAAAGCTGAGGTAGGCAAGCTGATTTTAGGTCATTTTTCAAACAGGTATGGTGATTTGACCGTATTTACGGACGAAGCAAGAGTTGTTTTCCCGAATACATTTCTGCCGAAAGCTCTGGAATCTGTGAAAATTTAAAAGATTATGTTGAATTTCGAGGAGTTAAAAGTTTTCTTAAACGAAAAAGCGGATCAATATAATAATGCTGATTTCATTGAAAATGATCCGGTACAGATTCCACATCGTTTTTCTTTACAGCAGGATATTGAGATTTCGGGCTTTTTATCGGCGACCATCTCATGGGGAAACAGGAAGTCTATTATTAATTCGGCTGAAAAGATGTTGGATATCATGGGAAATTCACCCTATGATTTTGTACTGAATCATTCACAGAAAGATCTGGAATTTATTCAGGGTAAAAGTATTCACCGAACTTTTAACGGAGAGGATTTTGCTTACTTTATCAGGCAGTTTAACAGGATTTATAAAGAAAATGAAAGTCTGGAAAATTTATTTAAAGTTAAAGATTCCGAAACTAATTTTCTTCATGCCATTGAAAGATTCAGGAGTTCATTTCTGGAAGCAGGAAAGCACAGAAGCCATAAACACGTAAGCTCACCCTATAAAAATTCGTCATCAAAACGGATTGTGATGTTTTTGCGTTGGATGGTAAGAAAAGATAAACGTGGAGTAGATTTTGGAATCTGGAAGAATATAGATCAGAAATATCTGTCTATTCCGTTGGATGTACATACCGGAAATATTTCAAGAAAACTTGGTCTGATCTCAAGAACTCAGAACGACTGGAAAACGGTTGAAGAGCTCGATCAGATTATCAGACAGTTTGACGAAGAAGATCCTGCAAAATATGATTACGCATTGTTTGGTCTGGGAGTAACTAAAGAACTATTATAAAGGAAAATATAATGATGAAAACACCGCATGAAAAAACTGAAGTTTTAGAAAAAATAGCGAATGGGATTACCTGGTGGATAGGTTCTATACCTTCGCTGATTGCCCATACATTATTTTTTATTATTTCGTTCCTTCTTCCCTTACTGAAGATTGTGGAATTTGATAAAATGCTTCTGATCCTTACCACGGTGGTTTCTTTAGAAGCTATTTATCTGGCGATTTTCATTCAGATGTCTGTCAATAAAAGTCACGAAAAAATTGAAGAAATCAGTGAAGATATTGAAGATATCCAGGAAGATATTGAAGAGATCAATGAAGACCTTGAAGAGATCAGCGAAGATATCGAGGAAATCAGTGAAGATATTGAAGAGATCAATGAAGACATCGAAGATATCCAGGAAGATATTGAAGAAATTAATGAGGATGAAGAAGATGAAAATCATAATGAAAGAGCAAAAAACGTAATGCTGAAAAGCAATGTAAGCTCAAATAAAAATGAAATCAAAGCATTAAAAGATATTATTCAACAGTTGCAAAGTGAAATCAATGAATTGAAAAAAGAATAAAAGTAAAGACTGATTAAAAAATAAAATCTTAAGGCTGGCGAATTGTCAGTCTTTTTTTGTTGAACAAATAGATTTGTCATACATAATTATTTATTTTGATCGAAAATATTAGTTTTTTATTTGTTTTATTTAATTTTTGCATATTTTTTAATTGTAAATGAATTGATTAAAGCATAATATTTTAAAAATATTTTTGTTATTTTTGAACAAACAATGACAAAATGTTAAATTATAGGTTAAAAAACTACTTTTTCTTTTTAGTGTTGCTGTTGATCTCTACTTCTGCATTTTCTCAGAATGCGCCGAGAAAACATGTAAAAGAAAAGCACACCAGTGAAAGTATGAAGGCCGGGGTATTTATAGACGTAAATGTACCTTCATATACACCTTCAGGCTACAACATTGAGCAGCTCGTAAAAAACGTATTGATTGCAGGTGGCTCTACCTGTGCTGCACCCAATGTAACCAATGTTACCGTTTCTCCGAACCAGCCGGCCACGGATACTGAGCGGGCCTGGGGATATTTTCACAAAGGAACTACCGGATTTCCGTTTACAGACGGGATTGTACTGGTAACAGGTAAAGCAAGAAGAGCAGGAAACGTTTTAGAGGACGGATTAAGTGATCCTGTGCCCGGCTCTACAGTAAGTGATCCGGATCTGGTAGCTGCGATTAACCCATTAGCCCCGCTTAAAGACGCGGTGGCTATTGAATTTGATTTCGTACCCAACAGCAATCAGGTGAAATTTAATTATCTTTTTGCTTCAGAAGAATATACATCCGATTTCCCATGTGGAAATTTTTCTGATGGTTTTGCCTTACTTTTAAAGAAAGTAGGAGACCCGACTTATACCAACCTAGCTGTTTTGCCGGGTGGAATTCCGGTAAGTGTAACGAATATCGTACCTGCAGGGAATGGATTCAGTTGTGGGCCTAAAAATGAAGCCTTTTTCGGTGGAATGAACTCCTCAAATATTGAAACCAACTTTAATGGCAGAACGATTCCTCTGACTGCTATTGCCGATGTAATTCCGGGACAGACCTACCACTTTAAAATGGTTTTGGCTGATGCTTCCGATCAAAGTTATGATTCTGCAGTATTTATAGAAGGGGGATCATTCGATATCGGGATGACAATCGTTGATGGTAACGGGAATCCGCTTCCGGATACGATAAACATGTGTGACAATACTCCTCAAATTTTAAAAGCCCAGGTGGCTCCCGTTCCGGGAATGACTTTCCAGTGGTATAAAAATGATGTGGCTATTCCGGGAGCAACAAATGCTACCTATACGGCTACTTCTCCGGGAGTTTATGTAGTAAGGACATTTGTAGGTGGAACCCAGTGTCAGACGGCTGGTATCACCATTATTGGCGGAACGTCGCCTGTCGCACAGGATGCTACATTAAAGCTTTGTGAAACACCAAGTGTGATTACTTTCAACTTAAATGATGCTATACCGTCAATCAGTACGACAACGGGTGCTGTATTCCATTTTTATGCGAATCAGGCAGATGCGGTGGCTCAGAATAATAATTTCATTAATAACGTAACAAGTTATAATGGTGCCGACGGCCAGATTTTATATGTTGTGGTTTCAAATGGCGGCTTCTGTAGTAAGCTGGTAAAACTGACTTTAGTAAAAGAAGTTACACCTATTGCCGTACTTACTTCCACAAAAGTGAGAATCTGCTCGGGTGAATCTGCAATTTTAACCGCTTCCGGTGGAGCGACCTATCAGTGGAACAGCTTACCGGGAACAGGAAGTACCCAAACAGTAAGCCCGACTCAGACTACAACGTATACGGTATATGCAATCGGTGCCAAAGGATGTAAATCTTTAGAGCCTGCAAGTATAACGATAGAAGTAGTGCCTGCCATTACTTCCAATCTTACGGGAGGATTGATCTGTATAGGTGACCAGATTACCCTGGATGCCGGAGCTGGACCAAATTATTCCTACTCATGGAATACCAATTCCACAACACAGACTATTACAGTAGGAACGCCGGGAACTTATACGGTAACAATCAATAATGGTGTTTGTACCAAAGCTTATACTACAGAGGTAAAGCTGGCCGTTATTCCTGAGATCATCAATGTAGAGTACAGCCCAAGCGGAACAATGGTTCTTACGGCAAGCAACCCAAGTAACGGACAATTGGAGTATTCTGTTGATAACGGCCTTACATGGCAGTCTTCAAATGTATTCAACAACGTACCTAAAAATACAGTGATCCAGATCAGGGTAAGAGTGAAAAATACAAGCTGTGTAGGTTATCTTGAATACTTTACATTCGTGATGAAGAATGTGATTACTCCGAATGGCGATAATGTCAATGACATCATAGATTTCAGAGGAATCAATGAATATAAAAACTTCTCAGCCAATATATTCGACCGCTATGGGCGTGAAATATTTAAAGCTGAAAAAGTTCGTCCGTACTGGGATGGTTATTTCCAGGGCAAACGTCTGCCTACGTCATCTTATTGGTATCAGGTGACTTTTGAAGATCCTGCGAGTAAAAAACCAACGGTAAAAACAGGATGGATACTTCTGAAAAATTTTGAATAATCTTTTAAATGATATTAAAAAAGACTAGCGATTCGTTAGTCTTTTTTTTATTAATCCTGTAAAGTAAAATTGATATAGGAAAATAAATAAGGATATATTAATTATAATACATTCGGATAGAATTGAATTTCAATTAAAAAAAATAGTATTTTTGTTGAAAACAATATAAAATGTTAAATAGGAGGACAAGAAGTTTATTTTTGGCTTTGTTTTTAGTTCTTGGTAATTTAGTTTTCTCTCAAAACAGGGAAAGGACCGGTATCGTAAATAAACCTACTGCGACAAGTATGAAAGCAGGAGTTTTTATAGACGTGAATGCGCCGGGTTATCCGGAATCAAGTTACAGTATTACACAGCTGGTAAAAGATGTTCTTATAACCGGTGGTTCTACCTGTTCCACAGCCAATGTAAGCAATGTTGTTGTATCTCCTAATTTACAGGTCGGTGATTTGAACAGGAGCTGGGGCTACTTTAATAAAGCAACGACTAATTTTCCTTTTGCAAAAGGGATTGTTTTGACAACAGGGCATGCGAGAAAAGCCGGAAATGATTTCCAGGGAACTCTAAGTGATCCTTTGCCTTCGGGTGGAGATGCTGACCTTGCAGCTGCTTTAAATGTTTCTAATGCTAATTTAAGAGATGCCACCTATATAGAATTTGATTTTGTCCCGAGCTCTACTGAAGTTACTTTCAGATATTTATTCGCTTCCAAAGAATATCAGGGGAATTTTACCTGTACAATTTCCGACGGTTTTGCACTGTTGTTGAAAAAAGTAGGGGATCCATATACTAATTTGGCGGTATTGCCTGCTGGGGCAGGACCGGTGAGTGTTACCAATATTATCCCTGCAAGTTTACAGTGCGGACCTAAAAATGCACAGTATTTTGCCGGATTGAATAATCCTCAGATTGAAACGAATTTTAATGGGCGTACCATTCCGTTAACGGCACAAGCTACGGTAATTCCGGGAGAAACCTATCACTTTAAAATGGTTCTGGCAGATTATCAGGATTCCAATTTTGATTCTGCCGTTTTTCTGGAAGCAGGATCTTTTGACATTGGTGTTCAGCTTTTAGGCCCGGGAGGAGTTGTCCTTCCACCGTCTATTAATGTTTGTGATAATGCGCCACAGGTTTTAACGGCTTCTGCCCAGATTCCGGGAGCTACCTATCAATGGCTTTTTAATAATAATCCTATTCCGGGAGCCAATCAGATCAGCTATACGGCTACGCAACCAGGGGTATACACCGTTCAGGTTTTTGTTCAGGGAAATACATGTCCGGGAACAGCAAGTATAACTATTGTTGGCGGAACATCTCCTACAGTGCAGAATGCAACCTTAACCGCCTGTTATGCTCCGGGAAATGCAACGTTTAATTTAACATCCGCACAGGCTTCTATAAGTACAACGCCGGGAGCTACATTCGCCTATTATGTAAATCAGGCAGATGCCAATGCTGGAAACGGAAATACCATTGCAACGCCTACAGCATATCCAAGTGCGGGTGGTCAGACAATATATGTTTTGGTTAAGAACGGGTTTTGTTCAAAAGTGGCCCAGCTGCAACTGGTCAAAGCTCCGCAGATGACCGCCACCATTGCGCCACCTACAGCTCTTACATGTACCAATTCGCAAATTACCCTGAATGCTTCAACTTCGGTGTTTCCTGCAGGATCTACTTTCAACTGGACAACAACCGGAGGGAACATCGTTTCGGGAGGTAATACCCTGACGCCGGTAATCAACCAGGCAGGAACTTATACTTTAACTATTACGAAAACTTATGAACCGGGAGGGGTAGCATGTACTGCAGTTGCCAATGTAACGGTAGCAGGAGACAGTTCTCCGCCTACAACTACTCTTACAGCAAGTAAAATATTAATTTGCGAAGGTGAATCAGTAACCTTAACTGCAGGTGGAGGAGCTACCTACAATTGGACCGGCTTACCGGGTAACGGAAATACACAAACCGTAACACCAACTGCGACCACTACTTATACGGTAACAGCAGTAGGGGCAAACGGATGTATTTCTCAAAATCCGGCAAACATTACGATTGAGGTTTCCCAGCCGATTACAGTACAGGATGCGACATTGCTTAAATGTTTTGCTCCCGGAAATATTACTTATGATTTAACTTCAGCCCAGCCTCAGATAACAACTGCTGCAACGGCTACTTTTGCTTATTATGTGAATCTGGCAGATGCTAATGCCGGGAATGCAAACACGATTCCTACTCCTACGGCATACTCAACGCCGGGTAATATTACTATTTATGTTTTAGTGAAAAATGGAGGCTGTACATATGTGGTTTCTCTGCAATTATTGAAAACTGCAGAAACGACTTTAACGATAGCAGCTCCACAAAATATTACCTGCACCACAACTCAGGTGACACTGAACGCTTCAGCTTCGGTAATTCCTGCAGGTTCTACGATTACATGGACGACGACCGGAGGAAATATCGTTTCCGGAGCCAATACTTTAAACCCTGTTGTGAATGCAGGCGGAACTTATACTTTAACGGTTCAGAATACGACACAACCTGGAAATTTAACCTGTACTTATACAGCAACGGTCAATGTAGTAGAAGACAAGGTAGCTCCGGTAGCCGGCCTGACTTCTTCTCTTGCACAAATCTGTATAGGGGAATCGGTGACATTAACAGCAACTGGAGGGGCAACCTACAACTGGACAGGCTTACCGGGCAACGGAAATACTCAGGTAGTTTCACCTACTGTTACTACAACGTATACCGTATTTGCGGTAGGAGCTAATGGCTGTATCTCTGCGAACCCTGCAACAGTGACTGTAATTGTTGGCCCGCCGACAGCCACACTTTCGGCTTCAAAATCTAAAATCTGTGCCGGAGAATCGGTTACCTTAACTGCCGGCGGAGGAATTACTTACAACTGGCCGGGCCTACCGGGTAACGGAAATACGCAGGTGGTTTCACCGACAGTTACAACAACCTATTCCGTATATGCGTTAGGAGGAAACGGGTGTAGTTCAGTTAATCCTGCTACCATTACCATTGAGGTTGTTCCCGCGATTACTTCCACATTGCATGATGTGTATGTCTGTGCAGGTGATACAGGCGTTTTAGATGCCGGAAGCGGACCTAATTATACGTATGTATGGAGTACGGGAGCAACAACCCAGACCATTTCAACGAATATTCCGGGAACTTACAGTGTAACCATCAGTAATGGTACATGTTCGAAAGTTTTCACAGCTCAGTTGCTGAATCCGGATCTGCCTCAGTTTACCAATATTGTGTATGATAATCACGTGTTGACACTAAGTGCTACCAATCCTACCAACGGAGTTCTGGAATACTCAATTGACGGCGGATTTACATGGCAGACTTCCAATATATTCTATAATGTTTTAAACAATAATAATTATAACTTAAGAGTAAGAACCAAAGATGCAAAATGTAGTACTGCCTTAGATTATTATACTTTTGTGATCAACAATGCAATTACTCCGAATTCCGACGGTCATAATGACGTGATCGACTTCTCCGGAATAA
The DNA here is from genome assembly GCF_041224435.1 of Chryseobacterium tongliaonense. Taxonomy (NCBI): domain Bacteria; kingdom Pseudomonadati; phylum Bacteroidota; class Flavobacteriia; order Flavobacteriales; family Weeksellaceae; genus Chryseobacterium; species Chryseobacterium tongliaonense. Next base: position 609,248 of record NZ_JBGFFD010000002.1, on the reverse strand, counting down.
GTGATTATAATAATTTTGCAGCTTCCATCTTTAACCGATATGGGCAGGAGATTTTCAAAGCGACAAAGATAGAACCTGTATGGAGAGGAAACATAAACGGAATTAATATGCCTACCGCTACTTATTGGTATAAAGTACAGTGGGAAAATCCTGCGAGCAAAAAGTTAGAATTACGTTCCGGATGGATATTACTGAAAAATAGAAATTAATATTTAATAATACAATAATAAGATAAAGTCTTCCATAATTGGGAGGCTTTATTTTTTTAACATAAAAATGAGAAATACGTGTGGTATATATTCAAAAAAAAATTAAATTTGTTGAAACAAAAATATTATGAAGAGATATCTACTGTTTTTTTCTTTTTTTATAATCTCATTAAACTTTTTCCAATCACAAAATGTTACTTATCCCAGGAAAGTTCCTAAGCCAAAACCGAACTTAACAGCAAAAGCAGGTGCATTTATAGATGTAAATGCTCCGGGATATGCAGAATCTGCATACAATATTACTCAGCTGGTAAAAGATGTATTGATTTCATCAGGAACAAACTCTTGCGTAACCCCTAATGTATCAAATGTTCAGGTAAGCCCTAATTTACCCGAAAGTAATGTAGACAGAGCATGGGGATATTTCCATAAAGGCACTACCAATTTTCCTTTTAAAGACGGTATTGTTCTGGTAACAGGAAAAGCCAACAGAACAGGAAATACTTATATCGATGTTAATAGTCCGATAAGCGACCAGGTAGGTACAGGAAGCGATCCGGATCTTGTTGCAGCGACAAACCCTACTGCTTCACTACAGGATGCCGTAATCCTGGAATTTGATTTCGTACCTACTTCTTCTCAGGTAAAATTTAATTATTTATTTGCTTCTGAAGAATATACAGGAGGTTTTCCTTGTAACTTTTCAGATGCATTTGCTCTATTGCTAAGACCGGTAGGAAGTGCAGCTCCGTATGTAAACATGGCAGTACTGCCCAATGGAGGTGGTCCTGTAAGTGTAACCAACATCCACCCGGATACTATGTTCAATGGTGGACAATTAGGATGTCCGGCAATAAACCCAACCTTCTTCGCAGGTTATAATACAGGAAATATCGAAACCAATTTTAACGGAAGAACTGTTCCTCTTACAGCAACAGCAACGGTAACACCGGGACAGGCTTACCATTTTAAAATGGTTTTAGCAGATGCAATTGACAGAAGCTACGATTCAGCTGTTTTCTTAGAAGGAGGGTCTTTCAATATCGGGGTTGAATTATTAGACCCTACAGGAGCTACATTACCTTCAGATATTAATGTATGTGATAATGTACCTCAGGTACTGACAGCTTCGATCAGTGATCCTAATATGGCTTACCAGTGGTATTACAACGGTACTCCTATACCAGGTGCTACCACAAATACGGTTACGGCAGTTCAGCCGGGTACTTACACCATTGAAGTAAGCTTCCCAGGAAATCCATGTCCGGGTAAAGCGACCATTGTTATCCATGGCGGAACAACGCCTGATGCCGTTGACGCTTCATTGCTCCTATGCAGTACCCCTGATATTACTACTTTTGACCTGAGCACAGTAATGCCATCGATCAGTACAACACCGGGTGCGGTATTCCATTTTTATGAAGATCAGGCTGATGCTTTAGCTCAGAATGATAACTATATTACCAACATTTTAAACTATAATGGTAACGACGGCCAGATATTATATGTAGTGGTTTCCAACGGCGGGTTCTGCAGCAGGACTGTCGAGCTGAAATTATTAAAAGAAACAACCCCTACAGCACATCTGGTTTCTACCAAATTAAAAATATGTCCGGGTGAATCTGTAGATTTAACGGCTACCGGAGGGGTAACTTACCAGTGGAATAACTTCCCGGGTACAGGGAATACCCAGACAGTTACTCTATATAATACCACAACATTTACAGTATATGCTATCGGAACAAAAGGATGTAAATCTTTATTACCCGCAACCGTAACTGTAGAAGTTGTACCGGAAATTACTTCTCCTTTAACTGATGTTGAAGTGTGTATAGGAGACAGAGTAACGTTAGATGCAGGAGCCGGCCCTAATTATAAATACTTGTGGAGTACAGGTGAAATTACACAGACCATCACAGTAGATCAATTGGGAATTTACAGCGTAACAATCGATAACGGATATTGTACTAAAACATTCACGTCAAAAGTAATGGCTGCAGCGTTGCCGTTCATTACCAACCTGGATTATGACAACAACAATACCCTGACGATTACAGCTCAAAACCCGTCAATCAATAATATTCCGGGAATTTTGGAGTATTCTATTGATAATGGTGTATCATGGCAGACTTCAAATGTATTTACCAACTTACTGGACAATACCACGTATTATCTTCAGGTGAGAATACAGGGAACGCATTGTGTGGGAACTCTTGAGTTCTTTACCCTGAAAATTGCCAATATCATTACGCCTAATCAGGATGGTGTGAATGATGTGCTGGATCTTACAGCATTAGGGGAGTTTAATAATTTTACAGGATCTATCTATGACAGATACGGTGTGGAATTATTCAGATTCTCAAAACTGAATCCTATCTGGGATGGAACAGTAGCAGGTAAGAGACTTTCAACAGCAACGTATTGGTATAAGTTCAACTTCCAATATCCGAAATCAAAAGCCCAGATGAACTGGTCCGGATGGATTATGTTGAAAAACAGAGAATAATAATCGATAATGCAATAACTTAAAAAGCCTTTCAACTTGTTGAAAGGCTTTTTATATTGACAAAAATGTAATTAATTTTATTGGCTCTGCTTCCAGAGAATCGTGAATGCTATAAAATCGGAAACACTTAATTCTTCAGCTCTTTTATCTAAAAACTCATGGTTTTTCATAGCCTCGGGAATGTTTAATACTTTAAGGGCATTCGAAAGCTTTTTTCTTCTTTGGTTAAAGCCTGCTTTTACGATCTGCTTGAAAAGGATTTCATTTCCAGCTAAACCTTCCTTAGGATTTCTGGTTAGTTTTATAACCCCTGATTTTACTTTTGGCGGCGGGTTAAATACATTCTCATGAACGGTAAAAAGATATTTAACGTCATAATAAGCCTGCACCAAAACAGATAAAATTCCATAGTCCTTTGTTCTTGGAACTGCAGCCGTTCTTTCAGCTACTTCTTTCTGAAACATTCCTACCATTTCCGGAACCAGCTCATAATAATCGATGATTTTAAATAAAATCTGGGAAGAAATATTATAGGGGAAATTACCGATGATTGCAATCTGTTCCCCATGAATAAAATCAAAATCCTGCTTCAGGAAATCGCCCACAAAAGTTTGTTCGGTAATCTTCGGATAATGATTTTTCAGGTATTCGATAGACTCATTATCTATTTCTGCAAGATAGATGGTCTGATCTTTTTCAAGGAGATATTTGGTAAGAACACCCATTCCGGGTCCCACTTCCATGACGTTATTGTAGTGTTCACAGCTTAAGCCTTCTACAATTTTTCTTGCGATGTTTTCATCTGTCAAAAAGTGTTGACCAAGATGTTTTTTTGCTTTTACACTCAAAGTTTTTTATGATTTTGTTAACAATGATTTTCTCTATTTCGTCCCAAATTTCGGAAGTTTTTTTCTATTTTAGCCAAAAATTTTAATATTAATGGCTAAATCTGTAGATGAATTTAATAAGAAAAGGCTTAGGTCTAGCAATATTACAGTAGTAATAAGTATTGCCTTAGTGTTATTTTTGTTGGGATTAATGGGACTTATTTTAATCAATGCCCAGAAATATTCCGACTATATCAAAGAACAGTTGGTAGTGAATGCTTACTTTGATGAAAATTATGATGCTAAAGATTCTGTGAAAATTGCGAAACTGGAAGATGAAACTTTTAAAGAAGTACAGACTTTGGCTCCCGTAAAGAGAGCAACATATATTTCAAGAGAAATGGCTGCCAAGGAAGCAAAGGCAAGTATGGGAATCGACAGTGATGCCCTTTTTGAAGAGAATATCTTCCCATCTTCTATTGAAGTTGCCCTAAAACCCGAATACGTAGACCCTGCAAAAATTGATGAAGCGATAAAAGTGATCAAATCTGTTCCGGGAATTGTTGATGTGAAAAACAACAGTACTCTGATGGTAGATGTTTACAACAACCTGAACAGGATTTTGAAATGGATTTTAGGATTCTCAATTCTGTTCCTTGTTTTGGCAGTGGTTTTAATCAATAACTCCATTCGTCTGAAAATATTTTCTAAGAGATTTATTATCAAAACCATGCAGCTGGTAGGAGCGAAGAGAAGATTTATCCTTAAGCCGTTTATTATCGAAGCCGTAGTCTTAGGATGCATAGGCTCATTCATTGGTCTCCTGGCTTTATTCGGGGTGTGGTATTATTTTACAAGTCAGATCGGTTCTACATTCGTACAGGATAATCAGCAATATTTCTGGTTAATTTTATTGGTATTCGGAGTAGGTATCTTTATTACCGTTCTGAGTACGATCATTGCGACCTGGAGATTCCTGAGAACAAGTGTAGACGATTTATATTATTCTTAAAAAGATGAGCAAAAAAACAAATAAATTTTCTGCAGCAGAGTTTGGTAAAGAAACCGAAGCTCCACAGGAAAACGCTTTTTATTTCGGACAGCAGAATTTTAAATGGATGCTGATAGGGTTGGCATTTATTGTGGTGGGTTTCCTTCTGATGATGGGAGCCGATGCAAATACGGTGGATGGAAAATTTGATCCTAATTCCTGGAATGATGATATTTTCTCTATCCGTAGAATCCGGATTGCCCCTCTGTTTGTCGTTATAGGATTCGTTATAGAAGCTTACGCGATTTTAAAAAGAAAATAAAAAATAAATTAAAAGATTAAAAGATTTAAAAGTTAAAAGATCAGTTGATTGGCAGAGTTCAGTATTAGCAGATAAACAGATGAGAAAATCATTCTGATTTTAAAGTTAATATGTGAAAACATCTCAAAATCCGGTCTTGTAATTTTTAAATCTTTTAGTCTTTTCATGTTTTAATTTTAGAATATTATGGATTTATTCAAAGCAATTATTATTGCCATTATAGAAGGTTTAACGGAATATCTTCCGATTTCTTCTACTGCACACATGGGCTTTGCCGCCAACTTAATGGGCTTACAGGAAGATGAGTTTTTAAAGATGTTTCAGGTGTCCATTCAATTTGGAGCTATCCTGTCTGTCGTGGTGGCATACTGGAAAAAATTCTTTGATTTTAATAATATTAAGTTTTACTATAAACTGGCCTTTGCCGTTGTGCCGGCTTTGGTTTTAGGATACCTGTTCGACGATAAGATAGAAGCTGTTTTAGGAAACCAGATCGCTATTTCTTCCGTATTGGTTTTGGGCGGGATCGTATTGCTGTTTGCTGACAAATGGTTTAAAAATCCTAAAATTGATGACGAAAAAGGAATTACGGTAAGAAATGCAATTACCATCGGCTTCTGGCAGTGTCTGGCGATGATGCCGGGAACAAGCCGAAGTGCAGCTTCCATTATCGGAGGTATGGCTCAGGGTTTAACCAGAAAAGCTGCTGCGGAGTTTTCGTTTTTCCTGGCAGTTCCTACCATGTTGGCGGTAACCGTTTATTCTGTTTTCCTTAAATCCTGGGGAAAAGAAACCGGAAATCCTCAGAAAGGATACGAAATGATTCTTGCTTCACAAGATCATATCATGATTTTTGTAGTGGGTAATATTGTAGCCTTTATCGTAGCCTTAATTGCAATCAAAGCTTTTATCGGAGTTTTAAATAAATATGGTTTCAAACCTTGGGGCTGGTACCGTATTTTCGTAGGACTGGCTTTGCTGATCTATTTTTACTTTTTTAAATAAAAGATGAATAATGGTTAATCGGTACATTATTCATACGCCATAACTCATAACTCAACTCTCAACTTAAGAACTCACATGACAGCAGAAGAACTGCAATCAGGACATATATTTTTATTAGACAAGCCACTGGACTGGACTTCTTTCCAGGCGGTCAATAAAATGAAATATAAACTCAAAAGAGAGTTTAACCTTCCCAAGAAATTTAAGATAGGCCATGCCGGAACTCTTGACCCAAGGGCTACCGGGCTTCTTATCGTATGCTGTGGAAAATTCACAAAAAAAATCCCGGAAATACAGGATGCTCCTAAAGAATACTGGACGGAGGTGAAAATAGGCGTTCAGACCGAAAGTTATGATACCGAAAAACCTGAAATTCTTCATCAGGACATCTCACATATAACCGAAGAACAGATCAGAGAAGCCCTGGAAAAATTTGTTGGTGAGATAGAGCAGAAGCCTCCGGTTTTTTCAGCCATAAAAATTGATGGGGAAAGAGCTTATAATCTCGCAAGAGCGGGAGAAGAAGTGGAAATGAAGTCCAGGAAAACAACCATTTTCTATATCGAAGACATCAAAATAGATCTTCCTCATATCAGTTTTATGGTGGGGTGCTCCAAAGGTACCTATATCCGCAGTTTAGCCCATGATATCGGGCAGGAGCTTGGGGTAGGAGGATATCTGACGCAGCTGAGACGTACAAAAATAGGAGATTACAGCATTGAGGATGCTACCGGTCAGTATTTGGAAAACGACTTTAAATTTAACAATCCATGATCAGAAATCTACTCATACTCTTATCATTATTTTTAGTTTCCGGAGTTTCCGGTCAGAACAGGGAAGGCAGAAAGCCCAAAATGGATTTTTATGTCAACCCGACCCTGAATGTAGGATATAACCTGGGAAACAGCATCAAAGACAATCAGAATAAAGATTCCCCCTATTATCAGCAATACATTTCCCCTTATTTACCAAATAAAATTACATATGGTTTAACGGTAGTGGGCGGATACAATTTTTTACCGAACTTTGCACTGGGAACAGGACTGAAATACAGCTTCATTGATGATAATTTTCACATGATGTATTGGGTAATACAGCCGAAATTTATATTCGGACCCGGAGATGAGCCTTTTTTCATTGATGCCAGTTACGGAAAGCAGATCAATCATTCTGCAGTTTCCAATTCAAATTTTTGGGGACTGAAGTTGGGTAAGCAGATTTCCTTTTCAAAAAGGCTGAGCCAGGAAGGAGGTCTTGTTCTTGAAAGTCATGAATTTAAAAACTCAAGTTCCCTTTTTATAGGTATCAGCTATGGAATAACATTGTTCAGCAATAAAGATTATACAGGTTACGGACAAGATTAAATGGAAAAAACACGTATCAATAAATATTTATCAGAAGCCGGCTTTTGTTCAAGAAGAGCCGCAGATAAGCTGCTGGAAGAAGGCAGGATCACCATTAACGGAAAGATTCCCGAACTCGGAACTAAAGTTTCTGATGAGGACATTGTGGAAGTAGACGGGAAACCTATCCGCGAACAGGAAGATAAACCCGTTTATATCGCTTTCAACAAACCGGTTGGCATTGTGTGCACCACCGATACAAAACGTGAAAAAAACAATATTGTAGACTATATCAATCATCCTAAGAGAATTTTCCCGATCGGCCGTTTGGATAAACCCAGTGAAGGGCTTATTCTCCTGACCAATGATGGTGATATTGTCAACAAAATCCTCCGAGCCAGAAATAACCACGAAAAAGAATACCTGGTAAGGGTAGACAAACCCATCAATCCGAGGTTTCTCGAAAAAATGCGCAACGGGGTTCCAATCCTGGATACTGTTACCAAAAAATGCGAGGTTGAAAAAATTGATGACATGACATTCAGGATCATTCTGACCCAAGGATTAAACAGGCAGATCCGCAGAATGTGCGAATATCTTGGGTATGAAGTAAAAAAGCTGAAACGAATCCGCATCATGAATATCAAATTAGACCTTCCCATCGGAAAATGGCGCGACCTTACGGATGAAGAGCTTTCTACCTTAAAAATCCTTCTTGAAGATTCCAGCAAAACTTTTGAATAGTTATGAGTTATGAGTTATAAGTTATAAGTGATGAGTTATGGAAAATACTACTAAGATTTAACTCTTAACTCATCACTTATAACTTATAACTCATAACTCATAACTCATAACTCATAACTCATAACTCACCATCATTGTTTCAGGTAAAGTTTCATTCTCGCCTCATATTCCGGTTTCACTTTTAAAAGATTCCAGATTTTCCGGTCATCAGGATAAGTTACCCTGTAATAGATAATTTTATCAGCGGAATATTTAAAATAGGGATGGTTTTTCAGCCATTCTTCGGGAGCATTCACCAAAGTATATTTTTGAATATTTGATGTATTTAGTTTACAGATTGAAATTAACTTCTGAACGAGGTCTTTGTTGATGTTGTACGTATCCAAAATTTGTTGTTTGTTGACAAATCCTCCTAATTTTTTCCTGAAACCAAGCATGGAACCGGCACTTCTTTCATCCAGCCCGAATTCTATAAGCTGTTTAAAGGTAATTGAATTTAAGTCAACCGTCGAAAAATCCGTTTTTTCCTGTTGAATTCCTGAACTTAAATCTGTACTGTTCTTTATATTTTTCGGGTGTATGTTGATATAAGGTTGGAGTTCTTGAAATTTTTCAGCGGAAATAACAAAACATTTTTCAAGGTCACTCAGACTTTTAAAACTACCTTTTAAATTCCGTTCACGATAATTCACAATAACCTTAGCCTGATTTTGCGAGAAGCCCAGTGTCTGCCAGCCTTCAATATTCAAAATATTGGGATCGAAAGAGTGATATTGGATTTTAGATTTATGATGAATAGCACTTTTAAAATTTTCCGGAGTTTTCTCCGGAAGAATTAAATAAGGAACAAGTTTTTTATACTTCTCATCACTGATCATAAAGCATTCTTTAAACTTCTCTTTACTGATGAAGCTACCACCCAAATACCCTTTATATTTTATAATAGCTTCTGCCTGCTTTTCACTAAATCCGGTGTTGATCCAGTCATTGACAGAAAAATGATCAGGATTGAATCTTTCTGAAATTACAATTTTTCTGTTCCCAAAATTTTCAAATTGTCTGGATTTTGCATCTTTATTGGTTTCAGGAAGTAAAATAAAAGCATTGAGTTCAGTAAATTTTTCCTCTGAAACAGCATAGCATTTTTTGAATTGTTCTTTAGAAGTAAATCTTCCACCCACGATTTTTTTATAATTCAGAATAGTGGAGATTTGTTTGTCAGAAAAGCCTAATTGTTGCCATTGTTTTTCATTCAGATCGTTTGGATCAAATTCAGATAAATGTATCGAAACGGATGCTTCAGAAATGAATTTTACATCAGGAAAATTTTCTTTTCCTTTGCTCGTCAACCTCTGAAACCCCAATAATACAATGAGTAACATTCCGAGGAATGCTATCTTTTGGTAATAGCTTTTTTTCATCATGGGGTAAACTTAATCAAAAAAATAAACTGATAAGCTATTGAGCGATAAAAAGTTGACTAACAGTATGTTTTGTGTGTTTTTTGTCCGGTTTTAATTACTAAAATAAATCCAAATTAGTTTTTTTTGAAAATTTATTTAGTGTAATCATTCCGAATCCCGCTCCCCCAAAGAATCTTTCAGCTTCAGAAGCTCGGCTTTTACAAACTCAAGCCTGTCGATCAATGTGATGGTTTCAGAAATTTTACTGTTGGTGGTCAGGGCAATTTTGGCTCCGTCAAGTGTGTAGCCTTTTTCTTTTACAAGATGGTAAATGATCTGGAGGTTTTTGATGTCTTCCGGAGTAAAGTATCTGTTGCCCTTTTTGTTCTTTTTAGGCTTAATGATAGGGAATTCCTGTTCCCAGTACCGTATCAGTGAGGTGTTTACATCAAATGCTTTAGCCACTTCTCCTATAGAATAATACAGTTTGTCAGGTAAATTTATCTTCATTTTTGAATCCTAAAATTCAAAGATAAAACTTTTTTAAAGTTTGTTACAAATATAGGCGATTCAAATATGTCTTTATTTCACTGAATTCTTTTTAGTCTATTTGATTTTATTTTATTTTTATCTGGTTTTATATTTTTTTTAACCACCTAAAACAGGCGTATTTATTTATTTTATTTATAAATAGAAGTAATTTTAATTTGTAAAATGATAATAATACGAGGTCATTAAGTTGTTTATTTTGATTTTTTGTCTTAATTTGGAGAATATTTTTTAACAGGGCAATGTAATGAACGTATAGAAGGGAGAACCTCTGAGAAGTGTTGATGGAGAATGAATAGTAAAGAGAAAAAAAATTATTATCAATCAAAATTATATTAACATGAAACGCAAATTATTTATTTTCGCGCTGCTCGTTCCCTTTTTTGGGTTTTCGCAGTGGTCACGAACCGAATTACGATCGCAAAGCGTAAAAAAATCTCAGGAAAAGCTGGAATATTCAGCTCTTTATTCATTAAACACGAATGAGCTTACCCAGACTCTTAAAAATGCACCTTCACGGGCATCCGGAAGTAAAGGGATTCTTATTTCAATTCCTACCGTCAATGGTAAAATTGAAAGATTCCAGGTTTGGGAATTTTCAAATATGGCTCCCGAATTACAGGCAAAATATCCGGATATCAGGTCTTATGTAGGAGCAGGAGTGGAAGATCCTACCGCTTATCTCAGATTCAGTATCTCACCTGTAGGTTTTTCTTCAATGATTACCCGTTCCGGGATTTCAGAGTATATTGAACCATATACCAATGACAGAAGTGTTTATGCTGTTTTTGATTCAAAATCAAGACAAAATCAGGATCCTGACCCTTTTCAGTGCGGGACAACAGAGGAAGCTGAAAAAATCTCAGCGGGAAAGGGAGGTAATACATCTAAATTAGCCGGATTTAACACCTTCAGGCTGGCTTTATCATGTACGGGAGAATATGCTGCCTATCATTTAACAGCAGCGGGAACACCATCCGGGGCACCAGATGCAGTGAAAAAAGCAGTGATATTAGCTGCAATGAATGCTTCTGTAACCAGGCTTAACAGTGTTTTTGAAAAAGATTTATCCCTGCATTTTAACCTGATTGCAAATAATGATGCCATCATTTTCTTAGATGCCGCTTCAGATCCCTATACAAGTGGTGGTCCGAATGAAGCCCAAACAGGAATTTCTGGTGTTATCGCTTCTGAAGATTACGATATGGGACATCTGATCGATAAAAAAGATGCCAATGGAGCTGCCGGAGTAGGAGTGATCTGTCTTGTCGGCCAGAAAGCAAGAGGATGGACGGCACATAATTTTCCTGAAGGAGACAAATTTGATATCGATTATGTAGCTCATGAGATGGGACATCAATTAGGAGCCGGGCATACTTATACTTCACATTCTTCACAAGCCGATCAGAAAGTAGAACCGGGCAGTGGAAGCACTATTATGGCCTATACCGGAATCATCGGCGGTGGTCTGGATGTACAGTTTAATTCCAATGATTATTTTCACATCAACAGTGTAAACCAGATTAAAAATAAAATTAATTCCGTAACCTGCGGTACCAATGTACCATTTACAACACCTGCACCTACTGTTACTGTGGGAGCAGCTTATACGATTCCAAGCTCTACTGCTTTTGTTATCAAAGGAACGACAGCAGATGCCAATCCTGCAGCGTATACTTATGCAATAGAGCAGACAGACCAGGCAGCGGCTGCACAGATCGGAGCGAATTCATTTGCTTATGCTATAAAACCTACAGGGCCTACTTTCAGATCTATGAGCCCGGCAAGTACACCGGTAAGATATTTCCCTGATTTTAATAAAGTTCTGGCAGGAGTACTGACGACCAGATGGGAATCTGTATCCAGTGTGGCAAGACCGCTTAATTTTAATATGTCTGTGAGAAATAACAGTCCGTTGCAGCCCCAGATTGGTCAAAGCTCAACGGTTGTAACCGTGGATGCCGCTTCTGGACCTTTTGCTGTCACAGCACCTACTTTTGGACAATCAACCAGTTCAGGAGGAACAACTACAGTAACCTGGAATGTTGCCAATACGGCAGCTGCTCCGGTAAGCACTGCCAACGTTAATATTAAATTATCTACAGACGGAGGCCTTACCTTTACTACACTTGCTGCCAATACAGCGAATGACGGTAGCGAGCAGGTAACAATTCCTGCAGGATCTACTTCTTCCAACGCCTATATTTTGGTGGAAGCTGTTAATAATATCTATTATGCTGTGAGTCCAAGTTTTGTTATTGATTATACCGTAGCAGGAGAAACCTGTACTACATATACTTACTCCGGACCATCGGTAACGATTACTGACGGACCCGGTGGCGGAGCTATTTCCTCACCTAGAGTAAATATTCCTTTAACAGTAAATAATACGGGAATCATCACTAAAATTAAAGTAACACCAACTATTGCCCACACCTATGTTGGTGACCTGGCTGTAGGAATAGAAAGCCCTGAAGGTTCATCAGCATTGATCTGGAACCGTGCATGTTCAGCTCAACCTTACTCTGGTATTACCGCCGGATTCAGTGACGCGGGTGCCGCTGTAGTATGTGCTTCCCCAATCCAGGGAGAAACAAAATCTTATGAATCATTGGCGATCTTCAAAGGGCATAAAGCTCAGGGGCAATGGAAACTGTTTGCTTCAGATAATTATCCGGGAGATGTAGGAACGGTTTCAGCATGGGCTCTTGAAGTGTGTACAAGAGATACACAGGCCTTAGGAGTTACAGACGTTACTTCTTCATTAGGAGATGATATTAAAATCTATCCAAACCCAAGTAACGGTAATTTCTTCATTAAATCAAGAAATATGGGTGATCTTAAAGTGACCTTATTTGATTCCAGCGGAAGATTGATCTATTCTTCAAAACCTTATCAGAGTAGTGGTGACAACACCAAAGAATTTAATTTAAATATTCCTAAAGGTGTTTACATCATCAATGTAAATTCTGCAAAAGGAGTATACAATCAGAAACTGATTATTAAATAACTTTTAATATTTCAATAATTCAAAGGGGTTAGCATTTTTGTTAATCCCTTTTTTATTGTGAAAATTTAATCAGGAGTATAGATTTTAACAGCTAAACAAAATGCTTTGCTTATTTTTGAGGTAAAAAAGAGATGGATTCTATTTCGGTGCTTCATATTAATCTTTTTCAGCCTGAAAAAAGTGCCTCGGATTTCTATTTTAGTACCATGAAAAATCATCTGGTTTCAAGCCATAAGCATATTGAGAAGCCACATCGTCATGATTTTTATGTTACCGTTCTTTTCACCAAAGGAACCGGCATCCACGAGATTGATTTTCAAAAGTATGAAGTTTCAGAAGGAAGCCTTTTCTTTTTGTCTCCGGGTCAGGTTCACAGCTGGGAACTGTCACCGGAAACGGACGGTTATATTTTCTTTTTTTCCCAGGAGTATTACGATATGCATTATGTAAATCAGAAGCTCAGGAATTTCCCTTTTTTTAATTCTGCAGCCCTTCCGAGAAAGCTTCAGCTTAAAGTACCGGAATTACAAAAGACTATCATCTTATTCCAGGAAATTGAGGCTGAATATCATGCCGAAGATGTGATGAAAAACGAATGCATTCTGTCCCTTATTTCCCGGATATACATTAATGCTTCAAGACAGTTTTCCAGAGATTATGATACATTGGTTTCACCGGTAAGCATTTCTTACTTTAAGCATTATCAGGATTTTGAAAAATTATTGGAAGACCATTTTACTACTGAAAAATTAATTTCCTATTACGCTTCTTTAATGGGAGTTTCACCTAAACATTTAAACAGGATCACACAGACGGTAGTTCAGAAAACAGCTACAGAAGTGATCACTGAGAGGCTGATGCTTGAAGCCAAAAGAATGCTGATGTACCTTGATGAAAGTCTTGTGGAAATTGCTTTTCGCCTCGGATATGAAGAATATTCCTATTTTGTAAGAGTATTCCGGAAAAACTCCGGAATGACCCCTACCCAATTTATCAGGAAATATAAATCTTAAAGTTTCATCGCTTATAAAAGTAATTTGAATGGCCCTTCAAAAGTGGTTTCAAAAGAATCCAGCATTTTTCCGCTCTGATCAAATACCCCGATGACAATATTTTGCTTTGAAAGCCTGATTTCGGTTTCAGGGAAAGTGATATTGATATTTCCTTTCAGGATTTCATCACCTTTCAAAATAATTTTGTCTGATCCGAAGAAGGTAATTTCTCCATGCTCAGGACTCATTACTTTGATCGACAATACTTTTCTTTCATTGGTTTTATTCAGGAAAGTATAGATGAAAGTATTGGTGATTTTGCCGTCCCGGGTAAAAAATGTAGATCCGGCAGGCTTAATGAACTTCGCTTCCATAGCTCCTCTGTCATATAATAAGAATCCCAGAAAACCGATCAGCAATGCCAGAAATACGGTAGTTATCCTCATTCTTGATGTAAATCTGAATTTCTCCTGATTTTCAATTTCAGCTTCGGTAGCATAACGGATCAGGCCTTTTGGAAGGCCTACTTTTTCCATGACTTCATCGCAGGCATCAATACATACGGTACAATTGATGCATTCCAGCTGCTGGCCGTTTCTGATATCAATTCCGGTAGGACACACGACAACACACTGCTGGCAGTCGATACAATCTCCTTTACCGGTTGTCTTCCGGTCTTCTCCGTTTCTCCATTTGGAACGATTTTCCCCTCTCTTAAAATCATAATAAACATTAATCGTCTGTTTATCAATCAAAACTCCCTGAAGCCTTCCGTAAGGACAAACCAGTGTGCAGACCTGTTCCCGGAGCCATGCAAATGTAAAATAGAATATTCCCGTAAAAGAAAGCATGACCATGAATTGTAAAGCATTTTCTGCAGGCCCCTGCGTCATGATCCTGAAAACTTCCTGATACCCTACAATATACATGAACATAAAATGGGTAATGATTAATGAAATCAATGTAAATGCAGACCATTTCAGCAGTCTTTTTCTGACTTTTTCAGCATCCCAATCCTGCCTGTCAAGTTTCATCTGCTTGTTCCGGTCACCTTCGATCCAGTATTCTATTTTCCTGAAAACCATTTCCATGAAAAGGGTTTGCGGACAAAGCCAGCCACAGAATATCCTTCCGAAAACTACGGTAAAAAGCATAACAAAAATAACAGAAGTTACTGCTCCCAGAGCTAAAATAAAGAAATCCTGAAGGTAAAACGGCTGACCGAAAATAAAGAATTTCCTGTCGATTACATTGATCATCAGGAAAGGATTATTCCTGATTTTGATAAAGGGCAGAATAAAAAATAAAGTCAGGAGAACATAGCTGGTGTAATTTCTGTAATTGGTATATTTTCCTTTAGGTTTACGCGGAAAAACCCATTTTCTTTTCCCTGTCTCATCCATTGTTCCTACCGAATTTCTAAAGGCTTCATGCTCTGTTTCTGAAGGTTTAATTCCGGGCTGTGCACTCATCGTCTTGCAGTTTTATAAATTGAAAGTTCTGAAAGAGATTATCATTGGTTTTAATAATCCCGTATTTTACAAATCCGTTTCTGAAAAACCATGTAGGATTTGATTTATGCAAAGCTCTTGATTAAACCTTTTCCTAACTAATATTATCTACTTATGAAATAGGATAATTAGGACATTTTTTATTTCAAATTAATATATCAAAATGAGAAAATAAAAATTGAATCTTATTTTTCCATGTCGTAAATTGTCGGCTTAAAATAATGAAGCATGAAAAATATCTTTAAAACAGGTCTGGTTGGTTTGGTTTTCGCATTGATAAACTGCCAATCAGTAAATTATAACAAAATGTTTTATCATGATGTAAAGCCTGAAATGGTCTCTGACAAATTTAGTTTTACAGAAGGACCGTCTTCAGATAAAGAAGGAAATGTATACTTTACAGATCAGCCGAATGATAAGATTTATTATTGGGACTGGAAAACCAATACGATCATTGAGTTTTTAAGTAAAAGCGGACGAGCAAACGGAACGCATTTCGATAAAGATGACAATCTGATTACATGTTCTGATGATCAGGGAGAAATCTGGAAGATATCCAAAGACAAAAAAGTTGAGGTTCTGTTAAAAGGTTATGAAGGAAAAAGATTAAACGGACCCAATGATGTATGGAATGATTCTTTTGGAGGAATGTACTTTACAGATCCGTTATATCAGAGGGATTATTGGGTCAATTTTAAACAGGAAACTCCACATAAGAGCCTTTATTACAGGAATAAAGAAGGTAAGATCATAAAGCTGGAAACTTTTACACAGCCCA
Source organism: Chryseobacterium tongliaonense (assembly GCF_041224435.1). NCBI lineage: Bacteria > Pseudomonadati > Bacteroidota > Flavobacteriia > Flavobacteriales > Weeksellaceae > Chryseobacterium > Chryseobacterium tongliaonense. Next base: position 593,058 of record NZ_JBGFFD010000002.1, on the reverse strand, counting down.
ATGGGATTGTAGGAAGTGAAAAATTTAAAAAGTTATACGTTTCAGATATAGATGCCGGAAAAACTTATGTTTATGATATTCTGGGTGAAGGAAAATTATCTGAGAAAAAACTGTTCTGTGAAATGGGCTCTGACGGAATGACACTGGATAAACATGGAAACCTTTATTTAACAGGAAAGGGGGTGACCATTTTTAATCGTGAAGGAAAAAAGATTTACCAGATTCCGATTCCCGAAGACTGGACGTCAAACGTAACTTTTGGAGGAAAGAATAATGAGATTTTATTTATCACCGCTTCAAAAGCAGTTTATACTTTACCGACAAGAGTGAAAGGAACCAAATAATTTTAAACTGAAAATATATAAACCATTAAGTTTATTAAGTTATTAAGAGCATTAAGTTAAGCTTCGCTTTAAATTAAAATGCAGAAATACTTTCTTAGCTCCTTAATAAAATCTTGATGGTTTTTAAAATATTAATAAGCAACTTCCATTTTCACTTTCTTACCCTTCAGCTTTTCATTGGCCAGTTTTTTCAATAAAGGATTTACTTTATTTCTTGCCACTGCAACGTAAGAAGTAGTGTCTTTTACTTCAATCAGGCCGATATCTTCTTTTTGTAATTCCCCTTTTTTGATCAGATAGCCAACAATATCTACCTTATTGACCTTATCTTTTTTTCCGGCACTGATGTATACCGTTTGAAAAGGTGTTTTTCCGGGAGCTTTGTTGAACCCTGTCACACTTTCTTCCGGAGTATTATTTTTAATGAAAGGGAAATTTTCATCCTCAGTCATGATTAAATAAGCGAAACCTTTGGCATTCATTCTTGCAGTACGTCCGTTTCTGTGAATAAAAGCGTCTTCCTTTGGCGGAAGCTGGTAATGAACAATCGATTCAACTTCCGGAACATCCAGTCCGCGGGAGGCAAGGTCTGTAGTAATTAAAATCCTTGCAGAATCATTTCTGAATTTTAATAAGGCACGTTCTCTTTCATCCTGTTCCATACCGCCGTGGAATGTTTCACGATCGATCCCTTTCTCACGTAAAAGCTCAGAAATACGGTCTACTGCTTCACGGTGGTTACAGAAAATCAGAGTTCTTTTATTCCCTATTTTACAGATCAGATTAAAAAGAGTATCCAGCTTTTCTTCAGGGATAGTCATTACTTTTCGGAGTTGAATATCCGGCTTAACGTCATTTAATTTTAGAAAATCAACGGTTTTCTCATTTTTAAGGCCGGTGAATTTTGGAATCTCATCCATGGCCGTAGCGGAAGTCAGAATACGTTGTGAAAGATTTTTTAATGAACCGATAATGAATTCCATATCATCATGAAAACCTAATTCCAGGGCTTTATCAAATTCATCCAAAACTAATGTCTTAATGGTAGCCGGATCAAAATTGTTATTTCTTAAATGATAAACAACCCGTCCCGGAGTTCCGATCAGTACTGCCGGAGCTTCGATTAAATTATTGACTTCAATTTTCTTATCATGGCCTCCATAGCATACGGAAACTTTAAAATCCGTTCCCATTGCTTTGAAAACCTGTTCAATTTGTAAGGCAAGTTCTCTGGCAGGAACTAAAATCAAAGCCTGAATTCCTGAAGTATCTTTGTTCAGATTTCGGAGAACGGGAAATAAAAAAGCGAGAGTTTTTCCTGAGCCTGTTGGGGACAGAAGAACGACATCGTTTGTATTTTCAGTGGCTTTATAAGTAGATTTCTGCATCTGATTCATATCCTGAATCTGCAGTTTTTGATAAATTGATTCTAATTCCATTTTGCAAAGGTAGTGATTTGGGAGTTGTGAGTCGTGAGTTATGAGTTATGAGTTATGAGTTATGAGTTATGAGTTATGAGTTGTGAGTTATGAGTTGTGAGTTATGAGTTGTGAGTTGTGAGTGGTGAGTTGTGAGTGGTGAGTGGTGAAAGGGAGTGGATTAGATTTAGATGACTAATTTTTAATCAAGAAACCTTTCAATAAGTTTGTCATCAATCTTTTAATTTTTTAATTCTTAAATCTTTTAATCTTAATAATATATATTGATTACCAGTTGTTTATAATGAAATTGTGTGAGCGGAAAATTCTTGTTTATTTTAAATAAAATTCGTACATTTGCACCCACTTTTGTGGGAAAGGTTTGAAAGGGTAAAATATTAAAAATTAATTACTTCCGTATTTTTTGATCCACATTTATTCAAACCATTAAAAAAGAAGGAATACAAATTTTATTAGAAAATGTCAAAAGAGACAAATTCAGCAGAGGTTTTATTAAACCAAAACGTAGCACCGGAACAATTTGATTGGGATTCTTTCGAATCAGGTCTTGATGCAGATGCGAGAAAAGAAAAAAGCGATTTAGAAGAAATCTACAACGGATCTCTTAACAACTTAGACGATAACGACGTATTAGTTGGGAAAGTTGTAAGATTAACTGACAAAGAAGCTATCGTAGACATCAACTTCAAATCTGAAGGTGTTATTTCTCTTAACGAATTCCGTTACAACCAAGGCCTTAAAGTAGGTGATGAGGTTGAAGTAATGGTTGACAGAAGAGAAGACAAAACTGGTCAGTTACAGTTATCTCACAGAAAAGCAAGAACGCTTAAAGCTTGGGATAAAGTAAACGAACTTCACGAAACAGGTGAAATCGTAAACGGTTTTGTGAAATCAAGAACTAAAGGAGGTATGATCGTTGACGTACACGGAATCGAAGCATTCTTACCTGGTTCTCAAATTGACGTTAAGCCAATTAAAGATTACGATCAGTTCGTAGGTAAAACTATGGAGTTCAAAGTTGTGAAAATCAACCCTGAATTCAAAAACGTAGTAGTATCTCACAAAGCATTGATCGAAGCAGATATCGAAGGTCAGAAAAAAGAAATCATCGCTCAGCTTGAAAAAGGTCAGGTTCTTGAAGGTACTGTTAAGAATATTACTTCTTACGGTGTATTCATCGACTTAGGAGGTGTTGATGGATTGATCCACATTACAGACCTTTCTTGGTCTAGAGTGAACCATCCATCTGAAATCTTAGAAGACGGACAGACTGTAAAAGTGGTAATCCTTGATTTCGATGATGAGAAAACAAGAATCCAGTTAGGTATGAAGCAATTAGAAGCTCATCCTTGGGATGCTCTTTCTGCTGACATGAAAGTTGGAGACAAAGTAAAAGGAAAAGTAGTAGTTCTTGCTGACTATGGTGCATTCGTAGAAATCGCTCCGGGTGTAGAAGGATTGATCCACGTTTCTGAAATGTCTTGGTCTACTCACTTGAGATCTGCCGGTGACTTCGTAAAAGTAGGTGATGAAGTAGAAGCTGAAGTATTAACTTTAGATAGAGAAGAAAGAAAAATTTCTCTTGGTATCAAGCAATTGTCTAAAGATCCATGGGAAAACATCGAAGCTAAGTATCCAGTAGGATCTAAGCATGTAGGAACTGTAAGAAACTTCACAAACTTTGGTGTATTCGTAGAGTTGGAAGAAGGTATCGACGGGTTAATCTACATCTCTGATCTTTCTTGGACTAAGAAAATCAAGCACCCATCTGAATTCTGTGCTGTAGGTGATAAATTAGACGTTATCGTTCTTGAATTGGATATCCAGGCAAGAAGATTATCTTTAGGTCACAAACAATTAACTGAAAACCCTTGGGATGCATTCGAAACTAAGTATGCTGAAGGAACTATCCACGCTGGTAAAGCTGTAGAAGTTCACGATAAAGGAGCTTCTGTACAATTCGAAGATGCTGAAGTAGAAGCATTCTGTCCTTCAAGATTATTAGAGAAAGAAGATGGATCTAAAATCAAAAAAGGTGAAGAAGCTGACTTCAAAGTGATCGAATTCAACAAAGAGTTCAAAAGAGTAGTAGTATCTCACACAGGTATCTTCAGAGATGAAGAGAAGAAAAATGTAAAAGAGTCTGGTAACAGATCTAATACATCTTCATCTTCTTCTAATGAAGAAAGATCTACACTTGGAGATATCGACGCATTAGCTGAATTGAAAAGAAAAATGGAAGAAGGTAAATAATCCTTAATCTATTTATGAATAGGGAGCCACTCGAAAGAGTGGCTTTTTTTTATTGTCCGGAATGAGGCTTTTTTAATAATTTATGACTATAAATAGTGAAATGAAAATATAAAATTAGAAACAGTAATAATCCCTGAAAAGTGACTAAAAGTGTATAAAATAATATATGTTTTGTTTTTTTTAAAATAAATTAAATAAAATATTCTTTGATTGTTAAATATTTGTAAATTAGCGGCTTTATTAATGTATATGAAAAAGATAACTCTACCTCTTTTATTTGCTGTATTCGCAGTATTCCAGTCTTCCGACCTGTACTCTCAGGATAATGAAAGACTTATTAAAGATTATATTTCTCAGAATAAAATCAGAGAGTATAAAAAATCTGATCTTACCAATTTTATTATTGATAATGTAGATGCTTCAAGGTCATTAAGCGGAAACGTTGTAAAGTTTCAGCAAACCTATAACGGCCTTCCTGTTTATAATTCAGTAGGAACGGCACTTGTTAAGGATAATAAAATTGTATACTATGTGGATGATTTTTTGAAGGATTATACTTCTTCTACACCAAACAATGCAACAATTAGTAAAAGTACAGCGATTCAGAAAATTGCTAAAAATATAGGAAAAGAAGAAATTAAATCTTATCCTGTTCTTGGTTATCAGGATGCAGAACCACAAAACGGGCATGCAGCTAAGCAAAGATTGGTATATGTTGAAGATCAGGGAATTTTAAAGCTGGCTTATCAGGTGACTTTGCCTGAACCAAAATCTCACAGTCTTTGGGATATACTGGTGAATGCAAATACCGGAGAGATTATCAATAAATTTGATCTTAACGTATCATGTAACTTCCATTCCGATGCGTACTCACATGATCATTCACAATTAGGACAAAATAACTTTATAGGACCTATTAACGAATTACATAATCAGGCTGCCTCTTTTCTTGTACCAGATAATGCTTCTTATAATGTATTTGCATTACCGCTTGAATCGGCTACGTTTGGAGCCAGATCAGTAGTTAGCAACCCTTGGATGATAGCTTCTTCACCTGAAGGATGGCACTATGATGGTACAAGTCATTATACCTATACAAGAGGTAACAATGTATATGCATATGATGACATGAATGCAACTAATACTCCAGGTTTTTCACCGGATGGAGGGGCAAGCAGAAATTTTAATTTCCCTTTTAGTCTTTATGCTTCACCTGCGGATAACCTGAGTGCATCAATTACCAATTTGTTTTATATCAACAATAAAGTACATGATATATTTTATAAATTCGGTTTCACGGAAACAGCAAGAAACTTCCAGAATACCAATTTTGGATTGGGAGGTGCCGGAAATGATTATGTAAAAGCAGAAGCACAGGACGGAACAGATATGAATAATGCTAACTTTGCGACTCTTCAGGATGGAACCAGTGGCAGAATGCAAATGTATTTGTGGACAAGTTTTAATAGATTATATTATTATAATGCACCTGCAGCTGCAGTTCCACGTCAACCGCTTGTAGGTACGGCTCAATTTGGAAACCCTATCAATGCAACAGGAGTTACGGCAGATGTAAAAGCTTCTTCTGTAGTAGATGGGTGTACAGCTATACCTGTAGGGACACTTGCCGGAAAAATTGGCTTAGTAGAAAGAGGAAGCTGTGACTTTGTAACCAAAGTTAAAAATGCTCAGAATGCAGGAGCAGTAGCCGCGATTATTTATAATGCTCCAACTTCAGGCCCTGTTGGTGGAATGGGAGGAACAGATGCAACAATAACAATTCCTTCCGTATTAGTTGATAATGCTGAAGGTGAATATATTAAGAGTCAACTTACAGCAGGTACAGTTGTTAATGTAACGTTGAAAAATGATCCTGCTATGGCTGTAAGTCCTGACGGTAGTTTCGATAACGGAATCGTTACTCACGAATATGGTCATGGTATTTCCAACAGATTAACTGGAAACGGATGGACATGTTTACAATGGCCAAACAGTAAAGAACAAATGGGTGAAGGTTGGTCAGACTTCTTTGCCTTAATGTTAACAAACAAAGCAGGTGATAATGCTACTGTGCCTAGAGGTATAGGTACCTATGTTATTGGCCAGCCTAATACTGGAGGTGGGATCAGACCTGCAAAATATTCTCCGGATTTCGCAATCAATGATTATACCTATGCAGATACAAACGGTATGGAATATACAAACCAAAGTGGAGCAGTTGTTCCGGACGTACACTCTATAGGATTTGTATGGGCGACTATGTTGTGGGATCTTCACTGGCAGTATGTAAATAAATACGGATATGCTTCTGATGTAACGGCTAATGCCAATAGTGGAAGTGCAAGAGTATTGCAATTAGTAACCGACGCTTTAAAACTACAGGCTTGTAGCCCTACATTTATTGATGGCAGAAATGCAATATTAGCAGCTGAATTAGCAACTACCAATGGTGAAGATAAGTGTATGATCTGGAGAACTTTCGCGAAAAGAGGTTTAGGTCTTAACGCACAGGCAGGAGTAAAAACCAATATCAACGATCAGGTAGCAGACATCACAGTACCTGCAGAATGTGTATTGGCAACAGATGAAGTGAAAACTGTAAAAAACAATACAATCTCTATTTATCCGAACCCTGCTAAGAACGAGTTCTACATCAACTTCCCAAGCAATACCATCGGGAAAGTAAGCGTTGAAATTTATGATATGTCAGGAAAAATGATTTCTTCAGAAGATAAAATTTCTCCGGATGCTAAAAAAGCGATCTCAACAGATAGAATGATCAACGGAACTTATATGGTTAAAGTAAAAGGATTAGGTATTGATGCCGTATCAAAAGTTATCGTTAATAAATAACAGATTTAAATAAATCATTTATAAAATAATCACCCTGGGATTGCCCGGGGTGATTTTATTTATCTATCAGGACAACGACAGAGTGCTTACTTAATTATTATATCGTAACTTTGCGGGCTTTTAAGGAAAACTATGAAGAAGAAAAATATACTAAAAGGAGTTGTTTTTGTCGGAATCGGAGCCAGTATATATGGGATGTTGGCCACATTCGTGAAAATGGCTTACCATGACGGTTATACCACATCCGAAGTTACCACATCACAGTTTGTGCTGGGCTTGGTAGGTTTGCTGGTCCTGAATTTCATTCAAACCATTACGTCAAAACAAAAGTTATCATCACCAAGCGCAAAAGAAGTAAAAATGCTGATGGTGGCGGGTACTTCTCTGGGATGTACAAGTTTGTTTTACTATATAGCAGTTCAGTATATTAATGTTTCCATTGCGATTGTACTTTTAATGCAGTCTGTTTGGTTTAGTGTGGTAGTAGAAAGTTTTATAGCTAAAAAACTACCGAATGCCAGAAAAGTAATATCCGTAATGATTGTTTTATTGGGAACTGTTTTAGCGACAAACCTTATCAATATGGAGATTGAGCTTGATTGGCACGGAGTATTCTGGGGTCTCATGGCTGCAGCTTCTTATACATTGACCATGTTTACATCTAATACATTAGCGACTCATTTGCCTGTTTTGAGAAAAAGTATCATTATGCTTTCCGGAGGTTCAATTATCGTATTTGCGTTTTTGTTCTTTGCTCAGATCGGTCCGCTATATTTCGATGGCTTAAAATCAGTTTACCTTAATTTTACCGAAAATACACAACACATCCGTTCTTTTGATTATTCCATACTTTGGAAGTATGGTTTGGTTCTGGCATTGTTCGGAACTGTAATTCCGCCTATTTTGTTCAATATAGGTTTTCCGAATGCCGGTTTAGGCTTAGGAAGCATTGTTTCTTCATTGGAGCTCCCGGTTTCCGTAACAATGGCTTTTGTTCTGTTGGGAGAGCATGTGGATATGATTCAATGGTTGGGAATTGTTTTAATTCTTTTTGCGATTGTTCTAATGAATCTGCCCTCAAAAAAAGAACTTAGCGTTGCAGAAGTATCATAATTAAATTTAAAATAATACATATAAACCGTTTCTTTTGGAGCGGTTTTTTTAATTTTATACTTAAATAAAATTTTATGAAATATTTTAAAAATGCTGTTGTCATTGGAATGTTATCGATTGCGCCGGGATTTATATTTTCACAGGTAAAGCCTCTGGATGCTATGTTATCCGATTACCAGTACCCTTATGAAGTTCATTTCATTAATTTAAAATCTCAGAATAATGACCTGAAGATGGCTTATATGGATGTAAAGCCTAAAACTTCAAACGGAAAAACCATAATGCTCCTCCACGGGAAAAATTTTAACGGTGCATATTGGGAACAAACGGCAAAAGACTTGTCAGGTAAAGGGTTTAGGGTAATTATTCCGGATCAGATAGGCTTTGGAAAATCTTCAAAACCTCAGAACTATCAGTTTTCCTTTTCACAGCTGGCCGAAAATACAAAAGCCATTTTAGATGAGCTGAAAATTGATAAAACCATTGTTTTAGGACATTCTATGGGCGGAATGGTGGCGACGAGATTTACATTACTTTTCCCTGAAAAAGTCCAGAAGCTTATCCTGGAAAACCCTATTGGACTCGAAGATTACAAAACTTTTGCAGCTTATCAAACCATAGATCAGGCATATCAGTCGGAATTAAAAAATACGGCGGAAACCTATAAAAATTATCAGCTTAAATTTTATTACGATAACAAATGGAAAAGCGAATATCAACCGTGGCTGGATCTGATTGCAGGTTGGACGTTGCATCCCGATTATTCTAAAGTAGCCTGGGATGCAGCCCTCACTTCAGATATGATCTACAATCAGCCTGTATGTTATGAGTTTAAAAATATAAAAGTTCCTACCTTATTAATCATCGGAACACGCGACAGGACAGCAATAGGAAAGGACAGAGCACCTAAAGAACTCCAACCGAAAATGGGACAATATCAGGAATTGGGAAAGAAAACCCAGAAAGAAATTGCAGGATCAAAATTAGTGGAAATTGAAAATGTGGGCCATCTGCCTCATATAGAGGTTTACGAGCAGTTTTATAATGCTTTGTATGATTTCATTAAATAAGCACAAGGTTGGTCATTCAAGAGGAATCTAAGCTGCTTAGTTTTTTATCACCCGAACATTGAGATTCTTACAGAGATGATAAACTTTATAATATAAAAAAAGAAAATAAAAAGAGGCTGATCAATGATGAACAGCCTCTTTTTGTATGTGTTGTTGTCTGAATTATTTTTTCTTGTAAGCAGCGTCTTTGATTCTAGCTTTTTTACCTCTAAGGTCTCTGAAGTAATAAATTCTAGATCTTCTAACTTTACCTCTTCTGTCAACTTCAATCTTCTGTAAAGCTGGCATGTTGATAGGGAATACTCTTTCTACACCTACATCACCACTCATTTTTCTGATGGTAAAAGTTTTAGTAGAACCGGTACCTCTTAATTGGATAACTGTTCCCTTGAAGAACTGAGTTCTTGTTTTTTGTCCTTCTTTAATTTCGTAATACACAGTGATGGTATCACCTGCTTTGAATTCAGGGAATTCTTTTTTTGTAATGTACTTGTCTTGTACGTACTTTAATAAATCCATTATTAATAAAATAAAATGTTAAAGCTAAGCAACTTACACGCTTTTCGTCAGAGGTTGAATAACAGGTTGCAAATGTACAAAATAGTTTTTGAATATGCCAAATAATTTTATGTTATTAATACAGATATTTTTACACCTTTCTCCACTCTAAAGTTAACACTTCCTTTACGTTGGCATGAAACAGAGTTTATATGTGAATTCTACTTTTGCACGAAATAAAAACACATCATTCCCGGTCTTCAATTTAAAACACGATACAATAAACACTACTTAAAATTAATTTAAATGAAACATTACGTATTCTTTTTCTTTTTTGTCGTCCAGATGGCTTTTGGACAGACTTTGTTTCCCTATTTGCAAAACCCGACACCCAATTCGATGATTGTGAATTGGAAGACAAGTTCAAATAATGAAACGACGGTTATTTATGGTAATTCGCCCGCGAATTTAAACGTTACCGTTACCGGAACTACCAATATTTTTTCGGATACAGGATATAACAACAATTATTTTTATCACACGGCTAAAATCACCAATCTTCAGTCCAATACAAAATACTATTACAAAATAAAAACCGGAACCAGTGAATCGGCAGTGTACAATTTCAGAACACTTCCTTTACCGGGACAGCCTGTGACAGCTGATGGGAAAATACGTTTCCTTATAATGGGAGACAACCAGATCAAAGCCGAACCGAGATATGATTCGTTGACTTTGAATGCCTTTAAAAAATTAAAAGAAAAATTTGGCCCGAATTCAGATCCTTCCGATAACGTTGCCCTTACCTTTATGGTAGGAGATCAGGTAGATGTAGGTACTCTGGATCATTATGAAAATGTACATTTCAAAAAGAATATCAAATTATCGCCATACCTTCCGATTCAGACTACCGTAGGAAATCACGAAACATACGGAAGCTTGGGAATGAATTCTTATTATGCCCATTTCTATATCGATGAAATCAAGTATAAAAACATTTCTTCAGGAAATGAGAACTATTACGCTCAACAGGCCGGAAATGTTTTGTTTATCAGCTTAAGCTCAGAACATACGGGAACGGCACAGCAAACCTGGCTACAACAGATTTTAAATGAAGCGAACAATGATCCTACCGTTCAATGGATTATTTCATTAAGCCACAGACCTTACCAGGCTGAGCAATATGTAGGAGATATTTCAACCTGGGTGCGGGATATTGCTGTTCCGTTGATGACCAATTCCAGTAAATATCTGATGCACGTAGGAGCTCACCATCATTTATACCACAGAGGGCAGCTGAAAAATACACCTAATTACCAGATCATTTCCGGAGGAACCGCGTGGGATCAGTATTGGGGAATGTCTACAGAACAGGATTTTGATGACGTTCAGAAAACACTGACCGACTGGACCTATCAGATCGTTGAAGTGGATGTAACCAACGGAAAAGTAGATGTAGAATGCTATTCAATAGGAGGAGTTTATACTAAAAAATACAATGAACTTGTTGATTCTTTCCACAGGTATAAAAACCAGCAGAAGCCTGCTAAACCATCAATTACAAATACTTTTTCAGGAGCGATAACCCTGCCGTTAACACTAAACGGAAGTGCTTTTTCGTCGCCGAACGGAGAGCTTTTAAATACCACTCAGTTTTTAATCAGTAAAGCAGCTGACTTTTCTGTTATTGAAAAAGAATTTTACCGGGATTTTGAAAACTGGTTTGGAAAAGACGGAACACCTGATAAAGCTAAAAACTTAAATGCAGGCGTTGATATTACAAAAGTAACGTTCCCTGCCAACTCTATCTCAAACGGACTTTATTATGTGAAAACCCGTTACAGAGACAGAAACCTGGAATGGAGCGACTGGAGTGATGCCAAACAGTTTGAAGTTACCGGAAGTGTAGTTTCAAATCCTACCTTCACTTTAAATAAAACAGAATATCTTCAGAACGAAGCCATCACGGCTACTTATACAGGTGGACCGGGTAACCAGACCGATTGGATAGGAATTTATAAAAAAGGACAGACACCGGGATCCGTAACTTCCCAGGTATATACTTATACCAACGGGCAAACCGCAGGAACAGCTACTTTTAATAACGGATTAGCTAATAAAGGACAATATTTTGCAGGGTTTTTTGCCAACGACGGTTATACGGAAATCACACCGAGAAAAAACTTTTACGTAGGCCCGAAAGTCGTACTGCAAACTACAGCAGATACCTATCCCGTAGGCGGAACCGTTACCATTAATTACTCCAACGGGCCAAATCTGGTAAAAGACTGGATCGGGATCTACAAAATGGGTCAGACTCCGGGAATAAATACCTCGATAAAATGGGATTATGTAAATGCAACTTCCGGAACACTTAATTTTACAGGGCTTCCGAAAGGATATTATTACGCTCAGTATTTCCTTGAAGACGGTTATACAGCCATCGGAGAGAAAGTTTTCTTTAAAGTAGGGGATATCGTTACAGAACTATGGATCAATAAGCCGGTATATACTTTGGGAGAAAATATTACGGCCTCATGGACGGATTCTCCGGGAATTATCAAAGACTGGCTGGGAATTTATCCTCAGAATATTCAGACGCCGGATGATAATTTTATTTCCTATACTTATTTTGACGGAATCACACAGGGAACTAAAAATTTAACAGGAGCCGCATTGCCTACAACCCCAGGGAATTATTATATGGTAATGTTTACCAATGATTCTTATACTGAAGTTTCAAACAGGGTGCAGTTTCAGGTGAATTCATCCACTTTGGGAACGGACGAGGTTAAAAACAGTACGGAGAAAAATGTAATCCTATACCCGAATCCTACAAAACCAGGTGAGCCTACTTTCATTAAAAGTGATTATCCGATTGAAAAGATCGAGCTGTTATCAGCTTCAGGAGATTTGCTTTATGAATCAAAGAACGTTCACAACCAGCGTTTCTCCTTAGTGAATGAAAATCTTCCGAAAGGAGTTTATTTCGTGAAAGTACATACAAGAAAACTATTCACTTTAAAACTGGTTATACAGTAAAATATAAATTAAAAAATCAAAATAAAAAGCGGAAAGTCATTTCCGCTTTTTCTGTTTATTGATAAAGATTTGTTTTTATCGTCAATCCCGGAAGTTTCCCCTTTTGCAACAAATACTAAAATCAGAATTTAAACTCGTTTTCTTTTTATAATTTTATAAAAGAGTTGATGATGTTTGTCCAATATTAAAAATCAGATTGTCTTAAATAAAAACTAAAATTACAGGTATGGCAAAACAGCTTCTGAATTCATCCATTATGAGAAAAGTAGCCATGGGACTTTCAGGCTTTTTTCTGATCACTTTTTTAATGCTGCATGTATCACTTAATCTGACTTCTGTAATAAGCGAAGATCTTTTTAACCGTGTTTCGCATTTCATGGGATACAATCCTTTGGTACAATATATAGGACAGCCGATCCTTATCTTCGGGTTGCTTTTCCATTTTATCATGGGATTTATTCTGGAGATCCAGAATCGCAGGGCAAGACCGATACGATATGCCAAAAATGCAAGTTCTGCAAACAGTTCCTGGCCATCAAGGAATATGATTATTTCGGGACTGGTCATCCTTTCCTATTTTTGTCTTCATTGGTATGATTTCTGGTTTCAGGAGCTTAATTACAAGTTTATCGAGATGAATGTACCCAATGAAACAAGATATTACGGCGAATTGATACACAAATTTCAAAACCCGGTACGTACTTTTTTATATTGTGGAGCATTTGTATTGCTTGGGCTACACTTATGGCACGGGTTTTATTCCTCGATGCAGTCGGTTGGGCTTAATAATAAATACGCACGGGCATTGGCCAGATTCGGTAAATATTTTGCGGTTGTTGTTCCTGCATGCTTTATATTCATTGCCTTATTTCACCATTTTATCAGATGATTTTTAAATGAAACAGAAACATAAATAAGCGGTGAATTTCATCGCTTTTATTATTGATGATTAAGCTACGGCTCATTCTTAATTTTTAGATAAATAAAATTTAATAATAAATATCCTGAATATAAACAAACAGATACTATACTTCACCTGGTTTGCGGTAAGATGAGTAAAACTTCAGTTAAAATCCCGAATAAATTACTGAGTACGGTAGATATGAGAAAAATTATTAAATTTAGCCAACAGAAAAATCTAATATTTCATGATAGATAAAAGAGTAAAAAATGCAAAGGAAGCCATCGAAGGAATTCAGGATGGGATGACATTAATGTTGGGTGGTTTCGGGCTTTGCGGTATTCCTGAAAACTCAATCAATGCTTTGGTAGAAAGTGATGTAAAAGATCTGACATGTATTTCAAACAATGCAGGAGTTGATGACTTCGGGTTAGGATTATTGCTTCACAAAAGACAGATTAAAAAAATGATTTCTTCTTATGTAGGGGAAAATGCGGAATTTGAAAGACAGATGCTTTCCGGAGAACTGGAAGTTGAACTTACTCCACAGGGAACTCTTGCTGAAAAATGCAGAGCCGCCCAGGCGGGAATTCCTGCTTTTTACACCCCTGCAGGTTTCGGGACTGAAGTGGCAGAAGGAAAAGAAGTGAAAGATTTCAACGGAAAACCTCACATTCTGGAACATGCTTACAAAGCTGATTATTCCATTGTAAAAGCGTGGAAAGGAGATCATGCAGGAAACCTGATCTTTAAAGGATCGGCAAGAAATTTTAATCACCCGATGGCCGGAGCAGGAAAAATTACCATTGCCGAAGTGGAAGAATTGGTAGAACCCGGACAATTAGATCCCAATCAGATTCATATTCCCGGAATTATGATCCAAAGAATTTTTCAGGGTGAAAAATTTGAAAAAAGAATTGAGCAGAGAACTGTAAGAACAAAAGAATAAGTTCCTGTCGAAAATAATATTTATAAAAAAACAAAAAGCGCTGAACTAAATTCATCGCTTTTGTTATTCCGGTGAAATAAGCATTTTTCTTTCCCCGATCTGCTGTCGCCACATTGCATAATACAATCCTTTTTCGGCAATCAAGCTATCGTGTGATCCTGTTTCAATTACTTGTCCGCGTTCAAGTACAAAAATCCGGTCCGCATGCATAATTGTACTTAAACGGTGGGCAATGAGAACCGTAATATGTTCCTTATCTTTTGAAATATTTTTTATGGTAGAAGTTATTTCCTCTTCAGTAATGCTGTCCAAAGCTGAAGTTGCTTCATCAAAAATCAATAAATGAGGTTTTCTTAAAAGTGCCCGTGCGATGGCGATTCTTTGTTTTTCCCCGCCGCTCAGCTTCAGCCCGCCTTCACCGATTACCGTTTCAATCCCTTTTTCTGCTCTTGCCAGTAATGAAGTGCAGCTTGCTTTCTGTAAAGCAATTTCCAGCTCAACCTCTGTAGCCTTAGGGTTGACAAAAAGAAGATTTTCCTTAATGGTTCCGGCAAAAAGCTGGGTGTCCTGAGTTACAAAACCAATCTGATTTCTCAGCTCGTCAAAATCAAATTCTTTTCCGTTGATTGTATTGTAAAAAATATTTCCTTCCTGTGGCCTGTAAAGTCCAACCAGCAATTTTACCAGCGTACTTTTCCCTGAACCGCTTGGCCCCACAAAAGCGATGGTTTCTCCGTTTTTAACATCAAAAGAGATGTTATTCAAAGCTTTATATTGCGCTGACTGGTGCTTAAAAGAAACATGTTTGAATTCCAATTCCTCAATAGCACCGATTTGTTTCGGATGGAGTGGTTTTTCTTCCACTTCCTTTTTCATTAAATTGTCAAAATTATAAAGAGAAGCTTCAGCTTCACGGTAAGAAATGATAATATTACCGATTTCCTGCATCGGCCCGAATATGAAAAACCCATAAAACATCAGAGACAGATATTGTCCGGGAGTCACAATATTTTTAAATATTAATAACAATAAGGTCAGGGTAATCATCTGCTGAAGAAAATTAACCATGGTTCCCTGGATAAAGCTTAAAGAACGGATACTTTTGACCTTTCTGAGTTCAAGCCCCAGAATCTTATAAGTATTGTTATTTAAACGGATAACTTCCTGGTTGGTTAATCCTAAACTTTTAACGATTTCTATATTTCTTAAGCTTTCTGTAGTACTTCCGGCCAAAGCTGTAGTTTCCGAAACAATATTTTTCTGGATGCTTTTTATTCTTTTGCTCAGTAAATTGGTGATAAATGCAATCAGGAAAATTCCACAGATATACACCGGCATGATCGACCAGTGCAGGCGGATAGCATACACGGAAACGAAAATAATACTGACTAAAATTCCAAAGAAAATATTAATGAAATTAGAAATGAATTTTACAGTATCTTCTCTTACTTTCGTCAAAATTGATAAAGTTTCACCACTTCTCTGATCTTCAAATTCCTGGAAAGGAAGTGCCATTGAGTGTTTTAATCCGTCTGTAAAGATTTTGGCGCCAAACTTCTGTGTAATAACGCTTACTGCATAATCCTGAAAAGCTTTGGCGATTCTGCTCACCATGGCGGTTCCGATGAGTAATCCTAAAAAATAAAAAACGCCGTGATAAATTCCGTCGCCGTATAAATATTGATTCAGATTTCTGGGGATAAGCTTTTCCTTATCGAAAAAATTAGGGTGGGTAACCAGTCTGTCCAGGATGTTTCCTGTAATTGCCGGAGCAAATAGAGAAAAAACCTGATTAATAGCTGCCAATAATAAAGAGAGAAGAACCAACCACTGGTAAGGTCTGAGGTATTTTAAAAGTATTTTCATTCTGCTAAATAATGTTGCAAAATTAAAGATATTATTTTGACTTATAATGTTAATAATTTTGAATAATAAAGACCTTTTGTATTCAAGTGAAAATAATTAAATTGCGGTCTAAGTTTTTAATATGCTCACAAAAGAACAAATCGCAAAAAGAATTTCAAAAGAACTGAAAGACCGTTATTATGTAAACCTGGGAATTGGCATTCCTACTTTGGTTGCCAACTATGTTCCGGATGGTATTTCCGTAGAATTTCAAAGTGAAAACGGCGTGCTCGGGATGGGGCCTTTCCCTTTCGAAGGAGAAGAAGATGCTGATATCATCAATGCAGGAAAACAAACGATCACCATTTTAGATGGCGGTTCATTCTTTGATTCTGCTTTCAGTTTTGGCATGATTCGT
The DNA here is from genome assembly GCF_041224435.1 of Chryseobacterium tongliaonense. Classification (NCBI taxonomy): domain Bacteria; kingdom Pseudomonadati; phylum Bacteroidota; class Flavobacteriia; order Flavobacteriales; family Weeksellaceae; genus Chryseobacterium; species Chryseobacterium tongliaonense. The sequence continues at coordinate 576,333 of NZ_JBGFFD010000002.1, read as the reverse complement.
GGCCAGAAGGTAGATTTAACGATTCTCGGAGCTATGGAGGTTTCAGAGAACGGTGATATTGCCAACTGGAAAATTCCCGGAAAAATGGTCAAAGGAATGGGCGGTGCAATGGATCTTGTAGCATCTGCCGAAAATATTATCGTTGCCATGATGCACGTTAACAAAGCAGGCGAAAGTAAAATTTTAAAAAAATGCACACTTCCTTTAACCGGTGTAAACTGTGTGAAAAGAGTGGTTACCGAACTGGCGGTTTTAGATGTAACTCCGGCCGGATTTAAGCTTATTGAAAGAGCTCCGGGAGTGTCGGTAGAGCACATTATTCAATCTACGGAAGCCGATCTGATTATTGAAGGAGAAATTCCTGAGATGCAGTTCTGATAAAATCAAAAACCTTGTCACCGACAAGGTTTTTTTATGGGATAAAATGTTATTTATTTTTCAGAATATGATCTAATGTGCTTACTTCCAGATCAAAACGCTGACGCCAGTCTTTCCCGAATTTCTTCTCCAGTAATCGGAAATATCGTTTGTTGTTTTGTTCATACTGCTGTTTTTTACCGGGTATCACCTCGCAACCGCCATCAATGCGTTCGTACCGGATATTCCATTTCTTAATAGTACTGTCAAATGCGCTGTAATATCCTACAGGAGGCAGTTCTCCTTCATGATAATCTATCCATTTCAAAGTAGAATCTACATCTTTAGCTTTTGCAGTATGATTGTTTTTCTCTGTACCATTGCAGGAAATCACAAGAATGAGTAGCAGGCTGTAAAATATTTTCATTTTTTTAATATTATATGTTTCATACTGCCTGTTAAATGCTATTATTTTTAAATTTTAAATCCTGTTTTTTATTAACGGGTTAAAAAATAAGTTTGTGTATAGGTAGTATTTCCCTGAGTGGCAGTGTTTTTAAAAGTCAGTTTGTGATCAGTCAGTTCAATGATTTTTTGTTCATTATCCCACAATATCAGAACGTTGTTTGCTTTTACTTCATAAGAGAATTCCTCCTCACCCTCAGCATTTGTTTTCCCTTTTCCGTTGGCAAAAAACTCGAAATATACATTTTGCGGGTCATTGTTGATTATTACAGGAGGTTCGTTACCTGTTTTTGTTTCTTCTATAAATTCTGTTAAATTCCAATAACCTAATATTTTTTGCTGCATTATTTGTGCCACATCGTTTTCTTCATCAACGGAGCTGCTTTTCTCACAGCCGACTGTTAATATTAAAGTGGTTACTAACAATAATAGTATTGCTAAAAATTTATTCGTTTTCATTTGCATTTATTTTTATGTTTAATATGGTTTATATCAATCAGATCGCCAATTATGAACGATAGATTGATTTAATATAACTCTTATTCAATAAGGTATTTTAAAGAAAGGTAATAAAACCTTTCTTCATCAGGACGGTAATAAACAGTATCTTCTTTCTCTTCATCGGTGGTTGAATAATCAATAGCTGTCTGTAACGGGCCCAATTTTTTCCCCAGGGTGGCAGCTACCTTTTCTGCACGTTCCTTTCCATTAGCAAAGGCGGCAGCTATTATTTTGGAAAAATCCTTTACAGGCATGTAGGTAATCCGTCGGGTAATAAGGGATACAGCACCTGTTTTATCAGCCACAAGTTGATTAAGTGCTATTACTTCTTCAGGTTTAGCCGTCTCAAAGCTATAAGATGTGCCTTCGGCGCCATATTGGGTCAGTGCATAGGCAAGTTGGTCTTCCTTAAATCTGTTCACATCAAATCCCGCAGCTTTGGCTTTATCTAAAAAAGCTTTTTTTATCTGTTCCAGGGTTCTTTTTTCTTCGGCATAGGTCAGGTCCTCGTTGATTACTATATCCAGAGTATACGATTTGATGGTCCTTTCTATTTTGGCGATGCCTCTTACTTCGATATAAGGCTTTTCTATACCTTGGCCAAAGATGCTGCAGGTAGCTGCAAAGGAAAACAGGAATATTATAATGGTTTTCATAATGTTTTTTTTAAATTAATTTTAGAAGTCTATTGAAGAAACAACATTTCTTCTCAAAAGACGGGTTAATGATAATGGTGTCTCTATTACAAAGATGCTACCTGATTCTTGTATTTACCAATAAGATAACATCTACAAAACATCTACATTGATGAAAAAAGAGTTAATAAAGTATCTACAGCACGCTTTTAGCTGTTTGTAATGACAAGTCAGGCCTGAAGGATCTATACAATTAAAAGAGCAAATTGTACTTTTGTGCTGTTCGGCTTTATAAAATTTATATTTAATTTATACTAGCTATTATGAGGCATTATATAAGAGTTATCATTATCATATTAGTGTTTTTTGCTGGACTTAATAAGGTCAGCTCACAATCCTTTATCGAAGATTCGTTAAAGAGTCTCCTTCGCAACCCAAACCTGAGTCCGGAAAAGAAAGCAATGACGCTTTCCCATCTTGGCCGTACGATCTACGAAACGGATATGCCAGCTGCCTTAAGTGCTACCAATGAAGCCCTTCAGCTGAGTCATAATCTTGCGGATGGGCAGTACAGTGCTTTTGCATTGGCTACATTAACCTATCTGAATGTACAACGGGACAGCCCTGTGATGGCACAAAAAAATATTGACAGCGCTTTAATCTACACTTCAAAATCTACAAACAGGGTTGTAAATGGCTATGTATGGTTGCGAAAAGGATGGCTGGAATACATTGTTAACAATACGACAAAATCTACGGCCAGCCTGTTTAAAGCGCTCCAACTCCTGGAAGGTCAAAAAGCATATGCTTATGAAAGTCTGGTCTATCATTACTTAGCAAGCATTTATGCCGACTTAAAAGACCCGGGAAATTTAAAAAAATACACCCAATTAAGTCTGAAACGGGCTTATCAGTCAAAAGAACCGGATATTATCTGTAATGCCTACCTTGCTACCGCCTCTTCATTTTTGCAGGATTTCAGAAAAGATACATCACAAAAAAAACTGTTGGATTCTGCAATGTTCTATAACCGGCAGGTATTACAGCTTTCCCAATCACAGCCGAAACGGATTGTCAATCACATCAACGTAGCAGCGGCGGCTTTAAATATGGCTAATATGTATTGGGAGTTCTTTCCAAAAAGCTATAAAGGCAGTGCCGAAAAATATATCGATCTTGCTTTGGCCATCGCCCGGAAAACTAAACATGAAGAGGGTATCGCCAATTGTTATGGCATATTAAGCGAATATGCTATTGCTGAAGGTAATTATGCAGAGGCGGAAAGATTATTTCTGTCAGGCTTTGCTGAAGTAGAAAATAGTGTAGGGAGCAGCATGGCTGTAAAAGCTTCCATGATGAAAGGGCTGGCAACAGTTGCAGAGAAAAGTGGTAACCAGACAAAAGCATTAAGCTATTATAAGCAATATATGCATTACGAACAGGAAGCTTACGATGCTGCAAAATTATCTATAGCCCAAAAACTGGAAGTACAATATGAAGCGGAAAAAAAGGAGAAAGAACTTGAAACATTACAGCAAAGAGCAGCTTTTGACAGAAAACTTAATTTTATTTCTATTGGTCTTATTATAGCCGGCCTGTTTGCATTGATCTTTCTTTTCCGTTCCTATCATTTCCGTTTAAAATCCTCTATCCAGCAACAGAAACTGCGAACAGAAGAGGCCGCCCGCCTTCAGGCAGAACAGGAACTGCTGCAGGAAAGACAGGATAGGCTACAGAAAGAGCTGCTGGCCGGAAATCTACAGGTAGAGCAAAAGAATGAACTTTTACAGACGATGCGGGATAAATTGGCCAATCAGCCGGAAAGTGGAATGCTCAAAAACCAGATGGAACGCATATTAAAAGAAGATCTGCGTATGGATGAGGATTTTGAGCATGCAAAAATCAGCCTGACCAACATACATCCGGAATTTTTCAGCCGCCTGCAGGCACTGGCCAATAATAGGCTTACCCGACTGGATCTGAAACATTGCTCCTACATATTAATGGGCTTTTCAAATAAAGAAATTGCTAATCGTCTGAGTGTAGACCCTAAAAGTATTCTCATGGCCCGGTACAGAATAAAACAAAAGTTAAATCTGGAAAAGGAGGATAGCCTGGATCTTTTGATACAAAAGCTAAGCTGACAGATGAGTTAGATTTTCAGGTCCAAAAATAAATTACTTTCCGTCCTGCGCTCCAAAAACCTTCTGTAAAATACTGGTAGTACGCATGGCAGGAGTATTTCTGATTCCGCTTTCTTTTTCAGCAACCATTTTAAAAATACCATTGATGGTTTCCGTGGTTACATATTCATTAAGATCGGTTGTCACAGACTGTCCCGTTAAGGTATTGTATTTTGAGATCAGACCTTTCCAGACCGTATCGGCACCTACTTTACCCAGTGAAGCCTTCACTTTGGGCTGGAAAGCAGTAAACAGCTGGCTTTGGGTTTTAGTTTGTAAATAGCCGGTAGCTGCATTATTGGAGCCCAATAAAATATTTTTTGCATCCGTAATCGTCATAGATGTAATGGCATTGGTGAAGATAGGTGTTGCTTCTGTTACCGCATCTTCTGCAGCTCTGTTAAGCAATTTTACCCCTTGATCTGCCAAACTTCCTAAACCCATTGCACGCAGCTTGGTATCAATCGTTCTTAGTTTTTCCGGCATTAAGATCTTTACCATTTCATTTTTATAAAAACCGTCGGTAACACCTAATTTTTTTACCCCTTCAGATACGCCAAGATTGAGAGCTTCCTTTAATCCTGATGAAATCTGTGCAGATGAAAGGCTGCTGAGATTTACAGGAGAGCTGTTTGTAGATGTTTTAACAGGAGTAGAAGTTGAGGGAGTTACTGAACCTTTTGTTTTAATGGGTTGGTTAAGGTCTACCCCCGTTTTATCTTTAATGGTAGATTTTAAGACATCAAGAATCTGCGCCTGGCTTGAAATTGAAAAAAGTAATCCGGCAGCAATAAAAATAGTTTTTCTCATAAGATGTTTTTGCAAAATTAGATGTTTTGTCACGGAATAAGTTAAATAGTATAATAAATTTTCAGAAAATAATTATATTCGCTTAAATCTTAATCAAACAAAATGTTACGTTTTTTATTCATCTTTTCTGTTTTAATTTCCAATATGTTATTTTCCCAAACCCAACTTAATTTAATTCCTTATCCTCAGAATGTCAGTGTTTTGAGTGGTGGGTTTGTTATTCCCGGTACTTTAGCGCTACAGGAAAAACTGCCTAAAGATGAAACGGAATATTTTAAAAAACGGTTGAATGCCGGTTTAAAATTCCAGGATGTATCAAAAGAAAAGGCCCAACTGGTCTATTCCCAACTGCCAAAATCAAATAACACAAAACAGAATGATGAGTTTTATTCCATAGAAATTTCACCCAAAAATATTCAGATAAAGTCATATACCAATCAGGGGTATTTTCTGGCACTTCAGACCCTGATCCAGTTAATTGAAGGGCATCAGGATGATAAAAAAATTCCAGCCCTGAAAATTGAAGACCAGCCGAAATTTGCATGGCGCGGAATGCATCTTGACGTCTGCCGTCATTTCTTCACGGTAGAAGAAGTAAAACAGTATATTGATTATCTGGCAATGTATAAGTTGAATACTTTTCACTGGCATTTAACAGATGATCAGGGTTGGAGAATCGAGATTAAAAAATATCCGAAGCTTACGGAGATCGGATCAAAAAGAAAAGAATCAATGATCGGGGCGTACGTCGATAATACATTTGACGGAAAGCCGTACGGACCGTTTTTCTATACACAGGAGCAGATTAAAGATGTCGTAAAATATGCTCAGAAACAACATATAACAATTGTTCCTGAAATTGAAATGCCCGGCCACGCTTTGGCTGCATTATCTGCTTACCCAGAACTTGCCTGTACAAAAGGCCCGTTTGAACCGGCAACAAAATGGGGTGTTTTTGATGATGTATTCTGTCCGAAAGACGAAACATTTACGTTTTTGGAAAATGTTCTGGATGAGGTGATTCAGTTATTCCCTTCACAATACATTCACATCGGAGGTGATGAATGCCCGAAAACAAGATGGAAAGAATGTACCCATTGCCAGGAACTGATTAAGAAAAATAATTTGAAGGATGAACACGGGCTGCAAAGCTATTTTATCCACAGAATTGAAAAATATGTCAACAAAAAAGGCAGGAAAATTATCGGTTGGGATGAAATCCTTGAAGGTGGATTGGCTCCCAATGCAGCCGTAATGAGCTGGACAGGTGTGAATGGTGGAATTGAAGCTGCAAAGTCTAAACATTTCGCGGTAATGACCCCGGGATCTTACTGCTATTTTGATCATTATCAGGGCGATCCGCAATCAGAGCCCAATGCTTTCGGCGGTTACACTCCTTTGAATAAAGTATATTCCTATGATCCGATTCCTTCTGAATTAAATGCTGAACAGGCAAAATATATTCTGGGGGTTCAGGCTAATTTATGGACGGAATATATTCTTGATTTCAAACAGGTTCAATATATGATTTTTCCAAGGCTGATGGCACTCTCAGAAGTAGGTTGGGGAACCGCAGATTCAAAAAAATATAAAGAATTTGAAAACAGGGTGGTGAATCAGTTCAAAGTTTTGGATAAAATGAATATCAACTATGCAAAAAGCATCTATAATGTTTCCGGAAAAGTAATCAAAGGAGATAATGGAGTAGCGTATGAACTTTCCACTTCTCAGAATCCAAACGGAATCAGATATACACTGGATGGTACCGATCCAAGTGCAAATTCCAATGCTTATCAAAGTCCTGTTCAGATTTCAAAATCAGTAACCATTAAATCTGCTTATTTTGAGAACGGACAGTTAAAAAGTGCCATCTCTTCACAGGAATTTACCACTTCAAAAACAACCGGAAAAAGCATTACACTGGAACAGCAGCCGAGTGAAAATTATTCTTTTGGCGGAGCTTTTACTTTAATTGACGGAATTATCGGAAACCAGAGACAATTAGGAAAAACCTGGTTAGGTTTCCAGGGAAAAGATGTAGTGGTAACGATTGATTTTGGGCAGAAAACTCAATTTTCAGAAGTGTATTTCAACACTCTGGAAAATAAAGGAAGCTGGATTCATTTTGCAAAGTCTGCACAGATTTTTGTTTCGGATGATAACAGGAACTTCAAAATGATCAAAGAAATAGGGAAAGATGACATTCAGAATGCAAAAGGAAAAATCAAACTTAAGGTAGGAAACCAAAATTCAAAATACCTCAAAGTCAAAATAGAAAACGCAGGTATTATCCCGGCAGGAAATCCCGGTGCAGACTCCAGAGCATGGCTTTTTGTCGATGAAATCGGAGCTGTTTAACCAACTCATCTAACTTCCAGCCTCCATCTTCCAACCCCCGGCTTCTAACCTCTAATCTCTAACATATGTCTTCAAGAAGAAAATTTATAAAAAATACAGCATTGGCATCTTCAGCATTATTCCTGAATCCATTGGATTTAATTGCTAAAGAATTACCGGATAACACCAAAATAATTAATAAACCGATCGTTCTTTCCACATGGAACTTCGGGCTCAAAGCAAATGAAGAAGCCTGGACGATTTTAGGAAAAAACGGAAGAGCTTTGGATGCCGTAGAAAAAGGAGTTCGTTTAGTGGAATTAGACCCTAACGAAAGAAGTGTAGGATACGGCGGCCGGCCAGACAGAGACGGAAGAGTAACACTGGATGCCTGTATTATGGATGAAAACTATAATATCGGCTCGGTAGCCTGCCTCGAAAATATTAAAAACCCGATTTCCGTTGCAAGAGCAGTGATGGAAAAAACACCGCACGTCATGTTGGTTGGTGATGGAGCTTTCCAGTTTGCCGTTTCACAGGGATTCAAAAAAGAAAACCTCCTGACTGCCGAATCTGAAAAAGAATGGAAAGAATGGCTAAAATCCAGCCAGTATAAGCCTATTGTAAATATCGAAAACCATGATACCATTGGGATGATAGCTCTGGATGCCCAGGGAAATCTTTCCGGAGCCTGTACCACCAGCGGAATGGCTTTCAAAATGCATGGCCGGGTAGGAGATTCACCGATCATCGGAGCCGGATTGTTTGTGGATAATGAAGTAGGTGCGGCAACAGCTACGGGACATGGTGAAGAAGTGATCAGAACAGTGGGAACTCATCTTGTTGTTGAGCTGATGAGACAGGGAAGAAATCCGCAGCAGGCCTGCAAAGAAGCCGTAGAAAGAATTGTGAAAATTACCCAGAGAAGAAATAAAAATCTAAAAGATATTCAGGTAGGTTTTATTGCACTGAATAAAAAAGGCGAGTATGGATCTTATTGCATTCAGGATGGGTTTAATTTCGCAGTATACGATCAGAAAGGTAACCGTTTGGAAACACCTGAATTTGCTTTGAAAAAATAGCAGGACCGTTTTATGAAGAAAATAGTGATAGCTGCTTCTTTTCTTATTTTTTCATGCAAAGGAAATGATAAAGAGCCGGTACATCAGGTACAAAATTCATCAAAAATTCAACTAACTTCAGATAACAAACCGAATGAATCTGAAGAAGCAAAAAAATGGCTGGAAAAAAGTATCCGGAATTACTTTGAGAGTGATCTCAAAAATACGGATGAAGTGATGCGGGAAATTACAACGGATCATTACTATGAATATAAGAACGATGCTATGAATGTGGATATAGAGGTTGATGGAAGTTTAACAAAAAAAGAGTTTCAGGATAAATGGCATCGCGATTTTGATGTTCAGAAAGCCGGAATCAATGTAGGATTTTTAATAACAGGGCAGGATTGGGATGAGATAAAAATATCAAAATGTCAATTAATCCTGGAATCCGACGATACTTTTTTATACGATGTCGTTTTGACAGATGAAAAACTTAATGCTGAATATCCCGTAACAATAACCGTTATAAAAAATAAAGATTCTTTTCTGATAGCTGATGTATGGCAGAAAGAACCTGAAATTTAAATTAAAATTTTAAAAATGTCAAAAATAGAAATAGCATGTTTTAATCCACAATCTGCGATCATTGCGTTTGAAAACGGAGCCGACAGGATAGAACTCTGTGATGGATTAAATGAAGGCGGAACAACTCCGGACTTTGAAACCGTAAAAGAGCTTCGCGGGAAAATTAATATTCCGGTTTTTGTAATGATTCGTCCGCGTGGCGGAGATTTTACCTATTCCGATACAGAGTTTGAACAAATGAAAGAAGAACTGATTCAATTAAAATCTTTAAACGTTGACGGATTTGTTTTTGGAATTTTAAATCAGAATGATGAGGTAAATATCGAACAGAATAAAAGTCTGGTTGCTTTGGCCCATCCGCTTCCATGTACCTTCCACCGTGCTTTTGACAGAGCAAAAGATTTGGAAATCTCACTAGAAAAAGTAATCGAGTGTGGTTTTAAAACCATTCTTACTTCAGGCCAGAAGGCCAATGTATCAGAAGGAAAGGAGAACCTTAAAAAGTTAGTTGAACTTTCCAACGGGCGAATCGAAATTCTTGTCGGCGGCGGGCTTCGCTCAACCAATATTGAAGAACTGAGAGACTTTACAAAAGCTGAATATTTCCATTCTTCTGCCATCACAGACGGTGGGGCATTTGCTGATGCCGCTGAAGTGATTGCCTTGAAGAGTAAATAATATATATCTAATGTTTGTCGTTGTGAATGAAGCATAGCTAATATTTAAACTCTAAAATTTTTAAACGCAAAGTTTCAGTAATTCAGTGTCTTATTTTAATGAGGCAAAGAAGCGACAAAGTCGCTTATGAAAGCTAGCTTAATAAAAAATCAATGTGTTGATTAGCTTTGCAATACTTCAAATAGGTAGTATGTCATTAAACTTTGCGTTAAAAGAAATAAAAAGAATTATGGTGAAGTTTTTATAAGCTCACTTAAATTCTAAAATTTTTAAACGCAAAGTTCTAGTAATTCAACGCTTTATTTTAATGAGGCAAAGAAGCGACAAAGTCGCTTATGAAAGCTAGCTTAATAAAAATCAATGTGTTGATTAAGCTTTGCAATGCTTCAAATAGGTAGTATGCCATTAAACTTTGCGTTAAAGAAATAAAAAGAATTATGGTGAAGTTTTTTATAAGTTCATAAAAATTTTTAATATTTTGTGTTCAAGATTTAAAAACGCAATAATGACAGAAAACGAATTATCCTATAAAATTATAGGAGCAGCACTGGAAGTTCATAGAAATTTAGGGGTTGGATTATTAGAAAATGTTTATGAATTAGCTCTGGTTTATGAATTAAGAAAACAAGGTTTAAATGTAGATCAACAAATTTCTTTACCAATAAAATATAAAGAAATAACAGTTGAAAATGCTTATAGAATTGATTTAATAGTAGAAAATAAAGTTATTGTTGAAATTAAATCAGTATTAGAACTTCATCCTATTTTCTATGCACAGGTATTAACTTATTTAAAACTGACAACTATAAAACTAGGGCTTCTTATTAACTTTAACAACCTTCTTGTAAAAGACGGAATCCATAGAATCGTAAATAAAATTATTGATGAATAAATCGATCTTTCTTGCTTTCCTTTTCATTCAGAATATACTTTTTGCACAGTCTTCAGAAAGAAACTTGTCTGCTGAAAAATGGCAGTTTAAAAATTCAAAAGACAACAACTGGCTCCCCGCGAAAGTCCCGGGAACAGTGCATACAGACCTGATCAGCAACAAAATTATTCCCGATCCATTCAAAGATGAAAATGAAAAAAAAGTGCAGTGGATAGAAAATGAAGACTGGGATTATCAGACTGTTTTTAGAATTTCGGCAAAAGAACTGGAAAATCAGAATATTGATCTTGTTTTTAACGGATTAGACACATTTTCAGAAATCTATCTTAACGGAAAACTCTTGCAGAAAACCGATAATATGTTCCGGACATGGAAAATTCCGGTTAAGCAGCATTTAAAATCCGGTGAGAATACTTTACAGATAAAATTCAGATCTGCTGTCAATACAGGAAAAGAACTGGCCGGGAAAGTTTCGTTTACGGTACCTGAATCACCGAGAAGTTTTGTGAGAAAGGCGCAGTACCAGTTCGGATGGGATTGGGGGCCACGATTGGTAACCGCAGGAATCTGGAAAGATGTACAGTTGAGTTTCTGGAATAACGCCAAGATAGAAAATATAAAAATTGAGCAGAAAAGCTTAACAAAGCAAAAAGCCGGATTAAATATTCAGGCGGAAATTATTGCTGAAAAAGAAGGGAAATTTGCAATCATAATAAACAATAAACCGACTGCCGTTCAATTGAAAAAAGGAAAAAATAATATTCAGGTTCCTTTTGTGATTGAAAACCCGAAACTCTGGCAGCCCAACGGTTGGGGAGATCCGAATATGTATGATCTGAAAATCTCTCTGCAGGAAAACTCAAAAATACTTTCAGATAAAGCTTTAAGAATCGGATTGCGTACGATTGAGCTGATTCAGGAAAAAGATTCAAAAGGAAAATCATTCTATTTTAAAGTTAACGGAAATCCGTTGTATATCAAAGGAACAAACTGGATTCCTGCCGACAGCTTCTCTCCGGAAATTACAAAAGAAAAATACAGCAGGCTGATAAAAGACTCCAAAGAAGCCAATATGAATATGATCCGTGTTTGGGGTGGCGGAATTTATGAAGCAGATGAATTTTACAAAGCCTGTGACGAAAACGGAATTCTGGTATGGCAGGATTTTATGTTTGCAGGAAGTTTCTATCCCTCCGATGATGAATTTTTGAATAATGTAAAAGAAGAAGTGAAAGATCAGGTCAACCGGCTTCAGAATCATCCCTCAATAGCTTTATGGTGCGGGAATAACGAAGTAGATGAAGCCATTGTAAACTGGGGTTATCAGAAACAGTTTAAATATTCAAAAGAAGATTCTTTACAGGTCTGGAAAGACTATAGAAAAGTTTTCCATGAGCTTATTCCGAATACACTGAAAGAAAATTTAACTGCCGATAAAAATATCTACTGGCCGAGTTCACCGTCAATCGGTTGGGGGCATAAAGAAAGTTTAACCGAAGGAGATTCCCATTACTGGGGCGTTTGGTGGGGTGAGCAACCGTTTGAAATCTATAACGAAAAAGTGGCCAGATTCATGTCTGAATACGGTTTTCAGGCGATGCCTACACTGGAAACAACAAAATCAATGTTTTCGGGAAAACCCGATCTGAGTTTACAGAATCCAGTTATTAAGGCCCATGAAAAACATGCCAGAGGATGGCAGATTATCGATGAATATATGAAGCGGGATTATAAAATTCCGGCAGATTTTGTCAAATATAATTACCTTTCCCAATTGCTGCAGGCTCGCGGGATGCAGATCGCCATTGAAGCCCACCGCCGTGCAAAACCCTATAATATGGGGACTTTATATTGGCAGCTGAATGATTGCTGGCCGGTAGTTTCGTGGTCATCCATCGATTATCAGGGGAATTGGAAAGCTTTGCATTATCAGATCAAAAGAAGCTTTGAGCAACAGGTAATCCTTACCGAAGAAAAAGATGGAATTTTAAACTTTTATGGCATAAATGACGATCTGAAAAAATTCCAGGATGTGCATGTGGATATTCAGGTTATGAAGTTTAACGGTGAAATTGCAGATGAGATCAGTACCGTTCCAGATGGAAAAATTTTGGAAGGCATTATAAAATTTGATCCGGTTGAAATTGAAAATTTAATTCCCGGTCTATCCAGAAATGAAGTTTTTCTAAAGCTGAGCCTGAAAGATAAAACCGGTAAAATAATTGCTCAGAATCACTATTTCTTCTCCAAACCGAAGGATCTAAAGCTGACGAAGCCGAATCTTCAGATCAGGAAGATTTCTCCAACAGAAATTGAAGTTTCTACCGATGTTCTGGCCAAAGATGTTTACCTGATCGGGGATACCCATTTCAGTGACAATTTTTTTGATCTTCTTCCGAAAACTTCTAAGAAAATCAAGCTTTCAAAACCATTGGGAAAAGTTGAGGTATTGAGCTTATGGGATGCCCTTCAGGATTAAACATACTGGTTAATAAAGATATAGTGTTTTTACCATGTAAAGCAAAGCCAATGGATCTCAGCTTAATAATCTTAAAAACTTAATCCATCTTAATGATTAAAATCTATTGTATTTCAAACAAAAAAAATCAGATTTTCCATCCCCAACTAAAAAATCAACCGTAAATTAGCCTCATATTTTTTTTAAATTATGGTAAATTTTGTTTTGATAGCAGTGTGCATTATAGCAGGAATGGTATTAAAAGCAACAAAATCTATCCATCCCGATGCCCATAAAGGAATCAATACATGGATCCTTTACCTGGCCCTTCCGGCAATTTCTTTTAAATATCTTCCTAAAGTTCACTGGACGATGGAAATGCTGTTTCCTGTTCTTGCCACTTTTCTTGTTGCTGTTTTCAGCTCCCTTTTCATGACGTTTTACAGTAAGCAAAAAGGATATTCCGGAAGATCGAGAAGTACATTGGAATTGACGAGTGGTTACAGCAATACTTCATTTATCGGGTTTCCGTTAATCAGTGCTTTTTATGGTGAAAGTCTTTTAAGCATTGCCATTATCTGTGATCAGACAATGTTTTTTGCCCTTTCCACCTTAGGAATTATTGCTGCAGTAAAAGGCGGAAGCCGTTCCGGAAAAGTAAGCGCCCGGTTTATTTTAAAAAGGCTGATCACATTTCCACCGCTTTTAGGCTGTATAAGTGCGCTGGCATTATCTCCGTTTATTGATTTCACTGTGGCAGAACCGTTTTTTGATAAGCTCGCAGCAACAGTAAGTCCGCTGGCATTATTTTCTGTAGGATTGCAGCTGAAATTTAACGGCTGGAAAAAACTGATCCCGCAAATATCGGCATCCATGCTTTATAAGCTGATCCTGGCGCCGGCAATTATTTTTGCACTGGCTTTGCTGTTCGGAATAAAAGGAAATGTCGCCAAAATTACGGTCTTTGAAGCAGCGATGCCTACCGTAGTTACCTCAAGTATCATTGCAGAACAGTTCAGACTGAATACCAAACTAACCAACTTAGTTATCGGGTTCAGTATTCTCGTAGGTTTTTTAACCTCTGCAGTCTGGTTTAAGATCCTTGACATTACCTTTTAAATTTCGTTTAAAAGATCATAAGAAAGTTTCAAGGTTAATAGATTCTTGACCATATTTATCCATCATTCTGCACAAAAAGAAATGATTAATATTAACCTCTCTATCCGAAACCCAATAAAAAATTGCAGTTCTCTGAATAAAAATTTAATTTTACATTTTAATTATTTCCCTTGCCATACGCCCAGATTGTTTTACCATTAAATTTAAAAGGTTCTTTCACATATAAAGTTCCGGAAGAATTAGCGTCTGTTATTCAGCCCGGAATGCGTGTGCTGGTTCCCTTCGGTGGAAAAAAAATCTATACGGGAATTGTTTTTGAGCTTCACGACAATGAGCCTGAAAATTTTATAGCCAAAGAAGTCATCAGTGTTTTGGATGATTCCCCGATTTTAACGAAAGAGCAGATTCAGTTCTGGAACTGGCTTTCAGATTATTACCTGTGTGGTTTGGGTGAAATTTATCGTTTGGCTTTTCCGTCTTCCTTAAAGCTGGAAAGTGAAACCTATTTAAAATTAAAACCCAATGTAACGGTTGATTTTGAAAACCTGGATGTCAATGAAATGTATCTCATCCAGGCTCTGGAAGTACGGCAGCTGATCAATCTTTCAGATATTGAAGCTTTTATCCCCAAAAAAGACATCATCAAAACCATCAATTCATTAATTGATTTGCAGTACATTGAAATTGATGAGAAAATTACCGAAAAATACAAAGCCAAAGAGGTAGCTTATGTAAAGATTAATGAAAGTGTATTAAACAATCAGAATCTTACGGATGTTCTTTTAAAATTGAATAAAGCCCCGAAGCAAAAAGATCTTTTTCTCCTTATTTTAGATAAGCAGACAGAAAATCCGGACGCTCCTATCAAAAAATCCGATCTTTTTCAGGATGGAGATTTCGGAAGCTCTCACTTTAAATCTCTTGCAGATAAAGATCTTGTCGAAGAATATTATATGCAGAAAGACCGTATCGAAAGCTATGAAGGGGAAATTGAAGAGCTGGAAGAGCTTTCGGAATCCCAGAAAACGGCAAAAGAAGAAATTGATGAAGCTTTTGAAGAGAATAAAAATGTGCTGCTTCATGGAGTGACTTCATCCGGTAAAACCCATATTTACCTGGAGAAAATCGAAGAATGCATCAATGAAGGAAAGAACGTTTTGTTCCTACTTCCTGAAATTTCCTTAACCAAACAGATTACCCAGAGATTAGAAAAAAAATACGGCCGGCAGATTGGTTTCTACCATCAGAAACTGACCGATTTTGAACGGGTGGAAGTCTGGAGGAGAATTAAGCAGAATGATATTAAAATTCTTATTGCAACAAGGAATGCCCTGTTTTTACCTTATCAGAATTTGGGATTAATCATTGTTGACGAAGAACATGATTCCGCTTACAAACCCAGGGAAGTTTCCCCCCTTTTTAATGCAAGGGATGCAGCTCTGGTATTAGCAGGATTCTATAATGCAAAAGTGATTTTGGGCTCGGCGACACCTTCTGTTGAAAGCTATTACAGAGCAAGGAAAGGTAAAATGAAATATGTTTTCTTAAATGAAAGATTCGGGGACGTAAAACTGCCGGAATACGAACTGATTAATTTTAAGGAAGCACAGGAGTCAAAGAAAGTCTCCGGGAATTTTTCTCTACAGCTAATCGATGAAATAAAGAAAACCTTAGACGATAAAAATCAGATAATCGTTCTTCACAACCGCCGTGGCTATGCCAATGTAGTGGAATGTGAGAGCTGCGGATATGTCAATTACTGCTCCAATTGTGACGTCGTTATGACTTATCATAAAGCGGCCAATGAAATGAAATGCCATTATTGCGGGCAGCGGGCTTCTAAGCCTAAAACCTGTCCGAAATGCCATTCCGAGAATCTGAATGAGCGTGGAGTAGGTGTAGAGCAGATTCATGAAGAGGTTTCCAAATTGTTCCCGGATCATGAAGTAGACCGGATGGATGTAGATTCCATGCGTAAAAAATTTGCGTACGAAAAACTATACGAAAAGATTGAAGACCGTGAAACCGATATCATTGTAGGAACACAGATGATTTCCAAAGGCCTTGATTTTGATCATATCGAGCTGGTCACCATTCCAAAAGCAGATTCTTTATTGTATGTCCAGGATTTCAGGGCAGAAGAAAGAGCCTATCAACTGATCACGCAGGTTTCGGGAAGAGCCGGCAGGGTTTCGGGAAAAGGGAAAATTCTGATTCAAACCTATAACCCGGACCATTCCGTTTTTCAGCTGATCAAAATGAATGATGCTGCAAAAATCTATAAATATTTCCTGACCGAACGCCAGAAGTTCCTTTATCCGCCATTCACAAAGCTGGTGATGATAGAACTTAAGCACCGGAAAGAAGACCGGGTAAATCGAGGATCTCAATTCCTGGGTTCCGTTTTAAGAAAATATCTTCCGGAAGAATGTGTTTTAGGCCCTGAAAAAGCACAGATTGCAAGACTGAATAACCTGTATCAGTTTCAGATTTTATTAAAACTTCCGCGTGGCAAAAACTATGAAAAGTTCAAAGAGATGATTTTATTAAGTCTGAAAGAATTTGACGAAATCACTGCTTATCAAAGCATCAAAAAAGACGTTTTCGTTGATTTTTAACAATTTTTAACATAATTTACGGTCTTTTATAAGCGGTAAAGGTCTGATTTCTAACAATAATTTCTACTTTTGGTCGTTGATTAAATGTTTGGCTCTTTTATTGAATGATTAATAACAAATCATTTTTATTTGAGTTAAATAAAAAACTAAAAGGATATAGATGGTAAATTTCAGAAAATATATTTCAAGCGTAGCGGTATTGGCTTCTGGTTTATTCCTTGCTCAATCTACCGTTTCTACGGTTCTTTATTCTCAGGCCTACGATAATCAAAAAACAAGTTTAAACTTACCTTCTCCCATTACTTCAATGGTAGAGAAAACGATTTTGTCGCCTAAAGAACTCGTAGACATTAGCGTAAACACAATGATGTCTGATCCCGTGCTTAAAAATGCAAGCTGGGGATTTGTAGTGTATGACCCGAAAACGAAGAAAGTAATTTCTTCGTACAACGAAAATACCCCTTTGGTTCCGGCTTCTACCACGAAATTACTCACCACGGAAACAGCGTTGAACCTGTTAGGTGAAAACTATCGTTGGATGACCCAGCTGGAATACTCGGGAAGTATTGATGAAAATGGAGTTTTAAACGGTAATCTTTATATTGTAGGAAGCGGTGACCCGTCTTTAGGGACCAACAAAGCCGGAGCATGGTCTTACAGGGATATTGTTGCAGACTTCACAAGCGGACTTTCACGTGAGGGAATCAAAAAAGTAAATGGTGATATTATTATTCAGACAGCGCTTTTCAAAGGTAACATTGCCGTACTTCCGGAAAATGTTGTTTGGCTAGAAAACAATAATTACTATTTACCGGTAGGAACTACCCGCGAGATTAATCCTGCGAATGAAAAGCTTCTGGTAAAAAAAGGAAACGGTTTTTCTGCAGAGAAAAAATATTTTTATGTTTCTCCGTATATGAATCAGATGGTATACGCCGACAAATATGACGGTGAAGGTGTTTTAACCACAAAATTACCTGATGCACCGGCTTATCTGGCCAATACTTTCAGAACGACATTGGTGAAGAGCGGTATTGCTGTTACGGGAAAAGTAACTCCTAAAATGACGGATACAACTCCGGAAAGCAGAAAAATGATTTCTGCCTATAAATCTCCGACTTTAGGGGATATTATTTATTATACCAACCAACACAGTGATAATTCTTTAGCTGAAGCATTACTGAAGACAGTCGGTTTCCAGAAACTGGGTGACCAGACTTCGGAATCAGGGAGAATGGTAGTGACCAACCATTTAAAGCAGGCTTCTTTTGATTTAAACGGTTTAAGCTATATAGACGGAAGCGGACTTTCAAGAAGCAATACGGTAACCCCGATTTCCCAGGTAAAATTTTTAACGTCTTTAATGGATCAGAAATATTATAAAACCTATCTGACTTCATTGCCTGTAGGCGGACAATCGGGAACATTAAAAAGAATGTTTATCGGTGAAGGAAACGGACAAATCTTTGCGAAAACAGGAACTTTAAATAAAGTGAAAACATTAGCAGGATACATGAAGACCAATTCAGGAAGAACACTGGTTTTTTCTTTAATGGTAAACAATTATGCAGGATCTGTAGATATGGTTAAAAAAAGAATGGAAAAAATTCTTGAACCTGCATTAGATTTATAAAATGAACTTATTTTTAATATGTAAAAACCTTTTAATCAATGATTAGAAGGTTTTTTTTATCTTTGAATCTTAAACAATTTTTCAATATGAAAAAAAACTATCTTTTAGTTTTATGCGTTTTGCTATTTCAGCAATTTTACAGTCAGGATCAGAATGTTGAAATGAAAGCATTAAGGGCAAAAGAAATGAAATCTTATGCCAATAAAATGATTGCTTATAACATTAATCCGAATACTTTAAATTATGATCTTCAGTATCAGAGAATGGATGTAAGTCTTGATCCCGCAGTATACAATATTTCAGGTTCTGTGACTTCTCATTTTAAGCCGAACCAGAGCATGACAAGCATTTATTTTGATCTTGCCAATACTTTAACGGTTTCAGAAGTCAAATATCACGGAAACTCACTTGTTTTTCAGCAATTGCCGACAAAAGAACTGAAAATCAATTTTCAGTCTGCCCTTCCGGCCAATGTCCTGGATTCTTTAACCGTCACTTATGCAGGTCCGCCTGATACGGCCAATAATGCTTTTTCTACAGGCTCTCAGAATGGAGAACTTATTCTTTCAACATTAAGTGAACCGTACGGAGCGCAGGATTGGTTTCCGACTAAGCAAAGCATGAACGATAAGATCGACAGGTTCGACTTTAAAATTACCACACCTTCTCAATACAATGTGGCTGCGAATGGTAAATTAATGTCAGAAACAAACCTTCCGAACGGAAAAAAGCTGACTTTCTGGAGAACCATGTATCCTACAACCGCTTATCTGGTTGCGCTTGCCATCACAAATTTTGTTAAGCTGAATGATACCATGGGAACCCCACCTTTCCCTTTTGTAAATTATGTTTATCCGACAACGGCTACCAATACGGCGGTAATGTCTAATATTGAATGGACGAAGGAAGTCATGAATACGTTCGAGAATTATTTTGGGCCTTACCCGTTCCGCAACGAAAAATACGGACACATGGAATTTCAATATGGCGGAGTATGTATGGAACATCAGACGATGTCTTCCATGAGCGGGTGGGGAAGATATGTGATTGCCCATGAACTTGCCCATCAGTGGTTCGGAGATAAAGTAACCTGTGGTGCATGGAATGATATATGGCTGAATGAAGGTTTTGCGACATTCGGGGAACATCTTGCCAATGAAAAATTATTAATGACACCAACCGAATTTTTGAATTATCTGGAAAGCCAGAAAGATTATATCACGAGCTCAACCGGTGGAAGTGTTTATGTGGCAGATGCCAATTTAGGAAATCAGGGTGCGGTTTTCAGTGGGAGATTATCCTATGCGAAAGGAGGTTATGTAGTCAGAATGCTTAAATGGATATTAGGAGATACGGCCTTCTATCAGGCTATTAAAGAATATCATACAAGACCTAATTTAGAATATAATTATGCGAGAACTGCGGATTTAAAAGCTTCATTATTACAATCTACAGGAAAAGATTTTACAGAATTCTTTAATGACTGGATCTATGGGGAAGGTTATCCGACCTATGCCATAAAATGGACCCAGAATGCAAGTCAGAATGTAACGTTTAAAATTTCCCAGACTCAGAGTAATTCTTCCGTAAGCTTTTATGAAATGCCATTACCGATAAAGGTAAACGGGACCGGTGGCCAGGTAGCTTATCTGAAATTAAATAATACGGCAAACAATCAGTATTTTGTAGAAAATGTGCCTTTTCCCGTGGCGAATGTACAGTTCAATTATGAGTTCCAGATCCTTGAAAAAAATTCTACGGTAACAAAAGATACAACGTTAAGTACGCAGGATGTTGAAAAAGATGAGTTGGGTTTATATCCAAACCCTGCGGAAAATGAGCTTTATCTTAAAGGCATCAACAGCACAACAGAATTTACAATCCATTTCACAGATGGAAAACTGGTGAGAAAAGGAATTTATCAGCCGGGTAAATCCATTGGAATTACAGAACTGATTCCGGGAACCTATGTCTTTACCATAAAAGATAAAAGCATTAAATTCATAAAACATTAAATAAAGTTACACTATAAATCAATCAGAATATATAAGTAATCATCTGTGAAAAATTAGTGTAATCCGTGGTCAAAAATCCACATCAGAATATCAAAATAAAAACGGACTGTAAAAAGTCCGTTTTTTCATTTCATACCATAAGATTTCAGAAGATCGGATAGTAAAAATAATGGGCACGTTCAGCAGAGATGATGGCATACAGTAATTCCATTGCAGTAATTTTAATTGTTAATATAATCGGATTTTCAGATTTCAAAGCTTTTTTGTTTTTTCATTGCGTTATGAGCCCGCTTCCTGGCTTTTTTCACTTTATAGCTGAACCATTTTTCTTTAAAAAGATTCCGCATCGCATTATCAAAATGCCTTGTGATCACCAGGTTTTTAAAGCCCCGCCATTTTTCCAGCGGGCTTGAAGGTAATGCCCTTATAGAGACAGAATATCCTTCCGTTTCATATTGTATATAATGCCACCATCCGGAAGGAATATAAAGGGTTTCTCCCGGTTTGATGACGGCTTCGTAGCCATTCAGATATTGGAGCGCGGGATACTCTTTAAAATCCGGGTCTTTAATATGGGTAAGGTTATGAAAATTGTAAGGAAGTCTGTACATCAGGGCAGATTGCTCCCACGGAAAGAGCCATATTCTTTTGATCCCCTGAAACTGGGTAATGAAAACATGCGACATATCGATATCAATATGATTCCGGGTGACCGAACCTTCACCACCGAAGAACATAAAAGGAAGCCATTTTATAATTTTCCCATTTGTAACATCATTATAGTGAATGTCATCCTTCAATTCAGGCTTTATACTTAATAAATTAAACAAGAAGAGGCGATGTTCGGTAGGGGAAGAACTTATCAGATCGAGGTATTCTGAAAATGTGGTTTGTGCGACAGGTTTGCTTGCCACTCTGTCTAAAGATTCAAGCTCGCCGCCATAAATATTTACCTTTTGTTCGCCGGCTGTTTTTTTGAAAAAGTCATAGTTCCATTTTTTGAATGCAGGGCTTTCAGAATCCACAAAATCTTCCAAGATGACTGGCAGACGGGGTTTCATATACTGATTTAGAAATCCGTTGGATGATATTTTCTTAACGTTTGGTACAGGTGTTAGTCTCATTTTCTGAATTTAGAAAACAAATATAATTATTATCCTACTAAATTAATAGACTAATGATAGGAAATACAATTTTTTATTTGAATTTCTCAGAATAAAAAGCAGAAAGGCTTCGAGTTTACCGCCTTTTTATTAAATTAGCACATCTAAAATTTACTAAAAATGATCTCTGAAAAATATCTTCAAAATTTACAGAACGAATTACAGAATATTGATAACGACGGACTTTACAAAAGAGAAAGAATCATTACTTCTCAACAGAGCGCTGAGATTGAAGCCAACGGAAAAAAGCTGCTGAACTTCTGTGCAAACAACTATTTGGGACTATCTAACAAACCTGAGGTAATGAAAGCTTCCCAGGACATGATCGAATCTCACGGTTACGGAATGTCATCCGTTCGTTTTATCTGTGGAACCCAGGATATTCACAAGCAGTTGGAACAGAAAATTGCTGAATTTTTAGGCCTTGAGGATACGATTTTGTATGCAGCATGTTTTGATGCTAACGGTGGGGTTTTCGAGCCTTTATTCACAGAAGAAGATGCGATTATTTCAGATGAATTGAACCACGCTTCCATCATTGACGGGGTACGTCTTTGTAAAGCGGCAAGATACCGTTATAAAAACAATAATATGACAGATCTTGAAGCCCAGCTGATTGCAGCTTCAGAAAAAAATCACCGTTTTAAAATCATTGTAACTGACGGAGTTTTCTCAATGGACGGAATTGTTGCCGATTTAAAAGGAGTTTGTGATTTAGCTGACAAATATGATGCTTTAGTAATGGTTGATGATTCCCATGCTACAGGTTTCATCGGGAAAACAGGCCGTGGAACTCATGAAGCTAATGAAGTAATGGGAAGGGTAGATATTATCACTTCTACATTAGGAAAAGCTTTGGGAGGTGCTTTAGGAGGTTTTACTTCCGGTAAAAAAGAGATCATTGATATGCTGAGACAGCGTTCCCGTCCGTATTTATTCTCCAATTCACTGGCTCCTGGAATCGTAGGTGCTGCACTGAAAGTGTTGGATATGATTTCAAACGACACTTCTCTTCGCGATAAGGTAATGGAAAATGCAGAATATTTCAGAGCAGAAATGAAGGCTAAAGGTTTTGATATTCCTGATGGTGACGCGGCGATTGTTCCGGTAATGCTTTACGATGCTCCGCTTGCGCAGAAAATGGCTGAGAAATTGATGGATGAAGGAATTTATGTGATTGGGTTTTTCTATCCTGTAGTACCGAAAGGAAAAGCAAGAATCAGGGTTCAGCTTTCTGCCGCTCATACAAGAGAACATTTGGATAAAGCGATTGCCGGCTTCGAAAAAGTAGGAAAAGAACTGGGAGTGATTTCATAAAAATAAATTAGCTCTACAATTGTAGAATAAAAACAGGATTTCTTATATTTACAGAAATTCTGTTTTTTTATGAAAAAAATATCCATTTTTTTATTGATCGTTTTATCTGTAGTTTCCTGTAAGACGAAGATGAATCAGTACATCAGAGACGAAAATAGAGTAAGCAAAAGAGACGGCAAATGGAAAGAAGAGTATTCTTCGGATGACGGAGTTCTTACAGCCATTGGGAAATATGATAAAGGAGAGAAGAAAGGAATCTGGAAAACCTATTTCGATACTAAAGATTTTAAGCACAAACTTTACCAGAAAGATAAAATCAAAAAAGACCTTACAAAAACCAGAAGATATTTTCCCAACGGTAAAATAATGGAAGAGGGACAGTCAAAACTGGATATTTCCAAGGATCAGCGTCACTGGTATTACATCGGAGACTGGAAATATTATAATGATAAAGGGGAGCTTTTGTATATTAAAAAATACCATGACGGGAAAAAGACAGACAGTATTTCCTATAAAAAGTAAGTGTGTAGGATGGCTTTGAATTTAATTTCAGATTTTAATAAAGGTAACTATATATCATTTTACACTTATTTTTTCTTGCTTCTTTGATCGGTTTTTATCGCAAAGAAAATGATGAGTCAAACCTATTAAGATGAGCAAAGTTTTTTAATCTATTAAAATAGATTTTCAAAGGAATGCTTCATAGCAGTTTTACTGCTTTTCTTTACTTTTCTTAAAATATCGCAATCGGATTTTAAAAGCTTTGCGTTAATAAAAAAATGATGAGTGTAAAATGGTATATAGTTGCCTTAATAAAAACAGGTTATTCTTATTTTAAAATCATTTTTTCAGATTAAATTCTGTTTTTTTCTTAAATAAACTATCTTTGCAAACAAATTTTCAGGATGCTTTATACAATAATAAAAGCTTTACATATTATCTTCATGGTAAGCTATTTTGCAGGGATTTTTTATCTCGTGAGAATTTTTGTTTACTATAAAGATACCGACGAATTTGCCGACGAAAAAAAGAAGATTTTAAGAGAGCAATATACCTTTATGGCGAGAAGGCTCTGGAATATCATTACCGTTCCTGCCGGCGTTATCATGGCGGTTTGCGGACTGATCATGATTTTTATGAATACCGGTCTGATGAAAATGCCGTGGTTTCATTTAAAGCTTACTTTCCTGATCGGCCTTGCTGTATACCATTACTGGTGCTGGAAAAAAGTTTTAAAACTGAAAGCCCTTAACGGAAATACTCTTGAAACCGCCAATATAAAGCTGAGACAAGCTAATGAAATAGCAACCTTCATCTTATTTCTGGTCGTATTTACGGTGATCTTAAAATCAATGGTAATAGAATACTGGTGGCAATTAATCGCAGGATTTTTCGTTCTTGTATTTTTAATCATGATGACGGTAAAGCTGGTTAATAAAAATAAAAAAAGTAATAAGTAAGGAATAGGTTATAAATTATGAGTTATGAATTAGGAGTTTTAAAATGAATGATAAAATGTCAATGGTCAATTGTGAATGGTCAATTTTCAGATCACAAATTGGCTCTCAACCTTCAACTCTCAACTTATAACTCATAATTCATAACTCATAACTTTTCATAACCCCCTAATAAAAACTATGATTGCAATTTTTAAAAAAGAACTTTGGAGTTACTTCGGAAACTGGAGCGCATGGATCATCATTGCGGCTTTCAGTCTGATAGCGACTCTTTTTTTGTTTTTTTTCGATAATGATTCTAACATTTTTGAGATCGGAATGGCTTCTTTACAGAGCTATTTTGTTTTGGTGCCGTGGTTGCTGATGTTTATCATCCCGGCATTGTCTATGAAAACATTTGCGGAAGAGCAGCAGACGGGAACATTAAACTGGCTGTTTTCCCAACCTTTGAAAATTTCGGATCTTGTTTTGGGGAAATTCCTTTCCGTTTGGGTAGTGGGGATTTTATGTCTGATTCCGTCACTTATTTATCTTTATACCGTTTACGTTTTAGGGGTACCTGAAGGAAATATAGATTTGGGAATGACTTTCGGAAGCTATATCGGCCTGATTATCCTGATCGCCGCTTTTTCCGGAGTGGGAATATTAGCCTCGTCATTATCACAAAACCAGATCATGGCTTATCTGTTGGGTGTTTTCATGTGTTTCATCATGTATTTCGGGATCGAGCAGCTGGCGAGTTATAAATTATTGGGAGGTGCCGATTTTATTCTGCAGAATGTCGGCTTTTATCAGCACTTTTTAGGTTTTACACGGGGCCTTATCGATTTTAAGGATGTCGCTTATTTTGTCCTGATCATCGGTGTTGCTTTAGCATTGTCCAATCATTTTATCAATAAAAAGAAGTAGAGTTATGAAGAAGATATCATTTAAATCTCCGTTAGGAATTTTACTTTTTGTGATTTTACCGTTAGCCGTTATTCTGGCGGTTTCGGGATTACGTTTAGATTTAACGAAAGAAAAAAGATATACCCTTTCCGACAATACGGTTAAAGTATTGAAGTCGGTGAAAAAACCTTTGACGGTTGATGTTTATCTGGAAGGGGATTTTCCGGCGAGCTTCAAGCAGATTCAGAATGAAACGAAATTTATGCTGGAAGAATTCAGAAAGATCAATCCGAAAATAGATTTCAAATTCATTGATCCTATCAAAACCAAAATGTCACAGGACACCCTGATGGCGATGGGTATGGAACCTTCCATACTTCCGGATATCAAAGACGGAAAAGTTTCCCAGATTATGCTGTTTCCTTATGCGGTGGTAAAGTATGACAAAAGGGGAGTTTCTATCCCGCTGGTGGTACAGCAGACCGGAATTGATGCCGATCAGCAGCTGACAAAATCTATCGAAAATTTAGAATACAACCTGGTTTCCAATATCAAAAATATTGCGGCGGATACCAGAAAGAAAGTAGGGGTTTTGGTGAATCAGGATGAATTGAGCCCGGATGAATTCCAAGGATTCATGCACCTTGCCTTAGAAAATTACGATGCAGGACCGGTGATTCCTAAAAACCAGACCGAGCTTACTATGGCCGATCTTCCGATGCTGAAACAGATGAGTGCCCTGGTGATTGCAAAACCCAGAAAAGCATTTACAGACGGCGAAAAAGTGATCCTTGACCAATACATCATGAATGGCGGTAAAACCCTTTGGATGATCGATGCGGTAAACGCGGAAATGGATACGCTCACAAGATCAAAAAAGATAATGCCTTTCCCTATAGATATCAATATGACGGATTTCTTCTTCAATTACGGAATCAGGATCAATCCTGCATTGGTAAAAGACGTAAAGAAATTTGCATTGCTGCGTCTGGTAACCGGTGAAGTAAGCGGAAACCCTCAGTATACAAGTCTTCCGTGGCCTTATTTCCCGTTAGGAATTGCAGAGCATAATAATCCGATCACGAAAAATATCAACCCTGTAAAATTTGAGTTCCCGACTTCGATTGATACGTTGGGAAGAAAAAATATCAAAACCAATATTCTTTTTGAATCGAGTGAAAGAACGCTATTGAAGCAGGTTCCGAATTATGTAGACTTAAAAGAAATTTCGAGTGTAGACAGTCTTGGACAAATGGAAAAGCCAAGCACCCCGAAAATCTACGCGGTTTCCCTGGAAGGTAAGTTTACTTCTGCCTATTCCTCAAGAATTGAAAGAAAATCATATCCGGGCTTCAAAGCACAGAGCCCCGAAAATAAAATGATCATCATTGCAGACGGAGATGTGGGAAGAAATAAAGTAATCAAGGGGCAGCCTTTACCTTTAGGTGTAGATATGCTGACCAATGAGCAGTTTGGAAACGAGCAGTTTCTGAGAAATGCCTTAGACTACCTTTTAGATGACAGCAATTTAATGGAATTAAGAAACCGGAATATTGAAGAAAGACTTCTTGACCGACAAAGAATAACCGAAGAAAAAAACAACTGGCAATGGTTTAATTTGCTGCTTCCTTTAGTGGTGATAGGAGCGTTGGGAGGATTGTTCTTCTGGCTGAGGAAGAGGAAGTTTGGATAAACTAAAAAGAGAAACCGGGAGGTTTCTCTTTTATATTATTATTTATGTTGTTAATTCAGAAAATAAATTATATTCGTCAAAATAATTAGGTTGGATTGCTACGTAAAAAGCTTTTTCAAAATTATCCAACTTAAAATTATTAGTATTTTTTATTTTATTTATATAGTGAAATAAAATTTCAATAAAATCGTGTCCATTCATATTATGCCTAATATCTGGATTTAATAGGCTGTCAAATTCATTAATAAATTTTTTTATTTCTAGTTCTCTATCTTTTAATTTATTTTGATTTATAAAATTATCAAGTAGTATTTCAAAATTAAAACTACAAATACCCGTTTTTTTATTTACTACAACTTGTTTTTCAATTTTTGGAATTCCAAAATTAAAATCGAAATATTTATTGATTAATCTTATTTTAAAAAAACCTATTAGCAATTGACTTATTTGTAGTAAAGTTTGTTCAGCAGTATATGGAAAATTATTTATAGCAATTTTTAAGAATTTGCCAATATATTTTTTAGAAAAAAAATATGACTCCATACAACAAAAATCTGTATATAGAATATTTTTGTTCTCCTGTTTGCTATTTAGGATATCATCAAAATCTTTATCAATAATACATTTAATATTTGTACTTAATGATTCTTTTTCCAGTATTCTAGACAGGGCAATCAATTTATCTTTATTTGATTTTAAGTCTAAATCGATAAAATTATCTTTTAAGTTAGAAACATCTATATCATTGATTTCAATAACATTTTGATAGTTGTTATTTTTATATTCAAAAAAGTTATCAATTACATTTTTATCACTAGGACCTTCAACATATACATCTATTAATTCATTTTCGAGACTGTAAATAGTGACTAACTCTTCCCATTTTCTTTTTATATCAAGCATTTTCAGATACTAATTTAGTTATACTTGTTTTATAAGAAGACAATAATTCAAATGAATGAGTTGCTAGAATAAATTGAATGTTTTTTTCTTTACTAAAATCTAAAAGTGTATTGATTAATTTTCGTTGCCATTTTATATTTAAAGAAATTTCAGGTTCGTCAATAATAAAAATAGTAGCATCATCAGCTGAAGTTATGGTATTAATTAATAGTAGTATTAATTGTTTTTCCCCGCTTGAGAGCCAATTAAAATTTATATCCTCATTATTGTCAGTTTGTTTTAAAATAAAACCTTTAGAAAGGTGAAACTCAATTCTTTTACTAGCAAAATAATCATTTACGGTTTGGAGAAAAAGATTTATTGTCTTTACGACATATTCTAAGGCGTTCAATTTTGCATTAATACTATCCAAAAAAAGTGACACTACTGTATGTAAGAAATTTATTTGCTCTGGTGTTTTTGCTTTTTTTATAGAACTTCTAAACCCTTTTATATCAATATTATCAATTAATCCAAATTTTACAAAAGAAGGAATTTTTGCTTCTAAATCTTCAAGTTCTTTTAAGAGTGTTTCTTGTGTTTTATTACTTACTTCGGACTCAGCAAGTGTAATATAATTTTTAATAATATCCGAAAAAATTACCTGTGAATTAGTTTCTCCTTGTCTAGATCCATAAATAACTTTATTTCTAACCCAATCAATAAGACGCTCTATGGTAGGTTCGAAACCTAATCTTTTTTCATTTAGATATTTCTTAATAGCTGTTTTTTCATATTCTCTTGAGTATATTATGTCAGAATGATTATATATTATAGTGTTAGATTCTTGTTCGTGCCCATCAGATAATAAGCTATTAAGTATTTTTCTATCATCGGAAAGATAAAAAATTGTTATATTAAGTTTTTTAATATATGTAAGAATTTCTTGATAAATGAAATCGTCTTTTGTTCCTGACTCTAATTGAATAGCATTTTCGGAATTAGCAATTAAAACAAGTGATTTAATTTTTTTTCTATTCTTAGATATGTAAAATTCATAAGTCCCAGATGTTGCCTTTTCTCTAACAGCACCTATTTCAAATCCATTTTGAAAAAATACACTGAATTTTTTGAATTTGGTCTCGGCTATTCGTGATTTATATCCACTCTTATCTCTCGTTGAAAGTAGGTAAAAAAATAATTTTAATATTGTTGTTTTTCCTGATCCGTTATCTCCATAAATAATCATTAATTTATTTATGTCAATATTTCCTTCTCTTGGTAATGTGTAATCATATAAACCGAAAAGTTTTTCAGCTTTGATATGAGATACGTTTAGGTTATTAGTTTTTTTATTAATCATATTTATTATTGTAAAATATTAGTTTTTTTTAAGGTTATTCATTTCTTTAATATTGTTGTTACTTTTGGAAAGAAATTTGTTAGTTTCCAAACTGCTGCAAATTTTTCCCCGTATCGCTTCTCCAAGCTCTTCAATGTTAATATCCTTTAGTGCTTTAAACTTAATACAATATCTGGTAACACTCGCTTTTCCTATTTTTCCTCTATAGGTTTGAGACAAATAGGTCTTATCATCAATGCCAAGGATATAAATAGAAATTCCGCTTGTGTTAGCGCTGAACCCCCACTTGATAAAAGTCTCTCGTACTTCCGTCACCATACTTCATGACCCATATTCGATATTAGGATTGGAAACCGTTTTTCCCTCATCATTTTTCCCATCTAAAAAAAACCATAATTGACATTCCGGCATTACTTGCCTAATGTACTGATGCAACGTTTCCATATCACCACGTTTAGATGCTGATTGAGTAGAATATAATTGCTGATTTATTCTTCTATAGTCATATCGGATGTAATTGTAAGAACTTAGAAACGAAGGATTTACTTTATCTTTAATTTCAGATTTTCCTCCTTCAAAGTCTCAATCTTGTCCTCCAAAATTTTAATATAACTCTGCAAGTTTTCTATAATAGAATTAGGAATTGTATAATATTGATTAAAATTACCGGAATTGTCGTTAAAGACAGGATCATTATTAATTACGCTGGTTGGCCTTTCCTCTTTTATCTCTTCCACAGGCACTTCCAAAGCTGCGGCCAGCTTTTCCCATTCATCATCAAACATTTTTATTTCGCCTCTTTCTTTGCGGGAGTAGTTGGAAGGATCTGTTGCAATGATACCGGCCATTTTTTCCTGGGAGAATCCCCTTTGTTTTCTTAGATTTCTTAGCTTTTCCATAATGATAGTATATCTGTGCTTTGTACAAATATAGAAAAATTTAAGATGAGATTTCCCGGATTAATGGCAGAGACAGATTATTTTTTTAATACACTAAAAAAATAATATTTCTGTATACCAAAGGACAAAGCTTTTTCGAAACCCAATAACTACTGTTTTTAAGTATTGGAATATTTAAACGGAAGATTCACGATGTCAATTACTTTTTCACCTTTGCTGTTTTTTCCGGCTTCCCATTTAACTTTTGAGGTGGTTTTTTCTGCTGCTTTTTTTACTTCACTGTTGAAAGCTTCATTGTCTCCGTAAGTTGAGACATTCAAAACATTACCATCTGAGCTTATTTTCAGGATGATCTTTGTTTTTAAATCTTTGCTGAGACTTTTGAGTGCGTCTTTATTTAAATTCTTTTTGACGTCATCAACAAATGCTTTGTTTCCTCCCGGATACTGCGCAGGAAAAGCAGTCATGGGCGGTGGCGGAACAGACATATCCTGAGGCTGTCGCGATTCAAATTTATCTTTTACCCTTTCTACCTTTTTTACTTTTTGGCCAAACCCGATTCCGAAGATCAGTATCAGGAAGAGTAAGAATATTTTTTTCATATTAATTGCGGTTTTATAGAATGATAAGTAATCACTTAAAATAATACATAAAGAATGAATAGCTTATGGTAAACTATTCATTCTCATGGTTTAATTAGCACCAGAACCCACCGCCGCAAGCATAATTGTGGCAGCTTGTACCTCCTGTTTCAGGCGGGCACATTCCCCAGCCATAGCTTCCGTCGTCATTGGCATGGCATAATTTCCATCCGTCACAAGGAGCGGCTACAGCTCCGGTTACTGCTTTCATGTTGTTTCTTGAAAGTTTTTTTAAGTTTTTCATAATGGTTAGTTTTAGTTTTTCCTACTCTTTTGAAGCTTTTTGGATTCCGCTTATACAATTCCTAAGGTAGTGAATTTTATTTATCATTTATTGTTTTATTTGTAATTTATTTTTAAAAATTGTTTTCCAATGATTTGTTAGGCAGTTGTTTATGTATCCATAGCTAAGGAATCAGCTGTTAAAACGAATAAGCTTCCCAATACTGTTTTTCAAAATTTATTCGAATTGGCGGCAGTATTTGAAAGAAAGATCGTAATAGATAAAACAAAAAAGAGAAACCCAAAAGTCTCTCTTCATCATAAATACATTATACATTGTACTTTTTACATTATACAATAAATCCTACCACGGACTGATTCCCGTTTCATCTTCAATATCATTGCTGAAATAAGTTCCCGTTGGTCCGTTTTCATCAGTAAGCGTGTGCTTTACAATAAAAGATGCAGCGCTTTCTACAGAGCCTGGGCCGCTGTGATGATTGAAATCTGTTGCCGTGTAACCGGGATCTATCGTATTGACTTTGAAAGGTAAATCTTTCAATTCATAAGCTAAAGTAATGGTGTAGGCATTCAAAGCTGATTTTGAAGGTCCGTAAGCTGCTGTTTTTACATCGTAATATTTCCAGCTTGGGTCGCTGTGAAGGGTTAAAGATCCAAGGCCTGAAGTGATATTACTGATTCTTGGGCTGTCTGATTTTTTCAGCAGGTCTAAAAATGCCTGTGTAACGCTGATCACTCCGAAAAAATTGGTGTCAAAAACCTCCCGGATATCCTGAATGGAAGTAGCCGATGCTGTTTGAGGATTGGCTCCCAGAATTCCTGCATTATTGATCAGGATATCCAGCTTTCCCTGTTCGTTTTCTACCCAATTTTTTGCTGCTGTGATAGAATCAGGATTGGTAACATCAATTTCAATGGCTTTGATGTTCTGATAGCCTTTTTCATTAAGTTCTTTTACTACGGCTTCTCCTTTTTCAAGATTGCGGCTTCCCAAATAAACGAATAATCCTTTTTCTGAAAGTTGTTTTACGGTTTCCAGGCCAATGCTTCTGTTGGCGCCTGTAATTAATGCTGATTTCATTTTGTTTGATTTAATTAATGGTGTAAAATTCCGTCAATTAAACAGGATATCATTTGTCATTATGGCAAAAAGCAATACAAAATGCAAATAAATTAAAGTCAAAAAACAAAAATTAAGTTAATCAGAATACAAAATATCCCATAAAGCCCTCAATCTAACTTCTAACCTCTAGCTTCTACCTTATATTTTTCCTGATCCTGCTCAATGAAGATTGGGTAACGCCCAGATAAGAAGCAATATAAGAAAGCGGAATACGGTTGACTACAGTAGGGTAGATCTCAAGGAATTTCAGATAGCGTGTTGTAGCATCTTCCGAAACCAGCGGGCTTCTTCTTTCTACTTTCTGAATCAATGCCCGTGAAATGATTTTATGTACAATGGCTTCCCAGCCGACAATGGTCTGTAAAAGCTCCAGCCAGTCTTTTCTTGAAAAAACAATGAGCTTACAATCTGTAACGGCCTCCACATAGGTGCTGGAACAAATTTCATTATCAAAACTTTCAAGATCTACAACCAGGTTGTTTTCTTCGATAAAGTATTTGGTGATTTCTTCTCCTTTATTGTCGTAGTAGCAAACCCGTAAAATTCCGTCCACAACAAAGCCTACCTGTCTGGCTATTTTTCCGGCTTCAGAAAAGTAGCTGTCTTTTGTAAGATCTACTTCGGTTGCTTTGCTTGCGATAAAGTCGATCTGTTGCTGGTTCAGATTCCCAAACCTTAAAATAAAATCGAATAATTCTTTCATGATAGCAAGTTAGTCAAACCTGGTTGTATGGCATTTGTCATTTGACAAAAAGTAATAAATAAAAATAGAAACCATTTGTATAATTATTAATGAAATTAAATATTGTTATTTACTATTATGTCAAATGGTGTTCCAAAAGAACCTATACTTTTCAAATATTCCTTATCTTCTTCTGTGAGCTCACTGGTTCTTAATCCTATTTCTTCCCATTTTTTTCCTTCCAGCTGTTTAAAAGCAAATTCAATAGATTCAATTTTTGGTTTTTTATTTAATCCTAATAGGGTAAGATCCATAAATTGTCCTACTTTAATTTCCCCTTGTATTATTTCTCCTAAAAGAAAAAATTGCCTTTCTTTTATCTGAAAAGAGCTATTGAGTTTAAACCGGGCAACGATTATGTGGTGCCATTTATATGAACAATAGCGACATTGTCTTGCATAAGGTGTTCTGCATAATTTATTACATTTTGGGCAAGTATTAAAGAATATTTTATCCGGATTCTGGCTTAAAATTCTATTGGCGACCAGCAATTCAAAATTTTCATATCCATCTTTAAGTAAATCTAAAACTGATGAGTCAGAAGTTAGCCAACCCTTTTCCTTATAAATTCTTTTAAGATTTTCAATATTGACACTTTTTGAGTATTCAAGTTTGTAAATTGATGACGAGTGTTTAATGGCCATTCTCTCATCACTTGTTAATAAGTTGGAAAAATAGGTAATAATATATTGAGCTGTTTCTCGATTCATAAAATAACTCTGTAAGATTACTTAAAATAATTTTTGATCTAAATATCCTTTATAAAATCTTCATACTCATAGTAAAACCTCTCAAAGCCATCCATTTTTTCTACAAAGAATTCGAAAATTTCCTGCCAGGTATTTTTATTGAAAATAGAGACATTGTGCTTTTCTATCCAGATTTTACTGATCAGTTTTCCGTTTTCCAGAGTAAAATGTTCTTCTTTTTGAAAATCTCCGATGAAGTCTTTTAAAATATCCTCCAAAGACCAGATCTTTTCATAATAAGCATTCCTGAAAATCTCATCTTTCATTTCTATATCCAGGGAAACTTCAGCCTTTTTATTATCTGCATAGAATTTGAAAGCAACATCCTTGATTTTGGTGTCGTACATAATCCATTTTCTGGGAAAAGACTTTCCAAAAGCCGTCCAAAACTCCTTTTTTAACTGCTGTGCTTCTTGTTTACTGAACATAGAACAAACTTAAGGATTTGAGGGGAGAATAGCAATATCGTAAAAGGGCAAAAAGGCGAAAAGGCAAAACTGCGAAATCGTAAAACTGTGAAACTGCAAAATAGCAAAAAGGTAAAACTGCAAAATCGTAAATTCAGGTGTATTACGAATAACGTGTGGCAAGTAGACTTTATAAAGCTTTTTTATTTGTGGATATTTGTATAATTTAATTTGTGTTATTTGTGGTTAATTCCGGTTTCTCCCATTTAAAACAATTTTCTTAAATTTGCTGTAATGCTGTCAAAAAAATCTCAATATGCTTTTAAAGCGCTTTCATATCTTGTAGAAAAAAGAAATGAAGGCCCGATTCTTATTTCCGAAATTGCGGAACATAAGCGAATTCCTTTGAAATTTTTAGAAAATATTCTGCTTGAGCTGAAAAAAGCAGACATCCTCGACAGTAAAAAAGGAAAGGGTGGTGGATATTTTTTTAAAGAAAATCCGGAGAATGTGAAGCTGGCAAAGATTATTCGTCTCGTTAACGGTCCTATTGCACTTTTACCGTGTGTAAGTTTAAATTTTTATGAGAAATGTGATGACTGCAATGAAGATCATTGTGGCTTACATGATGTTCTGATCGAGGTAAGAGATGCTTCCTTAAATATTTTAGAAAGAAAAACATTAATGGATCTGGTCGATTGATCAGATCCCTTTTTTTGAATAATTAGTCTACTTGTTTGGTAGGATAAATATTTTATTGGATATTTGCACTACTTCAAACGGATCAATTATCCAGTATTGAAGCCATAATATGTGTATAATATGGTAATTTCAAGAAAGATTCAGATAAGGCTCAATGTGTTTTTTATAACACTGGCGATTGTTTTTATTACGGTTTTCTCAATGTACGAATTAGGTTATCTGGATGAGCTTTTTACGGTTCTGGCCAAAGATAATTACATCTTTTACTGGATGCTTCTGGTAGGTTTCCTGGTTGAAATCGTAGCCGGATCAATGGGAATGGGATATGGCGTAATCTGTACCACCACTCTTTTGTTTCTTAATATTCCGCCACATATTGTCAGTGCAAGTATTCATTCCGCGGAGAGCTTTACAACAGCAGCGGGAAGCATAAGCCATATTCAGCTTAAAAATGTAAGCAAAAGCCTGGTTAAAAAACTGGCAATTCCTGCGATTATAGGTGCTGTTATCGGGGCTTTATGCCTGACTTATCTGGGTGAGTATTATGCTAAAGTAACCAAAACCATTATAGCTTTCTATACTTTATACCTTGGAATACAGATTTTTTCAAATGCCTTTAAAGCGAAACAAAGTAAGGCTTTGAAAAGGAAAACCAATCTGACAAGATTAGGAGTGATCGGAGGTTTTATTGATTCATTTGCAGGTGGAGGATGGGGCCCTTTGGTAACGGGAACTTTAATTAAAAATGCATTTACTCCGAGATTTGCAGTGGGAAGTTCTACCGTCGCTAAATTTATTTTAACCTTAACGGCAGCAGTTACCTTCTTTTTCACATTGGGGATTCAGCACTGGCATATTATTCTGGGCCTTTTAATCGGCGGAATTATTACGGCTCCGTTTTCTGCCATGCTTACGGCCAGACTTCCGGTAAAAAAGATGTTTTTTATCATCGGAACCCTGGTCATTGTGATGAGTCTGATAACTATTTATAAATCAATATTCAATTAAATTTTTCTGTTTATTGTGGAAAAATAAGACGGATAAAAAACAATTCGGTTTTGAAAATAATTTACTTTTACATCCTAAATAACAGTACATGAATTTACATATAATTGCGCTTTTTAAGTTTAATGAAAATTATCTGATGGAAGCGGTTGAATTATTTCAAAATCTGGTAAAAGAAACGAGAAAAGAAGCCGGATGTCTGCAATATGATCTTATAGAAGATAAAGATAATAAAGGGACATTTTTTCTGATCGAATTATGGGAAAGTGTGGAACATCACAACAGCCACAACGGGCAGGATCATCTTCTCGATTTTCGTAAGGATGCTTCCAGAATTATGGAAAGCTCTGCCCAGGTTTATAAGGGATTTAAAATTTACTAAGGAGAAATTTTATTTACATGTAAAAGGCTGCTTACAATCCGTAGGCAGCCTTTTTTAGAAAAAATAGAAAGTATTAAAATTTAGATTAGGTCGCTATATACTATTTTACGCTCATTATTTTTTATTAACGCAGAACTTTTAAAATCCGACTGCTATATTTTAAGAAAAGCAAAGAAAAACAGCAGAGTTGCAATGAAGCTTTTTTTTGAAATCTATTTTATAGATTAAAAAACTTTACTCATCTTAAATAGGTCCGATGCATAATTTTCTTTGCGATGTAAAAACCGATCATTGAAAAGCAAACAATAAGTGTAAATAGTATATAGTTATCTTAAATTATTTTACAATCAGCTTCTTAGTTTCAGTGTTGCCACCGTAAGTGATTTTCACCAGGTAAGTTCCTGAAGTAAGATGAGATAGATTTAAGTCCTGTTTGTAGAAGCCTGTCTGGTTGGTAAGTTCGGTATTGTATACTTTTTTACCGGTAAGATCATATACTTCTACATTTCCTTTATTAGAAGCCTTTTCTTTTACATCAAATAAAACCGTTACTTTTTTATCAGCAGTAGTAGGGTTAGGATAAATACCGAAAGAAGCTTTCTGGCCAACCTCTTTTACTCCTAATGTTGAAGTGATGTTTTTGTATTTGAAATACATATTACCTGTAGTGGTGCCTTCATTTGAAGTGAAATACATTCTGTAATAGTCTGATCCCTGTTTTATATAATATACCACGTCAGTATAAACCCCTGATGTAGGTTTCCAGGAGTGGCCTATGGCTGTAATTTTAGCGGAAAAAGTTCCTGATGCAGGAAGAGTAGCAGCAGCGGTTGCCTGGGTTTCGGGTTGTACTTTTGCGATGGTAACAGAAGGATTCTGAATGACTCCCGCCATTTTATACATCATTGATCCTCCAGGATAAGTATAATCTGTCCAGTATCTTGTAAACATCAGGTCCCAGTCAGCTTTTGCAGGCTCAAGGTTGGGAACTTTATCTCCTGTCGTGAAAGAGAAATAATTAAAATAAGCATCATCAGATCCGTTGGCTACAGTCTTTGTTTGCGTAGCATCCCATGATGTTCCGTTCCATTTTGCATATTTGAAAGTATATCCGGCTGAAAATTCATTAATGAAGAATTTGTAATAGTTTTCATTCCCATAATCGATAACAAAAACAACCTGGCCGACAACTTTATGCGTTGCTATATCATAGTTTCCCCATCCGAA
This sequence comes from Chryseobacterium tongliaonense, assembly GCF_041224435.1. NCBI lineage: Bacteria > Pseudomonadati > Bacteroidota > Flavobacteriia > Flavobacteriales > Weeksellaceae > Chryseobacterium > Chryseobacterium tongliaonense. The sequence continues at coordinate 539,100 of NZ_JBGFFD010000002.1, read as the reverse complement.
ATTGAACGGTCCTGCCGGTAAAAGAGTGGATGAATCAAAAGCTCCGTCCTGGATGCGCGTTGTCTGATCCGGATTATAAAGCGGGTTTCCCCATGTTGCTTTTTGAGACGGATTTACCGTATCGAAATCTGCAGGTGTGCTGGAAGTCTGGTAAACCGTTGCTGTTTTGGCATCATTAATTCTGATCCCCTTATCCATTGCGCTGTTTCTGTAAAATGCAATGTCCCAGTTATCTGCTGCCTGAGATACTGTAGTGTTGGCAGATAAATCAAAGAATACACGGTTTTGATAAGCAGGCCCCATCGTCATATTTACTGTTGTGTAACCAAAAGCATCGGTCTGAGCTAAAATAGTTTGCTGTATGCTTAGAGAAAGCAAAGAGGCCAAAAGTAGCTTTGTTTTCATAATCTGTTAAAGGTATTTATGTTATTTTTATTTAGAATTATTCTACAAAAGTATAATTTTATTTTTAATTATTCTAAATAAACGACTATATTTGTCAAAAATTTTTTGCCTTTATGAAGAAGAAAGTGCTTTCCATTCTATCCTTATCCACTGTACTCTGGATAAATGCACAGGAAAAAGATTCTCTTAATCAGAAGAAAATAGAAGAGGTTGTTATTACAGGACAGTATACCCAACAGTCAATTAATAAATCCATCTATAAGGTTGAGGTGATCGATGCCCAAAAGATTAAAAGCATGGCAGCTACGAATGTTGCAGAAGTTTTAAATCAAAGTCTTAATATACAGATCACACCCGATACGGACTCCGGGAATTCTACCGCTAATATTATGGGACTGGGCGGAGATTACGTTAAAGTTTTAATAGATAATATACCGGTTGTAGGAGATACGGGATTGGGAAGCAATATAGACCTTACCAAGCTAAGCCTGAACAATATTGAAAGAATCGAAATTGTACGGGGAAGTATGGGAGTTGAATATGGCAATGGCGCACTCGCAGGTGTCATCAATATTATTACCAAAAAGAATAATTCTAAAAAAGTAAGCGTAAGAGCTTCTCTGCAGGAAGAGACTGTAAGAAACGACTACGATCTGCGCAAGAAGGGAAAAGGAAGACATATTCAGAATGTAAGTGCAGACTATAATATCAGCAACAATTGGTTTGCGAATATCAGCTTCAACCATAACCAGTTTATGGGCTATGAAGGCAACCGGGAAGGATATAAGTACTTCGGGGATGATGTAGAGAAAACCAGAGGGAATGAATGGAACCCGAAAGACCAGTACGATGCTTCAGCCTTATTAAAGTATACCAAAAATAAAACGTCCTTCTTTTATAAGCTTTCCTACTTACACGAAAAATTCAATTTTTATAATCCGGTAGTGTCCAGAAAACCGCTTAATGACGGTGTGGGTGGTGTTACCTATGAAAGTATTGACAGAGAATATAATACGGAAAGATGGATTCATCAGTTTAATATCCAGACCAGTTTGGGGCATATTCGTTACATGGGAGATTTTTCTTACCAGAACCAGGACCGGAAATATTTTGACTATAATTATGATATTCCTAACCGCTCTGTAAGAGAAAAGAACCAGGAAAATTCTTACTATAAAACAGATGTTATTTATTCAAGAGGGCTGTTCAGTAATTTCCTTGATAATAAGAAATTTGATTTTCAGTTAGGCTATGAATTAGACCATACAAGTGGCTATGCAGCTCTGATTGCCGGTGAATTTAACAGTGAAAATGTAAAAAGAAATATCTTCACCTATTCCAATTTCCTTTCTGCAGAATGGAATATTTCAGATCGGTTTTCTTTAAGGCCCGGAGCCAGATTTTCAGTAAGTGACCGGTTTGAAAATCAATTTAATTACTCACTTTCCGCAAGGTTAAAAACATCGGATAATTCCAATTTAAGAGGCGTTTTCGGAACTGCCAACCGTTTTCCTACCTATGAAGAACTGTTTACTTATATGGTAAACGTTAACCATGACATTCAGGGAGATCCCGATTTGTCACCTGAAAAAGGATATTCAGCAGGGGTATTCTGGGACCAGAATTTCAGAACCGGAAATGACTGGCGCATCGGATATGGAATAAATGCTTTATATCTGGATGTGGATGACAGGATAGAAATGGTAAGGATAGGAGCTTCTACTTATAAATACATGAATTTAAATAAATACAGAAGTCTTTTATTTTCAGCAAATGCCGATTTCAGTAAAGATCAGTTTACTTTCGGTGTCAGAGCTTCACTGAACGAAATTTCCGTTTCAATGAGCGAGCTTGACTTTACTTCTCCTACAGATTTTCAGTACAATGTTCAGGCAGGGGCTTCAGCAACTTATAAGTTAAAAGATATAAACACCGCTTTTGCGCTTTATTATAAGTATACGGGTCAGGCAAGAAACTACGTCAATACAGGTGAAGGCTTTCAGCTTGGTAAAACAGATGAATTCCATATGATGGATTTTATTGTAAGCCAGCCATTCTGGAAAGACCGTTTTGAGCTTTCAGTGGGCGTTAAAAATATATTTGATGTTACCACAGTTAACAGTACTGTTACGGCAGCAAGCGGTCACAATGCAGCTTCGGACCGCCTGAATCTGTTTTACGGCAGAAGTTATTTTGCAAGATTAATGTATCAATTCTAAAAACTATCATTATGAAATATTTAAAGATATTATCCCTTGTTCTGGTTGTTGCTTTACAATCCTGCCTTTCAGCAGATGATGATCCGGTGACGGTTGCTCCAATGACCGGTTCAGAAGTAAACGCCGGTGTAGGAGGCCCTACACAGCCTAATCAGTTGTGGATAGACTTAAGTGATTATGAAAATCCGGTTGTGAATAAAAGAACCGACTGGGATTTGGGGTTTTACAGCGGAGATGAATATCGTGTCATTATCAATGGTTCTATCGCAATGGCAGTAGCGAAAATTCCCGGTGCCATCAATATTGATAATGTAAAGCAAAACGATGTCAACAACCTTCTGGGAATTGTTCAGATGGGAACATTTGATCCTGCCAATATGCAGTATATCGATAACCCGGACGGTAATTTTTTAACACAAACCACAGGTATTCAGGAAATCAAGGAAAATGATTCCGAAAATCCGATCTACCTTGTGAATATGGGAAGAGCACTTCCGGCTGACGGAGCTACGGTCGCACCCGGTTCCATATTATTAGCAGGAGATACAAGAGGCTGGAAAAAAGTGCAGATCGTAAGAGCAACTAACGGATATAAAATCAAATATGCGGATCTTAATGATACCAATCATAAAGAATATATCATCACAAAAAATACAGATTATACTTTCAATTTCTTTAGCATGCAGAATAACCAGCAGGTAACCATACAACCGACGAAGAAAAAATGGGATCTGTGCTTTACAAGCTTTACCAATGAAGTATTCCAGAATGGTGCAAGTGCAGGCAGTTATTTTTATGCAGATTTTATTGTAACCAATATGGCCAATGGTGTAGGAGCTTATCAGGTGACTGTTTCAAGCAATCTTGATCAGGCGTACAATGCCTTTAAACTCAATGATGTAGACCCGGCGAAATTTATTTTTAATGACCAGAGGGCTATCGGAGATAAATGGCGTACCACCACAGGTAATAACAGTACTTCAAGTGCTTTTGTCTACACAGATCGTTTCTTTGTTCTCAGGGATGCAGAAGGATTCTACTTTAAGCTCAGGTTTAACAGAATGAAGAATGATGCCGGTGAACGCGGATACACCAATTTTGAATTTGAACCTTTATAAATAATCAAATAATAGGATATCATGAAAAAATTCATCCTTGCAGCTTCTGTGCTTGTCGCAGTATATTCTTGCAAAAAAGAAGAAGGTGCTAAAAAAGAAAACACAACGGAAGTTTCTTCTGAAGCTCCGGAAAGCAACAATAAAATCGTTACCCTGAGCGGCGGAATTACAGAAATCGTAAGCGCGCTAGGTCACGAAAAAGAAATCGTGGGTACAGACGTTACCAGCACTTATCCTGAAACATTAAAAGCTACGGCTAAAGATTTGGGACACGTAAGATCAATGACCATCGAACCGATTATGGCACTGAATCCTACCCTGATCCTGGGTTCTGATAAAGATATCAACCCGGAATTATTGGGGAAAATTAATTCTTCAGGAATTAAAGCCGAGATTTTCAAACAGGAATATTCAGTAGAAGGAGCTAAAAAACTGATCGAACAGGTAGCAAAAGCTGTCGGAAACACAGATTATCAGAAATTGAATGATAAAATCGATGCTGATTTAAAGCAAATCCAGCCGATCGCTAAAAAACCGAAAGTATTATTCATCTACGCCAGAGGAAATATGCTGATGGTATCAGGGAAAAATACACCAATGGCTGCATTGATAGATCTTGCAGGAGGTGAAAACGCAGTGACTGATTTTGAAGATTTCAAACCTTTAACCCCGGAAGCGGTAGTAAAGGCTAATCCTGATGTATTGTTCTTCTTTACAACAGGTCTGCAGGGTGCCGGCGGAAACGAAGGCGCTCTTAAAATGCCGGGTGTTGCCCAGACCAACGCCGGAAAAAATAAGAAGATCATCGCGATGGACGGAGGTCTGGTTTCAGGTTTCGGACCAAGATTAGGAGAGGCTGCAGTAGGATTAAATAAATTATTAATTGAGAACACAAAGTAAATTATACTTTTATTTTGCTATAAGTACCATACTGCTTGCAATCATAGCAGTATGGTCACTTAATACCGGGGTTTACGACTTTGGTGGTAAATCCGCGTTTGAAGTTTTAGGAAAAGTAATAAAAGGAGACCCCGATTTATCTCTGAGTGACAAATATGTAATCTGGGAAGTGCGTACATCCAGGGTTATTATGGCAATTTTAATCGGAAGTATGCTTGCCGTTTCAGGAACCAGTTTGCAGGGGCTATTTAAAAATCCCCTGGCGACGGGAGAATCGATAGGTTTAACTTCGGGAGCGACATTACTTGCTGCAATTGCAATTGTTTTAGGAGGGCATTTCAAGCAATACCTTCCTGAGATGGTACAGTTTTCATTGGTAGGTATTTCAGCTTTTCTGGGAGCTTTAATCGCAATGATGCTGGTGTACAGGATTTCTACAAGTGGCGGGAAAACCAATGTGGTTATGATGCTGTTAAGCGGTGTTGCCATCACATCAATCGGTTTTTCAATTACGGGATTCCTGATTTATATCTCAAAAGATGAGCAGTTAAGAGATCTTACCTTCTGGAATATGGGAAGTCTTGCGGCTGCAACCTGGACAAAAAATATTGTTTTAATAATCGTCTTGATTATTTCTTACCTTGTTCTGCTTCCGAAGGGAAAAGCGTTGAATGCGATGATGCTGGGCGAGAAAGATGCTCAGCATTTAGGAATAAACGTTGAAACACTGAAAAAGCAAATTGTGATTGTCACTTCCTTAATGGTAGGAACCTGTGTTGCATTTTCAGGGACGATTGGTTTTGTAGGCCTTATTGTACCTTATATTTTAAGGCTTTTATTTAAATCAGATTATACCTTCATTTTACCATTGTCAGCGGTTTGCGGAAGTATTTTGCTCCTGATTGCCGATACATTCAGCAGGAGTATTGTGGCACCATCAGAATTGCCGATCGGTATTTTGACCTCGCTGATTGGAGGGCCGATTTTTATTGCCATTTTAATTAAATTTAAAAAATCACTTCAATGATAAAGGCACATCATATCAGTTATTTACATCGGGATTTTCATATTCTCGACGGAGTGGATGTCTCTTTGGAATACGGTGAGTTTCTGGCTATTGTAGGACCGAACGGCGCCGGAAAATCCAGTCTGTTGAGTATTCTGGCAAATGAAGTGAAATCCGGGACGCAAAAGATTTTATTCAAAGATAAACCGATCAGTGAATGGGAAGTAAGAGAATTATCCCGGCATAAAGCTAAATTTTCCCAGCACAACAGCAATGATATCCCTTTAGAAGTGAAAGACGTTGTCATGATGGGAAGATATCCGTATTTCGATGCACAGCCGAGAAAAGACGACCTCGAAGCAATGAATAACATGATGTATGAAACCGATGTTTTCCACTTAAAAGACAGAGAATACAATACCTTGTCCGGCGGAGAAAAACAAAGGGTACATCTTTCCCGCGTCATGGCGCAGCTGCAAAATGATATTGCCCATAAACTGCTTTTTCTGGATGAACCTTTGAATAATCTGGATGTAAAACATCAGTATAAAGCACTAGAAATAATAAAAAATTTCACTAAAAAAGCCAATTCTGCTATCGTTGTTTTACATGACCTTAATCTGGCGGCACAATATGCAGATAAAATTTTATTAATGAAATCAGGACGGGTTTCAGCTTATGGAACACCGCAGGAAGTTTTTACTGCCGAAACGATCACTCAGGCGTATAATTTTCCGTGCACCATTTGCGATCACCCGATTACCAATAACCCAATGATCATTTTCGGATAACCATGGAAAAAGATGAATTAAAGATCCTTGCTCAGAATCTTGCCAATCCTCAGGGAGAAAAAGGTATTGAGATAGCTGAGATGATGAACGCTACCAACATAGGGATGACCCTGGAAAGCATCAGGACCCTCCTGATTGAAGACGATGAGCAAATCCTTGAAATCGGGCATGGAAACGCAGCACATGTGAAAAGTATTTTAAATAAAGCTGAAAATATTAAATACACAGGAATCGATATTTCCGAAACCATGCATCATGAAGCCCGAAAAATAAACAAAGAATTTGAAAACCAGGCTGAATTTATTTGCTATGAAGGTCAGAAGCTTCCTTTCGGAGATAAGATATTTGATAAAATATTTACAGTCAATACCGTTTATTTCTGGGAAAAACCGGTTGATTTTTTAAATGAAATCCATAGAACCCTGAAAGATAGCGGAACTTTTGTTCTCACTTTCGCACAAAGGGAATTCATGGAAAAGCTTCCTTTTACACAGTATAATTTCACTTTATACAGCAACAAAGAAATGGAGGAAATCATTGCCCGGAGCTATTTTAAAAGAATGAAAATTTCTGAAAAGGAAGAAGAAGTAACCAGTAAAATAGGGGACGAAAAAATAAAAAGAATTTATACAGTTTTAACGATAAAAAAATAAGTAACAAAATGAGCACATTAGTTAACGATCTAAAAGAAAAGTGGGACGCTTTGAAAGTTGAAAATCCACATTTGAGAATAAGAAATGCTGCTGTACAACTGGGTGTAAGCGAAGCTGAATTATTGGTAACAAACATCGGTGAGGGAGTAACTATCCTAAAACCGGAGTTTCAAAATATTTTAACAGACGTTGAGCAATTAGGAAAAGTAATGGCTCTTACCCGTAACGACGAATGTGTGCATGAAAGAAAAGGAACTTATCTGAACGGAGATTTCAGCAGTCCTCATGCACAGCTTTTCGTAGGGGAAGATATCGATCTTAGAATTTTCCTTAATTCATGGAAATTTGCATTCGCAGTAGTAGAAGGAGATAAAAAGAGCCTTCAGTTCTTCGGAAAAGACGGTTTGGCTCTTCACAAGATCTATCTGACAAAAGACAGCAATGCAGAAGCTTTTGATGCTATTGTTGAAAAATTCAAGGCAGAAGATCAGAACCAGGCTTTTGAATTTGAAGCTGTTGCTCCGAAACCTGCGGAAAAAGCAGATTCTGAAATCGATGCAAAAGGTTTTAAAAAAGCATGGACAGAATTAAAAGACACCCACGATTTCTTCATGATGACAAGAAAATTCGGGGTAAGCAGAACCCAGGCCTTAAGATTGGCTCCTGAAGGATTTGCTAAAAAAATTGATAACGCTAAAGTTGTCAATATCCTGGAAGATGCTTCTGAAAAGAGCCTTCCGATCATGGTATTCGTAGGAAACAGAGGGATTATCCAGATTCACACCGGAGAAGTGAAGAAAACACTTTGGCATCAGCAGTGGTTTAATGTAATGGATCCTGACTTCAATTTACATCTGGATGTAACGAAAATCGCAGAAGCCTGGATCGTTAAAAAACCTACTGAAGACGGAGAAGTAACGGCTATTGAAGTATTCAATAAAGAAGGAGATTTTATCGTTCAGTTCTTCGGAAAAAGAAAACCGGGAATTCCTGAGCTGCAGGCATGGAAAGACCTTGTAGCAGAACTGGAAAAATAAATAGTTAGATAATTTGAATGAAGCCGTTTTGTTTTTTGTAATTCAAGGCGGCTTTTTTATGAAAAGGCAAAAAGGCAAGAAGGCGAAATTACTGAACTGTAAAATCGTAAAATTGTGATGAAGATGAGGTTCTGTTTTGATATGACTGAATTTTAAAATCTTTTAAAGACTTTTGTAGTTTAAGATAAGCCGTAATAATTGCGATATTTGTGCAAACCATTAGTGTAATTTGTGTTTCAATAAATAATTTATGTTTAAATAAAATAAAATGAAAAATATTTTCATAGCGGTATTGATGATAGGTTTTGGGTTGATGGATGCTCAAAATTTTAAAGCATATCAATTTTACAATCAAAAAGGAAAAGCTGTTAAAACCGATAAGCTGGTTAAAGAACTGGCTGCTTACGATGTCGTTTTCATCGGAGAGAATCATAACAGCTCTATCAATCACTGGTTACAGCTGAAAATCACAGAGGCTCTGTATGAAAAGAAAAACGGTCAGCTTATTTTAGGTGCTGAAATGTTTGAAAGAGACAACCAATCTCAGCTAAACCAGTATTTAAGCGGAAAATTGGATGCAAAAACACTGAAAGACTCAGCGCGTCTGTGGAATAATTTTACAACCGACTACAAACCTTTGGTCGATTTTGCCAAAAATAAAAAACTGAATTTCATTGCAACCAATATTCCGAGGAAATATGCTTCACAAACCGCAAAGGAAGGATTGGAATCTTTGAATAAACTGAGCGAAAAAGAAAAATCTTATATTGCTCAATTACCGATAACAGTAACGCTGGATACTCCGGGATATCCCGAAATGAAAGCGATGATGGGAGAGCATGCCGAAGGAACGAAAGTGATGAATTTTATCTCAGCACAGGCGACAAAAGATGCAACGATGGCCGAATCTATTTTGAAAAATATTCAGGCCGGGAAAACCTTTATCCATTATAACGGAAACTACCACAGTAAAGAATTCGGCGGAATTTACTGGTATATCAAGCAGAAAAACCCGAATCTTAAAATGGCAGTGATCTCCGTTTTTGAATCTGAAAACCCTGAACTGAAAATTCCTGAAAAAGATTATATCCCAACAGATTTTAATCTTATTATTCCGGCGGATATGACGAAGACTTATTAAGCTTACAGGACTTTATAAATGATATTCAAACGGGCTTTAACCCGTTTTTTAATGAAAGAAAATCCACTGGCTTTAGCCATAAGAGCCATAAGAGCAGCCGGATTTTTAAATGACAATTTTTATCTTTGTACAACATTCAACAAAAATGAAAAAAATATCTTTTCTCCTGGTCTTTTTTATAGGTTTAATCAATGCTCAGAATTTGACTTCAAACGAATTGTCAATCATCAGGCAGGGCGATATCAATACTGCTTTACCTATTTATCAGACGACAGATTCGAATCAGCATAAAACTCTGCTGAGCCTTTCATCAGAAGTCAATCCCACTGATTCAAATACTGCAATTTTGGTGAAAAGAATGAAAGAATCACTCCTTTCAACAGATGGCGGAGTAGGAATCGCAGCACCGCAAGTCGGAATCAACAGGAAAATAATCTGGGTTCAGCGTTTCGATAAAGAAGGAAATCCGCTGGAATATTTCATCAATCCTGTCATTGTCTGGAGATCAGATTTACAGAATTTAGGTCCTGAAGGAGATTTATCAATCCCGGAATTCAGAGATCAGTTTTACAGAAGTAAAGTTATTCAGTTGGAATATGTTGATCTGAAGGGACAGAAATATTCAGAAATTGTGGAAGGTTTTACGGCCGTCATTTTCCAGCATGAGATAGACCATCTTTTCGGAATCCTCATTTCGGATAAAAAAGAAAAAGAGAAAAATGACTCTTATAAAAAAGTAGATGCTTATCAGAAAAGCGATTACAACAAAAGATAAAAAAGAGGCTGTTTAATCTATAAACAGCCTCTTTCATTATAAATGATGTTGATAGAAAATAATCTTAACCGTTGTTGGTCACCGAAAGTTTAACCTCAATATTATTTCTTGTTGCATTTGAGTAAGGACAAATCTGATGTGCCTGATCGGTCAGTGACTGCGCTTCCTCAATAGAAACCCCCGGAATATTCACATCCAGCTCAACAGCCAATCCGAATCCACCGTTTTCAATCTGTCCGATGCTTACCTGAGCGGTTACGGTTGTTTCACCCGTTTGGGTTTTCGTTAAACTGATAACTCTGTTCAAGGCACTGTCAAAACAAGCTGAATATCCTGCTGCAAAAAGCATTTCAGGATTGGCGAAATCATCATTGGCACCACCCAGGGCTTTAGGCATTCTTACTTCGATATCCAGAACTCCGTTTTCACTTTTTACCTGTCCGTTTCTTCCGCCTTTTGCGGTAACGCTGGTTGTATACAATGTTTTCATACTGTTTATTTTTCTATTTTGTTTAAAATTTTATGAATTGATGTTTTAAGCTCCAATAAATCCTCTATCGGAACATTTATCTTTTCCAGGATTTTTGCCGGAACATCACAGGCTTTCTGTTTTAATGCTTTTCCGGTTTCAGTCAGGAATATCTGAACCACTCTTTCATCTTCTTTTTTCCGTTTGCGGATGATAAAACCTTTATTTTCCAGTCTTTTCAGAAGTGGGGTCAGAGTTCCGCTGTCGAGGAAGAGTTCTTCGCCGATATGATTAACGGTAAATCCGTCCTTTTCCCATAATATCATCATCACAAGATATTGAGGATACGTAATATCCAGCTCATCAAGAAACGGACGGTATAATCCGGTGATTTCCTTTGCGATAGCATATAAAGGGAAGCAGATCTGATTGCCTAATTTTAAAGATTCTGAATTTTCCATAACGATTAAGGACTGAGCCTTTAGACTAAATTATTTTCTGATTGTGAATTCTTCCATCGGAATACGCACTTTCTTCATGGAAGACATCCAGTCTTTTTCTTCATCTCTGTAACCAAGATATAAAAGGCTTACACTTTTTAATCCTAAATCTTTCAATCCTAGGATTTCATCAACCACCTGATTACTGAAACCTTCGGCAGGAGTACTGTCGATTTTCAATTCAGCAGCCTGAGCCAAAGCCATTCCCAAAGAAATATAAGTCTGGCGTGCGGTATGGGCGAAATGTTCATCCGGAGTCTGAGCTCCATAAATAGACTTTATTTTATCTGTATAGCTGCTGAAACGGCCTCTAGGTAAATCTCTTACATCTGTGTGCAGATCATATACCTGATCGATTTTTTCATTAGAATAGCTGTCCCATGCTGCAAAAACCAGAACATGTGAGCTGTCTCTCATCACTTCAGGATTCAGGGCACCTTCAACCATTTTTTCTTTTAATTCCTGATTTTCCACAACGATAATACGGAATGGCTGAAGTCCTGATGAAGTAGGAGCTAATCTGGCTGCTTCTAAAATTGTATTTAAATCCTCCTCTGAAACTTTTTTTGACGGATCATATGCTTTTACAGCATGTCTCCATTTTAAATCTTCTATTAATGACATTGTTTTTTATTTATTATTAATGGTATAAATTTTTCAGAACCGATGCATTCGGTTTCTTGAATAAATTAACAGGACAAAGGTATGATAAAATTAAATTGTACACAATTAAATTTTAAAAAATACATTTTAGATAAAATCAATTATTCAATTAAACTCCGCAAGTTTCGGATTTTTTCAGAAGCGGAAAGTCCCAATCTTTGTCATAGAATTTTAAACCAAAAACAATGCAGAGATTTAAAGACAAATTTGCCCTGATCACAGGCGGAACAAACGGAATGGGCTTCGCAACTGCCCAACAGTTTATTAACGAAGGCGGCAGCGCAGTCATCACAGGAAGAAGTGAAGAAACGGTAACCAGGGCAATGGAAAAGTTGGGTGAGAGAGCTTTCGGAATTGTTTCCGATGCGGGAAATATAAACGACCTGATGAATTTACAACAGGAAGTGAAAAAATATACCGAAACCATTGATCTTCTTTTCGCCAATGCCGGCTACGGGAAATTTGCACCTATTGAGAATATTGATGAATTCCTTTTTGATGAGCTGTTCAATATGCTGGTAAAAGGTCCTTTCTTTACGGTTCAGCAAATATTGCCCTTAATGAAAAACGGGAGCTCGGTTATTTTTAATACTTCTGTAGCCACAGAAATATCAATGCCTAATTTTTCGATATATTCAGCGGCGAAATCGGCGGTACAGTCTTTCATCAAAACTTTTGCCACCGAACTGACGGAGAGAAGAATTCGCGTAAATGGTATAAGTCCGGGACACATCAAAACAAATATTTTTAACAATACAGGTCTGAACCCGGAACAGATAGATGAAGCCGTTCAGAATATCATCCCCACCATTCCTTTTAAAAGGCAGGGTGAGCCGTCGGAAATTGCCAATGCGGTACTTTTTCTGGCGTCTGATGAAGCTTCTTATATTCATGGTGCAGAGCTCAGAGTAGATGCCGGAATTTCTGTGATCGGATAATTTAAAATAAAGCCCCATCGCATGAACGGTGGGGTTTTTTATGTATCAATTGATTTTAAATAGCTATTAATGTTTGTTGCTGATCAAACTGCTTTTCAATACAACATCTTTAATTAGAGTTTCAAAATAATAATACAGGCTGCTGTCTTCATTCATCTGGTTTTCCAGAACGATAATGCTTACATCGGAATCCGGAATATAAACATTTAGAGAAGCGAAACCGTCTCCCAAACCAGTATGTCCGAAATATCTGATTCCATGATCTTTTACAATTCTGATATTATATCCGTAACCCATTTTATCTTTTCCAAAGACGTCATGCTGTGATTGTGCCGAAGCTGTTGTCATTAATCTGTAACTTTCCGAACTTAAAATTTTTCCTTTATGAAGTTGATCATTCCATACCGAAAGGTCTGCAGCAGTGGTAATCACGCCGTCTGCCGGTAAATTTTCATCATTAATGAAAGATTCTTCGACAGGAGTGAATGTATTGTCTTTATTCATATGCCCATACACAAGATTTCGCCTATCAGTTTTTGAAAAACAAAACGTATTCTTCATGTTAAGCTTCCGGAACAGCTCATTTGCCACTTGAGCATAAGGCTTGTGGGAAACAGTCTCAATAATTTTTCCTAAAAGGATATTGGAGAGATTCCCATATTTGAAATCTGTTCCCGGCTTAAAAAGTAAGGGCTTATCAATATCTGAAATTCCGTGAGTATGATTCAGTAACTGATGTACAGTAACAGAATCTGCCCAAGGCTGCGTTAAAAAAGGCAGGTATTTTTTTACCGGGGTTTGCAAATTAACTTTTCCTTTTTCAACTTCTTTCAAAAGTAAAACAGTTGTAATCTGTTTAGTATTTGACATGATTTCGAACTGATCATCGGTTTTTAAAGGTGCTTTAGTCCTGCTGTTTTCAAAACCGGATGCTTTAAAGTATTTATTTTTCCCGTTTTTGGTAATTAAAACAGCACCGTTGAATGGTCTTGGACTTTTTACTTTAATGAGGCTGTCAATTTTCCCAATATAATCATCTTTATATTGCCCATAAGAATAGGAGATTGAAAGAAATACGATTAAAACAAAAAATTTAGCGGTTATGTTTTTCCGGTTTTTTGTCTGCATAGATTCTGAGCAATATTTATTTAAATATTTTATTTGTGATATTTTCTATACCTTTCAAACAAGTTATTTTTAATTACTTTTTTGTTTCTGAAAATGTATTCAACAGAATCACCTTTATTTTTCGAAATAGAGTCACCAACTTTATAATTAAAGTCTAGAGCTTCTCTTTTTCCATTGGAGTATTTTACATATAAAAAGTTATGTTGCTCTCTATTATTGTAAATATCTACGACCTTTACATGGTTTTCCATAGATAATAACTGTCTTTTTACATTTTTTTCACCATAAAAATAATCGTAGATAAAAATAAGAGCTATAATACTTGTAAAGAAAATGAGGAAAGAAATTTTAATTTTCCTTTCAATTCCAGGCTCCAACTCGATATGATTATTATTCACAATGTTAACTATTTACTCACAAGTTCAGCCCCAAAAACATCCACAAAATGTTTTCTGATCTTTGCTTTAATATCTTCTACTTCTTCAGGAGTTAAATCTCTTTCGAGCTCTCTTTTTAAAGAAGTCACCTGTTTGTCTTTGATCCCGCAAGGCACAATGTATTCAAAATACCGCATATCCGTATTTACATTCAATGCAAAACCATGCAGGGTTACCCAACGGGAAGCTTTTACTCCCATTGCACAGATTTTCCGGGCATAAGGTTTTCCCACATCCAGCCAGACTCCGGTTTCACCCTGAGAACGTTCACCTTTCAGTCCGTATTCGGCAATAGTCCTGATGATTACCTCTTCCAGGTTCCGCATATACAAATGAATATCTGTAAAGAAATTTTCAAGATCTAAAATAGGATAGCCTACAATCTGTCCGTAACCGTGATAAGTAATGTCTCCGCCACGGTTTACCTTTACGAAAGTGGCATCAATTTCCTTTAATTTATCAATCCCCGCGAGCATATTTTCTTCATGTCCACTTTTCCCTAATGTATAAACGTGAGGGTGCTCTACTAAAAGAAAATGATTCGGAGTGATTGTATGCTGCTCTGCAGGTAAGTCGCGGTTTTTAATTTTGGTATCAATAATATCTTTCATCAGTTGCTCCTGATAATCCCAGGAAGGCTGATATTCTTTTATGCCTAAATCTTCAAATTCTACTACTTTATTTTGATTTGTATTCATCTGTTGGTATCTATTTTCTTTTAAATGGCCATATGGAATCGAGATTTCATACCATTTATTGATGTACAAATTTAGTGAATTTTACCCTTTTACGGAATTTATAAAATCTATGGCTTTATTCTTCCAATCTTTATTTTGCAGAAGGATGTTGACAAAGGCCGTTCCGATAATTCCACCGTCGGCTTTTTCAGTCACATTTTCGAAATCTTCTTTAGACTTTATTCCGAAACCGATCATCACCGGGTTTTGAAGCGGGAGAGAAGCTATCCTGGAAAGGTAGTCTTCATTTTTTAAAACTGCATTTTGATTTCCTGTGGTGGATGAGGAGCTTACGGCATATAGAAATCCTGAACTTAAAGAATCCAGATACAGAATTCTCTCATCTGAAGTTTCCGGAGTGATCAGGAACGTAAAATTGAGATTGTATTTTTCTAAAATTTTCCTATAGTTTTTTTCGAATTCAATAGGCGGAAGATCAGGAATAATTAATCCTGAAACTCCACTTTCCGAGCATGCTGCACAAAAATTTTCAAAGCCGAAACTTAAAACGGGATTGATGTAGCCCATCAGAATAATCGGAATTCTGATTTCATTTCTGATTGATTTTAGCTGGGAAAGGAGCTTTTCAATGGTCATTCCGTTTTTTAAAGCAAGCTCATGAGCCTGTTGAATCACGGGGCCGTCTGCCACAGGATCGGAATAAGGCATCCCGATTTCCATCATATCGGCTCCTGAATCCTGAATAAGTTTTATAATATCGGCAGTATCTTCCAATTGCGGGATTCCTGCGGTGAAGTAGATGTTGAGTTTTTTCATACTTTTTTTGTATTAATGTATCATGTAAAATGTATTAATGTATTTTAAAATCATTTTACATGAATACTTTTTACATTTTACAAATTGGCTAAATAAGTTTCCATATCCTTATCCCCACGTCCGCTTAAGCAGATGACTACGGTTTCATCCTCGCTGAATTTCTTTTTGTCTAAAACGGCGAGAGCGTGTGAGCTTTCCAACGCAGGAATAATGCCTTCCAGTTTGGTTAATTCAAAAGCGGATTTCAAAGCTTCATCATCATTAATGCTGAAAAATTCGGCTCTTTTTTCTTTGAACAGATTGGCATGGAATGGCCCTATTCCCGGATAATCCAATCCCGCGGAAATAGAGTGGGGTTCGATCACCTGGCCGTCTGCGGTTTGCATTACAAGACTTTTACTTCCGTGTAAAACACCCAGAGTTCCGAGGAAAGTTGTGGCTGCCGATTTCCCTGATTCTACGCCTAAACCACCGGCTTCTGCTGCAATGATTTTTACATTCTCTTCATCAACAAAATGATAGAAAGTTCCTGCTGCATTGCTTCCGCCACCTACACATGCAATGACGTAATCGGGATTTTCTCTTCCGATCTTTTCGTTCAGCTGCTCTTTGATTTCTTTAGAGATAATGCTCTGAAACCTTGCCACCAGATCCGGGAAAGGGTGCGGACCAACCACACTTCCGATCACATAATGAGTGGTTACAGGATTATTGATCCAGTCTCTTAAAGCTTCATTAACGGCATCTTTCAGAGTTTTTGAACCTGAAGTTGCAGCAATGACTTCTGCTCCCAGCATTTTCATTCTTGCAACATTAGGCGCCTGTCTTCGGATATCAATTTCACCCATGTAAACAATACATTCCAAACCGAGTAATGCACACGCAGTAGCTGTTGCCACACCATGTTGTCCGGCTCCCGTTTCTGCAATAATCCGTGTTTTTCCCAAGCGTTTTGCCAGTAAAACCTGTCCGAGTGCATTATTGATTTTATGGGCTCCCGTATGGTTGAGGTCTTCTCTTTTCAGGTAAATATTGGTGTGGTATTTCCGACTTAAATTTTTAGCAAAATAAAGTGGGGTAGCGCGACCGACGTAATTTTTAAGCAGATCCTGATATTCATTCTGAAAATCTTCAGAAGCTATAATGTCCAGATAATTTTTCTGTAATTCTTCCACATTCGGATAGAGCATTTCCGGGATGAAAGCACCTCCGAACTCTCCGTAATATCCGTTTTCATCGGGATTTTTATAATTCATAGTATTTTTTGTTATTGTATTAAATAGGCTGTATTATCTGAATCGAGCCGGTTTTGTTAAGTCGTCCCTTCGGGACTCCCTTTAACAAGACTTTTAAATCTTTTAATTTTTTCTATATCCTTTATTCCCGGTTCAGTTTCAAATTTTGAATTGATATCCAATGCAAAAGGTTTTTGTTTCAGAATCTCAATATTTTCTATATTTCCCTCTGAAATTCCACCGCTTAAAAAATAAGGTAACGGAATTTCCAGTTCATTTAAAATATTCCAGTCAAACTGTTTTCCTGTTCCGCCGAAGGCTTTTGAATCGGTGTCAAAAAGGAGATAGTTGATAGTAGATAGTTGATGGTTGATAGTTTTTTCCGGTTTTTGGCCTCCGACTCTGATTACTTTTATAATTCCGGTTTTAGGATCGAGTTTTTCTCTTAATTCGGTAATAAAATCTTCATTTTCATCACCGTGAAGCTGGACAAAATTCAGATCTGCTTTCTGGGTGATTTCAATAATTTTATTGAGATCTTCGTTAACAAAAACGCCCACCTTACCCTGATGATCGATAGTTGAAATGTCTTCTAAACTTAAATGATTCAGAACATATCTTGGTGATTTTTCATAGAAGATAAAACCCAGAAAATCAATATCGAGGAAAATCAGCTCTTTGATCTGATCAAGGTTTGTCAAACCACAGACCTTTAATAGTTGAGAGTTGAGGGTTGAGAGTTTAGAGTCCATTTACTACAGATTATTAAAATTGATTGGTACATTGGTAAACTGATACATTGTTACATTATTGGATTGCTACATTTTCAAATTAATCATAAACTCTTCAAATGCTTTAGCCGGATCAGGATTTTTCATGAAAAACTCACCCATCAGGAATCCGTCAAATCCTTTTTCTTTTAAATAATTAAAATCTTCGAGTGTGTAGATTCCGCTTTCGGCAATAGATAAACAATCTTTCGGAAGCAAATTTTTCAGTTGCACAGAATGCTGCAAATCAACCTTAAAATCCTTTAAATTTCTGTTGTTAATCCCAACCAGATCAATTTCAGAATAATAATGTTCCAATTCTTCCTCCGTATGGATTTCCAGCAAAACTTCCATTCCCAGTTCATGGGCTAATGCAGTGAATTCTTTTACCTGTGATGGAGAAAGGCAGGCTGCAATCAATAAAACAACGTCAGCGCCTATACTTTTTGCCTCGTAGAACTGGTATTCATCAATTATAAAATCTTTCCGGAGTATAGGAATTTGGATCTGATTTCTGACATTTAAAATATCATTAAAAGAACCTCCGAAAAAATCTTTATCGGTTAAAATTGAAATTCCGCCGGCTCCGAGTTTTTCATAAGCTGAAACTACTTCAAGCGGTGTAACCTGATCATTGATGATTCCTTTTGATGGCGACTGTCTTTTAAATTCAGCAATAATTCCGCTTTTATTTTTAACAGATTCCTTTAAAGAAATCCCGGCATTTCCAAAAAACGCTGAGTCTTTCAGCTGGCCGGTTGAAATTTTCGATTTTGAAAAAGCAATTTCCTCTTTTTTTCTTGTTATTATTTTATCTAATATTGTCATATGCTTATTAATGTATCAATGTAACAGTCTATCAGTGTAACAGTTTACCAATTTAACAACCCGAACAGATGGGCTCTAAACTTTCAACCCTTAACTTATTTCAACAGCAATTCCAGGCTTTTCAATGCCTTTCCGCTGTGCAGGCTTTCCTGGGCTAATAACAGACAGTCATCATAGCTTCCGAACTGATCAGTATGATATAATGCTACGGAAGCATTAGCCAGAACCACTGAGTTTTGTTGCTCCGTACCTTTGCCTTCCAGAATATTTCTGAAAATTTTTGCCGATTCTTTTGCCGTATTACCAGACTGTATGCTTTCCGGGGTTACCACGTCAAAACCTAAAGCTTCAGCTGAATAAATTTCTTCTCCTTTTTTGGTCATGATTTTAGTTTCATGGGTCAGGCTGATTTCGTCATAACCATCTAAACCATGAACCAGAATAAATTCCCGCTGATCTTTTTGCAGAAGATACTGGTAGATCCTTGCAATCTCGAGATTATAAACTCCGATCATTGAAAAACGGGGTTTTGCCGGATTTACCAGGGGTCCAAGTAGATTAAAAAAAGTTCTTAATCCTAAAGCTTTCCGTAAAGCTCCGACCGATTGCAGGGCCGGATGAAAATATGGAGCGTGTAAAAAGCAGATATTAGCCTTTTCCAGTTCTTCATTCAGCTGATCAGAATTGTTTTTAAAGAAATAACCGAGCTCTTCCATAACGTTGGAAGAACCTGTAATCGCTGATGCTCCGTAATTTCCATGCTTGGTTACTTTTTGTCCGGCCCCGGCAACAACGAAACTTGCCAGTGTTGAAATATTGATGGTATTCTTACCATCGCCTCCGGTTCCTACAATATCCATTGCATTATCTGTAGGTAAGTTTACAGGAACAGCCATTTGTAAAAGAGCTTCTCTGAAACCTTCCAGTTCATTAAGGGTAATATTGCGCATCAGGAAAATACTGATGAAAGCGGTAACTTCAGTCGTATTGAATTTATTCTGGGCAATCTCAATCATAATCGCTTTGGCCTCAGATTTAGATAAAGTATAATGATTGAAAAGGTATTGTAATATTTCTTTCATTTGTGGTGGTTTTACAGTTGAGGGAATTTCTATAGCGTTCAATTGAAAAGAAAGTTTTTAATGATTGTTTCTCCTTCCGGGGTCAGAATACTTTCAGGATGGAACTGAACGCCGTGTACATCATAGGTTTTGTGCTGCAGCGCCATGATCATTCCGTCCTTGTCTACAGCGGTGATTTCAAGTTCTTCCGGGAAATCTTCCGGATTGACTGCCCAGCTATGGTATCTTCCTACTTCCAGGCCTGAAGACAGGTCTTTGAAAAGTTTGGTGTCGCTTTTTACAATTTCGGCAGAGGTAGCTACCCCATGGAAAATTTCGGAAAGATTGATTAAGCTTCCTCCAAAAGCCTCGGCAATAGCCTGTTGACCCAGACAAACGCCCAGAATACTTTTCGTGGGAGCATATTCTTTGATCAGGTCTAATAAAATTCCGGCTTCTTCAGGAATTCCGGGACCTGGGGAAAGAATGATTTTATCGTAAATATTGATTTCTTCCAGAGTGATTTTATCATTTCTTACCACATCTACTTTTTCATTCAGGATTCTTTCGATAATCTGAACCAGGTTATACGTGAAGCTGTCGTAATTATCAAAAACTAAAACTTTAGTCTGAATTTGTGAGCTTTGAGTATCAGGTAATTTATTATTGTTCATTTTCTTATTTTCTAATGTTGTTGATTACAAAAACGGCCTGTCAAACTAATAACCGATTTTAGTTGCTTTTTCTACCGCTTTTTTAAGCGCATTTAATTTATTGTTGACTTCCTGTAATTCATTTTCGGGAATTGATTTTGCAACCAATCCTGCGCCTGCCTGGTAATAAAGTGTATTGTTTTTGCTTAAAAAGGTCCTGATCATAATGGCTTGGTTACAGCTTCCGTTTAATCCGATGATGCCGATACAGCCGCCATAATAGCCGCGGGAATCTTTTTCATACTGATTGATTAATTGTAATGCCTTATGTTTGGGAGCTCCGCTTAAAGTTCCTTGCGGGAAGGTAGTGGCAACCATTTCAAAAGGTTTGGTGTTTTCCGGTAAGTCTGCGGTAACTTCACTTACCATATGGATGACATGGGAGAAAAGCTGGATTTCTTTCAGCTTGGTCACGGTTACATTTTTTCCGAGCTTTCCAAGGTCATTTCTTGCCAGGTCTACGAGCATTGTGTGTTCTGCGTTTTCTTTAGGATCATTTTTTAATTCTTCAATAGATTGTAAATCAGTTTCAAAATGGCCTGTTCTTTTAAATGTGCCGGCAATAGGGTGGATAATCGCCTTATTATCTTTTATGATCAACTGGCTCTCAGGGCTGGAGCCGAAAAGTTTGTAATTTCCGTAATCAAAAAAGAATAAATAGGGAGAAGGATTGATATTTCTTAAGGCACGGTATACATTGAATTCATCTCCCTGAAATTTCTGTTGAAACCTTCTGCTTAGCACAAGCTGGAAAACATCACCGCGCATACAATGCTTCTGAGCGGTTTTTACGAGATCTAAATATTCTTCATCCGTAATATTGGAGGTTTCCTGACCGGTTTTCTCAAAAGGGTAGACCACGGAATTTTTATTTTTCAGTAAATTTTCCAGTGAATAAAGCTCTGATTTCACTCCCTCAATCTGGTTTTCAATGATGTGCATTTCATCGTTATAATGATTGATAGCAATAACATACTGGTACAATCTGTATCTGAGGATCGGAATTTCAACTTCCGGGCTCTGAGCTTTGAAACTGATGTTTTCAAAAAACTGAATGGCTTCAAAGCTGGTATAACCAAAAAGGCTTTGTGCCGTTTCTTCTATCGGGTCATTGGTTTTTTCACACTCAAAAACATCTGAGAATTCTTGCAGGACATCTGTGATGGTATGATCGGTGATGAATTGTTTGGTTGGTTCTTGTCCGGGAAGTTTAATTTCAAATTCCTTGAGATTTTTAATTTCAATCCCTGCGATGGCATTGATGGCAATAAAAGAAAAGTTATTATCAATATTTTTGGAATCCGAGCTTTCCAGAAGAATAGTATCTCTGAATTTGTCTCTGATCTGCAGGTAAATCGTCATTGGGGTTTGCAGGTCACCCAGTGTTTTTTTCGAAACGGTTTTTATTTGTATTTTTTTGTTAAACATTTGCAATTTATTTTTCAGTTTGAGCATATAAGGATAAAAAAAAGACTTCAACGAAAATTCGTCAAAGTCTACTGTATATAGTTTCTATATTATTTCTGTGTACGTTAACAACATGATAATACCTTCAGACCCGACGAAGAGTTTGAAAGCCACCACCAAATATTGTTACTGTTATTAAACATGGGACAAATGTAAATAATTTTTCAATATAAAAAACAAAAAAAATAAAATTTAAAAAAACTTAACTTGAAAATCCTTATTTCAACTCCTTTAATTCTTTCTTTAATTCTTCGATTTTCATTTTGTAATTTTCATCGTTATATACTTTTACATAATCTTCTAATGCAGAAATGTATTCTTCTACGAATTTTTTATTGGTTCTGTCTGCCTCATATTTAATTTTAGCCGTATTTACAGGAGCCTGCATTTCATATTGCTGCATCATCTTACCTTCTTCAGACTGATGGTAGAGAATGACAATATTCTTTTCATATCCCGGAATATATTTTACGGGAAACGGCTGATCCATCTGCGGAATCCGGATCGCATTTTCTATAGGATAAATAGATGCTGAGGTCGTTGAGAAAAAGGTGTCGACGTATTTTCCATCCTGCTTTTTTACAATGGCTTCGTAATCATGAATATACATGTCATTTAAGGTGGAGTTGGTTTCAACATCGGAAGTGATGATTGCCGTGCTTTCCACACCATATTTGTTGAGAAACCATGCATTTAGGAACTGGCCTGCAAACCCGTTGAGAATTGCAAGAGGCAGAATTGGAATTAAAAATAATGCTTTTTTGGTCGCCCATGAAAGCAGTCCGAAAAACAAAACAAGAATAACCACGGTATAAAATCCGTGATGGCTGGTGAAAAACAAAATTTTTGAAATTAAAACCATGTATAAATATAATAATTATTTAAACGCTGAGATTGCAAAGATGTTATTATTATGACTGTGAAAATTTGTCCTAAAGGTGTTTCACTCAAAAAGGTGCATTGCCGTTAGCTAAACGGAGTAACCTTGCGGACAAAAAAAATATCATTAATATCTTTGCAATCTCAGCGTTGAAACCATTTATTGTACTGGTTCAGACAAAGGAATATCGGGAGTTCCGCTGTAGAAAACAATCAGCGTGGCTCCCTGTTCTCCGGTTTTGCCTCTGTGACCGGTATTAACGACTTCAGGAAGTACCTGACCTTTTCTTATCCATTGTGTCTTTCCGTCTTCTTTTCTCTCAATCTGAATTTCACCTTTTTCTACATAAGCTGCATTAATAACCGGATGTTTATGCCAGCTCAGTGCCGAATTGGGAGGTACGGCAATTTTAAGAACCGAGATCTCCGGCTGAGTTGCAGGGTAGGCCGGATAGACAGTTCCGTCCCACGATTTAGTGGTTTTTAAAAGCGTTACAGATTCAATTTTATCAGAATATTCTGATTGTGGCTCGCTTGATGAATTGTCACATGAGAGAATGAGGGAAGAAAGTACAATAAAAAAAACTGTACTCAATAAACCTTTTTTAGTCATACATTTTTAATTAATAAGTTGATTTTTGGTTCGGATCATCCGATATACAAAAATAGAAACTCAATTTAAATTTCTCTAATATTTGAATTATTTTTTACTGATTTGTTAAAAATCCTGATGTCAAAAAATATTTCCGAAAGAAAACATTTGTCATAAGTTTAAAAGTTTATTTTTTATATTTTTGTTTCCAAATTAGAAAAAAATGAAAAAAGTATTAGCAATCGCATTTATCGGAGGTTTATTATTAGCAGGCTGCAAAAAAAAGGTAGATCACTCTTTACAGGATAGCAACACTATGCTTGAAGAACCAGAAGCAACTACTGTTGTAGATTCTACTGCTAAAACCGCTGCTCCGGCTGCTACCCCGGCAACTGCTGCTCCTGAAGCTGCTAAAACAGATTCTACAGCGAAAAAATAATGAAAAAACTGTTTTTGACGGGAAGTATAGGTCTTTTGATCCTTTCCTGTTCCAAAAAAGAAATTCCACAGACAGACGCCACCTCTTCTGAAACAACTATTGCTTCAGAACCTGCAAAAAATAATCTTTCAGGTCAACAGATTATTGAAACCCTGGATTGTACGGCATGTCACAGTGTGAATGAAAGAATGATAGGGCCTTCGTATCAGGAGATTGCAGTTAAATATTCTGATAAAGATATTGAGATGCTTGCTTCAAAGATTATAGAAGGCGGAAGCGGTGTTTGGGGAGGCGTACCGATGTCGGCTCACCCTCAGGTATCAAAAGAAGATGCCCAAAAAATGGTAGAATATATTTTAAGTCAGAAAAAATAATATATGTCTACTGAAAAATCCAGTCTGCACACTAGAAATCTGCATCGCGATCCTTATGATTTTGATCAACTTATTTCTTGTGTGCCGGAACTGAAACAGTATGTCTTTGTGAATGTTTATCA
This sequence comes from Chryseobacterium tongliaonense, assembly GCF_041224435.1. Lineage (NCBI taxonomy): Bacteria > Pseudomonadati > Bacteroidota > Flavobacteriia > Flavobacteriales > Weeksellaceae > Chryseobacterium > Chryseobacterium tongliaonense. The sequence goes on along the minus strand of NZ_JBGFFD010000002.1, from coordinate 514,926 downwards.
GACGGTGACTATTAATTTCAGTCTTCCTAAAGCCGTTAAACTGCTTAACAAAGCTTTATTACAACACTTCTACCATATTCAGAACTGGGACATTCCCGATGCCAATCTTTGTCCTCCAATTCCCGGACGGGCAGATTATATCCATTATATTGCAGATTTACTTGCTGAATATCGAGATAATATCCCGACAGGAACATCTGTAACCGGTTTAGATATTGGTACAGGAGCCAATCTTGTGTATCCTTTAATTGCCAACCAGTCTTACGGATGGAAAATACTGGGAACAGATATTAACCAAAACTCTCTGGAGAATGCCCGACAGATCTTAAATCATAATCCGGATTTGCATATCCGGCTAAAGCAACAGCCTGATCCCGATCATATTTTCAAAAATATTATAGGTATTGAAGACCGGTTTATGTTTTCAATGTGTAATCCTCCTTTTCATGATTCTGAAGAATCTGCGATGAAAGGAAATCTCAGGAAAACAAAAAACCTGGGACAATCAAAATCCCCGAAACCTTTACTTAATTTCGGAGGACAACAATCTGAATTATGGTGTGAAGGCGGCGAGCTGGCTTTCATCTCAAAAATGATCGAAGAAAGCGCCTTGTATTCAAAACAGGTACTTTGGTTTACATGCCTGGTTTCAAAAAAAGATAATCTGTATAAATTAACCACACTGCTGAAGAAAATTAAGGTAGCAGAATCCAAAACGATTGATATGGCTCAGGGGCAGAAAATCAGCCGGATACTGGTGTGGACATTTATTTCTCAGAAAGATAGGAAAGGATGGTTTTAAAATGTCAATGGTGAATTTGCTGCGCAAGTGAATGGTGAATGATTGGGCATTTAGAAATCTTGTGTAAAGGAGATCTGTTATTTGTTAAAGAATGGATGTCAATGGTGAATTTTGCTGCGCAAGTGAATGGTCAAAGATAATTTGGGTCAAGAAATTCACTATCCAATAGATTCACAATTGACTATTGACTGTTTAAATTGCTGGCAATCAGTAAAAATCCGTACTGGAAATTTCACTGCAAAGAAGATTTACTATTGACAATTCACAGCTTACTGTCTCCATTTCAGAAATTTCTGCTAAAAGCCATTGAAGATGAATTCAAAAATGCCTAAATTTGTACGCTTTTAGAAAAATAAGAAATGCAATTATCAGAACAAGAAATCATTAGAAGAGAAAAGCTTAATAAGCTTGTTGAAATGGGGATCAATGCGTTCCCTGCAGAAGAATACAAAATTACAGATACGACAGAATCTATAAAAAAGGATTTTTCTGAGAGTAAACAGGTGAAGATTGCTGGCAGGCTGATGTCCCGAAGAATTCAAGGGAAGGCTTCTTTTGCTGAATTGCAGGATTCTACAGGTAGAATTCAGGTTTATTTCAACAGAGATGAAATCTGCACGGGAGAAGATAAAACATTATATAACGAAGTATACAAACACCTTTTGGATATCGGTGATATCATCGGTATTGAAGGGGAATTATTTACGACTCAGGTAGGAGAAAAAACCGTTCTGGTGAAAAACTTCACACTTTTAACGAAAGCTCTCCGTCCTCTTCCTCAGGCTAAAACTGACGAAAACGGAGTCGTACACGACGGATTTAACGATCCGGAACTAAGATACAGACAGCGTTATGTTGATTTATTAGTAAATCCATATGTAAAGGACGTTTTTGTAAAAAGAACAAAGCTGTTCAATGCCATGAGAACTTTCTTTAATGATGCAGGGTATTTCGAAGTGGAAACACCTGTTTTACAGTCAATTCCCGGTGGTGCTGCTGCAAGACCTTTTATTACGCATCACAATGCACTTGATATTCCTTTGTATTTAAGAATTGCCAACGAGTTATATCTGAAAAGACTAATCGTTGGAGGATTTGACGGGGTTTACGAGTTCTCAAAAAACTTCAGAAATGAAGGAATGGATAGAACGCACAATCCTGAATTTACTGTGATGGAAATTTATGTAGCCTACAAAGATTACAATTGGATGATGGATTTCACTGAGAAATTGCTGGAATTCTGTGCGATTCAGGTAAACGGAACATCAAATGCAAAGTTTGGTGAGCATGAAATCAGTTTTAAAGCTCCTTTTGCAAGAGTTTCTATGACGGAAGCTATTTTGAAATATACAGGCTTTGATATTACAGGAAAAACGGAGCAGGAAATATTCGATTTCGCAAAATCTATCGGAATTGATGTAAACGAAACAATGGGGAAAGGAAAATTAATTGATGAGATTTTCGGTGAAAAATGTGAAGGAAATTTCATTCAACCGACTTTCATTACAGATTATCCTGTTGAAATGTCTCCTTTAACAAAAAAACACAGAAGTAAAGAAGGTCTCACAGAACGTTTTGAATTAATGGTTTGTGGGAAAGAAATTGCCAATGCATACTCTGAACTGAATGATCCAATTGATCAAAGAGAACGTTTTGAAGATCAGTTGAGATTATCTGAAAAAGGTGATGATGAAGCTGGACAGTTCATCGATGAAGATTTCTTAAGAGCATTGGAATATGGTATGCCGCCAACTTCAGGAATGGGAATCGGTGTGGATAGATTGATCATGTTTTTAACAAATAATGCATCGATCCAGGAAGTATTATTCTTCCCTCAGATGAGACCGGAAAAGGCAGTTCCTCAGATTGAATTGGGTGAAGATGAAAAAGTAATCCTTGAAATCTTAAATTCTCAGGAAGAAGCTATGCCTTTAGCTGAAGTAAAAGAAAGAAGCCAGCTTTCAGGAAAAAAATGGGATAAAGCTTCCAAAACTTTAACGAAGAATAATCTGGTAAAAGTAGAGAAGATTGACGAAAATCTTTTGATGAAATTAGCTTAATTTTACAGCATACATGAAAAACCTCCGTATTTGCGGAGGTTTTTTCTTATCTGGATATTTGAAATTTATCTTCTCAGCTTACTAAACGAAGCCATTAAATAAAACAAAAACGGCAGAATAAATAAAGAACCCAACATCAATGCCCAGGCCAATGCTGAAATTGTTTTCGGGGCTGCAGCGTGCTCCAGTAAAGAAAGATGCTGTCCGTTTCCAAATAAAATAATATTAGGATTATGCTGATAAGTTGCAGCAACTAATATCATAATTACCTGAAATCCTGCTAAAGCTCTTACAGGAAGCAGTTTTCGGGTACTCATTGCTCTTAAAATCAATAACAGGCAAATCGTTGCAAAAACAGTTGCCATAATTCCCAAAGGCTTTGAGAAAACCCACATTAATAAAGGAATATCCGAAATATAAGCCGTGAAAAATACCAAAAGTCCTGCGATGACAACAAAGATCATGGTCTGTTTTGATTTTTTGATCATTAAGCCCAATTCCAGACGATCGGTTGTTTCTCTTAAAGCAAAAACGGAAGCAAGGTAGGCACAGATTGAAACAGTGAATAACCCAACTGCAACACCAAACCAGTTCAGCCAGCTGAAAATATACAAATCTAAAAATCCTGTTGCCTCCGGATTAATGGAATGCGAAACTGTTGCAGCGGCAATGAGCCCCAGGAAAAAAGGAGTCAGCAAACTCGAAAAGTAAAATATCTGAGTGTAGACATGCTGCCAGTCGTCTTTTACGGCATCGTAATGCCTGAAAGTGAAGGCTGTTCCTCTTGCAATAATCCCCACAAGCATTAATACCAACGGAATATGAAGATAAGTGGAAAGGGTAGTGTAGATTTGCGGGAAACCGACAAACAGGATCACGATTGCGATAATCAGCCACATATGATTGGCTTCCCAGACGGGAGCGATAGATTCGTACATGATTTCCTTGGTTTTGGGACGTGCTTTTTTATTCGTGAAAAGCTCTACGATTCCTGCACCGAAATCTGCACCGCCTAAAATCATATAAAGACAGATGGAAAGCCAGAGAAAACCTATTACAACGTAGATCATGATTTTTTGTTTTTATCGTTAAACTGGGCGTCTGTAGGATCATATAGTTTCGGAACCATTTGTATCTGTCTTCTCAGAAGGAAAATAATGATTAATGACAGCGATACAAAAATAGCGGTGAAAAAGTAGAATGAATACTGTATTCCCGGCATTGGAGTGACTGCATCAGCGGTCCTCATGATTCCGTAGATGATCCAGGGCTGTCGCCCCACTTCTGTTACCGTCCATCCTGCTTCCAGAGCAATATAACCAAAGGGTGTGGCAATTAAAAATGTTTTAAGCAGCCAGTTTTTATTCAGCCATTCTTTCCTGAAAAAGAAAACATATAAATAAACAATACCAATGCAGATCATAACGACTCCGAAAAAGATCATAATTTGAAAAGCATAATGTACAACAGTAATTGGAGGCCATTCATCTCTCGGAAAATCATTCAGTCCTTTTACTTCGGCATTAAAATCATTACTTACCAGGAAACTTAATACTTTCGGAATCTTAACGGCATATTTTATTTCGCCTTTTTCTTCATCGGGAATTCCGCCGATAACAAATGCGGCACCTTTTTCCGTTTCAAAATGAGCTTCCATGGCAGCCAGTTTGATAGGCTGCCTTTCAGCAACGGATTTAGCTGCGATGTCTCCGCTTAAAGGAGCTCCGAATGCACCTATTAATGCAAAACCTGCTGCTATTTTAAAAGCTTTGGTATGAAACTCTACATTTTTCTTTTTCATAATTAAAAAAGCATGAACTCCGGCTACAGCAAATCCTGTGGCACAAAACGCAGCAACAGTCATATGCAGAGCCTGTGGAAACCAGGCATCATTGAACATCGCTTTTATAGGATCTATATTGACGTACTGTCCGTTAATATAATCGAAACCGGCAGGAGAGTTCATCCATGCGTTGGCTGCAACCACAAGAATACCGGAAGCCAGGCCGCTTAAACCCACCAGGAAACCACAAAACCAGTGAAACCACTTATTGAACCTGTCCCAGCCGTACAGGAAAAAACCGATGGCAATAGCTTCAATAAAGAAAGCTGTTCCTTCCAGAGAAAAAGGCATCCCGAAAATAGGCCCGGCATGTTTCATAAATCCCGGCCAGAGAAGGCCAAGCTCGAAAGAAAGCATAGTTCCGGAAACTGCTCCCGTAGCAAATAATATGGCAACTCCTTTGCTCCATGCTTTGGTGAGCCCTTTATATACTTCGTTTTTGGTTTTAAGGTATTTCCAGTGAGCAAAAGCCATTAAAAAAGGCATCACCATACCAACACAGGAAAAAATAATGTGAAACCCCAGAGACATGGCCATTTGTGCACGAGCGGCAATGAAATCGTCCATAATATCAACTTTTTGAGTAAATAAAGTTACGGATAAATTATTGACCGCTCATATGATTTACAACAGTTGTTATTGAGGAAATTCATGATAACTTTGATTTTTTTAAGTTGTTTTTATGTTGATAAGTCAACTTTTTTTGACATATTTTAACTTTCATAAGTCGAAAAAAATCACGATATTTGTAAGTCTTTGCATTTAGCAAAAATTTTAAAATTTGATATGAGTCAGAAACAATATACAGCTAGTAGTATTCAGGCATTGGAAGGAATGGAGCACGTACGTATGCGCCCTTCAATGTACATTGGTGATGTAGGACTTAGAGGTCTTCACCATTTGGTTTATGAAGTAGTAGATAACTCTATTGATGAAGCTTTGGCAGGATACTGCGATACCATCTTTGTTAGCATTAAAGAAGGAAACGGAATTGAAGTAATTGACAATGGTAGAGGTATTCCTGTAGATTTCCACGAAAAAGAACAAAAATCAGCTCTTGAAGTTGTAATGACCAAGATTGGAGCAGGAGGTAAATTCGACAAAGATTCTTACAAGGTTTCAGGAGGTCTTCACGGAGTAGGGGTGTCATGTGTAAATGCACTTTCCAACGAGATGGTAACCACTGTTTACAGAGACGGAAATATTTATCAGCAGATATATTCTAAAGGTAAAGCGCAAACTCAGGTTGAAGAAATCGGTCACAGCGACAAAAGAGGAACTAAGCAGTTCTTCCAGCCGGATGATACTATCTTTACGGAATTAGTTTACAACTATGATACATTAGCAAGTCGTTTAAGAGAACTTTCTTACCTTAACAAAGGAATTACAATTACGCTTACCGATGAAAGAGAAACTTTGGAAGACGGTTCTTTCAAAACAGAGGTTTTTCATTCTGAAGGCGGATTAAAAGAATTTGTTGCCTATATCGATGGAAACAGAGAATCTATCATGGAACACGTCATCTTCATGGAAGGTGAAAGAGATGATATTCCTGTGGAAGTGGCAATGCGTTATAATACTTCATTTAATGAGAATCTTCACTCTTACGTTAATAATATCAATACTCACGAAGGAGGAACTCACTTAGCAGGTTTCAGACGTGCTTTGACGAGAACGCTGAAGAAATATGCCGATGATCTGGGAATCCCGCAAAAAGAAAAAGTAGAGATTACCGGAGATGATTTCCGTGAAGGTTTAACCGCTGTAGTTTCCGTTAAAGTGATGGAACCTCAGTTTGAAGGACAGACCAAAACGAAATTAGGAAACTCTGAAGTTTCAGGAGCAGTAGATAAGATCGTAGGAGAAATGCTTTCCAACTTCCTGGAAGAAAATCCTAATGAAGCTAAACTGATCGTTCAGAAAGTAGTTTTAGCGGCAAAAGCAAGACAGGCAGCAAAAAAAGCCCGTGAAATGGTTCAGAGAAAATCTCCAATGGGAGGTTCCGGACTTCCGGGGAAATTGTCCGACTGTTCATCAAAAAGCCCTGAAGAATCTGAACTATTCTTAGTGGAGGGAGATTCGGCAGGTGGAACTGCAAAACAAGGCAGAGACAGACATTTTCAGGCTATTTTGCCTTTGAGAGGTAAAATTCTGAATGTTGAAAAATCAATGCTTCATAAAGTATATGATAACGAGGAGATCAAAAATATTTATACCGCTCTTGGTGTTTCCGTAGGAACAGAAGAAGACAGCAAAGCCTTGAATATGGTTAAATTGAGATACCATAAAATCGTAATCATGACCGATGCCGATATTGACGGTTCTCACATCTCGACACTGATCCTTACTTTCTTCTTCCGTTATATGAAAGAGCTTATTGAGAACGGATATATTTACATTGCCCAACCACCTTTATATTTATTAAAGAAAGGGAACAAAAAAATATATGCTTATAATGAAAAAGAGCGTGAAGAATTTACTTTAGAAATGTCTCCGGATGGTAAAGGTGTTGAAGTTCAGCGTTATAAAGGTCTTGGGGAAATGAATCCTGAACAGCTTTGGGAAACAACCCTGAACCCTGAACACAGAATTTTAAAGCAGGTAACCATTGATAATGCTGTAGAAGCAGACAGTGTTTTCTCGATGTTGATGGGAGATGAGGTTCCGCCAAGAAGAGAATTTATCGAAAAGAATGCGAAATATGCTAAGATTGATGCATAATTAATCTGCAAAATATATCATTTAAAAAGACTTCAGAAATGGAGTCTTTTTTTTGTCAATAAAAATTAATTTTAACATTTATTAAGATTTTATTACTTTTGTTAAATTTTTAAAACTAATGATGAGAATCTTAACGGCAGGAGCGCTCTGTATTGCTTCTGTTTACTACGCGCAGAACTATCCTGTTTCTGCAATTCCTGAAAATCTGAAGAAAAATGCTGATGTTGTTGTCAGAAAAGATTTTACAACAGTTCAGATCAACAGTATTGACGAAATAAAATATCAGGTTAATACCGTAACTTCTGTCTTAAATAAAGACGGTGATTCTCATGCACAGCCTTCTATTCCTTATGAAAAAGGAGATCAGGTTTCAGATGTTAGAGTAACCATTTATGATGAATTTGGGAAAAAAGTAAAAACATATTCAAAATCGGATTTTGGTGATTTTGCCAATAATTCCCAGGGTGTTTTTTATTCTGATAACCGTTTTTTAAGTTTATCTTACACCCCTACACAATATCCTTATACCATTGAGTTTTCTTATCAGATTACCGATGAAAATACAGTTTTTATTCCTGATTTTGTACCGTTTACTACCACTGGTGTGTCGGTGGAAGAAAGCCGGTTTACCATTATTAATAAATCGGGGATTGTGCTTCACACAAAAACCTATCCCTCTAAATACAATTATGCCTCAGTGACAGAAAGCGGGAATGCCGCTGTTGAAAAGGTATATTCTTATAAAAATGTTCCTGCGGTGGAAGATGCATTTCTCCTTCCACAACCGTCAAATCTTCTGCCTAAAGTAAGTTTTGCCCTTGAAAAATTTAATCTTAAAGGAAAACAAGGCAATATGAATAGCTGGAAAGAATTCGGAACCTGGTATTATAACAATATTCTGCAGCCGGTTTCACTATCCACGCCAACCATTAAATCGGAAGTTGCAGCGCTTAATTTGCAGGGCTCAACAGAGGAAAAAGTGAAAAAGCTTTACCAATATATGCAATCTAAGACCAGATATATTTTCGTGGCATTAGGTATTGGCGGCTGGCAACCGATGCAGCCTGATGAGGTACAGAAGAAAGGATATGGCGATTGTAAAGGCCTTACGAACTATATGAAAACCTTATTGGACGAAGCCGGAATTCCTTCATATTATTCCGTGATCAATTCAGGGACCTCACAGGTTTCTTTCGATCCTGAGTTTCCTAAAATGGGTGGGAATCATGTTATCTTAATGGTTCCGACAGAAAAGGGAAATATCTGGCTGGAAAATACTTCTCAGCAGGTTGCATTCAATCACCTGAGTTTCAGTACGACAGACCGTAACGTACTTTCCATTACAAAAAACGGAATAGAGCTGATTAATACCCCTTCATACACGGCGGATAAAAATAAGGAAAAGCAAACTTTAAAAATTAAGCTTAATGAAGATAACAGCGTTACCGGATCGGGGCAGTTTGCATTTTCAGGAAGCCAGTACGATTACAGTTTAAGATATGCTACTTTGTCTCCAAAAGAAAAAAATGAATCGATAAAAAGCCAGTTGGATCTTCTGCATTTCGAAAAAATTGAAATGAAGGATTTTGTGAATGACAGGGATAATGGCGTCGTTAAATTCGATCTTGATTTTAAAGCTAATAATTATTCCAAGAATGCAGGGAGCAGCATGATTTTCAGAGCGGTTCCTATTTATGCAAATAATATTTATAAGGCAGATGAAAAACGGGAATTGCCATTTGAAATCCTACAGTCTTTTGAAGATGAATACCAGATCAGTTTTGAGATTCCTGAAAATTATAAAATAGATGAAATGCCTAATGATACCAGTTTCAGTTCAGAATTCGGGACTTATAAACTAAGTTTTGTGAAAAATGACAGGGAGATCAAAGTAAGCAGAACCATCAAAGTAAATAAAGGGTTATACCCAAAGGAAAAATACAACGACTACATTGGTTTCAGAAAAAAAACTATAAACATTGATAACTCTAAAATTTTAATTACAAAAATCTAGGCATGAAAAAAACAATATTAATTGCTTTTTGCTCTCTTAATATAGGCTTTATACAAGCTCAAAAACAGGAATTTCTTAATCCTCCGAAATTCAGCGATGCAGATTTGTCCAAGCAAAAATCTTCGCTGGATGAAAATGCACCGGCGGAAATTTTATACAAATCGATGCATTTCAGTATCGATTCGAATACAGGAACACTCCAGAAAGAAGCTTTTTACAGGGTAAAAATTTATGATAAGGAAAAAGCGGAGGACTGGTTGAATCTTGAAGTTCCTCTTTATCAGAGTGGAAGTGATCATGAGATTTTGTCTAAAATGAAAGCCTACACTTATAACCTTGAAAACGGAAGTGTAGTAACAACAAAAGTAGACCGGAGCTCTAAATATAAAAGCAAGGAGAATAAATATGTCACGATAACCAAATTTGCATTTCCCAATGTTAAAAATGGTTCCGTTATAGAATATCAATATGAAGTAACCTCTCCGTTCTTATTTTCAATTCCTGAAATATTAATAGAATCAGATACCCCGTCATTATATACGGAATATGTATTGGATACTCCTTCTAATATTGCTTACAACGTAAACTATACCGGTTCGCTTAATCCTAAATACAGACAAATAGAAGAGAAAATGCTCTTTGGTTTAAACTACAGGACTTATAGATTCGGTTATGAGAACCTTAAAGGTTTTAAAACTGAAAAGTTTATAAGCAATGACAGGAATTACCGGACTAAAGTAAGCGCAGAACTACATTCTACCAACTTTAAAGAGCTGAAATTATATTCTTCATCATGGGAGAAAATTAAAGACAGGTTGTATGAAAATGATGATTTCGGGAGCGAATTAAAAAGAACGAAACTGGCGAAAGACAATATGCCGGCAGGAATTGCAGGCTTAAGTACCGATCTGGAAAAAGCCAATGCCATTTTTAAATATGTTCAGAATACATTTACATGGAACAAATATTCCGGGGTATATACTGAAGACGGAATAAAAAAGCTGCTGGAAACCAAAACAGGAAATGCTGCAGAAATCAATTTATTCCTGGTGATGTTATTGAGAGAAGCCGGAATTAAGGCAGATCCATTGCTCATTTCTACAGTAGGTAACGGTATCATTAATGTAGCATCCCCAAATGTTTCCAATCTGAATTTTGTCATTGCAGCACTGAAAATTAATGATGCATTTCATTTATATGATGCTACCTCCAAACAATCTTCAATAGATATGCTGCCGCCGAGAGACTGGAACCAGTTTGGAATTTTGCTGGCGAAGGAAAAAGTACAGCAATTGTCAATGGTGAATGGGAAACCGAGTTTTAATTATCTTACAGCTCATGCCAAAATAAATGAAGATGGAAGTATCTCAGGAACCTATTCCGATAAAGATACCGGTACTTATGCCATGTTTGCTAAAGAAAATTATGATGATAATGCCGATAAGTATAAAAAACAATACAAAGATAATTTTGCCATAGATTTCACCGGAATTGATTCCAAAGTTGTAGAGAATGGAGATTTTGAAAGCACAATGAATTTTTCGTCAGATAATTTAATTGACAAAATAGGAAAGAAAATGATCATCAACCCGATGCTGTTCCTGAATAAAAACTCCAATGAATTTGATCAGACGGAAACACGAAAATATCCTATTGATTTTATCTCAGCATATACGAAGATTAAAAAAGTAATTCTTGAAATTCCTGAAGGCTACAGTATTGAAGAGATGCCGAAGAATAAAAAGATCGTTACCGATGATAAAGAAATAGAATACAGCTATATAGTGGAAAAGAAAGGAAATACATTAGAAGTAACGTCAACCACCAAAGTTATGAGCCCTGATTATCCTAAGGAATATTATCCTGCATTCAAGCAGATCTGGGGAGTAGCCTCGAAAAATGAAAATCAGGTAATAAGTTTAATTAAAAAATAAAACAAAAAGCTTCTATATTTTAGAAGCTTTTTTTTATATTTGGTAAAACCAATAAAAATATAATAATATGTTAACTCTTTTACAAACAGATCCTTACGATAGTATGGATGGAGCCGCCGCTGCAGGGCTGGGAATTGGAATGATGCTATTTTATCTGGTCGTATATCTTTTTTACGGATATTGTTATTATAAAATTTTCCAGAAAGCAGGAAGAGAAGATGCCTGGGCGGGATTTATTCCGATTTATAACTGGATTGTGCTCCTGGATATCGTTAAAAAACCAACTTGGTGGATTATTTTATTCTTCATTCCGTTGGCGAATTTATATGCCTTTTGGATGGTTTTTGACGGTCTTGCCAAAGGATTTAACAAAGAAACCCCATTGTATACGATTCTTTTATTCTTCCTGGGATTCATCTTTATTCCTGTTTTAGCTTTCAGTGATGATAAATTTGACAGTCAGAGAGTTCCGGCAAATTAGAAAAAAATAATAAAAAATAATCAGAACCATTCATTTTGTGAATGGTTTTTGCATTCATACAAAAAAATAAATTATGAAAAATACCATTGCCATTGTAGCATTATCCTCTTTCTTTATTTTTTCAGCTTGTAAAAAGACTGAAACCAATAATGCAACTCCTGAAAAAACAGAAACCTCACAGCCGGATACATTTGTTGTAGACTCTGTGAAAGTGAACGATTCAATAAAAATCAATGATTCACTTTCCGTAAGTTTTTCTTCAAAGTTATTAGTGTTTCCGACTATAAAAGAAAAAAAGCTGCTTGACAGTATCTATTTCGGGAATAAAGGGCTTACAGATTTCTCAAAAGAAGGCTTACAGAATTTTTTGCAGAAAGATAAAAACGAATATTTCAATTCAATTAAAAAAGACAGTAAAGACTGGATATCAGATATGGGATATGCCCAGAAATGGAATTCAGATTTTTATATGAGCTTAAAGTCTAATACCAATGATTTTATGCATATTGAATATCTGTCAAGTTCTTATGAAGGAGGAGCCCACGGAAATTATGGTTTTTCGGAAAGGGTTTTTGATCTTAAAAATAATAGAAAAGTAGAATTGAAAGACATTACAACCATGACCAAAGATAAAATTGGTGCCATCTTAATGAAAAACATCAATAAAATCAACAGCGGGACTACAGATGAAAAAGGGCAGGTGAATAATTCCGAAATGCTTTTGGTAGAAGTAATTCCGGCTACGGATAATTTTTATTTTGATGACAAAAACTTATATTTTCATTACAGCCCTTACGAAATTGCAGCTTATGCAGCAGGTGACATCACCATTCCTGTTTCATGGGAAGATCTGAAAGGAACCTTAACTTCAGGATTTAAAGAAAGAATGAAAATTAAATAATATAAATGCTTCCGGATATGGAAGCATTTTTTAATTTTGCAATAATGGAAAAAGTAGCTTTTATCATCAATCCTTTTTCGGCCAAAAAAAATTATCAGCCGTTTCTCAATGAGCTTAAAAAAAAGGTTAAAGACCCTTTATACTATATCTCGGAATCTATTCAGGGAACGGATGATTTTATTCAGGAACATTTTAATACAACTGATATTTTTGTTGCGATAGGAGGAGATGGTACTATTTCTACAGTCGCAAAAAATCTGATCAATACTGAAAAAATCCTGGCCATTTTTCCGGCGGGTTCCGGAAACGGATTTTCGAATGAAACCAGGTTCAGTAAAAACCTGGATGAATTATTAGAAAAAATAAATGCAAAAAAATCCAGGAAGATTGATACGTTTACAGTGAATGATAAGCTTTCAATTAATGTTTCAGGAACCGGTTTTGATGGAAAAGTGGTGAAAGAATTTGAAAAAACCGATCGCGGATTCAAAAACTATATTAAAGTTTCACTGAAAACTTTCTTTAATTATAAACCTATTAAAATAAAATTTACTGATGAAGCCTATCAGCAGTATAATGGCAAATATCTGATGTTGAATATTGCCAATACGCGTCAATTCGGGAATAACGCCTACATTGCCCCAAATGCAAGTAAAAGTGACGGTTTGGTGGATATAGTTCTTGTGAAAAAATTTCCATTGACTTATTCGGCCTTATTTGCATTCAGGATGTTTACCAAGAAGCTGAAAGATGATGAATATGTAACTTATCTTCCTGTTTCGGAAATAGAATTCAAAGTGAGCACCAAAAACTGGCACCTTGACGGAGAGTTTAACAAAATAAAATCTCCGGTTCATGTAAAAGTTCTGCCTTCAAGCCTGAATATTTTGATTTAACGTCTACAGCTAAAAAAAAATAATTTTAATAAATTTTACAAAGCTTATAGGTTTCAAAAACCTATAAGCTTTATTTTGAGATCAAAGTAAGAAGAAAAAAACTTTTACAACTCTACTCATGTAATCGTTAAACTTCCAGTTTTTTTTCAATTTCATTCGGATGATCAAGGCAGAACTGCAATTGGTTTTTATCCAGTTGTTTTTCCCAATTGGCTACAACAACAGTCGCTACAGAATTTCCGATCACATTCGTCAAAGCACGGCATTCACTCATAAATTTATCAATTCCAAGGATTAAAGTCATCCCCGCAATCGGAATTTCAGGGACAACCGCCAATGTTGCTGCCAGAGTCACAAAACCAGCTCCGGTAACTCCTGCTGCACCTTTGGAACTTAGCATTGCCACAAGAAGCAGCATCAGCTGCTTTTCAAGAGGAAGGTGGATATTCAAAGCCTGGGCTATAAATAAAGAAGCCAGAGTCATATAAATATTGGTTCCGTCTAAATTAAATGAATATCCCGTAGGAACCACAAGGCCTACAATGGCCTTAGAGCAGCCTGCCTTTTCAAGCTTTTCCATGATACCGGGCAATACAGATTCTGAAGAGCTTGTACCCAATACTAAAAGGAGCTCTTCTTTAAGGTAATACATGAATTTAAAAATATTAAATCCATTATACCATGCAACAGTTCCAAGTACTAAAATAACAAACAGGATAGAGGTAATATAAAACGTACCTACCAGGAATATAAGATTTAAAACAGAGTGTAGACCATATTTTCCGATTGTGAAAGCCATTGCTCCAAAAGCCCCTATCGGAGCGAGTTTCATCAGCATGTGCACAATTTTGAAAACAGGAGTGGCAAGATCCTGAAGGAAATCTGTTACCTTCTGACTCTTTTCTTTTGTTAAAACTAAAGCAACACCCATTAAAATAGCTACCAGAAGCACTTGTAAGATATTATCACCAACCAGAGGACTGAAGAGTGTCTCAGGAATAATATTCATAATGAATCCTGTAAGTGTAGATTCATGAGCTTTATGCTGATATTGGGAAACATCTCCTGAAAGAGTAGTGGGGTCAATATTTAAGCCATGTCCGGGCTGTAAAATATTTCCTACAATTAATCCGATGATCAGTGCTAATGTGGAAAATGTAAAGAAATAAATCATTGCTTTAACGGCAATTCTTCCTACTTTTTTAAGGTCAGTCATGTGAGCGATCCCTAAGGTAAGAGTAATAAAAATAACAGGTGCAATAATCATTTTCACCAGTTTAATGAATCCGTCTCCCAACGGTTTCATTTTTTCTCCCAGTTCAGGATAAAACCTGCCCAGAAGGATTCCCGCGATAATAGCGATAATAACCTGAAAGTAAAGCTGCTGATAGAATTTTGTTGTTTTCAAAGGATTTTTTTGACTTTTAAAGGCCGAAAATTAAGGAAATTTATTCTGAAATATGACAAAAGTCATGAAAAGTTTGGCGCGGGGCTGAAAGCCCCGCGCCAAACTATAAACTCTAATTTCTGATTCGTATTTATTCACGTCAGGCTGACCAAAATCGAAAAATGGTTTTAAATTATTCCACAGCTACAGAATCATCACCCCTTCCGTCTGCTACAGCATGGATATTTCCGTTGTCGTCAATTAAAATCATTTCTGTTCTTCCGATTTGTTTTATCCTGTCAATTTTATAATTCTTTTTCTGAAGCTCTGAAATGGTGGTTTCCGGAAAATTGTTTTCTACAGCAACTGTTTCAGGAAGCCATTGATGATGGAATTTCGGAGAATTAACAGAGATGTTGGTGTTTAATTTAAAATCCACCACATTCACAATCGATTGATAGACGGAAGTAGGAATGGTCGTTCCTCCGGGAGTTCCTACCACCATATAAGGTTTCCCGTTTTTCAGAAGAATAGTCGGTGTCATCGACGAAAGCATTCTTTTATTCGGTTGAATGGAATTCGCCTCACCACCTACTGCCCCAAACATATTCGGAACACCGGGCTTTACAGAAAAATCATCCATTTCATTATTTAAAAAGAATCCGGCTCCGGCAACCACTACTTTACTTCCGTATAGTCCGTTAAGGGTAGTAGTGACTGATGCAGCGTTTCCGTCTTTATCAATAACTGAAATATGAGTGGTCTCAGTAGATTCTTTCGGCTGTTGAATAATTTTTCCAACTTCAGCACTTGGAGTAGCTTTATCAAAACTGAAACTTTTCCATCTGCTTTTTAAATACTCATCGGAAATTAAATAAGTTGTTTTATCCTGTATAAAATCAGGATCACCCATATATTCAGCTCTGTCGGCATAGGCTCTTCTTTCTGCTTCCACCATGATCTGTACGGCCTGGGTAGAATTCTGCTGATATTTTTCAAGATTTTCATAGCCTGCCATTTTAAGCATCTGGGCAAGAAGTAAACCGCCACTTGATGGTAATGGCATAGAAACAACGTTATTTCCTTTATAATCAAACTCTAAAGCTTTTCTTTCGGCTACTTTGTAATTTTTTAAATCTTCAGAAGTGATAATTCCGTTTCCTTTTTTCATTTCAGCAACTAAAAGAGATGCTGTTTTTCCTTCATAAAAGCCTTTTAAACCTGATTTCTGAATTAGTTTTAAGGTTTCGGCCAGCTCTTTCTGAACTAAAATATCTCCGGCTTTCCACGGTGTATCTTTTACAAAAACAATGGCAGATTGATTATGCTTTTTGAAATTATCCTTATTGGAGTTCAACAGATTAGCTTCCTGCTCTGTAATAGCAAAGCCATTCTCGGCCAGATCAATAGCAGGCTGAATGATTTTATCCATCGGAAGTTTACAATGTTTTAAAGTGGCAAAAAAACCGGCTACACTTCCCGGAACACCTACTGCTAATCTTCCGTTTTGTGACAGATCGGTATTGGCTTTTCCGTTTTTGTCGATATACATGTCTCTGGAAGCTTTCAGGGGAGCGGTTTCACGGTAATCAAGAGTGAATTTCTCACTATTGTTTTTTACCCCTACTAAAAATCCGCCGCCGCCGATATTTCCGGCCTGAGGATACACTACTGCCAAAGCATACTGAGTCGCTACAATTGCGTCATAGGCATTACCACCCATTTTAAGGATTTTAGCTCCGGCTTCACTGGCTAATGGATGGGCAGATACGACAACACCTTTATTCTTTACTTTGACTTCTTTAACGATATTAAAACCTGTAAACTGAGCAGGTGAAAAATGAAATGCCATCAATATGGCAACCAGAAATACTCTCTTCATAAGATTATGTTTAAGGCAAAAATATATAATTTTCAAAGAAATTCCGGGCTGCAATAGAAAGTTTATATCTATAGTAACAATTATTAATACTAGATGTGTTTGCTTGCTGATCCTGTTTTAAGATGGGGTGATGAGAAAAATGGTCATAATCAGGTTAAGTTTTTTCCCGGTGATATAAAAAGTATGTTTTTACCTACTTTTTTATTATGGTTAACATGATTTTTTTACTTTTGTAGCATTCTAAAAAAATCTAAAAATGGAATCCTATACGGAAAAAATACTCATTACGGGTGCCCTGGGCCAAATCGGTACCGAGCTTACAAACAGATTAGTTGAAATTCATGGAGCTGATAACGTTGTTGCTTCCGGATTAGACAGATGGCAGAAAGGAATCACCTCTGCCGGACACTATGAAAGAATGGATGTGACGAATACTCAGCTGGTGAGACAGGTAATTAAAGATTACGACATTACTACTGTTTATCATTTGGCTTCATTATTATCAGGAACTTCAGAAAAGCAGCCGATTTTTGCATGGAAATTAAACCTTGAGCCTCTTCTTCATTTTTGTGAAATGGCTAAAGAAGGACTTCTTAAAAAGATCTTCTGGCCCAGTTCAATTGCTGTTTTCGGAAAAGGAATTCCAAAGGAAAATGTAGAACAGGATGTAGTTTTAAATCCTACAACAGTATATGGGATTTCTAAAATGGCAGGAGAAAAATGGTGCGAATACTATTTTGATAAATATGGGGTAGATGTAAGAAGTATCAGATATCCGGGATTGATTTCATGGAAAACTCCGGCTGGAGGAGGAACAACAGATTACGCAGTGGAAATTTTTTATGAAGCCATTGAAGAAGGAAAATACACAAGTTTCATTTCCGAAAATACGGGGATGCCGATGTTGTATATGGATGATGCAATCAATGCAACTTTAAAATTAATGGATGCTCCAAAAGAAAGTTTAACGGTTCGTTCTTCATATAATTTGGGCGGAATGTCTTTCACTCCAAAAGAATTGGCAGCAGAAATCAAGAAAGAAATTCCTGAATTTGAGATCGATTATAAACCGGATTTCAGACAGGCAATTGCAGATTCATGGCCGGCTTCAATTGATGACTCAGTAGCGAAAAAAGACTGGGGACTTTCCTATGATTTTGGAATTTCTGAAATGTCCAAAGACATGATCAAGAATCTTAAAGTGAAATTAGGTAAAAATTAATTTATCTTAAATATAACTTTAAATAGAATATTATTTAACATCTGATTATTAATTTGTTATAATCTTTATCTAAAATTTAATTTAAATGGTATTATTAACTTTTAACATTATAAATATTGACGCAGAGCCCGAAAACGATGCTCAAATTACTGATGAAGAAAGATTGAAAATTACAGCAGATAATACAAAAGCAATTCTTAGAATTTTAGATATTCATGATGTAAAAGCAAGTTTTTTTATAGAGATCACTATCGTAGAAAAACTACAGAATCTTATAAAAGCAATTTCAGGTCGTGGACATGAAATTGCTTTTTATAATAAAAATTCCGGTCTTCAGGAAATTGAGGAAGTCAAAAAAAATGCACAGAGTTTTCTGGAAAAACAAATCCGCGGAATCCGTCAGAAAGATCATAAGCTTCCACAGGAAAATTTAAAATTACTGGAATTTAATTATGTCTCCAATATTGATAATGCCAATATTCTTTTCCCTTTTAAACGCTTAAAAAGAAATACGGAGATTATCGAGGAAGATGGATTAAGTATTGTCCCCGAAAGTATTTCTCCCTATAGCCAGTTGCCTTATAATGATTTTGTGTTTCAGATATTGCCGATGAATTATTATCAGAATATGGTCTTTGAAACACTCAAAAATGATGATTTTGTCCTGATTTATCTTAATTCCTGGCAGTTTACGGATTTTAAGAAATATCCGTTTGAAATTCCTTTTTACAGAAGTTTGTTTTCAGGCAGAAAAATGGAGGACAAATTAGATGCCCTCCTCAGTTTTATCAACGAGAAGGAGCTTGCTACTTCCCGGATGAAAGATTATATTTTTTAGGGATTAGGGAAAATGATAACTTCCTTTTAAACATTAAACATTAAACATTAAACCAAAAACCTAAAACTTTTTTGTTGAATTTCTAAGCTAATTCAAAAAGTGTAATCTCCGGCAAAACACCCACTCTTCCGGGATAACCAATAACCCCGAAACCTCTGTTTACATACAGGAATTTACCTTCACTTTCATAAAGGTCAGCCCATTTCGGATAACGGTATTGAACCGGGGACCATTTAACATTTTTCAGGTCAAGGCCAAACTGCATTCCGTGTGTATGTCCGGAAAGTGTCAAATACACGTTTCCCGGATGTTTTTTTACCACTTCATCAAAATGGGTAGGGTCATGGCTCATTAAGATTTTTGCGGCTGATTCCGGGACGTTTTCAAGTGCTTTGTCAATATCTCCGAATTGCGGGAAAGGTTTTAAACCCCAGTTTTCTACTCCTAAAATATAAAGTTTCTCACCGTTTTTCTCGATAGTCCTGTTTTCATTTCTCAGCATGTCAAATCCTGCCTGTCTTTCATATTCAATAAGGGTTTCAAGATTTTTTTTCTTGGCATCCGGTGATTCCCAGGCTACATAATCACCATAATCATGATTTCCCAATACCGCAAGCTTACCGTCTTTGGCTTTAATTTTAGAAAATAAAGGAATAAACGGTTTGAATTCATCCGCAACATTATTCACCATATCTCCGGTGAACAAAACCAGATCCGGTTTTTGTTCATTGATCAGATTGATGGCATGTTCCAGTTTACCAGGATCCGAGAAACTGCCGCTGTGAACGTCAGAGATCTGTACGATCTTATACCCTTTAAAGCTTTTCGGAAGATTGGCAAAATTTACTTTCACCTTTCTTATTTTATGACGGTATTTCCCGAATGTGATCCCATCAATAAACAAGGCTGAAAGAACTCCACCTAATCCTAATCCCATTAAGCTTAGAAACTTTCTTCTTTCCGGGAAAAAGTTATCCGTTGGCCGTGTTAACCCGATCAGATATCCTCCGGTTCTGAAAATATCATCAATGAGCAGAAATAAAACGATGAAGATTTTTGGGAGAATAAAAACCAGAAATAATGAAATCATGATCTGGGCCCGCACCATACTTTTATCGGCCCTGTTAAAATGCAGGACTTCATAAGTAAAGACACCGTAAATAATCAAAGAAACAACCCAGTAGCCGATTCTTATCCAGAGATTATCCGTCAACGTTCTTATTGCCTGATAGATGTAGATTTCTAAAAACAGAAAAACAGCGGCAATAATTAAAAAATTTCTTTGCATAATCAGATTTTAAAAAAGCACAAAGAAGATTTCCTTTGTGCTTTTATATTTTTTTATAATTATTATTCTTAGGGAAATCTGTAAACGATAGCGTTGATGTTCATTCCGGCACCTACCGAAGTCATCACAACGTTACCTTTACCTTTAAACGATTGACCCTGCATTTTTCCTTTAATTATTAAATCATACATGGTAGGAATCGTTGCTACGGAAGAATTTCCGAACTCCTGGATCGTCATGGGAGAGATAGAATGATCATAATCTTTCACCTCGTAAAGTTTATGAAGTCTTTCAATCATCGCATAATCCATTTTAGCATTAGCCTGGTGGATTAAAATTTTATCAATATCTCCGATGGAAAGGCCTGCATTATCAATGGTTTCTTTGATGGCTACAGGAACATTTTTTAAAGCATATTCATAAATTTTTCTTCCCTGCATTCTTACGAATAAACGTTTCTGATCTGCATTTTTGTTGATGGAAGGGCCGTTTTCAAGATAGCATAATTCCGGGCCGTTGTCACAGATGGTATTTTTGGAAATAATTCCTACATTTTCATCATCAGTAGCCTGTACCACTACAGCACCGGCACCGTCTGCAAAGATCATTCTGTTTCTGTCATGCGGATCAGTAACACGGTTTAATGTTTCCCCACCGATAACAAGAATCTTTTTAGCTACATGAGCTTTAATTAAATTATCCGCAAGAATCATGGCTTCAACCCATCCCGGGCATCCGAAAATCATATCATAAGTGATACATTTTCTGTTTTTGATCCCCAGTTTATTTTTCACTCTGGCAGCCATATTAGGCATAAAATTGACGTATCCGTCAACCGTAACTTCTCCGAAATTACTTGCATAAATAATATAATCAAGTTCCTCAGCATCTATTTTTGCATCTTCAATAGCAATTTTAGCTGCTTCATAACCGATTTGTGAGTTGGAAAGCTCTTCTTCAATAAACCTTCTGTTCTCTATCTCTGTAATTTCTACAAACTTTGCAATAATTTCTTCAGTAGGTTTTTCTATCTTTTCGCCCTCATCCGTATAAAACTCAGAATTCAGAAAAAAGTCTCTACCAATAACTCTATTAGGAATATAAGATCCAGAACCAATAATGATCGTATTCGGCATTCGTTTATATGATTTTTTAAAAACGCAAAGTTAATAATTAATCTTAATAACGAAGAATTAAAAATATTATTAAATTTGCAAAAATTGTACTTTACAGTCTATGAAAAACAATCCATCCTTAAAAGGCTTACTTATTGCTGTTGCAGCGTTTATCATTGCCTTCGGGGTTTATTTCCTTTTTTTATCCAAAAAAAATTATTACATCGTAGACAATCCTACACCCAATACGTATTATTATAAGATTAATAACGGTTCCGAAGGAATTATTTCAGCGGGGCAAACGGTGCATGTTGACCTGACGATGGGGAAAAATTCTATAAAAGTTTTTGACCAGAATAAAAAAATGCTGTATGATTCTGCATTTGAGGTAAATAAAATCCGCGGACTTTTAAATATCGCTCATCAGGATTATTATATTAATCGTCAGTACTATGGATACAATCTTAAAAAAGATTCATTACTTTTGGCGCTTGATAAGACCGTAATAGACGGAAAAGAGTATTTTGGCGGTGCTAAGCGCTCCAATAAGCTCTATACAGAAGATTTTTACTATAATGTAGATGAAGATTATGACAAGCTGATCAAAAATGTACAGCAGGTAGAATCGAGATCAAAAATTTTCAGGAAACAAGATTACCTTAATTATTATAAAGAATATTACAAGTTTTGACAAAGGATATTAACCAAGTAACGCCCTACAATTCTGAGGCTACAAAAAAGAGCCAGGTAGAGGACATGTTCGACAATATTGCACCGAAATATGATCTTTTAAATCGTGTTTTGTCCATGAAAATTGATGTTTTATGGAGAAATAAATTGGTGAAATGGATGAAAAATGACAGCCCGCAGGAAGTGCTGGATGTGGCTACAGGAACGGGAGATCTGGCAATCACGATTGAAAAAGGAACCGATTCAAAAGTAATTGGCTTAGATTTATCGCAACAAATGTTAAATGTTGGCGTTATTAAAATAAAAAAACTTAATTTAGACGGCAAAATTTCCATGCAAAAAGGCGATGCAGAAAATTTACCTTTCGAGGACAATAGATTTGACGCTGTTTCCGTTGCATTTGGAGTAAGGAATTTTGAAAATCTTACAAAAGGTTTATCAGAGTTAAGAAGGGTAGTTAAAGATAACAAGAGTGTTTATATACTGGAGTTTTCAAAGGTTGAGGGGTTCTTAGGGCCATTGTATATGTTTTATTTTAAAAATATATTACCTGCCATCGGCAGACTGGTTTCTAAAGATAATAGGGCATATACGTACCTTCCGGATTCTGTAAATGCTTTTCCTTTCGGGGAAAAGATGAGACAAATTCTTTTAGATACAGGATTTAAAAAAGTTGAATATAAAAAACTAAGTTTAGGTATAGCCACAATTTATAAAGCAACAAAGTAACCTATGAATAAATTTTTATTAAAAGTACTGGTTTTAGCCTCAGTAAACATTGCAGTTTTTGCAGACGCGCAATTTAGAACCCGAAACAGAATGGATAAGTTGGAAGACTTTGATCAACAGGTATTCAGTTGGGGTTTTTATCTGAATGGTAACAGACTAGACTACCGTATAGTACTCAACCCAAGATACGGTATGGATGGGAATAAGAATCTCGTTACATCTAAAGCAAGTTACAGTTTCGGAGCCGGATTGATCGGAAAATGGAGACTGAATGACTACTTGGATTTACGAGTTGAACCAGGCTTACAATTTGCTCAAAGGGAACTTACCTTCAATACCCAGTCAAACGATCAGTATGCTGCAGGTACTTTAACGAATCCTCCGTTTATTCCAATTCCTTTAACTGAAACAGATAAAGTAAGACAAGTAAAGTCTACTTTGGTTGATGTTCCGGTATTATTGGAACTTCATGGTGACAGATGGTACAATTCAAGGCCATATGTTGCAGCAGGGGTAAACTATATCGTGAATTTACAATCAAACTCTGACTCTACAGATGATAACCTTCAGCAGGTTTTCAGATCTACTACTCATAACTTTGCATGGTCTGCAGAAATGGGGATTCAGTTTTATTTCAATAAATTTAAGCTGACTCCTGCCATCAGAGGAACATTCATTATGAATAACGAGGTAGTGGCAGATAATCCTAATACACCGCCATACTGGGCTTCAGCAATGTCTACGTTGCAGACAAGAGCAGTAATGTTTGTATTGAAATTTGAATAGAAAAACAGACTTAAAATATAGAAAGGGGATGCATTGCATCTCCTTTTTTGTTAACCAAATCAAAATATAGAGGGTTTTATATTTGTTTAGTGTTATTATTTTTTTATTTTTGCTAATAGTTAGAATATATAAACCTGAAATGCTTCAAGATTTAGAAAACAATTTTTCAGAACTGGAAAAAAAGATTTTGAATTTACATAAAAACCATCAAAATCTTACGGAAAGGTTTTCAGAATTGAATACAGAGCATGAAGAGCTGAAGAAGAAATACGATGAGGAGAGAAGAAAAAATCAGGTATTAGCAGAAGAACAAAAAAATATAAAGCTTTATTCAGCAATATCAGGAAATCCTGAACACAATAGATTAATGAAAAACCATATCAACAGATTGGTAAAAGAAATTGATTTCTGTATTGCTCAGCTTCAAAACAGTGGATTATAATGGAGGTAAGGAGAATAACCATCAACATTGCAGGAAGAGTATATCCGCTGAACGTACCCGCAGCAGAAGAAGAAACTTTGCGTAAAGTAGGGAAGCAGATTGAGAATATGATTAAAGATTTTGAACAAAATTTCGATGTTAGAGATAAACAGGATGCTTTAGCTATGTGTGCCCTGAAACTGGGAACCAATGCCGAAGTGGTATCTCTCAACTACGATAAAACAATACATTCTACCAACGAAAGATTAGCCAAAATTAATCAGACGTTGAATGAAATTGGGAAATAGATTTTTTCCCAACAGACTGCCTACAATAATTCTAACACATTAAAGGTAAACTCAACGCTAAACAATTACCGAACAAATGTCCATCGAATGGCGTGCCGGTTCTCCGGATTACAGACAGTGGAAATCAGTTCAAATCGTGTTGATTAGGAGTTTACTCTCAATCTTTGAATTGTTGTGGGCTTTTTTTATTTAAATATGAAGACAATTAAAACTCAATATATATGACAACAGCCATTATAGTCGGCGTTATTTGTTTGGTGGTTGGTGCAGTTATAGGGATATTTTTCTCTAAAAGCTCACTGAATACCAAGGCAAAATTTATTATAGATGATGCAACGAAAAATGCCGAAAACCTTATAGAAAAAGCTAACGTACAAGCCGAATCCATAAAAAAAGAAAAGAATCTTCAGGCTAAAGAAAAATTTCTCGAACTGAAATCCCAGCATGATGCAGATATTCAGTCCCGTGAAAAGAAAATGCAGGAAGTAGAAAAAAGAATAAAGGATAAGGAACATAAGCTGAATGACGAGCTCAGCAAAACAGGAAAACTTGAAAAAGACCTGGACAAGCAGATTGCAGATTATGCTAAGAAAACTGAAATTTTAGAGCGAAAACAGCAGGAACTGGATTCAATTACCGCTAAAAAAGTTGAAATCCTTGAAAAAATATCCAATTACACGGCAGATGAAGCTAAAGCAGAATTGGTAGAATCTATGAAAGCTGAAGCTAAGACAAGAGCTCAGGCCCACGTTCAGGGAATCATGGAGGAAGCTCAGATGAATGCTAAAAATGAAGCCAGAAAAATTGTTATCCAAACCATTCAGAGAATAGGAACCGAGCAGGCTATCGAAAACTCGGTATCGGTTTTCAATATTGAATCTGATGAAGTAAAAGGTAGAATCATTGGTAGAGAAGGTAGAAATATCCGTGCTTTGGAAGCCGTTACAGGAGTAGAGATCATCGTTGACGACACTCCGGAAGCAATTCTTCTTTCATGTTTTGACCCGGTAAGAAGGGAGATCGCAAGATTATCACTTCACAGATTGGTTACAGACGGAAGAATTCACCCTGCAAGAATCGAAGAAGTTGTAGAAAAAACAAGAAAGCAGATTGAAGAGGAAATTATTGAAGTAGGAAAAAGAACAATTATCGACCTTGGAATTCACGGGTTACACCCAGAATTGATCAAGATTGTCGGCAGAATGAAATACCGTTCTTCTTACGGGCAAAACTTATTACAGCACTCCAGAGAAGTTGCCAACATTGCAGCAACAATGGCTGCAGAATTAGGATTGAATGTAAAACTGGCTAAAAGAGCCGGTCTCTTACACGATATCGGTAAAGTTCCCGAACAGGAATCAGAACTTCCACACGCATTGCTAGGAATGCAGTGGGCTGAAAAATACGGTGAAAATGCAGAAGTAATCAATGCAATCGGAGCTCACCACGACGAAGTTGAAATGACTTCTTTATTATCTCCGATTATCCAGGTAGCGGATGCTATTTCCGGAGCAAGGCCGGGAGCAAGAAGACAAGTATTGGAATCTTATATCCAGAGACTGAAAGACCTTGAATCAGCAGCTTTAAGCTTTGACGGAGTATCCAGCGCTTATGCAATCCAGGCTGGTAGAGAACTGAGAGTAATGGTAGAAAGCGGAAAAGTGAATGATGAAGTTGCTTCTCAATTGTCTTATGATATTTCTGAAAAAATTCAGAATGAACTGACCTATCCGGGGCAGGTAAAAGTAACAGTGATCAGAGAAACGAGAGCTGTGAATATTGCAAGATAACAATCGAAATAAGATATTGTATAAAAACCTTTCAAGAAATTGAAAGGTTTTTTATTTTTATCCAAATTTAAATCTAAATGCAAGAACTTTCTTTGTCTTCTAAACTGAAGTACATCTTTTCAATTCCTGTTATCATTTCCGCGTTGGGGTATTTTGTTGATATTTATGACCTGCTTTTATTTGGCATTGTAAGAATCCCCAGTTTAAAAGCCTTAGGTTTGAATCCTGATGTTGACGGAACTTTTATTCTCAATTGTCAGATGGCAGGCCTGCTCGTCGGCGGAATCTTCTGGGGAATTTTCGGGGATAAAAAAGGACGACTTTCTGTATTATTCGGATCTATCCTAGTGTATTCTTTAGCCAATATTGCCTGCGGTTTCTTACCTTATTTTCCAAAAGAGAATCTGGTTTATTCTTATGCAGGATTACGTTTTATTGCAGGAGTTGGGTTAGCGGGAGAATTGGGAGCAGGTATTACATTGGTTTCTGAAAGCCTTCCAAAAAACCTGAGAGCTATCGGAACTTCTGTAGTAGCGGGATTTGGTCTCATGGGAGCCGTTGTCGCCCAATTAACGGTGGAATTAGCCGGTGGCTGGAATATTTCATACATTATCGGCGGAGTATTGGGAATTATGCTTTTATTCCTGAGAATCAGTGTTTCTGAATCGGGGATTTATAAAAATATTGAACATAAAACGGTCTCAAAAGGTAATTTCTTTTCCTTTTTCACAAATAAAGACCGCTTCATAAGATATATGAAATGTATTGCGGTTGGGCTTCCGACCTGGTATTGCATTGGCATTCTGGCGGTTTTGGCCAATCAGTTTGCCCCTGAATTAAAGATTAAGGATCTCAACCCGGGTAAAGCCATTATGTGGGCTTATATAGGGATTTCCGTCGGTGATCTATCGAGCGGGTTTATTTCTCATGCTTTAAAATCAAGGAAAATGGCCATCTTTTATATGCTGCTGTTTACGATCGTTGGAGTAGGAATTATGCTTTTCGGAAATACCGATACAGAAACCAAATATTATATTTTCTGTGTCTGGCTTGGATTGGGAACGGGATATTGGGCCATGTTTGTTACTTTGGCAGCAGAACAGTTCGGAACCAATATTAGGAACACGGCAACGACTACCGTTCCGAATATGGTAAGAGGGTTGGTTCCTGTAATGATCTTCGCCTTTGATCTTCTTAAAAATAATTTTACGGTCGTGATAAGTGCAGCTATAGTAGGATTTGTGGTTTTCGGGCTTGCCTTTTATTCGGCGCTTACCATTTCCGAAACCCATAATAAAGATCTGGAGTTTACAGAATAAATGGCATTTACATACTATTTTGGATAAACATTTCGTTTAATAAATAATAGCTATAACAAAATAAACAAATTATAAAACTTTGTATTAAATTATACTTTGAATAACAGATTATTGTTAACTTTGAAATCAACGTAAAACTATATTGTTTAATCTCAAAATCCAAATCACATGTCAAACAACATTTTTCAAAACGCTAAAAAACTAAAGAAAGAAGAGCTTAAAAACATCGTCGGCGGCATCATCGTTGACCCTGTTAAACCCGATTTATCTTTATGCGGATGCAGTTGTACGGGAGCTGTTACAGGTCCTAAATATTGCGTTCAGTACATTGCCTGTCCGCAGGTAATTACTTGCTAAGCAATTAGAGTTATTTTTATTAGAAAATAAAATTTCCACATTTAATAATCAAACCTTTCGGTTCTCCGAAGGGTTTTTTATTTTTTAAGTAAAATTCCAATTTTACTTCTCTTATCATTTTAGAAAACCATTCAAGGTATCTTAAATTCATAGAATAATAAGCCTGTTTAAGAAACAGGAGCGTCAGATATTTGTGTTATCAAAGTAATAAAGATAATGGTATCAATGTATTATTGAAATTTTAAATAAATTATGCTGCGAATAATTAATATTTGTTTAACTTTGAAAGGTAACCAAACTATATTGTTTAATCTCTAAAACTAAATCAGATAACAAATGAAAAACGCTAAAAAACTAAGAAAAACAGATCTAAAGAACATTACCGGAGGAATCAGCGGAACACCTGATTTATCACTTTGCGGTTGCAGCTGCTCAGGATCCGTTACCGGACCTTGGTATTGTGTGCAGTATATCGCTTGTACACAGGGATATAACTGTGGCGAATCAGCAATTTAAGAACTGTTTCAGTCAGAAATAAACATTTCCACATTTAATAAAGCAAAAGCCTTTTGGGACCTTCCGAAAGGTTTTTGTCATTTAACTGATAATATAGATAAGACTTCCCACGCTTATAGTCACCCATAAAATAATCGCTACAGCCAATGGCTTAACACCAATTGTTTTTAAGGTCTGAAGAGAAAGGGTGGAACCGATAAAGAATAAAGTAAGATTAAGTCCGGATTTCGCCACGGCCGTTACAGAGCTGCTGAAGAGATCAAAAACGGGGAAATAAGTATTCAGTAAAATAGCTAGAACAAACCATCCGATAAACCAGGGTATTTTAATTTTTGATTCCTTATTTTTGAAAATAAACATGGTAATGACCGAGACAGGAATGATCCATAAAGCACGAGCCAGTTTCACAGTAGTTGCTATTTTTAACGCCTCATTCCCGAACTTGCCGGCTGCTCCCACAACAGAACTGGTATCATGAATCCCGATGGCACACCACAAACCGAATTGTTCCTGAGAAAGTTGCAATGCGTGACCAATCGCAGGATATATAAATAAGGCAATTGAATTCAGGGTAAAAACAATGGCAAGAGCCAGGGAAATTTGTTTACTGCTCGGTTTGATAATTGGTGAGGTGGCTGCAATGGCACTTCCGCCACAGATCGCTGTTCCGACTGAAATTAAATAAGACAGCTGTTTATCAAGCTTAAACAGTTTTCCAAGGAAATAGCCTGAAATCATAACGGTTGAAATGCTGAGAACTGTTAACATTAATCCTGTTTTTCCTGCATTCAAAGCTTCATTAAGCTTTAATCCGAAACCTAATCCGACAATAGAAACCTGGAGAAGCAGATGAATGTATTGATGTAAGTATTTTTCAAATGGATTGCCAAGTAAAACAGCTATCATGAAACCCAAAGCGAGCGCAATAGGAGAGGAAACCAAAGGAGTAAGACAAATACTGCCCAATCCGATAAAAATTATTTTCTGTGATGCTTCGTTCTGAATGAAACTTTTCACATGATCAGGTTTTGAAATCATGCTTCAAAATTCCGTAAATTATCATCACAAAATAAATTGTATTTCGTTATTGAATATAACCTTTAGTTATAACTAAGATGTTTCAGGAAAAGTTTTATCAGCTCAGACTGTTCACCTTTAGGAAGAATATAATGAAAGTTTCTTTCGATACTGAAATTTTTGATATCCACAATACTGAGAATATTGTTTTTGAGCTCGGTTAAAACCGTACTGATAGATAAAAAGGCCATACATTCGGAATGCAGAAGATAATTCTTGATGCTTTCACTGCTTCCCAGCTGCATGATGACCGTAAGATCTTCCATCTGAATTCCTTTTTCTTTTAAACGGTTCTGAATAAATTCCTGGGTTCCTGAGCCCTGTTCCCGGAAAATAAGATCCAGATGATACAAATCCTTCAAATGTAAATTTTTATGGGCTAAAGGATGACCGGCTTTGGCTACGAGCACGATTTCATCTGCTTTAAACGGATGATATTCAAAATAGGAAGACTGGGATTCGCCTTCAATAATACCAACATCAATTTTCCCTTCTTTAAGCAGGGTTGAGATCATTTCCGTATTGTGGGTAACCAGTTCTATTTTTATGTCTTTATAGTAAGAATGGAAGGTGGCTAAAATTTCGGGTAAAACATATTGGGCCACCGTTGTACTTGCTCCTACAATGAGTTTTCCCTTATGTTCCTGGTTAAACTGATTGATCTCAAATTCCAGGTCTCGGTAGAGGTTCCGGATCTTTTCAGCATATCCAAACAAAATTTCTCCGGCTGCTGTCAGTTGGATGCTGGTTCCTTTCCTGTCAAAAAGTTTGGTAGCAAGCTGATTTTCAATTTCCTTAATATGTTTGGTTACAGCGGGCTGTGTAATGTTAAGCTCTTCAGAAGCTTTGGTGAAACTGAGTCTGGAAGCTACCGTATGAAAAACTTTAAGTCTGTAATCAAACATTTTGTGATGAATTTTATGGTGGCGTAAATCTTAGATGAAGGTAGAAAATTATTTAATGTCAGAAAAGCTTTTATCATGGTGATTTTCGTATCTCCCGTTTTTGGCTTCCCCGATTTTTTGTCTTGTATAAATGCTGTTGTGTCCCGATAATAAATAAGAAACAACACAGGCAATCGCAATATATATTCCGGATTCTGCTCCGAACAATTCAATTCCCATCAGCAGACAGGCCAAAGGAGTGTTGGTGGCTCCGGCAAATACAGCCACGAAGCCCATTCCGGCCAATAAGGCTACAGGAAGCGGAATAAACAGAGATAAAGCGCTTCCCAACGTAGCTCCGATGAAAAACAGGGGGGTTACCTCGCCGCCTTTAAATCCGGTCGAGAGAGTAACGATGGTGAAAATCATTTTCAAAGCAAAATCATAAAGTGGAAGCCGGGTTTCAAAAGATTCTACAATAACGGGAATCCCCAGTCCGATATATCTTGTCGTTCCCATCACAAATACGGCGAGAGCAACAATTGCTCCCCCGATGATCGGACGGAACGGCGGATATTTTATTTTCGACTTAAAAAGATTTCCTGCCCAATGAATTATTTTACTGAATGCAGCAGCACATATTCCGAAAGCAATACCCGCCAGAATGCTGTAGAGCACAGGAAAAAATTCAAGCTTGGGAATAAAATCGATATGATAATGTGTATGCTTTACCTGCCATAGATCGGTTGCCCAGTCTGCAAGAATTGCGGATGCGAAGGCCGGAAAAATAGCATTATACCGGATTCTTCCAATCAGAAAAACTTCAAGCCCGAAAACAGCTCCTGCGAGCGGAGTTCCGAAAACTGAGCCAAAACCGGCAGCAATAGCAGAAATAATTAATATTCTTCTTTCATTTTTGTCCAGCTTAAAAGGTTTGCTGAACTGATCTGCTATAGCTCCCGCCATTTGTAGGGCAGTTCCTTCACGCCCGGCAGAACCTCCGAAAAAATGGGTGACAATGGTTCCCAGATATACGAAAGGTGCCATTCTGAAAGGAATAATTTCTTTCGGATCATGAATGCTGTCTATCAGCAAATTGTTTCCTGCCTCAATTTCTTTTCCAAGATAATGATAAAGAAGACCGATTAAAAAGCCTGCTAATGGAAGGAAGGCAATAAGCCAGATATGGTTTTCCCTGAAATTTGTAGCCCATTCCAGCGATTGCAGAAATCCTGCGGAAGCGGTTCCTACACAGGCACCAATAATAATACTGATGCAGAGCCATTTGAAAATATAAGGAACAGCGGGGTGTTTTCTGAAGAAAAACCTGAAATGAAATAAAGCGTTTTCGTTGAATTTTCGTTGATGTTTAGACATAATGCTCCTGATTAATTACGGTTAATAATCTATTAATCAGGCGTCATCAGCTTTTGTAAAGCGGTTGGGTAAGGAAGAACACCATTTCCTTTGATGATGCAAATATAATGAATATCAGTGAATTTTAAAGCTTTAATTTTTGTAATGCATTGCTTTATCAATCTCAACAGGGTTGTTGTATTTCCGGATGACTTCCTGCATACTTTTGGTTTGCGTATTGAGCTCGTCGATATTATGAATTTCCTTTCCGTTGATATTAATATTGAGATTGCTGTTATTTTTACTGAAATTGGTTCGTTCAAATGAAAAAGGGTCATTATAAAAATCCAGCATTAGCTTTTGTTTCTGTTTTTCGGTAACAGGAACAGCTTTTGTACCGAAATTGGATTCCACAAAATCATCTGTAGAATAGATATCCGGAAGCGTTCTGCTGCTGCTCAGGTTGTAAATAAAATTCTTCTTTATATCGTAAAGCTCAAAAATCAGACCGGGTAACCCACGAAATTTGAAAGGACCTTCATTAAATGGAATATCTTTGTTGAACCACGCGATCCAGTTTCTTCCGCCAAATGTAGTGGTTGCTTTCTGCAGGGTATAATTTCCTGTCTGTTTGGTTTCGTTGACAATATTCCAGTTTATTTTATCAGTGGTTTTAAATGAATAATATCCGAATTTAATGTTGATGAAATTCTCATGATCAAAAGTGTTGACCTTTCTTTTTACGATCTGTCCGGTCATATCAACATGCTTATTATCCATATTTCCGAACTTTTTATTCAGTGAATCTGCGATCATCAGGTTTCTTCCGTAAAATTTTACTTCTTTGGAATTGATATCCAGGATCATATTGAATTTCTGGTATTCATTTTCCGTAGAATCCATTTTTAATTGAAGCTCATAAATAAATCGGTGGGTTTGGCCATTCAGCGAAATGATCAATAAGAGCAAGCATGATGCAAAAATGTTTTTCATAAGTGATTTATTTTAATTTAAAACTTCTTTGGCCTTACCGCAAGAAATTGTGGTTCAATATATATTCCTTACTGATCGCAATACTTTCAAAAATATCCTTATCACTGGAATCCTGTTCTAAAAACCAATGTTTCAGTCCCGCCTTTTCCCTGGCGTCAAAAATTCTTTTAAAATCAATGATTCCATTACCTATTTCTGTAAAATCACGGGTGTTTTTTTGCATATCCTTTACATGCCATAAAGGAAACCGGCCTGGATATTTTTCAAAATAATCCAGCGGGTCCAATCCGGCCTTTGAGATCCAGTATAAATCCAGTTCCATTTTGACGAGATCGGGAGAGGTGTTTTCTAAAATAAAATCATAGGTATTTATTTCATTATTCCACTTTTCGAATTCAAAATCATGGTTATGATAAGCAAACTGAATTCCCGAGCTTTTGGTTGTTTTTCCTGATTTTTCCAATAACTCAGGGAGCTTTTTAAAATTCTCGACGGTTCTTTCTTCAGGAAAAAGATAAGAGCAGACCATGTATTGTGAGCCTATGAAATTTAAATCATCTACCGATTGTTCCCAGCCATTTAGTAAAGTTCCTTTGCTTTTATCAGTAATCCCTGTGGTATGGTGTGAGCTTATTACTTTAAATCCTGTATTCTTTAAAACAGATTGGAATTCAGTTCTGCTCTTCCCGAAAAAATTTCCGTTGTAGCCATAAATTTCCAATGCAGTAAAGCCTAAAGCTGCCAGTTTTTCCAATGCTTTTTCAAGATTATCGGAAACGGCATCTCTTACGGTGTAAAGCTGTATTGCCAAAGGTTCTTTGTGATTTGCAGACCGAGATATTCCACATGAATACAATCCCATAAACCCCAAAGTTGATAGTCTGATAAAATTTTTTCTTTGCATGCCGGAATTATAAAAAGGGTTTCATCTCGTCCTCGATCTGGGTTCTCAGCTCCATCAGGCGTTTTGCATATTGCTCCTGTTGTTTTTCCTCTTGAGTTTCGGGAATCCATTTGGGAACCGGAAGTTTCTTGCCATTCTCATCCACAGCCACGAAAACAATAATACAGTGCGTTTTTTTATCAAAAACAGGCTGTTTTAAATTCCTTGAAAAGACGTTGATTGAAATATGCATACTTGAAGATCCTGTATAAATTACCTGAGCTTCCACTTTTACAATTTCACCGATCTTTATCGGCTCATAAAAACGGATTCCCCCTACATAAACAGTCACCGAATAATTTCCGCTCCATGTCGTCGCACATGCGTAACCTGCCTGGTCAATCCATTTCATAACACTTCCACCATGTACATTTCCTCCGTAATTAACATCTGAAGGCTCGGAAATAAACTGAAAGGTAATAGGTTTGTTCTGCATACTGATAAAATTTTAATAAAGGTATTTAATAATTTTCAAAATCTTAGATTAAATCATAATTTTGGATGATAAAACCTACGGAAGGTTGCTTTAACAATAATACAAGTTAAAATAGAACATGAAAAAAGTTTTTTATCTGAATACCTGCGATACCTGCAGAAAAATATTAGCCCAATTTAACCTGACAGACTGGGAACTTCGGGAGATTAAAAAAGAACCGGTAACTAAAGAAGAGCTGGCCGAAATGTATAAAAAGACCCAATCTTACGAAGCTTTATTCAGTAAAAAATCGACCCAGATAAAATTGAGAGAACTTGATGTAAAATCATTAGAAGAAAAAGATTTTAAAAAGCTGTTGCTGGATCATTATACATTTTTAAAACGCCCTGTTTTCCTTACAGACAACGAGATCTTTGTGGGAAATGATAAGAATAATGTGGAAAGCCTGAAAGAATTTTTTAGCGTTAAATAAAGGTAACCCAAAAAAGAAAATAAGCTGCCATGAATAAATAAGGTCGGAAAACAAAAAAACCGCAGAACATTCTGCGGTTTTTTTGTTCGGATATTTTAATCTTATACAAAAGGAGCTTTCACCACTTTTGCAGGAATATTTTTATTTCTAACCTGAATAAAGATTTCAGAACCCAGTTTGAAGTGAGGCTTATCCACATAAGCAAGGCCTAAACCGACCTTTTTCATTGGGGACTGTGTTCCTGAAGTTACTTTTCCGATAACATTCCCTTCAGCATCCACTACCGGATAATCATGTCTTGGAACTCCTTTGTCCTGTAATTCGAAACCTACCAGTTTTCTTGTAACACCTTCTTCTTTTTGTTTTGCAAAAGTATCTTTGGAAACAAAATCTTTATCGAATTTTGTGATCCATCCTAATCCGGCTTCAATAGGAGAAGTGGTATCATCAATATCATTTCCGTACAGGCAGAATCCTTTTTCCAATCTTAAAGTATCTCTGGCTGCAAGTCCGGCCGGAATAATTCCTTCCGATTCACCCGCATTAATGATCGCATCCCAAAGCTGTACAGCATTTTCATTGTTGAAATAGATCTCAAAGCCTCCGCTTCCCGTATATCCCGTATTGGAAATAATCACATCGTTTACTCCGGCTACAGGTCCTACTGTAAAGTTATAATAAGGAATTTCAGAAAGATTAACGTCTGTCAGTTTCTGAAGGATCTCAGTTGCTTTAGGTCCCTGAATTGCTAAAAGAGACATTTCATCGGAAGCATTTGTCATTTTAGCCCCGAATGTATTGTACTTTGAAATATGATTCCAGTCTTTATCAATATTTGAAGCATTTACAACCACGAAATATTTGTCATCTTCCATTTTGTAAACGATAAGGTCATCTACAATTCCTCCGTTTTCGTTCGGAAGACAAGAATACTGAGCTTTTCCGTTTTCAAGAGCATCTACATTATTAGTGGTAACCAGTTGCAGAAGGTCTTTTGAGCCCGGGCCTTCAATGAAAAACTGTCCCATGTGGGAAACATCGAATAATCCTGCTTTTTCTCTTACTGCAAAATGCTCTTCCGTAACTCCGGAATATTGTACAGGCATTTCAAAGCCTGCGAAAGGTACTATTTTCGCTCCCAGAGAAACGTGTTTGTCGTACAATGCTGTTTTCTTCATATTTACTTTTATTACTTTATTTTAAAACTGTTAAAGGTTTCGTTGAAAAGATTCATATAATTACCGTTCCAGTATTTTTGACCACAATTAATGGAAATAAGGAAAAGGTTTTTATCTTTCTGATATACTTTAGTGATCCAGAAAAGCTTTTCATGCTCGTCAAAATACTCATAAAAGTATTCCATATAGCCTTTTTTACCTTTGCCGGATTTTATTTTACTTTCTTCATCGGTTGATTTATAAAGAGAAAGAATGAATTTCTTTACCTCTTCTTTCGGAAGGTTGAGATCGTGGTACTCGGAAATTGTAATGGCCCCGATTTCGTTGGACGGAAAAATATTGACAATCTCATTATCATTGGTTGCTTTCCAGCCTTCCGGTACATTGATAGAGTAGTTGGGGCTGTCATAAGCCTTTGCTTTCTGGGCAAAAGAAAAATAACCCAATAAAAAAGCCGTGATCAAAAATGTTTTTTTCATCATTTAAAAATGGTGTTTATATTCTTCGAGAATGATTTTAAACCATTCTGTAAAGTTTTCCGGGTTTTCGGAGATTTCCTGATCCAGATTTTCCATGGAAATATAGCGTATTTCTTCCACTTCCTCTTTATTCAGATTGAAATCAGCGTCATAATTTCCTGTAAAAACATGGTCGAGTTCGTGCTCCCATAGACCTCCACCTACATCAGCTTTGTAAATGAAGTTGAATTTTTCTGAAAGTTCGGTAACGATTCCCAATTCTTCTTTTACTCTCCGGTTTGCCCCTTCCAGGTAAGTTTCATCTTTTCTTGGATGTGAGCATACGGCATTGGTCCATTGGCCGGGTGAATGGTATTTTTCAGAAGCTCTTTTCTGCAGCAGCATTTCACCTTTACGGTTAAATAAAAAAACGGAAAATGCACGGTGTAGCAAGCCGTTAATGTGAGCCTGCTGCTTCTCCATCAAACCCAAAACTTCATCTTCAGGATTTACTAAAACTACGAATTCTTCCATTCCTACAAATGTAAGTCTTAAAAATGTATTTTGGAAATTTTTGGTAAAACATCATATGATAATGGCATGAACAGGAGATTTTAGCATTAGTAAGCGAAAATTATCACTTCAATGATTTCCCGGTTAGAATGAAAATCATCGACAGCCCCACAAAGAATACCAAGACCCAGAATGCATTCATTAAAACCTGCGCAAAGCCTATAATATTCACATCAACGAAAGGATAAGGGTAAAAACCGGAAAAGCTGCCTCTGATGGTAATGAAAATAAAATACAGTAAAGGATAAACCGCCCATTTGAAAATTTGCTTGTAATGCAGATTACTTTTATTTTCATACAAATACCAATAAATAATAGTGAGGACAGGAATAACACTGTGTAGCAGCTCGTCAACAAGCTTTTGTAATCCCTGAGGATTCCAGGAAGACCGGAGAATAATCTGATAGACTATTCCAACGATACAGATGTAAATCGTAATAGAAGTTAGCGTCCCGGAATCTGTGTTCTTTGCAGATTGAGGCTTTAAAACCTGAGCGGTAAAATAAATCGCAACAATTAAATTGGTAAGAATGGTAAAGAAACTGAAAAACCTGATCGTACTTTCCCAAAAGGAATTGGTAGCATTCTCCAGCAGCAAATAATATTGTGCGATCAGAGCAAACCATCCGATAAGGCAGAAAATAAAGGATAGTATTCTTTTCATGGTATATAAATTATGGTGAATTAAATCTAAAACAAAAAATTATTTAAGCAGCCATACAAAATACTATTTTATATAGAAAAACTGAAAATAATTAATCAGAATTGTAGAATTTATAGGATTTTAATTTATTTTATTCGTTAAATAGTTGTTTTTAATTTAAAATTTTAATATTCTCTAAGTTTAACTCTGCCTTTTGGTGTAAAAATCTTAACTTTGCAATTCAAATTTTAATGATGGAGTTAGACTATATCGAACACATAAGTCCCATACTGAAGGACGGAGTAAAAAACTATCTGATAGACATTGACGGAACCATTACAGATGATGTTCCTAATGAAGAACCGGAAAGAATGGTTACCTGTGAGCCTTATCCGGATGCTTTGGCAACAATCAACAAATGGTATGATGAAGGCCACCAGATTTGCTTTTTCACTTCAAGAACCGAAAATTTAAAGCAGATCACTATCGACTGGCTGGATAAGCACGGATTTAAATATCACAGTGTTTTATGCGGGAAACCAAGAGGCGGGAATTATCACTGGATCGACAACCATCTTGTAAGAGCAACCCGATACAAGGGGAAATTTACAGATCTTGTAGAGAAACAGGTGACCATCGAAGTTTTCAAAGAAGATTAAATTACAATGGAAAGATTTAAAGATTAAACGATAAGAGTAAAAACACTTAATATTTTTAATTTTTAAATCTTTTAATTTTTAAATATAACTGTATTTATGAAAGTTTTAGCAAATGACGGTCTGGATCAATCTGGTATTGATGCATTAACTGAGAAAGGTTTTGAAGTGATTACTGCAAAAGTTCCGCAGGAGTTTTTGGTAGATTATATTAATGAACATAAAATCCGCACATTACTCGTACGCAGTGCAACGCAGGTAAGAAAGGATATTATTGATAACTGTCCGTCTATCGAGATCATCGGTAGAGGAGGTGTGGGAATGGATAATATTGATGTGGATTATGCAAGAGAAAAAGGAATCCATGTGATCAATACCCCTTCGGCTTCTTCGGAATCTGTAGCGGAATTGGTTTTTGCCCATCTGTTTTCAGGAGCAAGATTTTTGCAGGATTCCAACAGAAAAATGCCTTTAGTAGGAGATACTGAATTTGCAGGTCTTAAAAAAGCTTATGCTGCAGGAATTGAGCTGAGAGGAAAAACCATCGGAATTGTAGGAATGGGAAGAATCGGGCAGGAAGTGGCAAGAATTGCTCTTGGCCTTGGAATGAGAGTGGTGGCAGCCGATAATAATGTTGGGAAAGCCAGTATTAAAGTGAAGTTTTACAATAACCAGTTTATCAATGTTGATATTGAAACAGAACCTTTACAGGAAGTATTAAAGCATTCTGATTTTATTACCCTTCACGTGCCTGCTCAGAAAGAAGGCTATATGATCGGTAAGAATGAATTTGAATTAATGAAAAACGGAGTGGCGATCGTTAACTGTTCAAGAGGTGGTGTTATTGATGAAGCAGCCTTAATTGAAGCCCTTGATTCCGGAAAAGTAAGATTTGCAGGTCTTGATGTTTTTATCAATGAACCGACACCTTCCAAAGAAATCCTGAATCATTCAAAAATATCCCTGACTCCTCACACGGGAGCATCAACACTGGAAGCTCAGGACAGAATAGGTCTTTCCCTGGCAGAACAGATTTCAAGTATTTTACAGATTCATTAATTTTTAATGGGTATATTCATAAAAAAACACCTCAGATTGAGGTGTTTTTATTTTATATATTGTTTTTACTTTTAAGCAAATCTCTGATTTCCATTAATAATTTTTGATCGTCAGTTGGTCCGGCCGGAGCTGGTTCTTCTTTTTTGTTGATTTTATTGATCCCTTTAATCATTATAAACAGAACCAGTGCGATACATAAAAAGTTGATTACAGCGGATAAGAAATTCCCGTAAGCAACTCCATTCCATGTAAGTTTTGCAATGTTTTCCGCACCTGCAGCTTTAAGGGCCGGGTTCAGTAGTAAAGGTGTGATAACATCTTCCACCAATGAAGAAACAATTTTACCGAAAGCAGCACCAATAATAACCCCTACTGCTAAATCGACTACATTGCCTTTTACGGCAAATTCTTTAAATTCTTTTATAAATCCCATAATTTATTTTTTAATGTTGTGTTAAACAAATATAGATAAAAATGTTATTTTTTTGCGCTTTTAAAGCATTTTTATTTGTGAAGAATTATTTTACGAATGGTTATTTTGCTAAATTAATTTTTTGCTCATTCTAAGAAAATTGAATTAATATTTTATAAATTAGATGAAGACTAATTAAATATGAAAATTTTTACGGCAGAACAAATACGTCAATGCGACCAATATACCATTTCAAACGAACCTGTTTCTTCCATTCAGCTGATGGAAAGAGCAGCACAGGCCAGTGCAGACTGGATTGCTGAAAACTGCAAGGATTATAAAACAATTGTTGTTTTCTGTGGCAATGGAAATAACGGCGGAGACGGGTTTGCAATAGCCAGAATGCTTTATCTAAAAGGTTTTGATGTAGATGTATTTATAAATGGCCCTAAAACAAAATTTTCAGAAGATGCAGAAATAAACCTTAAAAGGCTAAAAGAGTTTTCCGGGATCTCAATCATCAATTTTGGTGAAACTCATCATTACCGAAGCAAAACAATAATTATCGATGCCCTTTTCGGAACGGGTTTGTCAAGGCCTTTAGACGCCGGATATAAAGATATAATAAACGACCTGAATGTAAAAAATAACCTCAAAATTTCCATTGATATTCCTTCCGGGCTTTTTCCGGATCAGATCACAGCAGAAAATTCTGCAATCTTTAAAGCAGATTACACTTTAAGCTTTCAGTTCTGGAAACGAAGCTTTCTCCATCCGGAAACAGGAAAATATACCGGGAAAGTTGTTGTTTTGGATATTGATTTAAGCGAAGAATATATTTCTGAAACGGAAACAGATTATTTTGTGACTGATGAAGAGGTTGTCAGTAGAATATTCAGGCCAAGACAGGAATTTTCTCATAAAGGAACCTACGGAAAAGCCACTATAATAGCCGGAAGCTATGGAAAAATGGGTGCAGCCGTACTTTCAACAAGAGCAGCTTTAAAAACCGGTGCCGGATTGACTTTTACACTCGCTCCCGAATGCGGTTATGAAATTTTACAGACTTCCTGTCCGGAAGCTATGTTTGTGGAAGGTGGTGAAAAATACATCCGTAATTTTGAAATTGATGAAAGCTCAGCCTGTGGAATTGGCCCGGGCCTGGGAACTGATCCTGAAACCGGGAAAAACCTTTTACAATTTTTAAAAGATTACGCAAAACCGCTGATTTTGGATGCAGATGCATTGAATATTATCTCGGAAAATAAAAAAAACATAAAATTAATTCCTCAAAAATCAATTATAACACCGCATCCTAAAGAATTTGAAAGACTGTTTGGAGCGACTCAGGATTCGTTTGAAAGACTGGAGCTGGCCCGTAAAAAAGCAGCTGAATTTAAAATTTATATTGTTCTGAAAGATCATCATACCCAGATCATTACTCCTGAAGGAAAAGTATACTATAATATTACAGGAAATGCTGGACTGGCCAAA
This sequence comes from Chryseobacterium tongliaonense, assembly GCF_041224435.1. NCBI lineage: Bacteria > Pseudomonadati > Bacteroidota > Flavobacteriia > Flavobacteriales > Weeksellaceae > Chryseobacterium > Chryseobacterium tongliaonense. The sequence goes on along the minus strand of NZ_JBGFFD010000002.1, from coordinate 473,992 downwards.
GGCGGAAGCGGTGATATCCTGACCGGTATTATAACTTCTCTTCTCGCCCAGGGATATACTGAAGAGCATGCGGCCGTTTTCGGGGTATGGCTTCACGGCAGGGCTGCAGATTTTGCGGCTGAAAAATATTCTAAAGAATCGATGCTTCCTACAGATGTTATTAATGAATTGGGCAATGTTTTTGAAGAGATCAACACAAAAGTTTCAGTAAAATGATAAATAAAAAAGCCACAAAAACTGTGGCTTTTTTGTATTTTATTTCAAAATTCCTTATTCAGGTTTTTCGTTTTCTGCCTGAGTGATCTTGAATTTTTTAGACATGATCATAATGACAAATCCTGCAATCATAAAAGGTATGGAAAGCACCTGGCCGGTATTTAATCCGCCGATCTGGATAAACTCATCACCCTGAGGCTCTTTTAAAAATTCTACAAAGAATCTTATGGCCCAGAGAATAATAAAGAATAATCCGAATAACCATCCCTGTTGATATTTCTTATCCGTTTTTTTGTACAGAATCCATAATAAAACAAACAGAAGTACATACCCTACTGCTTCAAACAATTGAGTAGGATAACGTGGAACCGTTAAACCGTATTCACTGCTTTGCTGAGGAAATAATAGGGCAAACGGAGAATTCGGGTCTACAGGTTTTCCTACAATTTCAGAATTGAAAAAGTTCCCCATTCTTACAAAAGCACCGCCCAATGATACTACAATTCCGAGTCTGTCATACACCCAGAAAGGGTTTTTCTTGATGATCTTGAATGAATAATATAGTGTCGTGAAAATTAAGGCGATAGTAGCCCCATGACTTGCCAGTCCTGAAAATCCTGTGAATTTCAGACCGTTTTTAGTACTGATCGGTAAAAACACACTCCAGAAATCTTCTTTAAAAAGTTCCGGCTGGTAAAAAATAACGTGTCCCATTCTTGCTCCAAGGATGGTTCCGATTAAGGTCCATGTGAAAAGAGGTTCCAGATATTTTTGGTTAACGTTGTCTATTTTGAAAATCATGGTCATCAGAAGGTATCCGAATCCAAAAGCGAAAATAAACATTAAGCTGTAGAAATGCAGGGTAATAGGCCCCAGATGAATACCTGTGGAAGGATCCCAGATCTTAAACGGTGTTTCCAGTTGTACCTGATCGGCTGATGCAATCGGCTTTGCAGATTTTACGGCATACTTGAAAGTCTCAATATTTTCAGGGGTTGCAGCACCATCAATTAATTTAAAATCTTTGGTGAAGAACTGATACTTTGCATTTTTATATTTAGCCAGGGTTAATAAGCTGTAATTAAAATAAGCCGGTTCAAAGTTTGATTTATTTAAGATAACCAGGACATTATCATCCGTTTTTTTATCGGCAAAAGCGTCAAGGTCTCCAAGCTCTGTTGTGGAATAGATTTTTACCGGGACTTCCGTACTGTTTACTTTTAAAGTTCCGTCGGATAGACCACCCGGATATTCCTGCGCAAAAAAACACTGAGTGATGAACGCAAATAATACAAGGTAAATTCTGAAAAAAATATTACTCATTTCTATTTTTTTGATAGTTTATTTATTTAATTTTTTGGAGGTACAGGATCATAGCCGCTTCCGCCGCAGGGATGACATTTTGAAATTCTTCTGATACCCAGCCAAAATCCTTTAAACACACCGTGCACCTGTAATGCTTCCACCATATAATGTGAGCAGGTGGGTTCATATCGACAGTTTTTGGGAAGTAAAGGCGAGATAAACCACTGGTAAAATTTTATTAGAATTACCAGAGGAAATGTGATGATTTTATTGAATGTAAGTTTCAAAACAATGCAAAAATAGGGTAAAAAAATGAAAATTAGTTTAAATTTGTTATAAGTTTCAGAGGCGAAATCTGAACAATGCATCCAAAAATTTTAAAATATCTTGAATCAAAATATCCCATTAGCTGAAAAACTCAGACCCAAAACTTTAGACGAAGTTCTTGGGCAGGAGCATCTTACCGGAGAAAAAGGGACCATAAGAAAAATGGTTGAGAATGATACCTTAAATTCTCTTATTTTATGGGGGCCACCCGGTACAGGAAAGACCACTTTGGCGGAAATTATTTCTGAAAAATCGGGCCGGAAATTTTATAAGCTCTCTGCAGTTTCTTCCGGAGTGAAAGATGTGCGTGATGTAATTGATGAAGCGAAAAAGCAAAATTTGTTTTCGGGAAAATCACCGATTTTATTCATCGATGAAATTCACCGCTTCAATAAATCCCAGCAGGATTCATTGCTGCATGCTGTGGAAAAGGGCTGGATTGTACTGATTGGAGCCACAACCGAGAACCCCAGTTTTGAAGTGGTTTCAGCCTTGTTATCAAGAAGCCAGGTGTATGTACTGAAAGCTTTAAGCTATGAAAAGCTGGAAGAGCTTATTGATATTGCTGTTAATAAATACAACCAGGATGAAAAAACGGATTTCAAAATCCTGGAAAACGAAGCTTTTATTCAATATTCAGGTGGGGATGCACGAAAACTGATCAATTCCGTGGAGCTTGTCCTGAACCAATATAAAAATTCTGATCAGAAAGAAATTATTAACGAAGATGTTCTTGCCGTTTTGCAGGAAACCATGGCATTGTACGATAAAAACGGTGAGCAGCATTATGATATTATTTCCGCTTTCATCAAATCTATGCGGGGCAGTGATCCGAATGGTGCGGTATACTGGCTGGCCAGAATGATTGCAGGAGGAGAAGATATTAAATTTATTGCGAGAAGAATGCTCATTCTGGCTGCAGAAGATATTGGTCTGGCTAATCCGAATGCTCTGGTGATTGCAAACAATTGTTTCCAGTCTGTAAATGTGATCGGTAATCCTGAAGCAAGGATTATTCTGAGTGAAACAGCCGTTTATCTGGCAGTTTCCCCGAAAAGCAATTCGGCGTATATGGCCATTAATGATGCATTGGCTCTGGTAAAGCAAACCGGGAACCTGCCTGTACCATTACATTTAAGAAATGCGCCTACGAAGCTTATGAAAGAAATGGATTATGGGAAAGAGTACAAATACGCCCATTCTTATGAAGGAAATTTCGTCAATCAGGATTTTCTTCCGGAAGAAATTAAAAATGTAAAGCTGTATGAGCCCGGTAATAATGCTATAGAGAAGAAAATCTATGAGGAGCTAAAGAAAAAATGGACCAATAAATATTAAATAAAAAGGATACTCCATGGAATATCCTTTATAATAATATAATCAGTAAAATGTATCTTATTTCTGTGTGGTTGTGATAAATAATGTTTTTTTACCATTATAATCTTTTACCTGTACATTAGCCAGGATATCTCCAAAAACATTGGTGTCAGTACTGGTAAATTCATAACCTTCAATATACACCGGAGTATCTTTAGCTACATCGTTTTGCTGATTAAGCTGTGCTAATGATATTCTGTCAAGGTTATCATATCCTTTTTTAAGCTTGAATTCTGTAATGCCGTTCTCTGACAGGTAATCGTATTTTTTTAGATTCTGAGGCAGAGTAGCAGCTGTTTTGTATACATGCATGCTTTGAATGGCAGCTTCTTTACCTTTAAACATATCTACTGTTCCGATAATATCATTTGCAACGGCAAACTTTGTGGCAGGATTCTTCTGTCCGAATAAACATGCGGAAGAAAATAATAAAAAAGAGTAGAGTATTTTTTTCATAACTGATAGAATAACTATTAAAAACTTTTTAAATATAACTATTTTTTACAAAATGTGAATGAAAATTTATTAAAATTTGATAATTATTTATAAATAAAGACTTTTATTAAGATTCTGACTTTTGATTTTCAATGTTTTCCTCTTTTTTATCAACCAGGTTTCTGATCATGTTTTTTAACCTCTGGAATAAGAATGAACTCAGCAATAAAATGATACCTAAAATAATAAATGCTATAATTCTGGAAACATTATCCATCTGCCATACATCATAAGCATAAAGCTTCAGGATCATTATTCCGATCAATACAAAGCCGCATTTGCTGAATTCAGGGATGTCTTTTTTCAGGCCAGTATAAATTAATACACTTGCAAGAACTGCCCATATAATCGGGAGATATAAAATACTGAAATGTTTTCCCAGTTGATCCGCCTGCATGATCCGGTTTGCATTTCCGAGAATATATAAATGATAGAACTCAAAGCTTATCATTATCGTGACAGCTATTGAAACTGACCAGTAAGAAAGTTTTATTTTGAAGAAGTCAGATCCGGGTACAATCTTCCAGCACAGGTATACAAAGGGCAATATGTACAGTAAATATATTCCAAAGAAATTTTGAGGTGTCTTTTTCAGAAGAATTGAATTTACAATGCCAGTTCCGGCAAGTGAAGCATCAACAATAAGGAGGAATAGGAATAAATAAACAAGTCCGGTTTCAAAAAATAAACTGATATGAAGTTTTTTACGGAATGCAAGCAAAGAAAAAGTATAATAAATTGTGAACAGCAATCCAATGCTTAACACCATAATAAATGGTTTTTCCGAAATATGATAAATGATTTCCAATAATAAAGCCAGATAGATTACACCATAACTGAGCACAGTAAACAGGTTTTCAAAAATAGTATACCGTTTTTCAGAATTATTGAGGTTCTTTAGCAAAATTAAGTTAGTAAATGTAGTTGCAACCGTAATAATACTGGTTAAGAAGATCGGATTAAAGATAATTTTCAGGTCTTTTGTATTGTAGTACTGCGTCCATGTTATCATTTGAGCAATAATGACCAAAGGAAACAGAATGTAAAAGCATATCCTGAAAATATTGAGTTTCGTTTTTTTCCAGATGAAAAGCAGAAGAGTCGCTTCCACAGCCCATACACTTGTAATGAGATGTGCTTTAAACTGTAAAGCAATGGCAACGGTGATAAGGCTTATGGTAATCCCCGCAAAAACAGAATAGTGCATTCCGAAATTTTTTCTGTTATATTCCCTGAAAAGTAAGCCTCCATTTATGATCGCGAATATTATTGGAAAAATAATGACCGGTTCGTAGCTTAAAGTGTTGAAAATATACACTAAGCCAATTATACTGGAAAAATTAATCAATACAAGCATTAAAATATCTAAAGAGGCCAGACTGTTTTTTCTGATATAATTCTGTAGTGCAAAGGCATAGAAAATAAGGTAACTGATCACATAGAAATAAACACTTATCATTTGTGGCTTCTCAAAAATCCAGTAAAATAAATAGAGCTGGGTGAAAAAGAAGGCAATCCAGCCAATGCTTTTCCAGTCTTTGAGCAGGGCAATGATGAGCATTCCGATATTTAAAACCGATAAATAGGTAAAGAGAAACAGATAGTTACTTTCTCCTGTGCTGATCATTAACGGTGCCGTAAAACCACCGATCAGAGAAAATATAATCAGGACTTCGCTTTTATAATAATAGGAAAGTAAAATTGAAAGAAGGGTAATGAAGCAGGTGATAACAAACCCTGTATTCTGTGTAAACAGGTGATATTCCCTGAATGCAATGGTAGTGGTGAAATATAAAACGGCAATTCCGCCACCGGTAATAATGGATGAAAAAGCGGTGTAATTCTTCCTTAACAAATGACCTGTCGCCATGATTACAGTTCCTACTGCAAATCCGATTCCGGCTCTTGCTGTTTCATCGATCCAGTTTTTATCAATGGCATATTTTACAAAATATCCGATTCCCAATACAAGCGTGAAAATACCGGTAATGGCCAGAATATTCTGCTTTAAAAAATTTAAAACCGGGGCCATCCGGTCTTTCGGTTCAGAAATAATTCCTTCAGGAATATTTTCTATCGCTTCAGTAACAGGTTTTATTTTCGGCTGAAGTTCAGTCGGGGAAAATGATGGTTGAGCTTGTTTTCCTGTTATTTCCTGTCCCTGATGATCACCTTGTAAAGCATTATTCCTCTGAAGCTCAGAAATTTTATCTTCAAGTTTTCGTATTTTACGGTTTAGCTTACTATAAAATATAATAACAAGGATAAATAATAGAATGAGGAGGAATGGGCTCATATTTTTAATTTATTTAATCAAATATATAGATAAATGTTTGGAATGGGGTAAAACAATTAATCCACCATACCTCGGTATGATGGATTAATCCGTGTAATGTGATTAAATTATATAAATCTTAGTTAGATACTTTAAAGATATAGAATGAGGCAACACTCGATCCGAGTAAGCCTACATCTAAAGCCGTTGAACCTGTAAGTCCGAAGGAAATTTTATCTCCGGCCTGGAAGCTGTAAATTGAGTTGAGACTGGTTTCAGAAATCGTTAAACTCAATAAGATCAGGTTAGCTCCACTGAATGGGCGGTTGTCTATCGTTGTGGCTACACCGGCTCTTGTTCTCACAATGCCCACTCCGGGTGAGTTGGCAAGAAGGGATGCCTGTAATCCGGTACCGTATTTAAAGGTAAACCCGATAGCATATATTCCTGTGGATGGAATGGTATACGTATTATCAGTGTCTGAGAATAAAGCGGCATTTCCTATTGATCTTTCAGCAGCAAGAAAGTTGACTGCTCTGAATCCTGAAGGAAATAATCCTAAGCTTAATAAGCTGATTCCTGCTGTTTTTTTGGCTGCGTATACAGTGGCATCAGTATTAGCTGCAGCATAGATCAATGCCGGATCTATTTGGGATACTTCGGTAGTTGACAGATTTACACCTAAAACCTGGTAGCCTGCTAAAGCCGGAGCTTGGGGAGTTTGCCGGATTTTGGTATTACCATTTACGTCCAATGTTGCCGAAGGTGTAGGAGTATTGATTCCTACCTGTGAATAAGCGGAGATGGCCATCACAGATAAAATGAGACTACAAATTCTAGTTTTCATGTTACAAATTTTAAATTAGTTATGGTTGATTTAGTTAGTTTTTTGTTTTTATAGCAATAATTATGCCTCCATACTTTACGGTTTTTAATATTATTTTAAAAATTTGTTGAGAATTTTTAACAATAATAAGATTTTTATGCTGAATAAAGTTACGTATTTTTACTATACGTATTTATACTTAAAATGTTAAAATTCAAAAATACAAAATAATTCTCTTAATGTTGATTAATTTTTCAAAAAAAACTGTCCGGTGCTTTATACAGACAGTTTTTAAAAAGAGAGAAATGTTTTTGTTTAGCTTTCTAAAAGAAATTCATGATAATTTCCAAGGAAATCTACTTCGGCGTGTATTGATTTTAACTCTTCTAATGCGTTTTCATATAACACAGGATGCCATTTTCCTACGATAGTTATAAAGAAAAAATAATTTCCCAAACCGGTCTTCAATGTCCTGGATTCTATTTTGCTGAGGTTCATTTTTCTCCAGGCAAAAACAGATAAAACCTGGTGTAGTCCGCCTGCATGATCTTCAGGAAGGGTGATTAACATTCCTGATTTCTCACCAATAGTCTCAAGATTGTCATTTTTATAAAAGTTCTGTTGTTTTGAAATAACAATAAAGCGGGTGTGGTTCTGTTCAAAATCCTGAATATTACGGTCGATAACTTTCAAACCGTATAAATTAGCTGCATATTGATTGGCAACAGCTGCAATTTTCAGTTCAGGATTTTCAGAAACATGCTTCGCTGCCGCTGCTGTAGATGAAAAATCCTGTCTTTGAACCGTTTTATACCGGGTATCTAAAAAATGAAAACTCTGGGCAAGAGCCTGTGGATGAGAATAGATTTGTTTAATATCCTCAATCCGGTTTTCAGAATGGATCATGAGATGATGGGCTATTGGCATTACAGCTTCCGCTTCAATTTTTATGGACGGAGTTTTATACAAATAGTCAAGAGTCATGGAAACTGTGCCTTCTATCGAATTTTCCAGAGGAACAACAGCTTTATCAACCTCTCCGTTTTCCACAGCGGTAAAACAATCTAAAATATTGGCTTGTGGCAAAAGTTCTTCTTCAGGAAAAAGCTGCGCGGTGGCAAGTTGTGTAAAACTGGCCTGTGGCCCCAGGAATGCAATCTTCATAATAGTGATGTTAGAATTAATTTTATTAAAATTTCATTTTTAACAAAATAAGGAAATTTTGAAGATAAAAATATTTTTAATTAAAAACGATTTGTGATTTTTGTTTTGAGATTTATACAGGGTTCCAGTTTTTTTCAATCAGCTCCATGAGGAAATCAGGACATTTAATGACTTTATTGGTTTTTGAATCCAGAAAAAACAGGGTAGTGGAGGCTTCGGTAATTTTGATATGCGCTTCATTGTAAATCTCATACTCAAACTCAATTCTTACCCCCGGAATTTTTTTAACATAAGTATGAATTTCTAATTTTTGATCATATAAAGCGGGTCTTAAATACTTAATTTTGTAATCGGAAACAGGCAGCCAAATTCCTTGGTTTTCAATCTCATCATACGATATTCCGATGCTTCGGAAGAGCTCCACTCTTCCAATTTCAAAGTACTGTGCGTAGTTCCCGTAATATACATATTTCATAGGGTCTGTTTCTCCGTAACGTACTCGTATTGAGTGTTTTGTGTGTATCATTTTCAGGTGTAAATTATACATACAAATATATTTTTAAATAATCAATACCTCCAAAATTTTTTTTTGAAAATAAAAAATTGGACCTTTGTCTTCCTTCTAAAAACAATACTAACCAAAGAATTAATCGGGGCATAAATTATGGATGAAAATTTAATGATGATATGGCAGAAGTGCCTTCAGTTTATGCGTGATAATCTCAACGCAGCTGAAGATAATTCTGACCTGAAAAAACTTGAAAAATCTTTCGACTTATTGTTTGATAAAGTGCAGCCTGTTTCCTTGGTTGACAACAATCTTACACTGATGGTTCCGAGTGATTTTTACAAGGAGTATATTGAAGATAATTATTTATCTCTGCTTTCTGCTGCCCTGAAAAAAAATATAGGAAAAGGAGTTAAATTATGGTATTCTGTAATGGAAAATAAGCCAAATGGTTTAGAAAAGCCCGTTACCATGAATATGAAAGGGAAGAGTATCCCTACTCCGAAAATTCAGGAAACAATGCCGCAGGGTTTTTCATCTAATATTGTCAATCCTTTTGTCGTTCCCGGAATTAAAAAAGTAAACATAGATTCCAATTTAAAGTCAGATTTTTCTTTTGATAACTATGTAGAAGGGGAAAGCAATAAATTTGCTGCAACAGTGGCAAGATCTATTGCAAAAAGACCTGGTGCAACGGCGTTTAACCCATTGTTTTTATACGGTGGCTATGGTGTCGGGAAAACCCACCTGGGACAGGCTGTAGGTCTGGAAGTTAAAAATCAGTTCCCGGATAAAGTCGTTCTTTATTTGTCATCTGAAAAATTCATTCAGCAGTTTATTTCAGCAGCAAAAGCTCATAAACAGACTGAATTTGCCAATTTTTACCAGATGGTGGATGTTCTGATTATTGATGATATTCAGTTCCTTTCCGGTAAATCGGCTACACAGGACAGTTTCTTCCATATTTTTGATTATTTGCATCAGAACGGAAAACAAATCATCCTTACTTCCGATAAAGCTCCGGTAGACATTATGGATATTCAGGACAGAATTGTTTCCCGTTTCAAATGGGGACTTTCTGCAGAAATAAAATCTCCGGATCTGGAAACCCGTAAGAAAATTATCGTTGACAAACTAAGCAGAGATGGTATTGTTCTTACTGATGATATGCTTGACTTCCTTGCAGCTGAAGCGAAAACCAATGTAAGAGAGCTTATCGGGGTGATCAATTCGGTAATCGCTTATTCAACGATTTATAAATCAGATTTAAGCCTTGAGCTATTAAAGGAAACCATCAATAAAATTGCTGCCAATCAGAAAAAAATCATCAATATTCCTTATATTCAGGAGATTGTATGTGATTATTTCGGAATCAAAAGAGAGCAGCTTTTGTCTAAGACAAGAAAAAGGGAAATTGCCCTTCCAAGACAGTTGGCGATGTATTTTGCCAAAGAATTCACCAATGCCACATTCACCAAAATCGGAGAAGAAATGGGCGGGAAAGACCATTCTACGGTAATGTATGCCTGTGAAACGATCAAGGATGTTTCCAAGATTGATAAAGAAGTAAAAAAGTACGTAAAAGAACTTACGGAAAGAATCAAACACTAATATATTTAATTGATATAAATGAAAATGAAGAATAATTTTATTCTTCATTTTTTATTTAGTTTTGTTTAAAATTTTAGCTTAATTTACCGAAATATGAAATTACTGATGGTTTGTTTGGGAAACATCTGCAGAAGCCCTTTGGCAGAAGGAATTATGAAAACTAAAGTACCAGGAAATTTTTTTGTAGACTCTGTTGGAACAATCTCTATGCACGAAGGGGAACATCCTGATAAAAGAGCAATAAAAACGGCTGCCAATCACGGGATTGATATTTCAAGACAAAAATCAAGGCCGATTACAAAAGAAGATCTTGATCTTTTCGATAAGATTTATTGTATGGATATCGATGTATATGAAGATGTGATTTCAAAAGCGAAAAATGAAGAACAACGTCAGAAAATTTCATTATTTTTAGAAGCTTTGGGAGACCATAAAAATGCAGAGGTGCCGGATCCTTATTGGGGTGATATGAATGATTTTGAAAATGTATTTCAACTTCTGGATAAAGGCTGTGACGCAATAAGAAACAAAATATTATAAATATGAAAAGTATATTACTTGTGCTTTTACTTGGGGCTAATCTCTGTTTTGCCCAGACTAAAGATGAAACTGAAATCCGTAAAGTGATGGATGATTTTATGAGCTGCATTAAAACGGGGGATGAGGCAAAATATCTTTCCTTATTTCAGGAACCTGTTCTCTGGACGGGAATTTATACAGAAAGAACCCATGCAAAAAGTCTAGAAAAGAATCCTAATGCAAAAAGTTATTTTGCAGATGATTATAAAACTTTTATCGGCGGTTTTAAAGATAATAAGTCCGAAGAAAAATTCGATAATATTAAGATTATTGAGGACGGATCAATTGCTTCTGCCAACTTCGATTACAGTTTCTGGTATGACGGTAAAATGTCTAACTGGGGGAAGGAAATCTGGACCCTTATGAAAATCAATGGAAGCTGGAAAATTATTTCAGTAACATTTTCAATGGACTTAACTAAATATTTTCCACAACCTTCATTAAAAGAAAGAACTAAAAAATAATACAATGCTTTTCCTCTTACCTGCCTATTTATCAGAAAATACTTCGATCAGTCACTTCTCTCCGGTTCTGAAAGACTATATCATGCAAACGGATTATTTCTTTGTGGAAAATGAAAAAACAGCCAGAAAAGTGGTTAAATTTTTTGCTCCTGAGAAAAAACAGTCGGACCTTAAGCTTTTTCTTTTGGATAAGTATACTGAAAATGCAGATATTAAAGAAGCTCAGGAACTGATGCTGAAAGGGCAGGACTTCGGATTGCTTTCAGAAGCGGGACTTCCGTGTATTGCGGATCCCGGGAATTTAATTGTAAAATGGTGCCATGAAAAAAATATCAGAGTGATCCCTGTTTCAGGGCCCTCATCTATTATTTTAGCATTGATTTCAAGTGGATTTAACGGACAGGAGTTCAGCTTTAACGGCTATCTTCCTATTGATAAAGGAGAAAAAAAGAAACAAATCCTACATCTGGAAAGCATGGTACAGAAAACGGGTTATACCCAGATTTTTATGGAAACCCCTTACCGCAATAATCAGCTTTTTGAGGATTTATGTAAGTTTCTTGCCTCGAATACCAAACTCTGTATTGCTGCAAACATCAATGATCCTGAACATGAATTGATAAAAACAAAAACGATTAAAGACTGGGAGAAACAGAAACCTGAATTGCATAAAATCCCGGCGGTATTTGTCTTAGGAAAGTAATTTTTAAGCTCGCAGATTTAGCAGATAACGTAGAATTTTTTACAACAAAATAATTCAATTACCAAGATCTGCGTTATCTGCTAAATCTGCGCGAGAAAAAAAACTAAAGATTATTCACAACCCTCTTGATCCCGTCTAAAATATTAGTAGTATTAAAATTAACAAGCAACCCTAATTTCTTATTTGAAAGTTTTAAATAGGTGCTTAGTTGTTTGAAATGGATGTCTTCCAGATTTCTTACCGATTTGAGTTCCAGGATAACCAGGTCTTCCACTATGATATCAATTTTAAAATTGAGGTCAAAGCGTTTACTATGATAAATTATAGGTAACGATACTTCCGACTTTATGTCAAGACCATTTTCTTCCAGTTCATAAACTAAAATTTCTGATAAACAGACTCGAGCAGTCCAGGCCCCAGCTTATTATATACGTTGAAGATACACTTTCTTACAAGGTAGGAGATTTCATTTTCATTCATTTTGATTATGTTTCTTACAAATTTACTCTCTAAAAATTATGTAATGAACTTTGTGTAAAAATTGAATCATTTAGATAGAATGAACTGATTTCAGACGATGTAAAGCTTTATTTAATGTTTAAATTTGTAGTATTAATCAAAAAATCCGAATATCTGGTATTCGGATTTTGTTTTATTTTTTTCTTCGGGACCTCCATTTTTTCCAGAGGAATATGACAACAGGGATAATCAACAAGAATGGCCAGAAAGAAATTAATCCAAGCACAAAGCTTACAAAGCTATTCCAGCCTTCTGTAAGAGAATCGGCAAACCGGCTTCCGAAACCGATTTTAGAAGTCGCGGAGCTTCTTACTTTTTCTTTATACAAGCTCAGGCTAAGTGTACTGTACTTCACTTTATCATCTATAAACCTGAGCCTGCCTTCCGAAACATCTATTTCATCTTCCAGCTCACGGATATTTTCCTGAATTTCAAGAATATCTTTAGTGGTGGAAGCACTTTTAAGCATGTCACGGTATTTTTCCAGATAGATTTTTTTGTTGCCCAGCTTGATGGAAACATCGGTGTATTCTTCGGTGACGTCGTTGGATGAAATATTTTTTGACAATACGGAACCGACGCCATTTGAAAATGAATTAATCAGGGCATCAAAGTTTTTATGCGGAACACGGATGGTCAGATTCAGATTTTCTTCAGTTTCAATATTATTAAATTTTTCAGTCTGAATATAAGCCTGATTCTTTTTCAGAATTTCAACTACCTGATTCTGGGCTTTTTTGATGTCTCCGACCTGGATGGTCATTTCACCATTTTTAATAATTTTTTTTGAAATGGTATCGATTTTTTTCGACTTAACAATATTGTTTGAAGTAGAGTTGCTGTCAGATGCCAACTTTTCTGAAATCATGTTGGGTGGCGGCGGTGAGGCTTCTAAATCCGTTGTTGCAGCAGATGCTGCTACTTTATCTACCTGCAAAACCTCCATTAAGTCGGCCTTTACTTCGTGTTGATTTTCAGATTTATTGCATTGCGTAAGAAGGAAAACAGATAAGAGTAAAATTACATTTCTCATAGATAAACTTTTGTGAATCCTATCAAAAAGTATGCTTGAAATCTATTTTTCTGCTAATTTTTTAATAATTTATATGAATTAATGAAATATTATGTAATTCAGCTTTGGATGTTATGGAATTATTTAAAAAATCAATATTTTTATTGGATGAAAAAAAGCCTTTTAGCATTTATATGTTTACCGTTTCTGATGTATGCCCAGGAAGTTCCTAAGCTGACGGATGAAATCGCAATGAAATTATCTGAAAAACCGCTTCACTGTATCAATCAGGAATATCCCAATAAAACGGCACATATCATTAATAATGAAAAAGAAGTTCCTTTAACTCCAAAAGACCTTCATCCGAGCTTCTACGGCTGTTTCGACTGGCACAGCTCTGTTCATGGGCATTGGATGCTTGTAAGACTGTTAAAGACCAAACCGGGACTTTCCAATGCAAAAGAAATAGAAGAAATCCTGGATCATTCATTTCAAAAAGAAAACCTTCAGTCTGAGGCTGATTATTTTACAAAATATGAGTTAACAGCTACATTTGAAAGAACATATGGTTGGGCGTGGGTATTAAAGCTTGATGAAGAGTTGACCAATTGGGATCATCCGAAAGCTAAAATCTGGCATCAGAACCTCAAGCCTTTAACAGACCAGATCCTGAAATCATGGAGAACTTATCTTCCAAAACAAACCTATCCCAACAGAACCGGTGTTCACCCTAATACGGCTTTCGCAATGGCCTTTGCGATTGACTGGGCAAGAGCCAATCACGATAAAGAATTTGAAAACCAATTGGTAGAAAAAGCGAAATATTTTTATCTGAATGACCAGAAAACACCTGCTTATCTTGAGCCGGACGGTTCTGATTTTTTTTCGCCGAGCCTTGAAATTGCAGACCTGATGAGAAGAGTATTGCCGCAGAAAGAATTTATAAGCTGGTTAAATAAATTCTACGAAAAAAGAAGTCTGGAAAATATTGAAAAAATTCCTGTGGTAAGTGATCTCAGCGATTATCAAACAGTGCATCTTGTAGGGCTTTCTTTCTCCAAAGCATGGTGTATGAAAGGAATTGCAAATGCACTTCCGGATAATCACCCGTTAAAAAAAGATTTCCGTAAAACAGCAGACAAATTTTTATCAAACGGACTACCATTATTATTCCAGGGGAATTATGGCGGTGATCACTGGTTAGCCAGCTTTGCAGTGTATGCGTTAGAAGACTAATATCTGATTCCCAATTTTTTTAAAATAAAACTTAAAAGCCAGATCGGGCCTACCAAAAGGAACTGTAAGTCTTTTAGGAAAGAAGGTTTCTTGCCTTCAATTGTATGCCCTACGAATTGTAAAATCCAGGTAATGATAAAAACGGAAAGAAAAACAATCCAGGAACTTTTTCCAAAATGAATATTAACGGCATAGGTAAAATGTTCCATTAAAAGCATTATTAAAATCATCATAAAGCTGATCAACAGGGAAAGTCTTACATAAAATAAAGTAACCAGGATAAGGGCAATAATGCTTGCAATACTGATACAGCCAAAATAAGACAGACAGAAATGAGGTGCGGGAATAAGAGAAATAAAACCCAGAATTGTCCAGAAAATCAAGGGTACGCAAAACCAGTGAATTAATTTGTTCGTTGCATTTCTGTGGCTC
Source organism: Chryseobacterium tongliaonense (assembly GCF_041224435.1). Taxonomy (NCBI): domain Bacteria; kingdom Pseudomonadati; phylum Bacteroidota; class Flavobacteriia; order Flavobacteriales; family Weeksellaceae; genus Chryseobacterium; species Chryseobacterium tongliaonense. The sequence continues at coordinate 458,943 of NZ_JBGFFD010000002.1, read as the reverse complement.
TCACTATATTCTGCAAAAAATAAATCTATCTTTCTCATAGTATAGAAATTTGGCAGATGCTAAAATAATAAAATTTTGTAACCGGAAGTTATATTGGCTACATTTGTGTTATGTCTGTCTTAGAAAAGTTCGGGGTAGAAATTTTCACCCAGCATAATATTTTCGAAAGAATATCTACTGAAAAACCCTTTCGGCCTGATAATCCTGCATTTATATTTGTGAAATCCGGAAAGATAAAGCTTCGTCAGCATTTCAGTGATCTTGAGCTTTCCGAGAATATGTTTATGGTGACAGATCCGCAAACCGTCTATGAAATGGTTTCCGTAAGCGATGATTTCCAGTCCAGAATGGTCTCTTACAAAAGAGAATTTATTTCGGCGTTGTCATTGAAATTCAACCGGCTGATCGGGTACCGCTATTTCAGGCAACAGATGAATAAAGGAATTCCTTTTTTGGAAGATGAAATGGAAGTCGTCTGGAAAAGCGTCAATTTTCTGAAATATATACTGGATTCCGAAGCTGAGATGATCTATAAAAAAGAAATGGTGGAGCATCTTTTTTCCGTTTTCTGCTATCAGATGGCAGGGATCATTTCCAAAGAAGACAATAATTCGCTCAGCCAGATGTCAAGACAGGAAGAGATTGTTTTTATATTTTTAAATGATCTTGCGGAACATCATCTTACCGAACGAGCCGTTGAATTTTATGCAGAACGGCAGTCGATTACAACCAGACATCTTTCATCAGTCATAAAGACAATTACCGGAAAATCTGCAAGCCAGATTATTGCACTCATTGTGATCAATGAAGCCAAGGTACTTTTAAACTCTTCTAAAAAGCCGGTTTCAGAGATTTCTTCAATACTTGGATTCAGTGATCAGTACTCGTTTTCTCATTTTTTCAAAAAGCATTTAGAGGTCAGCCCAAGCCAATATCGAAATCAGTTTGAAAGTTGAAATCTTACTTTTGAACATCTTTTTCCAATTCTTAAACATTTGTTTGGTTTAATTACCGCCATAACTTTGCCTTCGTAAAACAAGGTAAAATGATAAAGAATATAAAAACAGCAGTATCCCTCGTGATTGCTTTATTTCCTGCGCTGTTTTTTTCACAAGAACAAAAACAGATGACAGCGGATGAAGTCGCCGAACTGGCAGTTCAGAATCATCAGCAGTTAAAAGTTTCGGCACAAAATATTGATATTGCAAAACAAAATATCAGTGTTGCAAAGCTTCAGAAACTCCCTGCCATTACTGCTTCTACAAGTCAGTTTTATTTGGGTGATGCTGTTGCTATCGATAAAGATTTTTCGAATTCCACCACTATCCCGATGCCTCATTACGGTAGTTCTTATGCGGTACAGGCTACTCAGTTGATATTCAAAGGCGGATTGGTGAATAAGTCAATAGAATTAGCCGGACTTCGTGAACAGTTATCTGAGCTGGACCTGGAGAAAAATAAACAGGATGTGAAATTTTTAGTGATTTCCAATTATCTTGATATCTATAAGATTGTTAACCAGCAATCGGTATTTCAGAACAACAAAAAACTGGCTCAGGAACGTCTGAAAAATATTCAGAAATTCTACCAGCAGGGAATGGTTACCAGAAATGAAGTAATCCGTGGTGAATTAGCCATTAAAAATCTTGATCAGGGAATTCTGACTTTAATCAATAACCGGAAAATCCTTAATTATAACCTGAATATTGCTTTGGGTTTACCTGCAGGCACGGAGATCATTCCTGTTGAAAACCTTACGAATAAAGAATCCGGAATTGGAATGGATTATTATGTAAATCTTGCCCACGAAAGCCACCCGCAATTAAAATCCGCAAAAACAAATATCGATGTTGCGGATAAGAACATTGAAATTATTAAAACCGATAAAATGCCTACACTGGCCGGATTTGGAGGTTACACCCTTCAAAGACCAGTTACAACGAGAAATCCTGTTCTGGATATGTATTCCGGAGGATGGCAGACCGGAGTTTCTTTAAGCTATAACATTGACAATCTGTTTAAAACAAAAGAAAGGGTAAAATTAGGTGAGCTGCAGAAAATACAGGCCGGAGATGCGATGACTCTGGTACAGCAGAATGTGGATATGGCCGTTAATGCGGCTTATGTGAAATTTCAGGAATCTATTCAGCAGGCAGAAATTCTGAATGATGCAAGACAGCTGGCAGAAGAAAACTATAAAATTACGGAAGCCAAATATTTAAACCAATTAGCGGTTCAGGCCGAAATGATTGATGCGCAAAACCAGAAGCTACAGTCTGAATTAGACTATGCCAATGCAGAAATCAATGTTTTATACCAATACTATAACCTTCTGAAATCTACAGGAACGCTTTAATTTTTAAAAACTGAAAATCAAAACAATGGAAAACAAGGAACAAAATACTCAAAATACACAGCCGGCACTTGTCTCATCAGGTGCGGCAGCAAAGAAAAAAGAAACAAAGAAAAATAAAGTTAAAGCAGTGATTGCCAATATTATTGTTTTTCTGATCATTGGTTTTGGCCTGTATTGGCTCGTTCGGGAATATTTTCATATCGGGGATAAAACCTATACGGAAGCAGCTCAGGTTGAGGAATTTATTAATCCGATCAATACAAGGGTTTCTGCTTATATCAAAGAAATTAAGTTTATCGAGCACCAGCAGGTGAAAAAAGGAGATACGCTGGTTATTCTTGACGACCGTGAAATCATCACCCAATTAGGCCAGGCCGAAGCGGCCTATCAGAATGCTCTTGCTCAACGTTCTGCCACAAGTTCTTCCGTAAACACTGTTTCAAACAACGTAAGCGTTATGGAATCTAATATTGCCGGGGCAAAAGCAAGACTATGGAATGCGGAACAAAACCTGAACCGATATAAAAACCTTATGGCAGCAGAAGCGGTGACAAGACAGCAGTATGACCAGATAAAAACAGAATATGATGCACAGAAAGCTGCATATGAAACATTAATCAATCAGAAGCAGTCTGCCAATCTTTCCACTACAGAGGTTAAAAGCAAGCTGGGAATCAATGATGCTGAAATTAAAAGGACGAAAGCCGCTTTGGATATGGCAAAAATCAATCTTTCCTATACAGTGATTACAGCGCCTTATGACGGAGTGATGGGAAGAAGAGCGATCTCTGAAGGGCAATTGATTCAGCCGGGACAGCAGGTCGCTACCATTGTTTTAAATGGCCAGAAATGGGTAACCGCCAATTTCCTTGAAAGCCAGATGCCGAATATTAAAATCGGCGAAAAAATGATGATGACAGCCGATGCTTTGGGCGGACAAAAATTTGAAGGTATTGTAACGGCTGTTTCTGCTGCAACAGGCTCGAGATATTCAAATGTGCCAACGGATAATTCAACAGGTAACTTTATTAAGGTACAACAGAGAATTCCGGTAAGAATAGAGTTTACAGCTTCCAATAAAAAAGAAGACATCAGTAAACTGAGCGCAGGGATGAATATGAATATTAGTATTAATTAAAAGATTAAAAGATTAAAAGATTAAAAGATTAAAGATGATCTTACTAAACTTCCATTTCTCATCTTCTGACCTCCAGCATCTAACTTCTCACATCTAACCAAATATTAATGTACAACAAAGGATTATACCACGATTGGGTGCCAAAACCCGTGCAGCTTTTACTCATTGTCTTATTAATGGCTGTTGTGATGCCTCTCGGGGGCGTTTATACCGGAAATATCAGCTATATGGTTGGTGGTACAGGTGCGCTTTCAGAATACTATATGCTGGCCAATTATGCGACAACGATCGGGATGGGAGCGAGCATGCCGATCGTCCTGAGACTGAAAATGAGATTTAAAATACGTCATAAAATTACCATTGTATTGGTTCTTTTAGGAATATTAAACTATATAAACGGAAGCACCTTACAGCCAACGGTTATTATTGGATCTTCGTTGATTATAGGATTCCTGAAAATGATAGTAGCGATCGAATTATTTTTACCGGTAATGGCGATGATTGGAAACAGGGGAATGTTTTATGGAGTATTCTACACATTTATTCTGGTGATGAATCAATTGGTGGGATATTATGCGGTGGAGGTTTCAATTCTGTATAACTGGCAGCATTTCTTTATTATCATTTCAATCCTGTGCTTTGTTCTGGCTTTGATACAATGGATTTTTATGCATAATAAATACTTTGCGCTAAAAGTTCCGTTGTATTATATTGACTGGCTGAGTATTTTGCTGTTCATTTCTACATTTATGTTTTCAGCTTATGTATTTTCTTTTGGAAAGCAGCAGGATTGGTTGAACTCAGAAAGGATTATCAATTCCGGGATAGCGGCTTTTATAAGCTTTGCATTGCTGGTCATTCGTCAGATTATGTTGAAAAGGCCTTATTTATCATTCAAAATATTTTCGAAAAGCAATGTATTGCACGGTCTGTTTATGCTGTTGGGGCTTGGGATGTTTCTAGCAACAACCACTATTCAGAATATTTATGCAGTCGGGGTTTTGGGATATGATCAGCTGACCAATGCCCGGTTGAATATACTCATGATTCCCGGAATCATTGTTGCCGGCTGTATCGCAGTTGTATGGTTTAAAAAAGAGATTCCGTTAAAAACCTACATTTTCATGGGATTTTCAGCGATGTTGGGATATGCTGTTATTATGTATTTTTCGATGGTGCTTGAATTTAATTTTGAATACTGGTATTTGCCGATGTTTTTAAAAGGTTACGGAATGGCTGCATTATTCATCGCAGTCTGGTATTACACTTTAGATAAACTCGAGCTCAATGATATGTTGGCAGCAATAGGCCTGTTTCTAGTATGGCGAACTTTCCTGACGGTAGGCTTATTTTCAGCGTTGTTTTCATGGTTCCAGTATCAGTTTCAGATAGAGAGTTTAGGAAATCTGGCTGTTTATATGGATGGTTTGACGGTGAGTTCACAAAATGTATTATCCGGAATGAAAACGATTCAGCTAAATGCCATTATCGCTGCCAATAAAAAGATCTTCGGATATATTATCCTGGCAGGTTTTATGATTTTAATCTATGTAATGACCCATCATTTCGGAGGTGAGCGTTTTCAGTATGTAAGATTTGTAAGGGTGCTGCGCGGAAAATCTGCGATTGCAAAAAGACGGTTAAAAGAAAACAAACAGCTGGCAGAAGAGCTGAAAGATGCTGCCGGCGCTATATAAAGATACCTTGTTTTTCACTGGTGAAGCCCTGTTTTTTATTATTAAAATGGGGCTTTGCCTTTTTTTAATCCTATATTTTTTTCAGGAGCTTTTTCCCGCTATCCACTTTTACTCCTCGCGCAGCTGCTTATCCTGAGCAGTACCGAAGAGGCCGGCTCTTGCTGTGGGGTAACCGTTTCTATCGGGGCTAAGAAATAAAAAACCTCAGAAATATTGTTCTGAGGTTTATATTTAAGGTCATTACATACTATTTTACACTCAACCATTTTTATTAACGCAAAGCTTTTAAAATCCGACTGCTATATTTAAGAAAAGCAAAGAAAAAGCGGTAAAGCTGCTATGAAGCATTTTTTTGAAAATCTATTTTATAAATTAAAAAACTTTGCTCATCTTAGATAAGTCCGATTCATAATTTTTCTTTGCGATATAAAACTGATCATTGAGAGAAACCGGAAACAATAGGTCTATTATATTTAATTTTTATGAGATTTTAGTTCCGGAAAAACTGACCGATGTCTGCCGAATCAAAAGTGAAAGCAGCCTGATTTTCAGATTTATCTAATTTTTTACTGATCGTCAACGCCCATAAAACTAATTCTTTACAAAAGTTTTGATTTTCTTCACTTAATTCCGAAGTATTTTCTTCAACCACTGTTACCAAAGGAGTTATGCTATTAAGCTTCGCATAAAATTCTTCATCACTATCATTGTAATTGAGTTCAAGGTGGTTTTTGTTGAACCATCGGATCAGGTCAGTGTATGGAGTTTTGATGCCTTCTTTTTCCAGTTTCGATATGCGTGGGAATAAGCTTTCAAACTGCACCATTACAGCTCTGTCTATTAATATTTTTGCCACATAATCTGCACCTTCCTGCTCACCTTCATACACAAGCTCGATTTTTCCTGTAATAGATGGAATAATTGACATAAAATCAAGCAGACGGATCGTCGTTTTCTCGGCACCGGATTCTATTAAACGCAATTTTGCTGCGGCCATTAAATTTTCCATGGCACTGATGGTGAGCCGGGCACTTACGCCACTTTTCGCATCTACATATTCGCTGTCACGTGCCGCGAAAGCAACTTCCTCCAAAAGATCTTTGGCAAGGTCCGGAATTTGTATCTGTGCCTTATCTTCAGCCGAAATCAGGGCTTCCTGTTCCGTAATCTGTCGGGCAAGAGCAATGGTTTTGGGATAATGGGTGAAAATTTGTGAACCGATTCTGTCCTTCAACGGAGTAACGATACTTCCCCTGTTGGTATAATCTTCAGGATTTGCCGTAAATACAAACTGAATATCAAACGGCATCCGCAACTGAAATCCACGGATCTGAATATCACCTTCCTGCAAAATATTAAATAAAGAAACCTGGATCCGTGCCTGTAAATCCGGTAGCTCATTCAATACAAATATAGAACGGTTTGCCCGCGGAATCATTCCGTAATGTAAAACACGCTCATCAGAATAAGGCAGCTTTAAAGTTGCCGCTTTGATCGGGTCGATATCACCGATTAAATCAGCAACATTCACATCCGGTGTAGCCAGCTTTTCAAAAAAACGGTTGGAGCGATGCACCCAGGAAATCGGGGTTTCATCACCAAGCTCAGCAATAAGATCCCTGGCAAATTTTGAAATAGGCTGAAACGGGCTGTCGTTGATCTCAGATCCTTTTACGATCGGCATATACTCATCAAGAAGATTCACCATACTTCTTGCAATCCTGGTTTTTGCCTGTCCGCGCAAACCTAATAGATTAATATGATGACCGGCAAGAATCGCCTTTTTCAGTTGTGGTACGACAGAATCTTCATAGCCCCAAAGTCCTTCAAATACAGGCTCTTTAGCTTTAATACGGGCAATCAGATTCGCCTGGATTTCCTGATTAATTGTTTTATCGGTATATCCTGAATTTTTTAATTCCTTAAATGTAATATCGTTTTTCATATTCTTTTTAGCTGATAATAATTGTGTAATGAAAATTTAACTTAAATGTCATTATTAAATTCTCTTTATTCTGTTTTTCTCGTAATCTTCAAAAATCATTTGTCCCAGTCCTGACAGTCCTGTTAAAAAGGCTTTTCCTTTATTCTGAGCTGTAAACTCTTCCACAAACTGACGCAGATAAGGATCCTGGGCAATCATAAAGGTGGTGATGGGAATTTTAAGTTTCCTTGCCTGTGCTGCTTTATTGAGGCACTGGGAAACGATCATCTGATCCAGTCCAAAGCTGTTTGTATAAAACTCACCGTTAGGCAGCTGAATGCAGCTCGGTTTTCCATCGGTAATCATAAAAATCTGTTTATTGGTATTTCTTTTTCTGCGGAGAATATCCATTGCCAGTTCAAGGCCTGCAACAGTGTTGGTGTGGTAAGGCCCGACTTTCAAATAGGGAAGGTCCTTGATTTTAATCGGCCAGGCTTCATCTCCGAAAACAATAATATCAATGGTGTCTTTCGGATATTTTCGGTTAATTAATTCTACCAGGGCCATGGCTACTTTTTTGGCTGGCGTGATGCGGTCTTCCCCGTATAAAATCATGGAGTGGCTGATATCGATCATCAGTACTGTGCTCATCTGCGCCTTATGCTTGGTTTCCTCTATAATCAGGTCATCTTCTGTGAGGCGTAGATCAGAAATCCCATTGTTGATCTGGGCATTTTTCAGGCTTTCGGTCATGTTCACTAAAGATAAATCGTCTCCATACTGATAAGAACGGTTTTCGCCATCCCGTTCATCACCGATTCCAGTTTTGGCCGTACGGTGATTTCCGACACCGCTTTTTTTCAGCTTCCCAAAGATCTGGTCTAAGGCGTACTCACGTAAAGCCGATTCCAGTTTGGCGGTCATTATATTTTTGCCTTTTCCTGTTCCTGAATTACCCTCTTCAGGATCTTCTTCCCTGATGTAACCCCGTTTTTTAAGGTCTTCCTCAAAGTCTTCAAGGGTATATTCCTCGTTAAAAATATCGTATTCTTTATCGAGCATATCAAGCCATTCAAAGGCTTCTTCAAGATCACCGGAAGTATGGGTAAGCAAATCTTTAAAAATATCAAATACCCGGTCAAAATGAGAAATATCTTCCGGAACATGTTTACTGAACGTAAACCCTTTCTGAATATTAAAATCTTTATTCTTCATAAGATACTACTGCTGTTTTCGTGTGCTTGCTATAAGCATATTGACAGAACTAAAGTTCGTTAAATACTTAATTTACCTTATTTAAATTAAAGTAAATTTACTTATAAATATTCTGCAATTCCTTTTTGTTTAAATGATACAAGTTATGGAAATATTCTAACAAGAATGACGTCTGAAAAATAGATATTACTAATGACGGTGATATGAAATTGAAGAAAATGAATCTGTGGGAAACCATCAGCAAAATTGTTTTAATGTATAACCTTATCATTGAATTTTCTAACTCAAAACCGTATCTTTACCCTATTAAAAACAGATATGAAAGATTTAATGGGCAAAGCAATCTGGGATTATTACAATAACCTGGATCCTGAAGATTTGCAGACTGAAACTTCAATTTCCGAGTTGGATGAGCTTCCGGTAGATTATCTTTTCAGAGATTTTGAAGAAATGAATGCTATTGAGCGGAAAGCATTGGCATTATCCCGGGGAAAAGTCCTGGATATCGGTGCCGGTGCCGGTTCACATTCCGTGTATCTTCAGAATGAAAGAAATCTTGAAGTGACAGCTTTGGATATTTCCCCTAAATCTGTTGAGGTATGTAAGCTGAGAGGAATTAAAAATGCAGTATGTGAGGATATACTGGAGTTTTCCGGGCAGACTTTCGATAACATTTTATTACTGATGAACGGAACCGGGATCTTCGGAAGCCTTTCAAAAATTGATACTTATCTACAGAAACTATATTCTTTATTGAATGATAACGGTCAGATCCTTATCGACAGTACAGATATTTTGTACATGTTTGACAGGGATGAAGACGGTGGAGTGTATATTCCTGCTGAAGGATATTATGGTGAACTGGATTATGTGGTTCATTACAAGGGAGAATCGGAAGAGCCGATCAAATGGCTGTATCTCGATTTTAATACCCTTAAAAATGCTGTTGAAAACAACGGATTTAAAATAGAAATGATAATACAGGATGGAGATGCCTATCTGGCAAAACTAACAAAAAAATAAGCATACTGTCATTGCGAGCGTAGCGAAGCAATCTCTTAATATTCTTAATCTCTAAATGAAACTTAATGTTTTAAAGTTTGAACCATTAAGGCTAAAGTTAAGTTTTTAAGATAATTAAGTTTGAATTGTTGTTAAGAGATTGCTTCGCTTCGCTCGCTATGACGGCAAATAAAAAGACACATGAAAAAATCATGTGTCTTTTTTTATCTGAAAGGTTGAAATATTATCCTATTTCAATACCATTTTCTACAGTGCTGTCATCCGGTGTAACGAAAGATAATTTCCCATCCGGTTTTGTGGTCAATAACAACATTCCCTGAGATTCAATACCACGGATTTTTCTCGGAGCCAGGTTTAATAAGATCATGACCTGCTTTCCGATCACTTCTTCCGGAGTGAAACTTTCTGCAATCCCCGAAACCACTGTTCGTACGTCTACACCTGTATCTACGGTCAGCTTTAAAAGCTTATCCGCTTTCTCCACTTTCTCAGCTTCAATAATGGTAGCCGTTCTTAAATCGATTTTCGTAAAATCATCAAAAGTGATTTCCTCTTTCATAGGATTTGCGTTAGGGTTTGTTTTTTTATTGTTTTGTTTTGTATCTTCTAATTTTTGAATCTGGGCTTCGATGACATCATCTTCTATCTTTGAGAAAAGAAGAGATGATTCATTGATTGTATGTCCCGTCTGAATTAAAACAGACTGAGATTCAATGTCGCTCCAGTTTAATTTTTGCACATTAAACATATTCAGTAATTTCTCAGAGCTGAAAGGCATAAACGGCTCGCACAACTGTGCTAAGGCAACTGCAATCTGAGCTCCAACAAATAATGAATGTGCTGCTTTTTCAGGACTATCTTTGATTGTTTTCCAAGGCTCTTCCGTCTGAAGATACTGGTTTCCGAAACGGGCCAAATTCATAAGAGCAGTTAAAGAATTTCTGAATTCATAATTTTCAAGGAATCCTGAAATTTCTTTCGCAGATTTTCTGATTTCCTGTAATTCCGGAGCATTATGATCTCCTGCAGGAACAACACCATTATAATATTTATGAATAAGAACGGCAACTCTGTTGATGAAGTTTCCGAAAATTCCTACCAATTCAGAATTATTTTTCGTCTGGAAATCTTTCCATGTAAAATTATTATCCTTGGTTTCCGGAGCTGAGGAGAGAAGGGCATATCTTAAAACATCCTGCTGACCGGGGAAATCTTCTACATATTCGTGTGCCCATACCGCCCAGTTTCTTGAAGTGGAAATTTTATCGTTTTCAAGGTTCAGAAATTCAAACGCAGGAACATTTTTCGGCATAATATAATCACCGTGAGCCCTCATCATTGAAGGGAAAATAATACAGTGAAATACAATATTATCTTTTCCGATAAAGTGAACCAGATCACTGTTTTCACTTTGCCAGTAATCTTTCCAGTCTTTTCCGTTTTTCTCTGCCCATTCTTTGGTGAAAGAAATATATCCGATAGGTGCATCAAACCATACGTAAAGCACTTTTCCTTCTGCATTCGGCAGCGGAACCGGAACGCCCCAGTTAAGGTCTCTGGTCATTGCACGGGGTTTTAAACCGTCATTCAGCCATGATTTTACCTGTCCGTAAACATTAGGCTTCCAGTCGTCTTTATGGCCTTCAATAATCCATTCGTTAAGAAAGTCTTCATATTCGTTTAAGGGTAAATACCAGTTTTTGGTTTCTTTAAGTACCGGAACATTTCCGCTCAACATTGATTTTGGATTGATCAGTTCGGATGGCGAAAGGGTAGAACCACATTTTTCACACTGGTCACCGTAAGCATTTTCATTGCCACAGTTCGGGCAGGTTCCCACGATATATCGATCAGCAAGGAATTCTCCTGCCTGTTCATCAAAATACTGCTCAGAAATTTCTTCAGTGAATTTTCCTTTTTCATAAAGGGTTTTAAAGAAATCCTGACTGGTTTCATAATGATTTTTAGAAGTGGTTCTGGAATATTCGTCAAATGAAATCCCTAAATCTGAAAAAGATTTTTTAATAATTTCATGATATTTATCTACAATATCCTGAGGAGTTACCCCTTCTTTTTTTGCTCTTATGGTAATAGGAATCCCATGCTCATCCGAACCACAGATAAACGCTACATCTTTTCCTAATCTTCTCTGAAATCTTGCGTAAACATCCGCAGGAATATAAACACCTGCCAAATGTCCTATATGAACAGGCCCGTTTGCATATGGCAAAGCTGCCGTAATCATCTTTCTGTTTGACATTTATAGTAATAATTTTAACTGCAAAGATAAGTATAATCTCTTGAAAACCGCTGATAGTTTATGATAATAGCATTTGAAGTTTGATTTTGACGAAATCAATATTACATTTTGTTAAACAAATGTTTAACTTATTGTTAAAATCAAGCAGGTATTATGTAATGCATATTGTAATGTAATTTAATGAAAAACAGATAATTGATTTAAAAATGTCGTTTAATGTACATAAAATTATCTGAATTTATAATAATTTTATGATAATTGTAATTTTTTTATAAATTGCAAGGCTGGGTTGATGCCCACAACTATTATAAAAACGAAACTATATAAAAGACAATATTGTGAAAAATTTTACAACAGTATTAAAAATAGCGCCTGCATTTTTATTGGCAGGTACTATACTGCAAGCGCAGACAAAAGACTCTGTAAAGGAGAAAAAAATCGAGGAGGTTGTACTGATTGGGTATGGAAAACAGAAGAAAACGGACCTTACGGGATCTATTTCATCAGTTACATCAAAAGATTTTAATGGAGGAGCAGCTACTGCCGATCAATTAATTGTTGGAAAAACGCCGGGTGTACAAATTACCGGAAACAGCGGTGCTCCAGGGGCTGGTTCTACAATCAGGGTGAGAGGAGGTTCTTCTTTTATTAACAATGATCCGTTAATAGTTATTGATGGGGTACCTATTGATTTTAACAGTTTAAGTGGAGCAACCAATCCATTATCCTTAATCAACCCTAATGACATTGAAACTTTTGATATTCTAAAGGATGCTTCTTCAGCAGCTATTTATGGTAACAGAGCTTCAAATGGAGTTATCTTGATCACTACCAAGAAAGGTACGTCCGGGAAATTCAGAGTAAATTTTAACACAAACTTTTCCGTTTCTACCAAGATGGGAAATGTAGATGTTTTAAATGCTAATCAGTTCAGAGATTTTGTAAATACTTATGGAACTGCATTACAAAAAACTTATTTAGGAAATGCAAATACCAATTGGCAGGACCAGATTTATCAGCAAGCTTGGGGAACTGATAATAATATCGCTTTTTCTGGCGGGGTTAAAGGTTTACCATACAGAGTATCTATAGGGTATAATGAGCAAAATGGTATTGTAAGAACGAATGAGTTTAAAAGAACTTCTTTGGGTTTAAATTTTTCACCCAAATTTTTTGATAACCATTTAACAGTTAACGGTAACTTTAAAGGAACGTTTTCTGAAAACAGATTCCCGGATGCCGGAGCCATTGGTGCCTCCATTTATTTTGATCCTACGCAGCCTATATTGTCAGGCAATTCTAATTATGGCGGATATTACGAATGGTTGGATGCTGCCAATTCGGCAACAGGATTAAATGTAAACGGTACCAGAAACCCACTGGGTTTGTTGTATAGTAAAAGAGATTTGTCATCTGTTTTCAGAATTATCCCAAGCTTACAATTAGATTATAAATTTCATTTCTTACCAGATTTAAGATTAAATGTAACAGGATCTTATGACTATGCAAAAAGTGATGGTTCTGTAAACGTTTCCAAAGATTATGCACAGGGGATTGGTACTTTAGGGTCTTATCGTTCATATTCGCAGGAGATTAAAAGTAAGTTGTTTGAGTCCTATTTAAACTACGTTAAAAATATAGAAGCCATAAATACCACTGTAGATGTTATTGGTGGTTATTCTTATCAGGATACTCATTCATTGACACCTGAAGCACCAACTTATTACGGGAATGGGCAAAAAACTGATTTTTCTACTGCAGGCGATACTCAAAGAACATTAATATCCTTTTATGCCAGAGGTATTTTTACAATAGCCAACAGATATGTGATCAACGGATCAATAAGAAGAGATGGTTCTTCTACCTTCTGGAATGGAGCAGATAAAAACAATTTATGGGGTAACTTCCCGGCTGTATCCGTAGCATGGAAAATTAATGAAGAAAGCTTCCTGAAAAATGTTTCAAGCATCAATTCTTTAAAAGTAAGAGCAGGATGGGGAAAAACCGGACAGCAGGAAACGGGTAATTTTTATCCGGCTTTTGGGGCATATTCTTATAGCAATAGCAGTACTGCTCAATATCAGTTTGGTGATAGTTTCTATACCTTGCTTCGTCCGGATGTTTACAATCCGAATTTGGTTTGGGAAACTACGACAACTAAAAATATCGGTTTAGACTTTGGAATTTTAAATAACAGAATTAATGGTTCATTTGATTATTTTGACAAGAAATCTGAGAATCTTATCGCAAAAGTTCCAACCTGGGCAGGAGATTTAAGTAATTTCAACGTTAAAAATGTTGGGATTATTGCGAATAAAGGTTTTGAAGCCAATTTAAACATAGTTCCGGTAAAAAATGAAAATTTAACCTGGGATATTAACTTAAATGCAACTAAATTTAATCCTAAAGTAACCAGTTTATCTCAATATGTAGATGAATCATATAAAATTTCTGTAGGAACGCTTACAGGTATTAACAATTATATTCAGGCTATTACTGTAGGGCAACCGTTGAATGCATTTTATGTTTATCAGCAGGTTTATGACAGTAATGGGAAACCGCTTGAAGGTGTATATGTAGATAGAAACGGTGATGGTAAAACTACTGAAGATGATAAATATTTCTATAAATCTCCAACTCCTGATGTTATCTTAGGATTTTCTACGAAAGTGAGTTATAAAAAATGGGAATTCGGAACATCACTTAGAGCAGTTTTAGGTAACTATGTGTATAACAACTCCGCTTCTAACAGTTCAATCGCCAATATTCAGGCGAATAATTTCTTGAGCAATACCAATACAAGTGTTTTAAATACTCAGTTTGCAACCACACAATTGTTTTCAGATATGTTTATAGAAGATGCTTCATTCCTGAGAATGGATAATCTTACTGTAGGTTACAATGCAGGTGAATTTATGGGTAAAGGAACCAATTTGAGAGTGAATGCAATGGCACAGAATGTATTTGTAATCACAAAGTATAAAGGGATAGATCCTGAAATTTTTGGAGGGATTGATAATGGGTTTTACCAAAGACCAAAGGTTTATTCAATCGGTTTTAACTTTCAATTTTAATTAAGATGAAAAATAAATATTTATATAAAAAAATAATATTGGGGTCTATTACATTAGGAACCTTGATTTCAGCAGGGTCTTGTACAAAAGATCTTGAAAGAGAGCCTAGTTTAGGGCTTACTTCCAGTGTACTTTACAAAGATTTCAGTAACTATAAGCCTGCTTTGGCAAAAATTTATGCAGGATTGGCTATTGGTGGTCAGGGAGACCAGAATAATGGTGATGCCAATACAGATATCGGAGGTATTGATGGTGGATTTTCCAACTATCTTCGTCAAATGTACAGTATGCAGGTGCTTACAACAGATGAAGCTGTTATCGCATGGAGCGATGCCGGCTTACCTGAAATGCATAAGATGACCTGGAATGCATCAAACCCATTTGTTGCCGCAATTTATTTCAGATTGTATAATGTAATTGCAGTAAGCAATGAGTTTATTAAAAATACAACAGATGAAAAGCTTTCGACCAATGGTATTAACGGAGCTAATCTTACTGAAGCGAAATATATGCGTGCTGAAGCTCGTTTTCTAAGAGCACAGTCTTATTATCACGCACTGGATTTATTCGGGAATGTACCTTATGTGACCGAAACTACCGATATCATTAATAATCCGCCACCGAGAATTGTACGAGCTGAATTATTCAAATATGTAGAAAGTGAATTATTAGCATGTGCCAATGATTTAAAAGATGCTAAAACCAATGAATATGGTAGAGTAGATAAGGCCGCAGCTTGGGCATTACTGGCAAGATTATATCTAAATGCTCAGGTTTATACAGGTACAGAAAGAAATACTGATTGTATTACTTATTGCAATAAAGTAATTAGTGCAGGATATGCTTTAAAATCTAATTACGGGTCATTGTTTATGGCTGATAATAATGTAAGCAACCCTGAAGTTATTCTGTCGGTAAATTATGATGGAACAAGCACAAAAACTTATGGTGGATCTACTTTCATGGTGCACGCAGCAGTAGGCGGATCTATGCCGGCTTCTCAGTTTGGCATCAACGGAGGTTGGGGCGGTATCCGTACTACAAAGGCTTTTGTTAATTTATTTTCAGCAAATGATCAGCGAGGAAATTTCTATACCAATGGTCAGAATTTGGAAATTAATGATATAACTGCTTTCACAGATGGTTATGCTTTTATCAAATATAAAAATATCAAATATTCTAATAATGCTCCGGGATCAGATGCCTCAGGTAATTTTGTAGATGCGGATATTCCTTTATATCGTTTAGCTGATATTTACCTAATGTATGGTGAAGCCGTTACAAGAGGAGGATCAGGAGGAGATATGGCAACGGCTTTAGGATATGTAAATGCTTTAAGAACAAGAGCTGGTGCCAGTCAGGTTTCAACAATTAATACCAATTTTTTCTTGGATGAAAGAGCAAGAGAAATGTCTTGGGAATCTACGAGAAGAACTGATTTGATTCGTTATGGGAAGTTTACTTCAGGCACATACTTATGGCCTTGGAAAGGAGGTGTGAAAGACGGTAAAGCTGTGGATGAATACAGAAATTTATTTCCAATTCCGTCTAATGACATTGTCGCAAACCCTAATTTGATTCAAAATCCGGGCTATTAATTCCTAAACACTATAAAAAATGAAACACATATTTAGAATTTTAGCAATTGCTTTTATAGGTCTTTTGGTTATTTCATGTGAAAAAGACGAAGATCAGGCAATTCTTGGTGAAACCGGTAAAGGAAAACTCACTTCAGATAAATCAGCAGTTGTCCTGAATGAAGTTACATCGGGAGATGCTGCAATAAGTTTTAATTGGGTAAAGCCTACATTTGATGTAGCGGTAGTTCCTACCCAACAGATAGAGTTTGGAATTAAAGGGAAAAACTTTAAGGAAAGTGCAGGTTTTGATGCAACAAATGATCTTACAGCTTCACCTATAACGCATGCTCAACTGAATGCAATTATGTTTAGTCTGGGAGCAACGCCGGGAATAGTTAATGATATCGAAGTTAGATTGAAAACATCTGTTGGTTCAGCTGCTTTTTATTCAAATGTGCTTGAGGTTAAGATAACTCCATATACTCCAAACCCAGATATATCATACCCTAAAATTAATGTTCCGGGAGGTTATGCAGGAGCTGCAGGATATGCAGATTGGACGCCCTTAAATTCTCCAAACTTATTCTCACCGGGTAAAGATGGTCAATATAGAGGGTTTATTTTTGTAACCAATCCTAACAGTGAATATAAATTTACAATTAATGAAGTTTGGGATGGAGATAAAGGAGATGACGGAACTTTTACCGGAAAATTATTAGAAACAGGTGAAGTAAATATAAAAGCGGCAACAGCAGGAACATATTACATTAAAGTTGATTGGGCTGGTAATATGTATTCATCTATAAAAGCAGGTTTCGGAATCATTGGTGATGCTACTCCTACAGGATGGAATTCAGATACTGATTTTGTGTACAATCCTGCAACTAAAACTTTTGTAATTAATTCAATTGCCTTAACTAGCTCAGGAGTATTTAAATTCAGAGCGAATGATGACTGGGCAATGAAGTTTCAACCGGCTTCGGCTGACCAGACTTTAACTTCTGGTTCCAGCGTTGTTACTTATTTAAGTTCTGAAAACACGGTTACAGGTGATCCTAACTATAAAGTAGATGTAGCAGGAAACTATAAAGTGGAATTAGATTTACATAATTCTGCGAATTACAGATTAACTGTTACAAAATTGTAACATATAACGAATTTACATAGCAAAGTGTTGCTTTACAGCAGCACTTTCTTTATTTTTAAAGTTTATAAATTGTCAATATGAAGAAAATTACAGTTGGAACGTTTTTGCTCTCAATGATGTTTGTGGGTGTGAATGCACAATCTTTAAAATCGCCGGACGGAAAATTTGAAATGAATTTCCAGTTGAAAGAAGGAGTTCCTTTTTACAACCTTAAATACAACGGCAACGTGGTGGTGGAAGATTCTAAATTAGGATTGAGATTATTCAAAGACACTGCCATAAAATTTGCCTCTGAAATTGCTAAAGCGGAAGATGCTAAATTTGATCTCAATAACGGGTTTACAAAATCAGACGAAAAAAGAGATTCTAAAAATGAAACCTGGCAGCCGGTACTGGGTGAAAAGAAAAATTATATCAATAACTATAACGAATTAGCGGTTACCCTTAATCAGGCTTCTACCGAAAGAAGTATTGTGGTAAAATTCAGATTGTTTAATGATGGATTGGGTTTCAGATATGAGTTTCCGCAACAGAAAAATCTTAACTATTTCGTGATCAGGGAAGAAGATTCTGAAATCGATTTTCCTACAGATATGAAAGCCTGGTGGATTGTAGCAGATTATGATTCCCAGGAATACCAATACCAGGAAACAAAAATCTCTGAAATTCCGGGAAGATGGGATAAAGCCTTTGATGCGAATGCTTCTCAGTCATTAGTTAAAAATGCGGTTCAGTCTCCGCTGATGCTGAAAAAAGAAGGAAAAGATCCTTTGTACGTTAACGTTGCAGAAGCGGCTGTTTTAGATTATCCGGCGTCACATTTAGAAGTGGATGCTCAGAATTTCAAATTCAAAACCCATCTTACAGCAGACAGACAGGGAGCAAAAGGATATATTCAAACGCCTTCCGTTACGCCGTGGAGAACAATTATCGTTTCACCGAAAGCCGAAGAAGTGATGGCTTCCAAAATGATTTTCAATCTTAACGAACCTACAAAATATACCGATACCTCTTACATTCACCCTACAAAATATATGGGTGTCTGGTGGGAAATGATCATCGGAAAATCGCAATGGGCTTATTCTACCGCAGAAAATGTTCATTTGGATAAAACTGATTTCTCAAAATTAACCCCTAACGGAAAACACGCTGCCAACAATACAAAAGTTAAAGAATACATTGACTTTGCAGCAGAAAACGGTTTCCAGGGATTATTAATTGAAGGCTGGAATGTCGGTTGGGAAGACTGGTTCGGACACTCAAAAGAATTTGTATTCGATTTTATTACTCCTTACCCTGATTTTGATATCAAAATGTTGAATGATTATGCACATTCCAAAGGGATTAAGCTGATCATGCACCACGAAACTTCAGGTTCGGCAACCAACTACGAAAGATGGTCTGATAAAGCATTCCAACTGATGAATAAATATGGGTATGATGCCGTGAAAACCGGTTATGTAGGTGATATTATTCCAAGAGGAGAGCATCATTATTCGCAATGGACGATCAACCATTTCTACAGAATTGCAGAGAAAGCCAACGAATATAAGATCATGGTAAACTCTCACGAATCTGTGCGTCCTACAGGAGAAAGCCGTACCTATCCGAACTATATCTCTGCAGAAGCAGCCCGTGGAACGGAATATGAGGCATTCGGCGGAAATAATGCAGACCACCAGACCATTCTTCCTTTCACAAGATGGATGGGTGGTTCTATGGATTATACGCCGGGAATTTTCCAGACCAAACTGGATTATTATTTCCCCGGAGATAAGCGATTTGTAAAAACGACCCTGGTGAAGCAATTGGCTTTATATGTTACGATGTACATGCCGCTTCAAATGGCTGCAGATTTACCCGAAAACTACAAAAAACATATGGATGCTTTCCAGTTTATCAAAGATGTGGCGGCAGATTGGGATGATACAAAGATCTTAGCTGCTGAGCCGGGAGATTATGTAGTAACGGCAAGAAAAGCAAAAGGTACGGAAAACTGGTTTGTAGGCGGAATCACTGATGAAAATAAGCGTGAATACACCGTAGATTTCTCATTCCTTGATAAAGGGGCGAAATATGAAGCTACAATCTATGAAGATGGAAAAGATGCAGATTACATCGATAATCCTCAAAGCTATAACATCTACAAAAAACAGATTACCAGCAAATCTAAAATCAATTTCAAAATGGTAAGAAGCGGAGGTTTTGCAATCTCTGTTAAAAAAGTTAAATAAAATAACTTTGTTTACCATTAAAAATAACCATTTAAAGTTCTTCACAGCCCATAGTGGAGAACTTTAATTGTATTTATGATAAAGCATATTTGAAAATAAAAAGAATAGATAACAATGGTTTATGTGGAAGAATTTAATAATTTTAATCGAATTATGATTTCCAGTCTACAGTAGCTTCACATCGGCTACACTCAATAAACAGTAAACAAAGAACAAATGAAAAAGATATACGCAATTATTGCCCTTTCAGCAGCTGCAGTTGCTTTCTCTCAAAAACCTTTAGATAGGGTAGAGCCTGCCTTCTGGTGGAAAGGAATGAAAAATCCTGAGCTTCAGATCCTGGTCTATGGTAAAGATGTTGCTAAGAATGACATTGAGCTTTCAGACGGAGTTCAGATTAAAAATATTCAGAAAGTTGACAACCCGAATTACGTTTTTGTAACAGTAAATACCAACGAAATCAGTGTTCCCGAATTTAAGATCAATATTAAAAAAGGAAAGAAAAATATAGATTCTTACACTTACGAGCTAAAACAGAGAGAACCCAATTCCGCCAACCGCGAATCTTTCACTTCAAAAGATGTGATGTACCTGATTATGCCGGATCGTTTTGCCAATGGTGACGAAAAAAATGATTCCACACCGGAGCTGACGGAAAAGGCCAACAGAAGTCTGCCGAACGGACGACATGGTGGAGATCTGCAGGGAATTATCAATAATCTGGATTATATTCAAAACCTCGGTGCTACTTCCGTTTGGTTGACACCTGTAAATGAAGATAATGAAAAAGTGTATTCCTACCACGGATATGCACAAACCGATCTGTATAAAATTGATGGCAGGTACGGAACCAATGAAGAATACCGTAAGCTTTCCCGCGAGCTGAATAAAAGAAACATGAAGCTCGTAATGGATTATGTTACCAATCACTGGGGTGTTTCACACTGGATGATTAAGGATCTGCCTACAAAAGACTGGATTCACTGGTTTGATGAAGGAGAAAAAGGTTTCTACCGTTCCAATTATAAAACAACCACTCAGTTTGATACCAACGCTTCGGAGATCGATAAAAAATATGCTCTCGATGGCTGGTTTGATACCACAATGCCCGATATTAATCAGAAAAACCCACTGGTTTTAAAATATTTAACACAAAATGCCATCTGGTGGATCGAATACGCCGAATTAGGCGGTTTCCGGGTAGATACCTATCCTTACAACGATAAAGAAGCGATGGCAAAATGGGCCAAAGCAATAACCGATGAATACCCGAAATTCAATATTGTAGGAGAAACCTGGTTAAACACAGCCGGACATATTTCAGCCTGGCAAAAAGATTCAAAAACAGGTGAAGCCGCCAATTACAATTCCAATTTACCCTCTGTAATGGATTTTATGCTGTATGGAGATATGCCTAAAGCTTTAAAAGAAAATGAAGGCTGGGACAGTGGTTTGACAAGGCTGTACAATGTTTTTACAAGTGATTTCCTTTATCCGGATATCAATAATGTCATGGTATTCTTTGAAAATCATGATACAGAAAGATGGAATGAGATTTTTAACGCAAATCCTCAGGCCTATAAAATGGCTTTAACACTGATCTCTACTGTTCGTGGTATTCCACAGATCTATTACGGTTCTGAAATCGGAATGCGCGGTGACAAAAATAAAGGTGGTGATGCAGATATCCGCAGAGATTTTCCGGGAGGCTGGAAATCAGATAAGCAAAACGCATTCAATCCTTCGGCTCAGACTCCTGAACAAAAAGAATTTTACCAGTTTAGCCAGAAATTATTAAACTGGAGAAAAGGAAAAGACGTTATTCATACCGGGAAAACTAAAAATTACATTCCACAGAATAATGTTTTCGTATATTTCAGGTATAATGATAAAGAATCGGTAATGGTTGTAGTCAACAATAACGACAAAGAACAGACATTAGATTTAAAACGTTTTGCAGAATCCCTGAATAAAACTACAAAAGGAAAAGAGGTGATTTCAGGAAAGGAAATTTCTTTACAGAATAATCTGGCCGTATCTGCAAAAACTTCATTGATTATTGAGCTGCAAAAGTAGTTTGAACACTTTATTTAATTAAATTTAAATTATGAAAAAAATTGCAATCATCTATACGCTGATACTTGTTTTACTAAGTTTCACAGCCATTTCAGCACAAACAAAGTTTGATAAAGATAAAACGCAGATCAACACCATGCTCGATGGCTTCAACGGAGCTGCAGCAAAAGCGGATTTCAATTCCTACTTTAATTATTTCGCTGAAGAATCTACATTCATAGGAACTGATGCAACGGAAGTATGGGATAAAAAAGCGTTCATGATTTGGGCTAAACCTTATTTCGATAAAAAGAAAACCTGGAATTTTACTTCATTAAAAAGAAACCTCTATTTCAGCAAAGACGGAAAAATAGCATGGTTTGATGAATTACTGGATACCCAGATGAAGATCTGCCGTGGCTCTGGTGTAGTAGAAAAAATCAACGGCGAGTGGAAAGTAAGGCAGTATGTGCTTTCCGTAACGGTTCCCAATGATGTAGTAGATAAAGTGGTTGCTGAAAAGGCTGCTATTGAAGATGCCCTTATTCAGGATTTAAAAACAAAAAAATAACATAAAAGCACAATGGCAAAAAAAACAAAACCAAACCTGTCCATGGCTCAGATCATCAACATGAGTATGGGCTTTTTAGGGATTCAGATGGCTTTCGGATTGCAAAACGGAAATGCGAGCAGGATTCTGGCCAACTTAGGGGCAGACGTTCATGAGTTATCCTGGTTTTGGTTGGTAGCACCATTTACAGGACTTATTGTCCAGCCGATTATAGGGCATATGGGTGATAATACCTGGAGTCCGTTGGGAAGAAGAAAACCTTATTTTTTAATAGGTGCGATTTTATGTGCTGTTGGTTTGGTGATGCTTCCCAATGCCGCTTCTGTCACTCAGATGATGGCAGCAAATGTTTTGTTATTGGCGGTAATATTTCTTGCCATGATGGATGCTTCCATCAACGTAGCAATGGAACCTTTCCGTGCTTTGGTAGGCGATATGCTTCCGAAACATCAGGGCACACTTGGTTTTTCAGTTCAAACCATTTTAATAGGAATCGGAGCAGTTATAGGTTCTTATCTACCAAATTGGTTAACACAGCTGGGAATATCTAATACAGCACCACCAGGCTTTGTGGCAGACAATGTAATTTATGCTTTTTATGTGGGCGCAGGGATGTTATTGCTCACAATCCTCTATACGATTCTTACTACAAAAGAATACTCACCACAAGAGTTTGCAGAATTTGAAGGTGGAAAGGAAATTGTAGAAGAACCTTCAAAACTAAGCGACATTTTTAAAGATTTTGCTAAAATACCACCATTGATGAAAAAATTAGGATTAGTACAGTTTTTTTCATGGTTTGCATTATTTACAATGTGGGTATTTACGACTAGTGCTTTGGCAACCCATCATTTTGGACTTTCTCCTGAGGATACTCATTCAAAAGCCTTCAATAATGCAGGAGATTTACAAAATGAATTATTCGCAATTTATAATCTTTGTGCAATTCCATTTGCCTTTCTATTGACACCGATTGCTAAAATGATCGGAAAAAAACAAACTCACGCTCTTGCTCTTTTATGTGGTGGTTTGGGGTTGATTTCAATGTATTTTATTAAAGACGTTGCCTACCTTAAAATTTCAATGATCGGACTTGGTTTCGCTTGGGCAAGTATTCTGGCAATGCCATATGCCATGTTGATTGATGCAATACCACAGAAGAAAATGGGTGTTTACATGGGAATCTTCAATTTCTTTATTGTAATTCCGCAGATCATCAACGGACTCTTTGGCGGACCTGTTGTAAGCAATATTTTCGGAAATTATGCAATAGGTTATGTTGTTGTAGGAGGTATTTGTATGTTGATAGGTGCTTTGGTTACCATGATTTTTATCAAAGCCGATCATGAAACTCCGAAAGAAATAGAAGAAGAAATTCAGCAGGTCCATTTTTAAAGGAATTGTTGATAACAATTAAATAACTATTCAAATAAGAATATATCAATAGGAGCGGGCTTTAGCCCGCTTTTTATTTACAGAAAAAAAGCTTTAGCCAAAACTTATATAATTTCTTTAATATTCAATCATCAAAACCGCAGGAATCTATTTATATAATCAATTGAAATTTAATTTTTTATTAAGCTAACCATGGCTTTTAATCTTTAATTTAGAGAAAATAAAGATTATAAGGAATGTATGACATCATCATTATAGGAAGTGGAGCAGGCGGAGCTACCATGGCTTACCGGCTTGCAGACAGCGGAAAAAAAATTCTGGTTATAGAAAGAGGAGACTATGTACCCGTAGAAAAAGAAAACTGGGATTCTGTGGAAGTTTTTCAAAAAAACAGATACACGACCTCAGAACTCTGGCTTGATAAGCATGGAAAACCATTTCGCCCCGGAATGCACTATAATGTAGGCGGAAATACCAAATTTTACGGAGCCGCTTTATTCCGTTTGAGAGAAGAAGATTTTAAAGAAATAAAACATTACGGCGGAATCTCACCAGCGTGGCCCATTCAATATGAAGACTTAAAAAATTACTACCTCGAGGCAGAGAAACTCTTTCATGTACATGGAAAAAGAGGAGCAGATCCTACGGAACCCTTTGATGCAGAACCCTATCCTAATCCTCCCTTACCACATGAGCCGAGGATTCAGGAAATAGTTGATGAATTAATTGATTATGGTTTACATCCGTTTGAATTACCTGTCGGAGTTAATTTTAAACCTCACAAAACAGCCAACGCTCCTTACACACTCGATCGGTTCGATGGTTTCCCGGATGCTTCCGAAAGAAAAGGAGACGCTCATCTTTGCACATTGTCTAAAGCATTGGAATATCCTAATGTGGAATTAATGACGAATGCAAAGGTGATAAAACTTAATACAGATCCTTCAGGAACAAAAGTTTCTGAAATCATTGTGGAACAAAATGGTGATATAAAAATATTGAGTTCCGATCTGGTTATCCTTTCTGCAGGGGCAATCAACTCTGCAGCTCTGTTATTGGAAAGTAAAAGTGAGCGGTTTCCAAATGGTCTGGCCAATACTTCAGATCAGGTCGGGAGAAATTATATGTTTCATCAGAATACCGCACTGGTTGCTTTGTATACAGAATCTAATCCTACAAAGTTTGGGAAAACATTCGGAATTAATGATTTCTACTATGCCGGCAGAGGATATGAATTTCCTTTAGGGCACATTCAGATGTTAGGGAAATCAGATGCCCATCAGATCCAGGCAGACAGTCCCATTCCGGCACCCGGTTTTACTTTTGAATTAATGGCAGAGCATGCGGTCGATTTCTGGCTTACCTCAGAAGATCTTCCTGATCCGGAAAATAGGGTCACAGTAGAAAACGGACAGATTAAAATTACTTATAGTTCCAATAATCAGAAAGGACATGAGTTTCTTAAGGCAGAACTGATAAAAGCCCTGAAAGCCTCGGGTAAATTTGAGAATTTTCTGTTTAAAGGAATCTATTTCAGTAAAGGGATGAATATTGCTTCACCGGCCCATCAGAATGGAACGACTAAAATGGGAACAGATCCTAAAACTTCTGTAGTAGACGTCAATTGCAAGGCACATGACCTGGAAAACCTTCATATTGTAGATGGTGGTTTTTTTGTTTCCAGTGGTGCGGTGAATCCGGCACTTACCATTATTGCCATGGCCCTCAGAGTGGGTGATCATCTTAAAAATCATGTTTTGAAGTCATGAATTCTAAACAGGCCAAAATTGTTGTTATATTTTTATTAGCCTTTTTTACCGGGCTTAATTTTGTGGTATTTCCGGCATTGGGAACGGCTTTTACAGATCCTTCCTTATTCAAGCTTTCATCCTCACAGTTTGGGAATTTATTTATTCCACAGGTGATCTGTATCATTATTTCCTGCCTGGGAGCTCCTTTTTTAGTTAATAAATTAGGTCCGAAGATCATTTTGGCTACAGGATTATTATTGATGATTGCATCAACAGGTGCTTTATGGGTACTTCAGTTTTTTGTGAGCCATACCTCTTTATTGTTTCCGGTATTAATGATTCTGGTTGCATTTACAGGTTCCGGTTTTGGACTTTCTATTACTACGCTGAACCCTTTAGCTGCCAGTTTGTTTGAAGATAAAAAATCTTCGGCAATTTTGATTTTACAATTTTTAGTGGGATTGGGTACATCTGCTTCTCCGATGATGATGAATCTGATAGGAAATGTAAAAAACTGGATGTATGTTCCCGGATGCATATTTGTCCTGGTCACAATAGTTTTTGTCGCTTTTTTATTCTTAAAATTAGAAAAAGAAAAGTTTTTCGAGCTCCCTCAGCATTTTAAAATTCCACCGAAATTATGGCTCTTTTTTATCACCATCGTTCTGTATGGATTTATTGAAGGAACCTTCGGAAGCTTTGGAGCAGTCATCCTCAAAAATCAGGGACTTGATAACAGCAAAGCCAGTTTAGGACTATCTTTATTTTGGGGCGGAATTGCCCTAAACCGTCTGCTCTTTGGAATATTTTCTGAAAAAAACAATTTGTCTTATATATTTCTTATCTCTCCTTTAATGGTTGCAGCTCTGCTTTTTGTCCTTTCAATCTATCCTGACGTGAGCATCATTGTACTCATGATGTTTCTTATTGGTTTTTTTATGGGCAGTATTTTTCCGGGATCTATCGGCTGGGGAACTGTAGAGTTTCCTACACTTTCAGTATTGGTTTCCGGTTTTTTAATGGCAGCCAACCAGATTGGAACCGGGATTATTACCAATGTTTTAGGCAGTTTCTCCAATAAAACAAATGTCATTTTCCAGTTTCTCATTCTTTGCATGACGGTCATCTGTGCTTTATTTTTCTATCTGAAAAGAAATTCGAAAATAAAAGAAGCTTTTTAAAACTACATTATCAGAAAACTATCATAGCAGAGGATTATAACTTAAACTTAAACATAAACATCTGTGCAAATCAGTGTCATCTGTGGGGATTTTATTAATATCCTTATTTCAGCCTGTAGATTTAACAAATAGCGGAGATTTTATAACTTAAACATAAACATTTGTGCAAATCAGCGTCATCCGTGGGATTTTATTAATATCCTTATTTCAGCCCGTAAACAGAACCTGTGATACCTACTTTTTAAAAATCTGCCCAATCCGCAAAATCCGCGAGAATATTTTCACAATAAAAAAGACCCAAAGTACTCCAATTCAATACAAACTCTGCAAACAAAAAATTGCCAACAGCGCTTTAAAATTCACCATTGACAATTTACTTTTCACTTTCTTTAATTCCCTAAACTACCGCTGCTTCAATCTCAGAAAACGTCTTAGATAAACTCTCTTCTCTCAAAGGCGGAATAGCCATACCTTCACTTTTAAAGACTTCTATATCCGTAATCCCGATGAAGCCGAGTAAAGTTCTGAGATAAGATTCTATTGAATCAATGATTCCCTTTTGCTCATAAACACCACCGATCGCAAAATTCAGATACACTTTCTTATTCTGCAAAAGGCCTTTTGGAGTTCCGTCGGCATAAGAAAATGTTTTTCCCGCTACAGCAATATGATCGATCCAGGATTTCAATGTAGATGGAAAACTTAAATTATATAAAGGAACACCGATCACAATAATATCAGCTTCCTGAACCTCTTTTAAAGCTTCTTCAGAATATTTTGATGCCTCACGCTCTTCATCAGTTCTGTTTTCATTAGCGATCGAAAACGATTTAAAATGTTGTATTTCCAGATGTGGAATCGGGTTTGCTCCCAAATCACGGACAATAACCGTTGTTTCAGGATTTTTTTCTGCTAACTGATCAATAACAGCCTGGGAAAGTTTGTTGCTTGCAGAGTTCTCCCCATTAATGCTTGTTTTGATATTTAAAATGTTTGCCATTGTTTTTTATTTAACTGTGACAAAATTATTGTAAATTTACTTTCGAAAGTATAGTAGTTACCTAAAGGAAAGTGAAAAAATGGAACACAATCATAAAGAATGTATGCAGGTATTAAGACCGGTTCGTGATACCCTGGATGTTATCAATGGTAAATGGAAATTACAGATCATTATCTCTTTGAATGCAGGAAACAAACGGTTTACCGAAATTGAAAGAAGTATTCCCAAGCTTACTTCAAAAGTGTTAGCTAAAGAATTAAAAGAACTTGAGCAAAATGGCCTGGTAGAAAGAGTGGTAAAAGATACTTATCCGGTTTCCATCGAATACAACCCGACAGACTATACCAAAACTTTACAGCCTGTTCTGGAATCTTTGAAAGACTGGGGCGAAAATCACCGTAAGCATATCTTTGGAGCACAGGAAGCAAAAAGCTAAAAAGGCAAAATCGCTGAATAGCTAAAAGACAAAAGGGCTGAAAAGCTGAATAGCTAAACTGTAAAGAGTGAATAGGAGAGGTTGTTTTATCTTTTAAATATTCTCTTTCTGATTTTACAAGAGTTTAAATACTTTATTAATTATTCTTGTTAAAAAGTATATTAAAAGACGATTCAACGATTCAACGATTCAGCTATTCGGCCCTTTTGCCCTTTTGCCTTTCCGCTTTTTTGCTATTCCGCGATTTTACGATTCAGCAGTTCAGCCTTTCTTATCCTACGTCAACATTTCCAATATCCGGATGTTCTACATTTGTACTATAAAATAATTACATAATGAAAACAGTATATCATAAAGCAGATTCAAGAGGCCACGCTGATCACGGTTGGTTAAATAGTTATCATACATTCAGTTTTGCCAACTATCAGAATCCGGAACGAACTCATTTTGGAGTTTTAAGAGTATTGAATGACGACACCGTTTCCCAGGGAATGGGGTTTGGAACACACCCGCACAGAGATATGGAAATCATTTCTATCCCTTTGGAAGGTGACCTTGAGCATAAAGATTCCATGGGAACTACTGCAGTAATCAAAAAAGGAGAAATCCAGGTGATGAGTGCCGGGACCGGTGTTATGCACAGCGAATACAATAAGAATAAAGATGAAGCGGTGAAATTTTTACAGATCTGGGTTTTTCCTAGAGAAATGGGAGTTGAGCCGAGATATGACCAGAAAAGTATTAAAGAAGGTGAAAAAATCAATGGTTTCCAACAGATTTTGTCACCCAATAAAAATGATGACGGCGTATGGATCCATCAGGATGCATGGTTTAACCTGGCCAACTTTACAAAAGGAAATGGTAAAAATTATGTATTCAACAAAAAAGGCAATGGTGTTTATGCATTTGTGCTGAAAGGAAGTGCAAAAGTAGGTGACAGAATCCTGAATGAAAGAGACGGATTGGGAATTTGGGATACTCAGAGTTTTAACATTGAAGCGATTGAAGATGCCGAAATCCTTTTAATGGAAGTACCGATGGAATTACCATCTTATTTGAAATAATTAATAAAATTTTTCGCAAAATAAAAATTCCCCTCTCCTTGAGGGGTGGCGAAAATTCAAAGAATTTTTGACGGGGTGGTTAAAATATTAGTGCCATTGCAGGTTTAAAAAATAAACTGTCAAAAAACTTCACGATCTTTGCCATGAAAATTAAAAACAATTTACATTTTAAATAATAATATTCAATGAAAATTTTAGCAATAGCAGGAACGAATTCCGAAGCTTCAATGAACAAGCAATTAGTAGCTTATGCTTCTACCATATTTGAAAATGCAGAAGTGGAGGTAGTAGATCTTAATCCTTTTGAAATGCCGATTTATAAGCATGAAAGAGAACTTACGGGAGGAGTTCCGCAGGAAGCAAAGGATTTTGCAGCAAAAATTGATGCAGCAAACTTATTATTGGTTTCTTTACCTGAGCATAACGGCACATATTCAACCGCTTTTAAAAATGTGTTCGACTGGGTTTCAAGAATCAAAGAAAGAACCGTTTGGAATGAAGTACCGATGTTATTAATGTCAGCTGCACCGGGAGCAAGAGGTGGAGCAGGAGTTTTGGAAGCTGCAACCAAGCGCTTCCCTTTCCATGGAGGAAATATTGTAGAAACTTTTTCACTTCCGTTTTTTAATGATAACTTCGATAAAGCCGCTCAAAAAATTTCTAACGAAGAAAAAGACAGTGAGTTAAGAGAAAAAATTAAAAAGATTTCGGCAATCGAAACAATCCTGGAAAAATAGAATTGTAATATTAATTTAAAATTACTATTTTTGCAAAAAGAAAAAAGATGAAAATTCAGTCCACTTTCAAAGAATGTTTCTCCATAAAAGGGAAAACTGTGGGCACTGAAATTCTGAGATAAAATAACGGCCGATAATCTACCAAGATTGTCGGCTTTTTTATTTTCTAAAATTGATATAAAAAGTTTGAAATAAATTTCTAAAAGTACGATGAGCAACACTTACAAATCAGCAGGAGTAGACAAAGAAGAAGGATACAAAACCGTTGACAAGATCAAAAAAGCGGTTGGTGAAACCCACAATTCCAATGTATTGAATCATTTGGGAAGTTTTGGGGCTTTCTATGAGATCGGAGGATACAAAAATCCTGTTTTGGTTTCAGGAACCGATGGAGTGGGAACTAAACTGAAAGTAGCTTTGGATTCTAAAAAATACGACTCTATCGGAGTAGATTGTTTTGCAATGTGTGCCAATGATATCCTTTGCCACGGTGCAAAACCGTTGTTCTTTTTAGATTATCTGGCTTGTGGAAAATTAGATTCTGAGATCGCTGCCGAGATCGTTTTGGGAATGGTAGAAGCTTGTAAAGATAACAACTGTGCATTAATAGGCGGTGAAACTGCTGAAATGCCGGGAATGTATCAGCCGGGAGACTATGATGTTGCAGGATTCTGTGTAGGAATTGTAGAAAAAGACCAGATTATTGACGGTTCTAAAATCAAGCCGGGTAATAAAATTATTGCGTTGCCAAGCTCAGGCTTCCATTCAAACGGATTTTCACTGGTAAGAAAAGTATTCCCGGATTTTGAAGAAGAATTTGAAGGGAAACCATTATACGAAACCCTTTTGGTACCTACAAGATTATATTATAAAGACATCCATAAAGTAATAGAAGAAGTACAGGTTTCAGGTATTGCTCACATTACAGGAGGTGGTTTATATGAAAACATCCCGAGAATCATTCCTGAAGGTTTATGTGCTTCAATTGACGCTTCAAAGATCAAAATTCCAAGTATTATGCTTGAATTAGAGAAAAGAGGTGGCGTTGCCCGCGAAGAAATGTTCGGAACCTTCAATATGGGTGTAGGGATGATCGTGGTAGTAGATGCGGAACACGCTGAAAAAGTGCTGCACCTTTTAGATGATGCTTACGAAATCGGAGAGATCACGGAAGGAAGCGAAAAAATAAATTTAACTGTATAAATGTATTGACGTAAAAAGTATTCATGATTTTAAAAGTCATTAATACATTAGTACTTTTTACATTTTACAAAGGATATGAAAAACATCGTTGTACTCGTTTCAGGTTCCGGAACTAATCTTCAAAGGATTTTAGATACCATTGAGAGCGGAGATATTCAGAATGCACAGGTAACTTTAGTAGTTGCAGACAGAGAATGCTACGGACTGGAAAGAGCCAAAAACCACAATATAGAAAACGTACTGATCCCGAGAGGAAAAAATTTCAGCAGCGAGTTGGGTAAAATAATCCCTGAAAATACAGATCTGATTGTATTGGCCGGCTTTTTATCCATTCTGAAACCTGAGTTTTGTGACTACTGGAAAGGTAAAATAATTAATATACATCCGGCATTGCTTCCGAAATTCGGAGGAAAAGGAATGTGGGGAATGAATGTTCACAATGCCGTCATTGAAGCTAAAGAATTAGAAAGTGGAGCAACTGTACATTTCGTAACCTCGGGAATTGACGAAGGAGAAGCCATTCTTCAGAAATCATTTGAAGTGACAGAAAATGATACTCCCGAAACTTTAGCTGAAAAGGTACACCAGATTGAATATGAAATTTTCCCAAAAGCAATCAATAAAGTACTGAATAATGTATCAGTATAATAATGAAACAGTTTACCAATGATTATGCATTGTTACATTGCTAAACTAATACATTGTTACATTAAAAAAATCTAAGTAAAATAAAAGTAAATCCGGGGATGAAAGACCGGAATACAGTTTGAAATAGCTGTAAAAAGTAAAAAATTGAAAGTAAAATGAGTAAAAAGAGAGTTTTAATCAGTGTTTCTGACAAAAGCGGATTGATCGAATTTGCGCGGTTTTTGGAAGCCCAAAATTATGAACTGATTTCTACAGGAGGTACATTCAAACATTTGAAAGATGCTGGTTTAAATCCAATTCAGATTGATGAGGTGACCAATTTCCCGGAAATGTTGGATGGCAGAGTGAAAACTTTACACCCGAAAGTTCATGGCGGTCTTTTAGCAGTTCGTGCCAACGAAGAGCACATGAAAACGGTTCAGGAGCACGGAATTGGTCTGATTGACATGGTTATTGTAAACCTTTATCCTTTCTTTGAAAATGTAAACAAAGACATTTCTTTACATGAGAAGGTAGAATTTATTGATATCGGTGGACCTTCAATGCTTCGTTCAGCAGCTAAAAACTTTGATTCTGTTACCGTGATTACCGATGTGGAAGATTATGCTACAGTAAAGATCGAAATGGAACAAAACGGTGACACTTACATTGAAACCCGTAAAAAGCTGGCTGGAAAAGTATTCAACCTTACTTCTGCTTATGACGCTGCTATTTCAAGAATGCTTTTAGATGAAGATTATCCGGCTTACCTTAATGCTTCCTATAAAAAAGTATCCGATTTAAGATACGGTGAAAACCCTCATCAGACGGCTGCTTACTACGTTTCTACTTTTGAGAACGGGGCAATGAAAGACTTCGAACAGCTTGGCGGAAAAGAATTATCTTTCAACAACCTTCGAGATATGGATCTTTGCTGGAAGGTGGTTACAGAATTCAAAGAAGAAATGGCTTGTTGTGCTGTAAAACATTCTACGCCTTGCGGTGTGGCGATCGGAACTTCAGCGTTGGAAACATATCAGAAAACTTTCGAGTGTGACCCGGTTTCTATCTTTGGCGGAATTGTTGCAATGAACTACAAAATCGATGCGGCAACAGCAGAAGAATTAAACAAAACCTTCCTTGAAATTGTAATGGCTCCTGACTTTGATGAAGAAGCCCTTGAAATTTTAAGAAAAAAGAAGAATTTAAGAATTATAAAAATCGTAAATCCTGTTTCTGACAAACAGACATGGGTGAAAATAGACGGTGGAATATTGGTTCAGGATAACGACAGCGTTTTCTCTGATGATATTAAAGTGGTAACTGAAACCCAGCCGACAGAAGAGCAGAAGAAAGCATTGCTTTTCTCACAGAGAGTAGTGAAATACGTTAAATCAAACGCGATTGTAGTTTCCAACGGAATTCAGGCTTTCGGAATCGGAGGCGGCCAGGTAAACAGAATCTGGGCAACCCAGCAGGCGATTGAAAGAGCAAAAGAAAAATTCTCCGGAGATTTGGTATTGGCTTCAGATGCATTTTTCCCTTTCCGTGATGTGGTAGATTTCTGCGCTCAGGAAGGTATCAAAGCAATCATACAGCCGGGAGGAAGTGTAAAAGACCAGGACAGCATCGAAGCAGCGAATGAGCATGGTATTCCGATGATGTTTACCGGAATCAGACATTTTTTACACTAATTAAAATAGAATTAAAAATTAGTTTTGAGATTGTATAAATAGCATTCAAAATTATATATTTGTAGAATATAGACTAGATAATTAAATTAAAGTATGAGAATATTAATCATAGGTGAAGGTGGAAGAGAGTCTGCACTGGCAGAAAAACTTCATAAAGACTCCAGAGTTACTAAAATGTTTTTCGCTAACGGAAATGCTACCACCGATGTAATAGGGAAAAATGTTCATTTATCAGAAATTAAAGAACTTAGAGATTTCGCGATTAAAGAAAAGATCGACTTAACGATTGTAGGTCCTGAAGCACCGCTTGTAGCAGGTTTGAAGGATGAATTTAAAAAGCATGATCTTAAAGTTTTTGGCCCGACTCAAAAAGTGGCAAGCCTGGAAGGAAGTAAGGCTTTCTCTAAGAAATTTATGCAGACCTATGATATCAAAACAGCAAAAGCTGTGGTATTTGATTCATATAATGAGGCTAAAGAATACGTTCAGACCCAGGAATATCCTTTGGTGATCAAGGCAAGTGGTTTGGCAGGCGGAAAAGGTGTTGTAATTTGCGATACTTTGGAAGAGGCCGAAGCCACGATCCACGATTTCATGATTCGCAGAATCTATGGAGATGCCGGTATCCGTTTAGTTATCGAAGAATTTTTACAAGGTTTTGAAGCTTCTATCATTGCATTCTCAAACGGTGAAAAACTTTTCCCTTGTATTGCTGCCAAAGATTATAAAAAGGCAGGTAATGGTGATACAGGGCCTAATACAGGAGGTATGGGATCTGTGGCTCCAAGCCCGGAATTTACCCAGGAGCATTACGCGGATTTCGAAAAAAATATCCTTGAGCCCACCGTTACAGGTCTTAAAGCAGAAGGTTTCAGCTTTAAAGGAATCATCTTCTTCGGATTGATGGTTACTAAAAACGGAGCTTATCTTTTAGAATATAACATGAGATTCGGAGATCCTGAAACCCAGGTATTGATGGCCCTTATGGAAAATAACCTTCTGGACGTTATCAACGACTGTATGAACGGTAAGGACATTGAGCTTAAGTTTAAAGACGAAAAAGCGGTTTGTCTGGTAATGTGTTCCGGAGGATATCCGAGAAACATTGAAACAGGTTTCGAAATCGTAGGCGAAGATAAAGTACAGCACAGCCAGCTATTGCACGCAGGCGCTATCAGAAAAGGCGATAAAGTGGTTTCCAATGGCGGTAGGGTGCTCAACATTGTAGCCACAGGCGCTACTTATGACGATGCCCGCAAGAAAGTGTACGAAGATGCAGGACATGTACATTTCGATTACAGTTTCTACAGAGAAGACATCGGAAAGTTTTAAATAAAATCATGAAAAAAGATTTGGAACGTTTCCAAGTCTTTTTTTGTAACACATTTAATTTAGAAGTCAGAGGCTGGAAACGGGAAGTTAGAGAATAACTTTATGCTTATGGCTTCTGTCAATTATCAAACATCATTTATCAATTATAAAAATGAACAACGGTATTATCATATTAGATTTCGGATCCCAGTACAACCAGCTTATCGGAAGAAGAATCCGTGAGATGGGCGTATATTCTGAAATTCTGCCTTTCAACACTCCTTTACAGGATATTTTAGCAAGAGAACCAAAGGGAATCATCCTTTCCGGAGGTCCAAGTTCCGTGAATGCAGAAAATGCTCACTTAGTAGAAAAAGAATTATATGAGCAAGGAATTCCGGTTTTGGGAATCTGCTACGGAATGCAGCTTACCGCACATCTTTTAGGCGGAAAAGTGCATAAAGGCGTAAAAGGGGAATATGGAAAGGCTCATTTGGAAATCGTTAAAGAAAATGCTCTTTTAAAAGGAGTTACCCAGAATTCCATCGTATGGATGAGCCACTTTGATGAAGTGGGAATGTTGCCGGCAGGTTTTGAGCTCAATGCACAGTCTGGCGTAATGGCGTCTATTTCCAATGAAGAAAGAAAGATCTATTGTGTACAGTTTCACCCGGAAGTTTCCCATACGGAAGAAGGAGGTAAAATGCTTGAGAATTTCGTTTTTGGAATCTGTAATGCAGAAAAAAACTGGAAACTGACAAATTATATTGAAAAAACAGTTGCTGAAATCCGTGAAAAAGTAGGAGACAATAAAGTGATCCTTGGTCTTTCCGGCGGAGTAGACTCTTCGGTAGCAGCGGTTTTAATCCATAAGGCCATCGGAGATCAGCTGACTTGTATTTTTGTAGATACCGGGCTTCTGAGAAAAGATGAGGACAAAAAGGTTATGGATAATTATGGAGAACATTTCCATATGAACATTAAGCTGGTTAACGCTTCTGAAAGATTTCTTTCCAAGCTGGCCGGAGTAGATGATCCTGAGCAAAAAAGAAAAATCATCGGAAACGAGTTTATCCATGTTTTTGATGAAGAATCCCATAAGATTGAAGGAGCTAAGTTTTTAGCGCAGGGAACCATTTATCCCGACGTTATTGAAAGCCAGTCGGTAAACGGACCATCTGCAGTGATTAAATCCCACCACAACGTTGGCGGACTTCCCGAAGATATGGAATTTGAACTGTTGGAGCCTTTAAGAGAACTGTTTAAAGATGAAGTAAGAAAAGTAGGTGAAGAATTGGGAATTCCACATCATCTGGTACACAGACACCCTTTCCCAGGCCCGGGTTTGGGAATCAGAGTACTAGGTGCTGTAGATGCTGAGAAAGTGAGAATCCTTCAGGAAGCTGATGATATTTTCATCGAAGAATTATATAAAAATGATCTTTATGAGAAGGTTTCCCAGGCTTTTGTCGTATTACTTCCCGTAAAATCTGTAGGAGTAATGGGCGATGAAAGAACTTACGAATACACAGCGGTAGTTCGTTCTGCCAATACCATCGACTTTATGACGGCAACCTGGAGCAGGCTTCCTTACGAGTTTTTAGATACGGTATCAAGCAGAATCATCAATGAAGTAAGAGGTATCAACAGGGTGGCTTATGATATTTCAAGCAAACCGCCTGCAACCATTGAATGGGAATAATAGTTTGCTTACTAAAAAATATAAACCTGCTTTATAAAGCAGGTTTTTTTTATGATTCAACTCATGAAATTTTAAATTTTCTGTATTTAATTTTGCAGAAGAGTTAAGTGAGAGTTATTTATTTGATAATAATTTTTTCATCATTTGTGTTTTTTAGCCTCCCGGCAGGGAGGTTTTTTGTTACGTTATAGTTTTAATTTTAATTCAAACATTCGTAGTGGTCTTTCCAAACCTTAGTTTCAATTATTTTAGTTTTATTAAACTTGAAATAATATTTAGTTACAGACCCACAATATTTTGGGGTTCCTATAAAAAATGGAACAACGTCTATTCTTAATCGGTCATTTTTTATTTCTGAAAAAATGGTTGCATTTAAAGGTCCGTTAAGAAGATCTTTATATTGAACTACACCTCCCCAAATAGTATCAAACTTTGCATTTAAATCCCAATTTTTATTTCTATATTCCTTGGAGAGTTTATTCAAATCAATGTCTTTACGTAAACTTTTTATATTTCCTTTTTCGGGAAAAACATTTTTATAAATAGAAGTATCTAAATTACTTAAAGGGTTTGCATATATTGAATCATATACATATACCCCGGAGATATCTTTTCCAAACTCTTTTATTGAACTTTCCTTATCAATAAAATCTTTACTTACAATTCTATATGCTTTACTATATCTAATTTTTGATGCAGAATTACAGCTGACTAAAAAAAGAATGGTTATAAAATAGATAAGTATGTAATAGGTCTTCATTTCATATCTTTTTTAGAAAAATTTTTAAATCTCAAAGCAAAACTATAAAATAAAGTCTATGTTTTCTCCGAAATTATATTGTTGATTCCGATCTTTTTTATCCCCTTAAATCCTCAATAATTTATCCACAAAGTACTCTAATTTAATCACCGGAACGGATTATTTTCCTTAAATTTATTAAAACTTACAGCAAATGCAAATAGAAACACGTACCCTGACGGTTCAGGATTATGATGAATTGGTAGAAACGATGCGACGTGCTTATCCACAAATGTCAGAATATGTCTGGTCTAAAAAAAGTATTGAAAAACTCACTAAAATATTTCCTAAAGGCCAGATCTGCATTACGGTAGATGGCAAATTGGCGGCCGTGGCACTTTCCATTATTGTCAATTATGATGAGTTTGGCGATGACCATACCTACAGTGATATTACGGGAAACTATACCTTTAATACCCACTTATCCACAGGAAATGTTTTATACGGGATAGAAATTTTTGTAGACCCTGAGTTTCGTGAACTGCGATTGGGAAGGAGGTTGTATGATGCCAGAAAAGAATTATGTGAACTTCTCAACCTGAAATCCATTATTCTTGGTGGAAGGATCCCGAATTATCATAAATACAGCGATGAACTTTCAACAAGGGATTATATCCGTAAAGTGAGAGACAAAGAAATTTATGATCCCGTTTTGTCCTTCCAGCTTTCCAATAATTTTTTACCGATTAAAGTCTTAAAAAAATACCTTCCCGAAGACGAATCCTCAAAAGAAAATGCGGTCTTACTGCAATGGAATAACATTTACTACAGCAAAAAGCCAAATACGATGCAGGATAGCATCATCCGTCTGGGCTTGGTGCAATGGCAGATGAGGCATTTTAAAAATATTGATGCCTTTTATGAACAGGTTGAGTTTTTTGTAAATGTGATGGGAGATTATAAATCGGATTTTGTATTATTCCCTGAGCTTTTCAATACCCCGTTATTAGCGCCATTCAATAAGCTTTCGGAAAGAGACAGTATGATAGAGCTGGCTAAGCTTTCAGAGCAGATTAAAAACAGGATTTCAGAGTTGGCGATCAGCTACAATGTCAATATCATCTCCGGAAGCATGCCGGTTTTTGAAAATAATGACCTGTATAATGTGAGCTATCTGCTTCATCGTGATGGCCGTATCGATGAATACCGGAAAATCCATATTACGCCTAATGAAAGAAAATATTATGGAATGAAAGGCGGAAGTGAGATCAGAGTATTTGATACCGATTGCGGGAAAATAGGCCTGGTAATCTGCTATGATGTCGAGTTTCCTGAGCTTCCGAGGATTTTGGCTGATCAGGGAATGAAAATCTTGTTTGTACCTTATCTTACCGATACTCAGAATGCCTATATGAGAGTACGTCATTGTGCAGCGGCAAGAGCCATAGAAAATGAATGCTATGTAGCCATTGCCGGTTGTGTAGGAAATTTGCCGGGAGTTAACAATATGGATATTCAGTTCGGGCAGGCTGCCGTATTTACCCCTTCCGATTTTGCCTTTCCATCCAATGCGGTGAAAGGAGAAGCAACGCCTAATACGGAAATGACTCTAATTGTAGATGTGGATTTAAACCTGTTAAAAGATCTTCATTACAACGGTTCCGTTCAGATTTTGAAAGACAGGCGGAATGATCTCTACGAAACTTATCTTAAATAAATAAAAAAACAGAATGTAGAAATACATTCTGTTTTTTTATGGGCACTTGCTTGACAAATATTATGCATATTGAGGGCAAACCACAGCCGGACAGATCAGTCTTGGACATCTTGGTCTTCCGTCATCAGGACAACATTTGTTTGAACAGTTAAGAACGATTCCGCCGCCTGAAACATTTTTTAATTCTTCTCTTGAAAGTTTTTTAGGTAAATTTTTCATTTTATAATATTTTTTGGTTGATAATCGAATAAAGATAAAAAAATCTGTTGAATGAAAAACAGGATATAATGATTTTATTTTTAATTATTGATAAAAGGACTTTTTATTCCCCGGATAAAAAAGGATAGGAATAATTTTTGAAGTACATTGCAACTACTTATTTTTATAATATGTTTGACAAGCAACAGAGAAAACTGAAAAGATCGGCAAGACTGATTTCCGTATTGAGTAAATATGGCTTTAAAGATATGCTGGCAAGAATGAACAGCGGAAAACAGGAAGAGAGTTCTGCAAATTCTGATGAAATCATTTCAAAAGGCACGGTCTATGAACGGATCAGATTGGTATTGGAAGAGCTGGGCCCAACATTTGTAAAGCTGGGGCAGACGTTCAGCAACAGGGAAGATCTGCTGCCGCCTGAGCTGATCCAGGAACTACAGAAATTGCAGGATAAAGTAGATATGGTGGAAATGAATGTGGAAGAAATTCTGGAGAATGAATTCAACATTTCCGTTAAGGACCATTTCCTAGAGATTCAGGAAAAACCTCTGGCAACTGCTTCAATAGCTCAGGTTTATAAAGCGACTTTACTCAATGGAGATGAAGTCATTTTAAAAATAAAAAAGGCCGATGTACAAACCGTTATTGAAGATGATCTTCTTTTAATTAAGGATCTTGAAAAACTCGTTTCTTCCTATTCCGAAATAGGAGAGAAGCTCAACCTGAAGCAGGCCATTTCCACCTTTGAAAAATCTTTGTTGGAAGAAGTTTCCTTAATCAACGAAAAAAATAACATCCTGCAGTTTGCACGGAATTTTAAAAACAATAAAGAAACCTACGTTCCGAAGATCTACGAAGAATTTTCCAATAATAATGTTCTTTGTATGGAGTTCATTGACGGGATAAAAGTAACGGATAAGACTGAGCTTTTAGCCAATGGTATTGATCCTGTAAAGATTTCGGAAGCAGGATTGCGCTTATTTGTTTCCCAGATTTTAGATTACGGTTTTTTTCATGCAGACCCACATGCAGGGAATATTCTGGTGAAAAGAAACGGAAAAGTAGTGTTTATTGATTTCGGGGCAGTGGGGAAAATCCAGCCGAATG
Organism: Chryseobacterium tongliaonense; assembly: GCF_041224435.1. Lineage (NCBI taxonomy): Bacteria > Pseudomonadati > Bacteroidota > Flavobacteriia > Flavobacteriales > Weeksellaceae > Chryseobacterium > Chryseobacterium tongliaonense. The sequence continues at coordinate 418,786 of NZ_JBGFFD010000002.1, read as the reverse complement.
ATAAGGAAATTCTTGAAAGCCTGATTGTAAGCTTTGTTGCTAAAAATGCACACAAAATTGTAAGATCACTCAAAAAAATGGCTATCAGTTATGAAATTCCGGATGAAAGAAGATTTGAAAATGATGTGGAAGATATTTTGAATTTCGTTCACAGTTCCTCTTTGAAGGACATTCATCCACAGGAGATCATCAATAAAATGAAAGATGTTTTAAAAGATAACCGATTGTACATGCCGGATTATTTTTATCTTTTGTTTAAGGGAATCGGCCTGATAGAAGGTGTTGGACGTACTATAAACCCGGATCTGGATATTGTGAAAAGCCTTAATCCGTACACCAAAAAAATATTCACCAAAAAAATAAGTCCGAAGAATATTTTAAAAACCGGGATGGACCGGGTGATGAGTTTTACGGATAATGTAGATGAAATCCCTAAAGAACTTAGGTCGGTTTTACAAAAGCTGGATGAAAATAAATTTACCGTTTCCAGTGAAATTAAGAATATTGAAAAGACCAACCAGCTAATCAAATCAAGTGTAGTTAATCTGATTCTTGCCATGATTTTAGGGGCAAACATAGTGGCAACAGCAATTGTTTTTGTCTCAGAAGCCGGGCCGAGAATCGGGGAAATGTCTTTGGTTGCCGTCTTAGGTTTTATTTTCTCGGTACTTTTAGTTTTAATCCTTTTATTAAGAATCACCAGAAAATAATTCGGGTACTATATATTATTTTACTTATCATTTTTTATTAATGTAAAGTTTTAAAAATCAGTCTACTATGAGGCGTTTTTTGAAAATCTATTGTACAGATTAAAAACTTTGCTCATCTTAGATGTATCCGATGCATCATTTTCTTTGCGATAAAAACTTATCATTGAAAGAACCGGAAACAATCAATATAAAATAGTATTATATATATTATAATTCTTTATTAACCCTTTATTATGGGAATCTCAACAAATAGTTGGAAGCAAACCAAGCAACTAACTAATTAAAAAAACGAATATGAAAACACTGATATCATCCACCTTAATATTCTGCAGTTTCCTCATTTTTGCCCAGGAAAATAACGGAATTTTAGGCGACTATGACGGAAACGGAACAAAAGAGTACGCTTATTCCAAAGTAAGCGATTGCAGTGACGAATGTGACGGAAAATGTGAAACAACAATCTATTTCAGTGATAGCAATATAAAATCATTTATAATTGTACCTGCCAATAACGGAAGTCTATACAACCTTAAAGATTTGAACGATGACGGAAAAGATGATCTTGGATTTTATCCGGACTGGTGTACAAGCTGCTGGCATCCGTTTTATGTCTATACCAACAGGAAAAACGGATGGAAGCCTTTGGTGGAACCTATTTCTACTCATTGTTCCCAATGGGAGGAAGAAAAGTTTCCTATAAAAAAAGACCCTGAGAAGAAAGGAAATGTGATCATTACTACCAGTAAATGGCTGGATGATGATATTAAAATAATCAGCCAAAGTGTAAAGATTAATTAAATACCTATCTTTGCAAAATGGAAAAACTCACTTTTGCAGATTTTGAACTGCCGGTTAAAATTCTTGATGTTTTAGCGGATCTGGAATTGTTCGAACCCACACCTATCCAGGAGAAGAGTATAAAACCGATACTTTCCGGAAGAGATGTAATGGGAATCGCACAAACAGGAACCGGTAAAACACTGGCCTATCTTTTACCTGTTCTTAAGACCTGGAAATACAATAAAACCGGGAATCCAACGGTTCTGGTTTTGGTTCCGACAAGAGAACTGGTTGTTCAGGTAACAGAAATTATCGAGAAATTAACGGAAAATATTACTGCAAGAGTAATCGGAATTTATGGTGGAAAAAATATCAATACCCAGAAGCTGTTATTCAACGATGGTTGTGATATTTTAGTGGGAACTCCGGGAAGGGTGATGGATTTAGCCATTGACAATGCAATCTCCCTGAAGGAAATCCAGAAGCTGATCATTGATGAATTTGATGAAATGCTTAATTTAGGTTTCAGACCGCAGTTGACCCATATTTTTGAAATGATGAAAGAGAAGAGACAGAACATTCTTTTCTCAGCAACGATGACAGAAGCGGTAGACGAAATGCTGGATGAATATTTTGCAAGTCCTGTGGAAATTTCATTGGCAAAATCCGGAACTCCGCTTGAAAAAATAGAACAGACCGCTTATAAAGTTGAAAACTTCAATACTAAAATCAACCTGCTTGAACATTTATTGAAAAACGATACGGACATGTCCAAAGTATTGATCTTCAATAATAATAAAAAACATGCAGATCTTTTGTTTACAAAAATTGATGAGCTTTTCCCGGATCAGTTTGATGTAATCCACTCTAATAAATCCCAGAATTACAGGCTTAAAGCAATGAAGAGCTTTGAAAATGAAGAGATCAGGGGGCTGATTACTACAGATGTTATGGCAAGAGGTCTGGATATTTCAGATATTACCCATGTGATCAATTTTGAAACACCAGATGTTCCTGAGCAGTATATTCACAGGATCGGTAGAACGGGTAGGGCAGACAAAGACGGTAAAGCGATCACTTTCGTTACGAAAAAAGAAGAACCTTTGATTTTAGACATCGAATTACTGATGGATAAAGACCTTAAGTTCATTGATTTCCCTGAAGGAGTAAAAATAAATCCTAATAAAATAGCTTCCGAAAAAGACGACGTGGTCATGAAAAACCCGGCACAGGTAAAACTGAATGATGGTGGCGGAGCGTTCCATGAGAAAAAGGATAAAAATAAAAAAGAAAACTGGGGTGGTCCGTCAAAAAGAAAGGCACCTAAAAAGTTCGGAGCCAACAGGGCACAGCAAAAAGCAATTTCAAAATCTAAAAGAAAGAAATAATAAAAAAAGCTTCATCCATGGATGAAGCTTTTTTATTATTGAGACTTTATTATCTGGTGGCTGAGGCTCTCGAAGCCGCCAGATAGGCATTTATTTCATGTAAGGTCTCATTTCGTTTGCCCAGGCCTTATAACCTTCCGCATTGGTATGAAGCATATCTTCCAGAAAGAGGTCTTTCCGTACATTTCCGTTAGCATCTTCCATGGCTTTGGTAATATCGATGAATTCCGCATTAGGCTCTTTCTTCATAAAAGCAGCGATTTTTTTATTGGCCTGCTTCATCTGTGGCCATAGTTTCTCCCTACTCGGCGAATACTTGATAGAAATATAATCGACTTCTATATCTGGAAACTTTTCCCGGATCTTTTTGTAAAATGTTTTATACCTTTCTACAACTGCTTTCGCTTTTAACTGATGATTATCTGCGAAATCATTATCACCGCAGTAGATAATAATCTGTTTTGGCTGATAAGGGTTCAGTAAATCTTCAGAATAATAAATAAGGTCTGTTAATCTCGAACCTCCAAAACCTCTGTTGATGATGGTTTTACCAGGGAAATAACTGGCAACATCCGTCCATTTGGTAAAAGACGAGCTCCCGATTAGAAGGATGGCATCTTTTGGAGGTGGGGTCTCCTGATCAATTTTTTTGAAATTTTGAATGTCCTGCCAGAACATCGGTTTGTTTTCCTGTGAAAAGAACAGGGCATAAGCCAGCAATAAGAATGCTGATAGGATCTTCTTCATTTTTTAATAATTTTTAGTTAATTAAAACCTTTTCATAAAAAACTCCCGAAGGTTTTTCGGGAGTCTGGTTTTTATCTTTTGTAAGAAATATAGTTGATGTCGATCACCTGGTCTCCATCTATGTCTATATTCCCAAACGTTTGCATTAATCTTAATTCTGTACTGCTAAGAATGACTACTTTGTACTTTCTTTCATTGTCATTATTGTATTTGATAACAAGATCTTTGCTTTCAGTGTCATAAGTGAAGGTTCCTTCAGTTTTGCTGTTGAGCTGGCAATCGGCTCCCACACCTGCATATGCAGTATATGATGTATAATAATCAGTTCTGAACTCAGTTATATTTTTTGCACTACATCCTGAAGGCGTATCAGAAGTTATTACAGTTTTATTGTCTTTTCCGGAAATAATTTCTGTTTTACTAGTCTTCCAGTCTCCCTTCATCATATCTACTTCATAAGCTTGTATATTATCATCTTCACAAGAAGTAAGCGCTAGTGCTGAAAAGGCAAATAAAAGTAATTGTTTTTTCATTTTTACAAATTTAGAATATGCTAAAATATAAATAAATTTGAAATATTTATAATGAAATTAATGTTTTTTAAACGAATGTTTATAAATAATAGGATTTTTTGTAAAAGGTTAGAAGTTGAAAGAACCGTTTTAAGATTTAAACAGTAAAATTACTTAAAAAATTTAATCATCTCCCTTTAATAATTGCTTTAACCTTAAACCCAAAACCCAAAACTTTAAACCATTTAATAGCTCATCTCTACAATTTTATACGCATCCTGCGGGGTCAGGGTTTTATGCTCACCCAAGCCCAGCCAGTTTCTGTCTGTAAATGCTTTTTCAACCCTTTCAGCAGTTCCTTTGTAGTCTTCCGTATATTCTGAAAGCCTGGTCTGAATATTTAAGCTATGGAAAAACGATTCCATTTTCTTGATTCCTGCTTCTGCCTTTTCTTCCACTGTTCCTTCTGTAATTCCCCATACTCTCTCAGCGTATTGCGCTAATTTTCCCTTTTTGGTTTCGAAATTATAACGGTAATGCGACGGAGCAATGATGGCCAGTGTTCTTGCATGATCAATTCCGTAATAAGCCGTTAATTCGTGACCCATAGCATGAACAGCCCAGTCTGTGATCACTCCTTTCTGAATAAGCCCGTTTAAGGCCATTGTACAGCACCACATAAAATTCCCTGCCGCCTCATAATCAAAATCATCGGCCAAAACCTTAGGAGCGGTTTCCTGTAAGCTGATTAAAATACTTTCTGCAATTCTTTCCTGCAGGTCAGCAGACGAAGGAGCCGTCATATACTGTTCTAAAACATGAGTATAGGCATCGGTAATCCCGTTTACAATCTGGTTTTTGGGAATAGATCTTACAACTTCCGGATCCAGAACGGAAAACTGCGGAAAAAGTCCCGGGCCACCTGAAGATAATTTTTCATTCGTTTCCCTTCTTGAGATCACGTAGCCGGAATTCATTTCAGAACCCGTTGCAGGAAGCGTTAAAATACTACCAAAAGGCATTCCTTCTCCTTCAAAAGTTCTTACCGGTTTCTTAAGGATTTCCCAAGGCTCACCATCATAATTGGCCGCAGCAGAAAGGAATTTTGTTCCGTCAATCACAGAACCTCCGCCTACAGCCAAAAGAAAAGTGATATTTTTTTCCCTGATAAACTGTAATGCACTCATTAAAACCTCATATTCAGGATTGGCAGGAATTCCGCCAAATTCATAAAACTCATGATCTTTCAAAGCTTCTTTTACCTGATCATAAACACCATTGTTTTTGATGCTTCCGCCTCCATAAATCATTAATATTTTTGCATCCTGGGGAATTTCCTTTGAAATTTTAGCAATTTCACCTTTCCCGAAAAGTATTTTAGTTGGATTTTTAAACTCGAAATTAAGCATTGTTTTTACTTTTTTAATAAGCCAAATGTACGCAATGCAAAAGGAAAAATGAGTTAAGGAAGTTTTAAAATTCTTATGATTTTATTTAATAAAAACTATCAGGATTTGTCTGTATTTCTTCAAAAACCTAAAGTAGTAAGAATGTTATTCCATATCGTTTTCTGTAATTGCAGTAATTTTAAAGGTTTACTTATTGCAGTCATTGCTTTTATAATAAACACCATTACTTCTGGATTCGAGCTTTCCGTTTTTCCTGTTGATTTTTACTAAAAAAGATTCTTTAATTACCGGACAACTTTTAGATTTTAAAGCATAAAGTGAAATATACCGGTCTTCAATTTTGTATGAGCCGGTAAACCTGTTCGCTGTATCAATTGAAAAACCGTTGATCTTGGCAATAAGAAGAGCTTCGGGAAGATTATCCACGAATCCGATAAAGTTTTTCAATTGTTTTTCAGAGGTCAGAGATTCCGGTTTATTATTATTACAGATAAGAATATATGAAAAGCAGTTTTCGGTCTGGCATTCCCTGAAAAAGCCGTTGTTTGGGGAAGATTCGTCGATACCGGCCATGTTTTCCGGTCTCTGGCTGTCGTAGATCAATTCCGGTTCCGGTTTATCGCTTGGACGATGTACCTGCCAATAATCATATTTTTTATCCGGAATCATAAACGGATATGAAAAATCAGCAGAATCCAATATATCCGGAATTTTTTTATAATCGTCAGGAACTTTGATCTGTGCAGAGAACAAGTTGGATATGACCAGTGAAAAAGCGACGATTATTCTCATAAAAAGAAAATGTTTCCGGCAAATTTACGAAATGAAGGTGTTAGATTCTGACTTTTGTGACTGATTATTTATAAGAGCCATTCAAAAAGATAAGCTTTAAACCTGTTGTATATTTTGAATCCTTGTATTTCAAAAATAAGTGGACGCCTTTGTTTATCTTATTTTCAAACAGTTAAAATTAAGTCTTGTCTTTCTTTGCATTTTAAATTATCGCAAGGCTATACAAAGTTTCTTAATATAAAATGATCTCTAATAGAGATAAACAAAGCCATTTCATTTAAAAAAGTAAAACAAAAGTATATATGTTTAATTATCAATAATTCCAAATTATTTCCAAAAATGCACAACGGATAAGCTTTAAGCATTTTTTTATAAATATTTTTTATCCTTTTTGATATTTCCTGTCATCTTTTTTCTATCATCCGAAATCATAATCATTTTTTAATAAAACAGAACGGATTTAAAAACAAAATCTCCTACATTTGTTATATGATACACGACCAACGCGCAGAAAAATTCAGGCAGATCGTGGAAAATAAGTTCCAGATCTACAATTCATTATTTATGAGCCTGCCTTATGATAAAATGACCAATATCGGAATGCTCCTTCCGTTTTTGTATGAAGAAAGTAAAAATGGCTACGATGCCGGAAAAACCCCGGAAGAGATCGTGGAAGATTTCTTTAAAAGCCATACCGATCTGCAGACGGAAGAGCAGAAACTTGAACTTCTTTTTAAAATCATTCAGTATATCGAAAGACAGGTGGTTTTGTTTGACAGTATTGAAGATGCTGCCTTTCCAAACCTGCATTCTGAGAGCGATAACGGTACAGTTACCAATCTTTTTGAACGCTCGGTTCAGGATCATAAGCTGGAAAAAGTACGTGAGAAGCTGAAAGATTTTACCGTTAAAGTAGTTTTTACCGCGCACCCGACTCAGTTTTATCCGAGTTCCGTACAAAGGATCATCCAGGATCTGAGAAGTGCAATTACCACAGATTCTGTTACGAATATTGATATGCTGTTGCAGCAGTTGGGAAAAACACCTTTCGTAAATAAAGAAAAACCGACCCCTGTTGATGAGGCTCTAAGCATTATTTCCTATTTGAGATATGTCTATTACGACACCATAGGAGAGCTGTTTACCAAAATTAAAAAAACATTTGGAAACGGTCATTTCCATCTGCACGAAGATATTATCCAGCTTGGTTTCTGGCCGGGCGGTGACAGAGATGGAAACCCTTTTGTAACCGCTGGTGTGACCAAAAGAGTAGCCGAAGAACTTCGCTCAGCGATTTTAAAATCCTATTACAGCCATTTGAAATTTATCAGAAGAAGATTGAGTTTCAGAGGCGTTTCAGAAGCTTTAAATCAGCTGAATGATGAATTGTATGCGGCGATTTTCAATAATCAGAAAATTACAGCCGAAGATATTCTTAAAAGAGCAGATGAAGCAGAACATATTCTGATCAGTCAGCATAACTCATTATTTTTAGATCTGTTGGTGAATTTTAAAGATAGGGTTAAGATTTTCGGAACCCACTTTGCAACATTGGATATCCGTCAGGACAGCAGGATCCATCAGAAAGTTATCGATGAGGTTTTTGCTAAAGTGTATGGAAATACAGAAGAGGATCACGAAGAAAAATTCAATAAGCTGATTCAGGCTTCAGATAAAATAAGCCCGGATGACTTTGAAGATATTGTAAAAGATACTTTATTAACCGTTTCCCAGGTTTCTGAAATCCAGCAGCTGAACGGATCAAGGGGAATGAACCGCTATATTATTTCCAATTCCGATGCCGTGAAAGATGTAATGAATGTATACGCATTCTTTAAAATTTGCGGTTACCGGGATGAAGAGATCAATATGGATATTGTTCCGCTTTTTGAAACCATGGAAGGCCTTGATAACGCTGAAAATGTAATGCAGGAACTATATCAGAATCCTGTTTATAAAAAACATCTGGAAAGAAGAGGAAATCAGCAGACCATTATGTTGGGATTCTCTGACGGAACAAAAGACGGCGGTTATTTAAAAGCCAACTGGGAAATTTATAAAGCCAAAGAAATCCTGACAAAACTTTCCGAAGAAAAAGGGATTAAAGTAGTCTTCTTTGATGGCAGGGGCGGCCCACCGGCAAGAGGAGGCGGAAAAACCCATGATTTCTATGCTTCACAGGGAAATACTATTGCGAATAACAAAATCGAGTTGACCATCCAGGGACAAACGATTACAAGTATTTTCGGAAATAAGGAGCAGGCAAAATACAATTTCGAACAGCTTCTGACTGCAGGAGTTGAGAATGATGTGTTTAAAAATTCTAAAAAAGATTTAACCGAAAAGGAAAGAAAGCTGATCACTGAATTGGCAAATATCAGTTATAAAAAATATTCAGATTTAAAAGCTCACCAGATGTTTGTTCCTTATCTTCAGGAGATGAGTACGCTTGAATATTACGGGAAAACAAATATCGGAAGCCGTCCTTCAAAGCGGGGAAATGGAAACGAACTGAAATTTGAGGATTTAAGAGCTATTCCGTTTGTAGGATCATGGTCACAGCTGAAGCAAAATGTTCCGGGATTCTTCGGATTTGGTTTTGCCATGCAGGAAATGAAAAAGCAGGGCAGGTTTGAAGAAGTAAAAGAATTATACAAAGGTTCCGACTTCTTTAAAACTTTAGTTTTAAACTCGATGATGAGTATGAACAAATCTTATTTCCCGTTGACGTACTACATTAAAAATAATCCGAAATTCGGTGAGTTCTGGAATGTGCTTTTTGAAGAGTATAATCTCTCCAAAGACATCATGCTGGAATTAACAGGTTTTACACTGCTTCAGGAAGAAGACCCGCTTTCAAGAAAATCCGTGAAAATCCGTGAGAAGATCGTATTGCCGTTATTGAGCATTCAGCAATATGCTTTAATGAAGATACAGAAGGGTGAGGGTGATAAGACAGCTTATGAGAAACTGGTAACACGTTCTTTGTTCGGCAATATTAATGCGAGCAGAAACTCTGCGTAATTGAAGAATTGAACATTAAGATGATTAAGTTTTTAAGACATGATTAATTGTTCAATGTTTGTCATTCGGAACGGAGCGTAAGCGTAGTGAAGGAATCTCAATAAAAAGAAGTCAGGAGAAAACATAGTTTAATGTGTACCTAAATATTTAAAAACAAAAACCTTCCGATCCGGAAGGTTTTATTTTATTCTTTTATAAATTTCTCATAATAAATTTTATCTTTCATCTGAATTTTCAGATAATAAGTTCCTTTTGCAAAATCTTCAACTTTTACGGATCTCTGATTGGCATTTTTTACAATCAGCCTTCCGAGGTTATCGTAAATCTCCAGAGATAAAACATCGTCTTCAGAAGCAATATTTAAAATATTTTTAACAGGATTTGGGAAAATACTTATTTTTTTCTCCTTCACCATTTCGGATGTACTTAGAGTGGTGTTGTAGAAACTTCCGAAATTAAGAATTCCATATCCCATCTGATCGGTATGATTGGGATATAATGATGCAGTCTGTCTCAGTTTGGTTCTCATTGCATCTCTGTTCATGGTAGAAAATGCCTGAATCAGACAGGCTACTCCGCCGGCAGCAATCGGGGTGGCAATGGAAGTTCCGCTCACAATAGTTGTAGCGTTGTCGTTAACGGTAACGGTATTTGATCCTCTTGTACTTCCGTCGGGTTTTATGACTCCTAAAGAATTAGGACCGAAAGCTGAAAATGCGGATGAGGCTCCGGCAGAATCTACAGATCCTATTGTAAAAACTTTGGCATTATCTGCAGGCGTAAGGATGTAATGCCATGCCTGGTTTCCGAAATTACCTGCTGCAAACAATACAAAAATTCCTTTATTGACAGCGATTTCCGAAGCTCTTGCAATGAAAGAGGTGCTTCCGTTCAGATTGGCATAAGTATAATTATATTTCGGATCATCAAATTGGGCATATCCTAAAGAAGTCGTAATAAGATCAACCCCTTTTCTGTCAGCTTCTTCCGCAGCTTCAATCCAGTAAAGCTCTTCCTCCGGAATTTCTACCGTAGTATTCTCACTCCGGTAAAGATAAAAGTCGGCATCCGGAGCAGCTCCCACAAAAGTATCCTGAATATATCCGCCGATAGCTCCCAGAACAACAGAGCCGTGGCCGTTCAGGGATGTATTATAAATGTCATTGCTTTTGGTAACAAAGTCGTAGCCGGCTTTAATCTGATTATTGGTCCATAATCGGGAATAGGCTGAACCTGTATTTACTGTAGGAAATCCGGTATCAATCACAGCAATGGAAACTCCCGTTCCTGTGTATCCGGCAAGATGAAGCGGCCTTAAATTGATCTGGTCAATCTGTTCGGAACCGGAACCGTAATTAAAAGTGGTTAAGTTTTTATTGGCATCAGATGGGCTTTCCCATTTGTTGAAGCTGCCTGTTTTTGTACCCGATGAAGAATTTTTAGCAAAACTTTCTACAGTCTGTACATAAGTTTGAGATTGCAGAGTTATGATTTGTGCGGGTGTGGCATTGACGGCAACCCCGTTCAGCCATTTGGAATAATCGGTTACCGTAAAACCCAGATTCTGAATGTTCTGAATGTAAGACTGCTCGATCGGAGCATCCTGGTCATTCAATGAAATTCCCAGTGATATCCTCCTGTTTAAAGACTTTTGGGAGAGTTCAGATAGCGGATTGGCATAAAAAGAGGCTTTGTTCGGTTTATCCTTGAAAAACACAAAAACAAGGCTTGTTTGTGCAGAAACTGAAGAATAACCTGTTAAAAGACAAAAGAGTAAAATTCTTTTCATGTATTTATTTTTCATAAAGATAAAACAAAATCAATAAAATTTTTGACAGGATATTAAAATCCTTATTTTTACAGAAATATTTGTTTATGAAAAAAATTCAGATGGTTGACTTACAAAGTCAGTATTACAAGATAAAAAATGATGTGGATAATGCGGTTTTAAATGTAATGGATTCTGCGGCTTTTATCAATGGGCCTGAAGTAAAGTCTTTCCAGAACGAATTGGAATCTTATTTGGATGTAAAACACGTTATTCCTTGTGCCAACGGTACAGATGCGTTACAGATTGCATTGATGTCCCTTGATCTTAAAGAAGGGGATGAGGTTATTACTGCCGATTTCACATTTGCAGCAACAGTAGAAGTTATTCATTTATTAAAGCTGAAATCGGTTTTGGTAGATGTAGATTATGATACATTCACGATTTCAACAGAAGAAATCAAAAAAGCGATTACCCCAAAAACTAAAGCGATCATTCCTGTACATATTTTCGGGCAGTGCGCCAATATGGAAGAAATCCTGAAAATTGCAGAGGAACATAACTTATACGTCATTGAAGACAATGCACAGGCCATCGGTTCTGACTATACTTTCTCTGACGGAACGGTAAAGCAGGCAGGAACAATGTCTACGGTGGGAACCACATCATTTTTCCCGTCTAAAAATTTAGGTTGCTATGGTGATGGTGGAGCTATTTTTACCAATAATGATGAATTGGCACACCGTTTAAGAGGAATTGTAAACCACGGAATGTATGAAAGGTATTATCATGATGAGGTAGGAGTAAATTCCCGTTTAGACAGCATTCAGGCAGCGATTTTAAGGAAAAAACTTCCGAACCTTGATTCTTACAATGAAGCAAGAAGAAAAGCAGCCGATTATTATGATGAAGCTTTTGCGGGGCATGAAAATATTCTGACGCCGAAAAGAGCTGAAAATTCAACACACGTATTTCACCAATATACATTGAGAATTTTGAATGGAAAACGCAATGAACTGCAGAAATTCTTAACCGAAAAAGAAATTCCGGCAATGATTTATTATCCTGTAGCTTTAAGAAAACAGAAAGCTTATTTCCAGGAAAGTAATGATGCTGATTTTGTAAATACAGATAAGCTTTTGGATCAGGTAATTTCATTACCGATGCACACTGAACTGGATGAAGAGCAGTTGAAGTATATCACGGATGCTGTGCTTGAGTTTATGGGGTAGATGGAAAAGAAAATATTTGAAAAAAAGGTAGTTTATTATTTGGCTATAACAATTAGTTTTATATTCTGTCTTGCCTCGATATTTTTTCTCCTTTCCTTATTTAATGATTTTAATATCTTAAAATTATTACTTGTTTCTTTTGGTACGATTGTTAATTTATTTGCATTTATTAATCTAATTGAGAAATATAATAAAGCTGTTTTATATCTTAATTTAAGTTTATGCCTATACATGATTTTTTCTGGAGGAGCAACATTAATAAATATTTTAACTTACGGATTTTCTTTTAATTATGGTTCTTTAAAATTTTTAATACTATTTATTATAGTTTTTATAGTTGTAAATAGATATAAGATAAAGAAGAATAAATCTGAAATTGAAATAGAAAACATAGGACAAAACGAAGAATAAAAAATTTATTACTAAAAAATGGCAATACTCGTAACGGGAGGTCTTGGATATATCGGTTCACACACTGTTGTGGAACTTCTGAATAACAACTTTGAGGTGGTTATTGTAGATGATTTATCCAATTCAGAAAAATTTATTTTAAAAAATATAGAAGAAATTACAGGTAAAAAGCCTGTTTTTTATCCCTTTGATTTAAAAAGGAAAGAGCTTCTTACCCAGGTTTTTGATGCCCATCAGATTGACGGATGTATCAATTTTGCAGCATCTAAAGCGGTCGGTGAAAGTCAGGAAAAACCTGTTGATTATTATGAGAACAACCTGTTTTCACTGATCAATGTGCTTAAAGAATTTAAAGAAAGAAATATTTCCAACTTTATTTTCAGTTCATCCTGTACGGTTTACGGGCAGGCAGATACCATGCCGATTGATGAGAATACACCGTTGAAATTGCCTGAAAGCGTTTATGGCAAGACCAAGCAGATGGGAGAAGAAATCCTGAAAGATTTTGCAAATGCCTATAAAGCTAAAATTTCTTTGCTGAGGTATTTTAATCCTATCGGAGCGCATCCGTCGGCGAAATTAGGAGAATTACCGGTAGGAGTTCCTAATAACCTGGTTCCTTATGTAATGCAGACGGCTGCAGGGATTCGTGAGAAACTGAGCATCTGGGGTGATGATTATCCTACAGAAGACGGTACACCGGTTCGGGATTATATCTACGTGGTAGATCTTGCCAAAGCCCATGTTGCTGCTTTGAAAAAACTGATGGAAGATGAATCAGCAGGTACCGTTATTGATATTTATAATCTTGGAACGGGAAAAGGATCATCTGTGCTGGAAGTTGTAAAAGCGTTTGAAATAGCCAATGATGTGAAGGTTCCTTATCAGATTTGTGCGAGAAGGGAAGGAGATATCACAGTAGCTTATGCGAATGCCGATAAAGCTGAAAAAGAGCTTCACTGGAAATCGGAGACCTCTCTTGAAGAAGCATTGAGAACAGTCTGGGAATGGCAGAAATATCTGAATTCCAGAAACTGATGCTTAATGAACAGGAATACCTGAATAAGGAGAAAAAATTTAAATAATAAAAGAACACTTATCTGAATATTGCTGTTTAAGCATTAAAAGTAATATTTTAGAAAGATTTAAATAAGTATTAATATGAAAACACAAAAAATAGGAATAACCTTTTCCTCTTTTGATTTACTTCATGCCGGGCATATTAAAATGCTGGAAGAAGCTAAAACAGTTTGCGATTATTTAATCGTAGGCCTGCAGATTGACCCCTCTCATGACAGGCCCAACAAAAATAAGCCTACCCAGACCATTGTAGAAAGATATATCCAGTTGAAAGCTGTAAATGCCGTAGATGAAATTATCCCTTATTATACGGAACAGGATCTGGAAGACATCCTGAAATCTTTTGTAATTGATGTAAGGATCATTGGTGACGATTATATGGACCGGGATTTTACCGGGAAAAAATACTGTGAAGAAAAAGGAATCGAGATTTATTATAATAAAAGAGATCACCGTTTTTCTTCCAGCGATTTAAGAAAAAGAATCTATGAAGCTGAGAAAACTAAAGTTTCTGAAGTTGTAAAATAAAAAAATCCCGAAAATATTTTCGGGATTTTTTTATGTCTGTTATATTCTTACATCGGACCACCTTGCTCATCTCCGCCGGTGTCGTTAGCATTAATATCTTTTTTCTTTTTAGGCTGTTCTATCTTTTCACCTTGTTTAAATTTGTAGGTTAAAGAAATTGAGAATTGTCTTGGCTGCCATTGCATATAAGATTCTCTTATCCCCGTAGCAAGATAATTTGTACTTCTCATAGAACGGGTATTGAAAATATCCTGCATATTGAATGATATTGTTCCATCTCCATTCCATATGGTTTTGGAAGCGCCTAAATTAAGGGCATACATTGCTTTTCTATCCTGGCTTGCTGTATTTTGCGGACCTCTGTAGAAACCTTGTAGCTGGAAACTGAATGTTTTGTCTACTTTAAATGTAGCATTCAGTCTTGCTCTTGTAGAGAAGCCATTACCATCATAAGGTTGAGTCCTTGTAGCTTCATTTCCGTCCAGGTCAATCGTATTATATGTGTACACACCTGTAGTTTTATAACCAAACAGGCTTATATTACCCATTAATTTTAACCATGGGAATACATCTGCCGTTCCATTAAAATCAAGACCATACTGTTCATTGGTCCCTAAATTGACAGGAGTAGTGAAATATACATTTGTTCTTTCATCTTCCTGATAAGCTACTATTTTATCATCATCAGTTGTTCTTCTGTAGAAAAGAGTCGGGTTTAAAGTGAATTTCTTTTTAGAAATATTATATCCGAATTCAAACGAATCTACATAAGATGGGTTTAAGTTAACATTTCCTAAGAAAAGATTCTGATTATCCGTAATTGAGAAATAAGGAATTAAGAACCAAGAACGAGGTCTGTCAATTCTTCTGGAATAGTTTAACAGGAATTGATTGTCTTTTCCTAAATCATAGCTTAAGAATACACTCGGAAAAAGATTATTATATGTTTTGTTCTCGTCAATAGGATTACTGCCTTCCAGGTTTCTGTAATTTACTTTTACATTGGAAAGCTCGTCTCTAAGTCCTAATTGATATCCCAATTTTCCGATTTTACTGCGGAACTGTAAGTAAAAAGCGTTAAACAATTCATCATAATTGGTAACGTTGGTAAATTTCTCCAGCGGTTCAAAAGGAATATTTAGTCCTAATGCCTGATTAGCAGTATTATCATAGAAATTGTCATTTCGGTCAATTCTGTATCCTGCTTCCAGCTTAGAACTTTCACCAAGAGGAAGCTCATAATCTATTTTACCAATGACAGACTTTGTAAGGGAATACTGAGAGTTATTGCTTAGTTCATAACTCATCTGTGGGACGATAGCATTGGGATCAATGATAAAATTCGATTCTTGATAAATATCAGTATAATTGTTACTTCTGTTTCGCTGAAGACTTAATGATACAGATAAGTTCTGCCCTTTATCATCAAATTTATGATCCCAACCTAAATCTCCCTGAAAAGCTAAGTTATTGTTATTTCCATCACTTGTTCTTAATGTATAAGGGTTAGGAAAAGGAGGATAGTTGAAGAGATAATTATAATTAAGTTTGCCATCAGTTTCTCCGTCAAATGTTCTTACTGTGGCAGATAAATTGAAAGAGTTTTTATCATCCAGATCATAAACTAATCCGGCAGTTGCATTGTAGTTTTTAAAGTAATTTTTATTTTTAGTTTCCTGATCAGATCTTAATAGCTGAAGAGGTTTATTTAAATCATAATTCTGATTACTGTTTCTGTTGGTTGTTGTAGATTCACTGTAACCGCCACCGCCATTTAAAAACCAGGTCAGTTTATTTTTTCTC
Source organism: Chryseobacterium tongliaonense (assembly GCF_041224435.1). Taxonomy (NCBI): domain Bacteria; kingdom Pseudomonadati; phylum Bacteroidota; class Flavobacteriia; order Flavobacteriales; family Weeksellaceae; genus Chryseobacterium; species Chryseobacterium tongliaonense. The sequence goes on along the minus strand of NZ_JBGFFD010000002.1, from coordinate 402,602 downwards.
CAGCTTAAATTAGCATTTAGATTGGTTCTGGGCTGATAACCCAACGTCCCGATTACGCTCCCGTTGAAACCTACTTTTTTACTTTTCTTTAAAATAATATTTAAAATACCGGAAGTACCGGAAGCTTCAAACTTTGAAGACGGGTTGGTGATCACCTCGATTCTCTCAATCTGGTCTGCAGGAATACTTTGTAAAGCATTGCTCCCTTCAGAAATCCCTAAAAGAGCAGAAGGTTTACCATTGATCAGGAATTTTACATTGCTGCTCCCTCTCATAGACACTGTACCATCAGTATCTACTTCAACAGACGGAACATTGGATAAAACATCCTGTAAATTCCCACCTTTACTGATGATATCCTGTGATGGGTCATAGGTTTTCTTATCAAGTTCTACCTTATAAGGTTTCGCCTGTACCGTAATCGTTACACCCTGGATATCCTGGGTTTTAAGATTGGTAGTGGTTTTTTCCGGCTCGATAGATAATGCCCCGATATTTCCTGCAGCAGTAATTTGCTTGTTAATTAAACTTTTCTTGTAATCGATTGCTTCAACCGTGATATCATAATTTCCGGGAGCAAGATCAAGCTTGTACTGGCCTTTCTCATCGGTAAGCGTAGCATCACTGAATAATTTATTTTCTTTATTACTGAATGTAACTGATGCATAAGGAACGGGCTGATTGTTTTTGTTGACAACCGATCCTGAAATACCTACCTTCTGCTGAGCAAAAGCAAATGCTGCTGCCGAAAGTACAAAAGTAAGCCCTAAGGTTTTTTTTGTGAAAATGTTAATGATTTCCGTCTGATTCATAAGGTATTTTTTGTGTAAAATCGTGAAAGGATAATTCCTAATATTATGAAATTGTTAATGGTTTAAATTTCAAAATATTACGATTAATTTATTATTTATAGTATATATGTCGCGTTTAAATACTAAATGTTAATTGTCAGATTGTTAAAATAAAGTTAAATTTATTTTTTATTTTATATTTTTTGAATTGAGCCAGTCCTGATAAGCTTTTGCATTGATGGCATGCTCTTCAGCGCTTGCTGTGAATTTGTGATATCCGAACCTTGCAGGATCGGCACACATGAATATATAGTTGTTGTTTTCTGCATTTAAAACTGCATCAACAGAATTTTTATCTACAATACATATCGGCCCCGGCGGAATACCTGCGTTGGCATAAGTATTATAAGGTGAAGGTGTGGAAAGGTGCTTATAAAAAACTCTTTTGATCGGTTCTTTAAAATTTGTCTGTTTATTGATCGCGTAGATAACCGTCGGATCGGATTGTAATTTCATTCCTTTTCTGTACCGGTTTAAATATAATCCTGCGATCGTTTTCATTTCATCTTTCTTGCCTCCCGATTCTTTATAAACAATAGAAGCCAATGCATAAATCTGATCTCTCGTAAGACCGGATTTCTGTTCTTCATTCTTTCTTTCAGAAGTCCAGAAGCTATTATATTGATCATCGAATTTTTTGAAAAATTCCTTAGGTGTTACCGTCCAGAAAAAATTATAACTGTCTATGAAAAAATATTTTTTCAGATCTTCTGCATTTTTATACCCTTTTTCAGTGGCAATTCCGTTAAGATCATTAACGAACTGTAATGAATCGAGCTCTGTCTTTTTGGTTACTTTTCCCACCATCTGATAGATATCTCCAAAATCTCCGATCCTGAAAGTATTTTCGGTCTGATTTCCGGCTTTGATCATATTGACAAGGTTGGTATTTCCCGTTCCTTTCTGAAAGTGATACCGTCCGGCTTTAAAAGACTGCTCAAGGCCTTTATCTTTTGCCACAGCTTCAAATGATTCTTTGTTTTTGATATACGGGGCAACAGAATCGAGGATCTGCCTGAAGCCTGCATGATGAGGAATCAGTACATACCCGTCTTTTTCTACATTATTACCATAATAGGTATTGTAAAATCTCAAACCAAAAAATCCTGCCACTACGACAATAAGCAGTACGATAATGAGAATAGCTTTTTTCATTATTTAAAAATTGATTAAAAGTTTTTTGTTTAAACCAAGTCTACCTTACCTTTGAAGACTTGTTTTGCAGGACCTTCGAGCCAGATATTTTGGAAAGAATCTCCATTCTTTTCAGCATAAACTTTAAGGTTTCCGCCTAACGTTTTAACTTTTACGGAAATTAGATTGTTATTTTGCAGAAAAGTTAAAGCCGAAGCCGTAACTCCTGTTCCGCAACTGAAAGTTTCATCCTCAACGCCTCGTTCATAGGTTCTTACGAAAATTTCATCATCTGTAATTTTTTCAACAAAATTGACATTGATTCCCTTTTCTTTATAATTTTCAGAATTTCTGATGCTGTTACCGTGTGCAAAAACATTATAATTAACCAAATCTTCCACATATTTTACATAATGCGGAGATCCGGTGTTCATTACCGTATCATTTCCGTCAGCAGAAATGGCATTTACATCAATCATTTTTAGTTTGATAATTCCGTTGTGAATTTCAGCTTCATGTTCACCGTCGATAGCGATAAATGTACACTTGTCTTCAAAAATATCCAGAAAAAAGGCAAATGCCACAAGACATCTTCCCCCGTTTCCGCACATGGTGCTTTCGCCGCCGTCTGAATTGTAATACACCATTTTGAAATCATAATGATCATCATTTTCCAATAAAATCAGACCGTCTGCACCAATCCCAAAACGTCTGTCACAAAGCTTTTCAATAATTTCTCTGTTTTTCGGAAACTGTAAGTCACGATTGTCGATCATTACAAAATCGTTTCCTGTGCCCTGATATTTATAAAATTCCATGTTTTTTCTCTAAAAAATTGACTTGCAAAATTACTAATATTTAAAAGAAAAACGAACAGCGTGAACTATTCGTTTTGTTATTTAGAATGATTATTTTCTGAATCCGCTGCCAGAGCCGGAAGAATTGTTCTGTTGGCTATTCTGCGACGAATTATTTCTGAATCCGCTTCCTGAGTTATTTGAGTTGTTTGAACTTCCAGAGGAATTGGAATTACTGTTTCTGAATCCGCTACCATTGTTACTGTTCTGAGGTCTCTGGTTGTTATTTTGTTGTGGAGCCGGATTTCTGTAACCGCTTCCCTGATTATTCTGATTCCTGTTGGAATTTGAATTGGAATTTCTGAAACCTCCGTTGTTACTTCTGTTATTAGACCTGTTATTATAACTATTGTTATTATAATTACTGTTGTTATAATTACTGTTATTGGTTGAAGTATTACGAAGTCCGTTAGCCGGTCTCTGAGAAACCGTTTCTCTTCTTTCTACATACACTTTTCTACGGTTATTTCCACTATTTCCGTAATAGTAATAAGGAACCCCGTTGTCATAATAATAATTGACATCATTCCTGTAATAGTAACCGTCGTTACCCCAATAGCCGCCGCTTCCGTAATAACCCTGCGGAGCATAATAATATCCGTTATTATAATACGGATCTCCGTATCCGCTATTTGCATATCCGTCTGAATATGCAAGACAGGATGTTAAACTAGCTATAGTGAAAATACTGAATGCTATTTTTAATAAATTTTTCATGATCTTACTGACTTTTTTCTTTAAAACTTTTTTTCCAATTGACGTATCCTATGATCGCCATTATAGTAAATACCAAATATTGAACCGAAGTGATTCCAAGCCCCTTAAAAATCATCATAGGCATGCAGATAAAATCACCGATGATCCAGAAAATCCAGTTCTCAATGCGCTGTTTGGCCATAAACCACATGCCCACTAAAAAAATAGAAGTGGTGAAAACATCCAGCCAGTTGGCCCAATCCAGATGATATAATCCCAGGCTTGTTCCTTCCATTGAGAAATGATTGTCAATATAAGGTTTGTAATAATATATAAGGGTAACTAATAATAAACTGATGATAAAAAGAAAACCTGCAAACACCCATTCTTTCCTGCTTGCCCAGGTAACTTCTACATGCACATGGTCTTCTGAATTTTTAGCCCACAGTATCCAGCCGTAAATACTCATTGCCGTATAATAAACATTGATCATACAATCACCCAGCAATCCGAAATTGAAAAGTATGTAAACATATATTAAAGTAGAAATGATACCGGTAGGATAGACCCAGATGTTTTTTTTAATAGAAAAATAAACGCTCAGGATTCCGAAGAAAGTCCCGGAGGCTTCCAGCAGGATTTGTAAATCGGTATAGGTCTCATACGGTTTTACGAAAAGATCGTATAAATTCATGTGATCAAAAATAAATAAAAATTAAGACATCTGAAAATGATCTAAATACTGTTATATCAGAATTTTAAGTTTTTATATGTAAAATAAATGATGAAAATTTATTAATAAACGTTAAGGTTTGTAAAATTTTTATATTTTCGTAAATCTTAATAAATAATAAAATATGTCTAAAATTTGGGTTAAAAAACCAATGAGCGCCTATGAAGCTGATATCAAAAAGAGCCAGTTGAAGCGCGTTCTCGGAAAATGGAGCCTTACTGCTATTGGAATCGGAGCAATTATCGGAGGAGGAATTTTTGTACTTACAGGAACAGGAGCTTATTATAATGCAGGGCCTGCATTAGCTTTATCATTTGTAATTGCAGGGATCGCCTGTGTATTTGCTGCCTTGTGTTATGCAGAATTTGCATCCATACTTCCGGTAGAAGGATCAGCTTATGCGTATGCATATGGAACGGTAGGTGAAATTTTTGCCTGGATCATCGGATGGGGATTAATCTTAGAGTATGCGATGGGATCTATGACGGTCGCCGTTTCCTGGTCCGGATACTTCAGTAAGCTCCTCAAGATGTTCGGTTTACACCTCCCGGCCTGGCTTACAACAGATCCGCAGACTTATCTGGCTGCCGGAAACTCTGGTTTTTCAATGAATTTACCCGCATTTTTGATTGTTTTATTTGTAATTTCCATTTTGGTCAGAGGTACAAAAGGTGCTGCCAAAGCGAATAACTTCATTGTAATCCTTAAAGTTTCTGCGATTATTTTCGTAATTATTGCGGGAGTTTTCTTTATCAATACTGACAACTGGACTCCTTTTATTCCTCAACCCACAGTAATTACTGAAAACGGAGTTTCACATTCAGCCTACGGTGTCGCCGGAGTTGTAGCAGGAGCATCCGCTATTTTCTTTGCTTACGTAGGATTCGATGCGGTTTCCACTCAGGCAGGGGAAGCTATTAACCCTAAAAAAGATGTACCTTTTGCCATTATTGCTTCATTAGTGATCTGTACGCTTTTATATATCTTAGTTTCTTTGGTATTAACGGGAATGATGCATTATACAGATTTCAACCCGCTTGGAAAATATCCTGATGCCATTAAAGCTCCTGTAGCCTATGCATTTGATATTGCAGGCCAGGCCTGGGCAGGTTATATCATCACCATTGCAGCTACGATTGGATTAATTTCTGTATTAATGGTAATGATTATGGGACAATCCAGAATTTTCTTAGGAATGTCTAAAGACGGTCTTATCCCTGCAACTTTCTCAAAAGTAAACCCTAAAACAGGGGTTCCTACCAAAAACCTTATTATTTTAGGAATTGTAATCTCTGTGATTGCTTCTTTAACTCCAATTAACGATTTGGCACACATGACCAGTTTCGGAACATTGTTCGCATTTACAATGGTTTGTGTAGCGGTTTGGGTATTAAGAGTAAAAGAACCTAACTTACAAAGAAACTTTAAAGTTCCGGCTTTACCTTTAATCGCATGTTTAGGTATTGCGATCAATATTTACCTGATCATCAACCTGAGTAAAGAAGCTCAGATGTATTCTCTGGGATGGTTGGTTATCGGATTTTTTATCTATTTCCTATACAGTAAAAAACATTCTAAACTTCAAAATGGCGGTTATGGTGAAACGTTCAAAGCAGAACAGGAGCCATTAGAAAAACCTGATTTAGATTTATAAAAAATATAAGCTCAAAAATCCACAGAATTCTGTGGATTTTTTATTTTTGTTATTATGAAAAAGATATTACCATTTTTGCTCTCATTGTCAGGGATATTTACATTTGCACAGCAGGTGGAAAGTTTTACAACTCTGTTAAATGATAAAATAAGCATTCGTGCCCTTGAACTTTACGACGGAAAGGTCTGGTACAGCGGAACGGGCTCAAAGCTTGGGTACGTAGATCTTAAAGATCAAAAAAAGCAGAAACAGATCACACTGTCAGATAAAAACCTTGAATTCCGGACTTTGGGGCAGGATAAAAATTCCTTTTATACCATTAATGTTGGAAGCCCGGCTTACTTTTTTAGGATTGATAAAAAAGATCTGAAATCACAAATTGTATTTACCGATACCGTGAAAACAGCATTTTACGATGCATTACATTTTGTTAACGATAAACTGGCCTATACTTTCAGTGATGCGGATAAGGATAATGATCTTAAGCTGGCGGTTTATGAAAAAGGAAAATGGAGTATCCCCAATTATAACCTGAAACTGAATGAAGGCGAAGCAGCCTTTGCAGCCAGTAATACCAATATTGCCACCTCAAAAAATTATTTATGGATTGCAACAGGTGGTAAAGCTTCGAGAATTTTGAGGTTAAACTTTAAGACTCAAAAATTTGAGGTTTTTACAACACCTTTTATTCAGGGAGAATCTTCCCAGGGGATGTATTCCATAGATTTTTATGAAGATCAGTTTGGAATTGCCGTAGGAGGAGATTACACCAAACAGCCAGATAACGTAAATAATATCGCAACTACAAATGACGGTGGAAAAAGCTGGCAGGTACAGGCTTCCGGACAGAACGCAGGCTATACAACCTGTGTGAAGATACGTCCCGGATCAAAAGGAAAAGAAATCATAGCAGTCGGCGACCAGCACATCAGCTATTCTTCCGATTTCGGTAAAACATGGAAGAAAATTTCAGATGAGAAAAATCTTTATGTTTGTGCATGGTCGGATGAAAATACAGTTGTTTTCGCAGGAAAAGACAGAATTGCGGTTATGAAATTAAAATTTTAAATGTTCAGGATAGAGTATATCTCTGTAAATCCCGTTTGATTTAATAATCTTCAGTTTACTTTTGAATAAAATTCCTTCATGAAAAGTTTAAAAATATTTCTTCTTCTGATTCTTCCCATTTTAGGGTACAGTCAGAAAATAAGGGTTTTTATTTTAGCCGGTCAGTCCAATATGAATGGTTTCGGGTATAATAAAGACCTGCCCAATGATTTGAAAACCTTTAAAGATGTTTATATTTTTCAGGGAAATTCAGTTCCTGACGGAGATCTGAACGGAGGAACAGGGAAATGGGACGTTTTGAAGCCGGGAAACGGAACAGGATTTAAAACCAATGGAAAAACCAACACACTTTCAGACAGATTCGGACCTGAGCTTTCATTTGCAAAAAGAATAAAAGAGCTTTTCCCGAATGATAAAATTGCCCTGATCAAATATGCAAGAGAAGGAACTTCAATAGACAGTCTTGCCAAAGCAGGCTTCGGATGTTGGGATGCAGATTTTCATGGTAAAAACGGGATTAATCAATACGATCATTTTCTGAAAACCGTAAAAAATGCTTTATCAGAAACCGATATCGACGGAAACGGAAAGAAGGATGAGATTATTCCTTCCGGTATTATCTGGATGCAGGGCGAAGGAGATGCCAGTTATAGCGAAGAAATTGCCAATAACTATTACGGGCATCTGAAAATCTTAATGAACCAGATGCGGGCAACATTACTTACTGATGATCTGCCGGTTGTCATCGGAAAGATTTCTGATTCCGGGAAAGATAAAACAGGAAAAGTATGGGCAAGGGGAGAGCTGGTACAATATGCCCAGGAGCAATTTGCGAAAAATGATAAAAATGCAGCCATCGTACGCTCAACAAAGAAATATAATTACGGAAACGACCCGTGGCATTACGATAGTGCGGGATATATAGACCTTGGAAAAAATTTTGCAGAAGAGGTATTTAGACTGATTATAAATTTCGAAAATAAACCCTAATATAATTCATGATTTAAAATTCAGAAGTTATGAGTAATTTTGTAAAATGAAATTTGCTTTTTGAATTTCATGCGTTTGATAAAAATTTAAAATGAATTCTTTAATAGATAAATATAATATTCCCGGACCGCGTTATACGTCTTATCCTACTGTTCCTTATTGGGACGAAACTACATTTTCTCCTGAAAAATGGAAAGAAAGTGTGATAAGGTCTTTCCATGAAACCAACCCGGAAGAAGGAATTTCTATTTATATTCACCTGCCTTTCTGTGAGGCATTATGTACGTTTTGTGCCTGTCATAAGCGTATCACGAAACAGCATAGCGTTGAAACACCTTATCTTGAAAGTGTTTTAAAAGAATGGCAGCTTTATCTTCAGCTTTTTAATGAAAAACCGAAACTGAAGGAGCTTCACTTAGGTGGCGGAACCCCTACATTTTTCTCACCTAAAAATTTAAAAACCTTATTGGAAGGGATTTTTGCAACCGTTGAGATTGCAGAGCATCCTGAGTTTTCTTTTGAAGGTCATCCGAATAATACAACCAGAGAGCATTTACAGACCTTATATGATTTAGGTTTCAGAAGAGTAAGCTTCGGGGTCCAGGATTATGATCCGAAAGTTCAGAAGGCAATCAACAGAATCCAGCCTTTTGAAAAGGTAAAAGAAGTAACGGAACTGGCAAGAGAAATCGGGTACAGAGGGATCAGCCATGATCTTGTTTTCGGGCTTCCGCATCAGCATTGGAATGCCATGGAACATACGATCAGAAAAACACTGGAACTGAAACCGGACCGGCTTGCATTTTATTCATATGCACACGTACCGTGGATAAAAGGAGTAGGGCAAAGAGGTTTTGATGAAAATGACTTACCGAGCGGAGAAGAAAAAAGACGTTTATATGAAGACGGAAAAAAACTCCTGGAAAGTTTAGGATATATTGAAGTGGGGATGGATCATTTTTCTTTAGAACATGATGATCTGTACCAGTCTTTAATTCAGAAAAAGCTTCACCGTAATTTTATGGGCTATACTTCGAGCAAAACCCAGTTGATGGTGGGACTTGGAATGTCTGCCATTTCAGATTCATGGTATGCTTTTGCCCAAAATGTAAAAACAGTGGAAGAATACCAGAAGATTGTTGAAGAAGGGGAAATTCCTGTAGTAAAAGGACATATCCTGAGCCAGGAAGACCTCATTGTAAGAAGACATATCCTGAATTTAATGTGTCAGCTTGAAACAACCTGGGATATTCAGAGTTCTTTCCCTGAGCTGAAAAATGCTTTGGAAATGCTGAAGGAAATGGAAAAAGATGAACTGGTTGAAATTAATGACCGTCAGATAAAAATTACAGAAAAAGGAAGAGCCTTTACGAGAAATGTAGCAATGGTTTTTGACCTCAGAATGATGAGAAATAAGCCTGAGACCAGAATTTTCTCGATGACGATATAATAAAAAGCGATTCGTACTGAATCGCTTTTTTATTTAATTTAGGCAACTATATATCATTTTACACTCATCATTTTTTTATTAACGCAAAGCTTTTAAAATCCGATTGCGATATTTTAAGAAAAGCAAAGAAAAGCAGTAAAACTGCTATGAAGCATTCTTTTGAAAATCTATTTTAATAGATTAAAAACTTTGCTCATCTTAATAGGCTCGACTCATCATTTTCTTTGCGATAAAAACCGATCAAAGAAGCAAGAAAAAAATAAGTGTAAAAGGTATATAGTTATCTTAATTTATAAAGCTTGTAGTTACTTAATAATTATTTTCTGGCTGTAAGATTTCAATTCTCCTGATTTAAGATTGATATAATAAACCCCTGCCGGAATTCCTGAAATATCAATGCTGTTATCATTATTGATTGGGACATTTTCCAAAATTTTTCTTCCCTCTGCACTGATGATTTCTGCCGATACTTTTTTGTCCTTCAATCCTTCAATAAAGATTTTTTCCGATGCCGGATTCGGATGGATTCTGATCTGGCTTAAACTGTTACTTTCCTGTGCAGATAATGAACCTGTGGTGATTTTATATACTTTTCCGTTGTTCACAGCAGCTACATACAGCTCTTTCTGGCTGTCTTGTCCGAAAGTTGAAAAATTATTTCCGCTATACGCCGGAGTCCAGGTGATTGAGTTATCAGAATTAAGAATTCCGATTTGTGTAGAGCAGTAATCTGCGAAAAAATATTTTCCCTGTAGGGCGGGATAGAGGCTTCCTCTATAAACATAACCTCCGGTAATGGAACATTTTCCCCCGGAATGATCATAAACAGCTATTGGAAAGGTCATTGTAGCGGCACTTGCACACCCGGAAGTGTTATAAGCGTCATTGCCTTCATAGCAGCGCCATCCGTAATTGATTCCCGCCTGGGTGATCGGCATTTTATTGATTTCTTCAATATTCCCCTGTCCCACATCTGCAATCATCACATTGCCGGTAGTGAGGTCAAAAGACCATTTCCAGGCATTTCTAAGACCATAAGACCATACTTCATCCGCACCGTCAACGCCTACAAAAGGATTTCCGGCAGGAATATTATATGCACCTGTAGCGTTTACATCGATTCTGAGCATTTTTCCGAGAAGTGAATTTTTATTCTGGGCATTATTATTCGGATCGCCCGCGCTTCCGCCGTCTCCGGTTACAATCCATAAGTTTCCGTCCGGTGCAAAATGAATGCTTCCGCCATTATGATTGGCAAATGGTTTGGGAATGTTCAGTAAGATTTTTTCTGATGCTGCATCTGCTACATTCGGGTCGGAAGTTACCGTATATCTCGCGACAATGATATTTCCGGCAGTATTGTTATAATAAACAAAAAAATACCCGTTAGTCGAGTATTGCGGGTGGAATGCCAATCCCAGAAGTCCTCTTTCCCCGCCATAATTCACTTTGGAGCTGATGTCCAGAAAGCTGGTGGGAACAACGTTTCCGTTGGGTTGTAAGATCTTTATCTTTCCATCCTGCTGTACGACAAACAACCGGCTGTCATTGGCGTTGGTAATCTCGACGGGACTCGTGAATCCGCTTGCAAATTCTTCCAAATTAATACTTTGAGAATTAAGGATTAAGGAAGAAAAAACACTTGCTGTAAAAAGTAGTTTTTTCATAATATTTTGATATTTAAGGTATTGAATTAGGAATGAAAATTTCATACCAATTAAAATTTATAAATTCTGTTAAAATAGGTTGCAAATATTGATAAATCTTAAATAGAAGTCAGGATGCCGATATATCTGAAAATAAACGATTTCTGTTGTTAAATGTTCATAAAATATAAAGAAAATCATTATATTTGCCGACTTAATTTAACGTAGTTATAACAAAATGCAAGGAAAAGGACTTATTACAATTGTTGCTATTGTACTAGGGTTGATTTGCTTAAATGAGCTATTACCAACTTGGTACGCCAGCAAAATTGAAAAGCAGGCAACTGCTATTGCAGGAGACAATCCGGAAAAGTATCAGAAAGAAATTGCCAGACTTTCTAAAGATACTTTGAATCTGGGATTCACAAAACTTTATTACTCTAAAGCGAAAGACAAAGAGATGAAACTCGGTCTTGACTTGAAAGGAGGGATTAACGTTCTTTTGGAAATTAACCAAAGAGACCTGGTAAATGATTTAACAAATTATTCTACCAATCCTGTACTTATCGAGGCTTTAAACAAGACTGATGAAGCTCAGAAGAATTCTACAAAATCTTACATCGACAATTTCTTCGAACAGTTTGATGCAGTAAACAAAGCTAAAGGTACCAATCTTAAGCTGGCAGATCCGGAAGTTTTCGGAAACACCACGCTTACTGAAATCAAATACAATACCACTGATGATCAGGTAAAAAGTATTGTAAAAAGAAGAATTGATGCTTCTGTAGGAACTGCCTTTGAAGTGATCAGAACGAGAATCGATAAAATGGGTGCTGTGCAGCCAAACGTTCAGAGAGTACCGGGTACTGCAAGAATTTCTGTGGAAATGCCGGGTATGAAGGACATCGATAAAGTGAAGAAAATGCTTCAGACTTCTGCAAAACTTCAGTTCTGGGAAGTACAGCAGGTTCCTGAAATAGCGCCATATTTCCAGACATTGACTACAATGGTAGCAGCAAAAGGTGATTCTATGGGTGTTGCGAAAACAACCAACTTTATGAATCTTTTGCACCTTGACAAGTTAAGAACAAATGGTGTTGCTAACGTAAAACTTTCTGATACTGCTGCTGTAAATAAAATTTTAAGCAGCAAAGTAGGTCAGTCTTTACGTCCGGCTAACATTAAATATACACAATTCATGTGGGGTTACAAACCTGAAGCTACTGATACTGAAAGTTTGGTATTGTATGCGATCAGAGGTAACATCAACCAGAAAGCTCCGGTAGACGGTGCTGTTGAAACTGCAAGCATCAGCTATGATGAGCTGAGCAGAGTAGTGGTAGACATGCAGATGGATTCCAAAGGAGCTAAAGAATGGAAAACTTTAACAGAGAAAAACGTTGGTAAGCCGGTAGCTGTAACTCTTGATAACAGAGTATACACAGCACCGAATGTTGTAAACGCTATTCCTAACGGTAGAACTCAGATCTCAGGTAACTTCTCTCAGGAAGAAGCTAAAGAACTGGTTGACGTTTTAGGAGCGGGTAAACTACCTGCAGGTGCAAAAGTAGTTCAGGCTACCGTTGTAGGACCTTCATTAGGACAGGAATCTATCAACGCAGGGATGATCTCTTTTGCGATTGCATTTTTAGTGATCATTGTTTATATCATTTTCTATTACGGAGGAGCAGGGGTGTACGCTGTAATCGCAATGATCATCAACTTATTCTATATTTTCGGAATTATGGATTCCGTAGATGCTACGCTTACCCTTCCCGGTATCGCAGGTATCGTATTAACGATGGCGATGGCGGTAGATACGAACGTAATTATCTATGAAAGAACTAAAGAGGAATTATTTGCAGGTAAGAGTATATTAGAAGCTTATAAAGACGGTTTCAAACATGCTTTAAGTGCTATTGTAGATGGTCACTTAACAACATTACTAACTGCAGGAGTACTTTTCCTTTTCGGAACCGGACCTATCAAAGGATTTGCTTTAACTTTAGGAATTGGTATCCTAATGACTTTCTTTACTTCGGTATTGATCTCCAGAGCAATGATCTTCTCAAGATTAAATAAAGGAAAACACCTTTCTGTCTGGACAGCTCCAACGAAAAATCTATTCAGAAATACGTGGATCGACTTCATCGGAAAAAGAAAATATGCTTATATTATTTCTGCAATATTAACGGTTATCAGCCTTGGATCTATGTTTATTCACGGTTTCAAATACGGTATCGACTTTACAGGAGGTAGAAACTATGTGGTAAGATTTGATAAAGATGTAAATGCTGAAGATATTGAAAGTAACTTAGTAAAAGTTTTCAAAACAGAAGACGGTAAAAACTCTTCCGTAGAAGCTAAAACTTTCGGAAATGCAAAACAACTGAAAATCTCTACAGATTATCTGATTGATGATGAGTCTTTAAAAGCCGACCAGACTGTTGAGCAAAAGCTATATGAAGGTTTAAAGACAAGCTTACCGGCCAATACTACTTTACGTGATTTCAAATCTGCTGATAAAGAACATGCAGGAATCATCTCTTCAGAAAAAGTAGGACCAACGGTAGCGGATGATATTAAAACTCACGGTATCCTTGCAGTTGTTGCTGCATTAGCAGGTATCTTCATCTATATCCTGGTAAGATTTAGAAAATGGCAGTTCTCTCTTGGTGCTGTTGCAGCATTATTCCACGATGCGGTAATCATTTTGGGAGCCTATTCATTGCTTCACAAATTCATGCCGTTCAACATGGAGATCAACCAGGATTTCATTGCAGCGATCTTAACTGTTTTAGGATACTCGATTAATGATACGGTAATCATCTTCGACAGAATCAGAGAATACCTGAGAGAGAAGAAATCTTTAACATTAGCAGGATTATTTGATGACTCTATCTCAAGTACATTAGGTAGAACGTTCAACACTTCATTTACGACCATCCTTGTAATTCTTGCCATCTTCATCTTCGGTGGTGATAACCTTAGAGGATTTATGTTTGCTATGTTGATCGGGATCGGATTCGGTACCTATTCATCCATATTCATTGCTTCGGCAATTGCCTATGATTTCCTGAAAACAGGAAAAGAAGAAGAAGTACACGGAAAAACAACTTCCAATAAAGAAGTACTTGCTTCAAAATAATTGAACTACAATAAATTATAAATAGCTGTCTCAGAAATGGGGCAGCTTTTTTTTGAACTAAAGTTGAGAGTTATAAGTTAAGAGTTTTGAATTATGAGTTTAAAAGCAGATTAAAAAACAATGGCAGTTATTTATTGCTATACTCACTCATAACTTATAACTCTTAACTCATAACTTTTAAACTCATCGCCTATTTCAACAATTTAGAATCATTATTTTCTTTATTTCACTATTTTTGCAGGATTATGGAAAATTCAAAGAAAAAAGCGGCCATAGGCTTCATTTTTATAACGTTATTGATTGATATTACAGGATGGGGAATCATCATTCCTGTAGTTCCGAAATTGATTGAGGAGCTGATTCATAGTGACATAAGTGAAGCTGCACAATATGGTGGCTGGCTTGGGTTTGCCTATGCTTTTACACAATTTATATTTTCTCCGGTTGTCGGTAACCTGAGTGATAAATATGGGCGGAGACCCATTATTCTGATTTCCCTTTTCGGATTTGCTGTGGATTATATTTTCCTGGCTTTGGCACCTACGATCTGGTGGCTGTTCTTAGGAAGAGTTATTGCAGGAATTACAGGGGCCAGTGTTACAACGGCCAGTGCTTATATTGCAGATATTTCTACAGATGAGGACAGAGCAAAAAACTTTGGACTGATAGGAGCGGCCTTTGGGCTCGGATTTATTATAGGACCGGTTTTGGGTGGAGTATTGGGACATTATGGAGCCAGAGTTCCTTTCTATGCGGCAGCAGGCTTATGTTTGCTGAATTTCCTGTATGGATATTTTATTCTTCCTGAAAGTTTAGATAAAGATAAACGCAGGGAATTTGACTGGAAGCGGGCGAATCCTGTAGGGTCATTTAAATTTTTAGGGAAGCACCCTGAAATTTCAGGATTGATCGTTGCTTTGATTTTAATATATGTTGCAGGCCATGCTGTACAGAGTAACTGGAGCTTCTTCACCATGTACGAATTCAGCTGGACAGAAAGAATGGTAGGGATTTCTCTTGGAGTAGTAGGGCTATTGGTTGGATTGGTGCAGGGACTTTTAATACGATGGACGACACCAAGGCTGGGAGAGCAGAAAAGTATCTATTACGGATTGGCATTATACGCCATCGGAATGTTGTTATTTGCTTTTGCTACGCAGGGCTGGATGATGTTTGCATTTCTTGTGCCTTACTGTTTAGGGGGAATCTGCGGTCCGGCACTTCAGTCGGTAATCACGAAGAGTGTTCCTTCCAATGAACAGGGAGAACTGCAGGGCGCATTGACGAGCCTGATGAGTGCCACTGCGATTATAGGACCTCCGATGATGACCAATTTATTCTATTATTTTACGCATGATGAAGCACCGTTCAAGTTTTCGGGAGCGCCGTTCTTCCTGGCTTTTGTACTGATGTCAATAAGTGTGGTGATCACTTATTATGCATTTCAGAAAAAAGAGATTAAGAAATAATTTAATTTAAAATAAAAAATCGGGGAATCAAATTTGATTCCCCGATTTGAGTTGAAATATAATTGAGTTGAAGAAATGTAATTAAGGATAAAGAGATTTTGTCCCGTTACTTACGATATTGCTTCCCAATCCTGAGAATGATACCGAAAAATTAGTGGAATTAAAGCTTAAAGAACCGACAGGTGTACATAGCCCGAGAGCATATCTGCACTGTCCGTAAGCTCCGGTTTTTTTAATTACTTTGCTTTCGCTTTTGGCTTTGCCTAAACTGATATTTCCCCAGTCGCTTACATCCACATTAGAAACGGTAGAACCTGAATAATAGATCGTAATCTGATATCCGATTTCTCCTCTTTTAGAACCCCAAAGCCAATTGGCAGTCCACCATTGCTTATACCATTTGGAGGCTACTTTTGCCTGTGTATGATCAGATGATTCCTCATTGGTACTTCTGGTATTCATCATGATCAGTCCGCCCATGATATTATCCCAGATAATCCCTGAGTTGTTGTAAAAACATAGAGATGTAAAATTTTCACCTTTGTAAGTCCATGTAATCTCCATAACTTCCGTGCCTGTTTTTACTTCCTGCGCAACGACTTCTTTCAAACCTTTCTGAGCGGCAGACAAATCTTCTCCCGAATATAAATTCCCCATTTTCCCGATCTTCACAGATGAAGCATCCATGATGTTACCATAAGCAATTGTATTAGCTTTATCGGAAACCACATCCTGGGAAACAGAAATTCCTTTTTGCGAGGTAAGCTTTCCTAAAACCGTCATTCCGGTAATCTGTAAATCATTTTTAAGTTGAGCTTCAAGATTTTTCCTGGTGTCATTCAACTGAGTTTGTACAGCATCCGGAATAGATTGAGAAGAAGGAGTAAGCTCCCTTTTCAGATCGGCAACTGATGTTTTGGAAGCGCTTTCCTGAAAACTATCCCTGTTTTCATCCTGACAGCTGTTCAGTGATAATACCGCAAACACGGCAAGCACCTTAAAGGAGGTCAATAATTTTTTCATAGTTAAAATATTTAATGTTGGTGGACTAAATTTAATAAAAAAGAAAATATAATTCCCTTAAATTAGAATTAATTATTTATTAACACTAAACAATCAACTCTTAACAATCATCTTTCAACCCCAAAAAATAAATCTTAAAATTTCTTTAAAAGTTTATGTTTCATCATTATATATGTATAATCTTTTGTAATTTTACATCATGGAATTAAGCTTTGGAGAAATGGCATTGATTGCAGTGGCAATCGTTGTATTATTCGGACCGGATAAACTCCCTCAAATAGCGCGTGACTTAGGTGCAGGCGTAAGAAAAATGCGTGGTGCGGTGGAAGACATCAAAACTGAAATTATGAAGGAAACAGATAACCCTGTTTCTGAAATTAAGCGTGAGATTGAAAAGGTAAAAGATGCTGCGAAAGATTTTAATCCTATGAAAGATATCGAAAAAGATATTCTGACACAACCTGCCGCTTCTGAAGAACCTCTTAAATTAAAACCTTCTGAAGATGAAACTCACGAAGGTCCTGTAAGCAGATAATTGATGGAAGAGATTATTCAGGAAGATAAAAAGGTCTTTTTGTTTCTCAATAATTTGGGCGACACTCCCTTCGACCAGTTTTGGATGTTGATATCCAGCACCTGGATCTGGGTTCCTTTGTATATCATATTTCTTTATTTACTTTATAAAAATTATAAACTAAGATCTTTAGTTTTTATCCTTTTATTTATTGCCATCGGAGTTACGATTTCAGATCAGCTGGCAAGTGTTTTCAAACACGGAGTGGCAAGATTAAGGCCTTGTCATGACCCGACTCTGGAGCATCACATGAGGATTGTAAAATGTGGCGGGCAATTCGGATTTTATTCTGCCCATGCTTCAAATACCTTCTTTTTAGCAACTTATTTAGGTATTTTACTTAAAAAGAACCTTAAATGGTTTCCTTATGCTATATTTGTATGGGCTGCAATAGTTTCTTACAGCCGCATATATTTAGGAGTGCATTTCCCGATAGATATTTTGGTGGGGGCGTTTGTTGGACTTTTATTGGGAGTGATATTTGCTGCGCTCGCAAAAAAAGTAATCAACAAACAAAATATAACCTCATGAAAAAACATTTATTTTTTCTAGCTTTAACACTTATTTCAATTAATCTTTACGCTCAGGATGCAAAAACTGCAGAAGAATGCTTTAAAAAAGCAGATTATAAATGTGCAGAAGAACAATATTCAAAACTGGCCCAAAGCGAAAAAATCCAGCAGATCCAGTCTTCCTATTACAATTATTTAGGTACTGCGCAAAGAAGATTGGGAAAAACAACTTCTGCTTTCAAATCTTATGAATCTGCATTAAAAGCAAATCCAATGTCGGCAGCTGTTTATGCCAACCTGGGCTCCATTCATGGACAGAAAGGGAATAAGCAGGCAGCTCTGGACTATCTTAATAAAGGGCTTCAGATAGAACCTGAAAATGCAGAGATGTACCTTACCCGTTCTAAAGTTTATGAGAATTTGGGTAAAAAAGATCTGGCTGCAAAAGATTTAAACCAGATTTTAAGCTTTGCTCCGGATAATATTTATGCGAGAACCGGTTTAGCCAATCTTAAGAAGAACAGTGGTGATCTGGAAGGTGCTTTAAAAGATTATAATCAGTTAATTTCTGAAAAACCGGAATCCTTGTTGTACAGCGGAAGAGGGGATGTTTATTTTAAATTAAAGAAAAATAAGGAAGCTCTTACTGATGTGAATAAAGCGATTTCTATTGATCCTAAATTTGCCCAGGCATACGTAAATAAAGCGTTGATCTTATTTGAAACGGCAAAACCGAAGGAAGCATGTGCAAGTCTGGATAAAGCAGTAAGCTTAGGCTACGAAAAACCTTTGCTTCTTGAATATTATTCGAAATGTGAAGTGAAAAAATAATTTTCACTGGTGGCTGAGGCTCCCGAAGCCACCTGATTTAATCATTATGATAAGGTTTCCCCTGTAAAATCTGATCAGCCCTGTATAGCTGTTCCACAATGAATAGCCGGATCATCTGATGGGTAAAGGTCATTTTGGACAGTGACATTTTTTCATTGGCCCTGCTGTATATTTCCTCTGAAAAACCATAAGCTCCACCAATCAGTAAGTGTATTTTTTTAACGGAAGAATTCATCCAGGTATCTATTTTTTGTGAAAACTCCCTGCTCGTAAACTGTTTTCCTTTTTCGTCCAGAATCACCACCAGGTCATTCTTATCAATATGATGCATGAAAAGTTTGGCTTCTTCCTTCTTTAAAAGATCAGGAGACAGGTTTTTGGCATTTTTGATATCCGGAATTTCGATGATTTCAAAATTCCAGTGTTTAGGAAGGCGGTTGAGATAATAATTAATTAAAGAGGTGATTTCTTTATCATCTGTTTTACCGATACAAAGTAAACTGATTCGCATAAGGAGTATAATCTATTTCAAAGGTCAAAGATATTCATAATTTAAAGAATTATTTCCATATCAGACGCCTGTTTTTACCGGGATTGTCATTGAGAGCCTGCAGCATTATTTAAAAAATATGTATTTTTACAATATTGCCACACCTATGATGAAATCGAGATTGATCTCTTGTTTGTTTTTATATTTTCCGTTATCTTCTTTCAGTCAGGAAGTTAATGAGTTTGACAGTAAAAAATATCTGGAAGAAGATCATCATAAAATCTCGCTGGTAACCGGGGTAAGCTATATAAACAATTCCTTCGGGTTGCTTTCTGAGCATCAGACATTTTTATTGAAGCCCAATGATTCCTTTTATACGGAATTTTTTCTGAGATACAGATGGCTTGATGCAAGTATTTCTTTCGCCCCGAAGCTGATCAGGATCAATAATGATGATGATACAAAAGGAAAAACAAAATATTTTAACCTGGGATTTGCTTTTTTTCTGACACCTAAGCTAAGACAATCTGTGAGCTATAGCCAAATAAAAGGACTGTATCTGGAAAGTACAAAAGAATTTTTTTATTCCTTTTTAGACGGTTTGGATTTTGGAGCAATATCCGATGATTATCTTATTTTTCCTGATGCAAAGTACCGGTCTTTCAAAGGTGAAACAAGTTATCTGTGGGTAGGCAATAAAGAAAGTTACAGAAGCTATACCAATATGACGTATAAACCTCTGAAAAATGATTTCGTAGTGATCAGCGGATTGTTTTATCAGTATAATATAATGAAAGATATTGACCGGCTGATTTATCAAGGACAGGAACTGAATGATGGAAGTACAAAACAGCCACCCACAAAAGATATAAGGATAGCCCTAAGAAGCGGAGTCGGAATGCAGAGGATAATTAAAAATAACTGGTATGCAGTCGTAGAGCTTTATCCGCAGGTAAATTATTCAAAATTGATCGGGGAAGATTATCATGAATTTAATTTTGGCCTTAATTCCAATGCTAGATTAGGCTATGACAACGGAAAATGGTTTTTTGGAGGCGGTGCTCAGGTCAACTGGGTCAATAATTCTAATGAAAACTTTTATTCCACTACACAGTGGCAGTTTAGAATGGGAGTGGGAATGAGAATTAATTCCCCTAAATTTGTCAATAGGAATTTTGATAAAATAGATCAGATTTTAAAATAAAACAGAGAGAAAAATGGGTATAAAAGTTCCTGGATTTATCCTGAAAGTACAAGAATTCTTAGATAATATACATATCCCGGTTTTAGGGATATCGCTCTGGCAGATGTTCCAGATCTATATTTCGGGGATCTTTAAAGGGAAAATCGGACGAAAGGCAGCGGCTATTTCCTGGAGTTTTACGATCAGTTTATTCCCGTTCCTCCTTTTCCTGTTATCTGTTTTGCCTTATATGCCTCATTATGATAAGCTTCAGTTTTATATTTTCGAGGTTTTGATCCATAATGTTTTTCCATCCAATATGGAAACCGATGTGAGAGGATATATTGAACAGAGCATTATTCCGAATATGAAAGGAATCAGTAACCTGACCATTGTCCTGGCTTTGGTTTTTGCAACCAACGGAACGTTTTCCCTGATTAACGGGTTTAATGAAAATTCCGAAGAGAAATTAAGCGATGTAAAAGAATTTATACTTTCATTCTTTATTACCATTGGTTTTATTACGATCGTTTTCCTTGCACTGTTCGGAGTATATTACGTAGAGGTTGTAATGAAGCTTTTTACGCCTGCCTACAACATTTCCTGGCTGGTGAAAAACCTTTCCAAAATCATTGGTTTTGTATCTTTTCCTTTGTTTTATTTTATTCTTCTGGCGATGTTTTACTGGTTGGGAACGGTAAAAATTACAAGGTTCAGACAGGCAATTCCGGGAGCTATTTTAACAACCGTTTTATTTGTGGCCACCACCTTCATTTTTGCAATTTACGTTAAAGATATTGCAAGATATAACGTGCTGTACGGTTCCATTGGAAGTATGATACTACTGATGGTTTGGGTTAACGTCAACGTATATCTGCTGTTATTCGGAAATGAACTTAATATGGCAATCAGAAAGCTCAGAATAGAAAAACTATTGTCTGATGAACTTAAAAAAGAAGCCTTACACTATCACTCATCTACCGAACCGAATTTGGAAGGAGAGGAAGCTCACACAAGGACATTGAACAAAAATTAATCAGAAATTTCTGTGTTCTCCTTGGAACTGAAACTCAAGACTAAATATCCCGCAACAGCTGCTACAAAGGAAGCTATTAAAATGGCAAATTTCGCTTCATCCTGAATATCTATTTCCCCTTTAAACGAAAGCAGGGCAATAAAAATAGACATGGTAAAACCGATTCCCGCCAACAAGCCTACACCCAGCATCTGAGGCCAGGAACTGTTCTGCGGAAGCGAGCTCAGTTTAAATTTAATCGCAATAAAAGAAAACAAATTGATTCCGATGAGTTTTCCGAGAATCAATCCACCGATAATTCCCAAACCTAAAGTGCTCGTCAGTCCTTCTACCATTCCGTTATTAAACGCGATATTGGTATTCGTTAATGCGAATATAGGCATGATGACAAAGCTTACCGGAACATGAAGCTTGTGTTCCAGTTTTTCCAGAGGTGAGATTTCTACGTTTGAAACATTCGTAGGAATTGAAAACGCCAGCAATACGCCAGCAATGGTCGCATGGATCCCTGAATGATGCAGGAAATACCATAAAAATAAGCCCGGAATAATATAAAAAACCAGTTTGGTAACCTTTAAAAAGTTTAATAGGAATAATAAGGCAGCCACCCCGGCAGATAAAAACAGGTACATCCAATGAATCTGATCGGTGTAAAAAATGGCAATCACTAAAATGGCTCCGAGGTCATCAACAATGGCAAGAGCAGCAAGGAAAATTTTAATGGAATTGGGAATCTTACTTCCCAGCATCGAAATAATGGCCAAGGAAAAAGCAATATCCGTTGCCATTGGAATTCCCCAACCGTTCTGATATTCTGTTCCGGAATTAAAAAAGGTATAAATAACCGCAGGAACTATCATTCCGCCAACGGCTGCAAAGATGGGTAATGAAGCATTTTTGAAAGATGAAAGCTCGCCTTCCACCAGCTCTCTCTTAATTTCAAGGCCGACCAGAAGAAAGAAAACAGCCATCAGTCCGTCATTGATCCAGATGCTTATGGGATATTTTAAATGAAAAAGGTCAATTCCTGTTTCCCGGTCTAAAAGTCGTTGAAAACCTTTTCCCATAGAAGAATTGGCTATCAGTAAAGAGATCGCCACACAAAAAATCAGTATGATTCCTGAAGACTGGCTGCTCTTGAAAAATTTTTTAAAATATAAACTTAAATTCATGCTTAAGATTGTAAACGTCTCACTCTTGAAACTCCGTTAATGGCATTTAATTTTTTAAATGTCTCTTCCAGCTGGTTTTTATTTTTGACTTCGAGATTGATATTCCCGGTAAAAATCCCATTGTTGGATTCAATAGACATACTCTTCATATCCATTCCCATAGTACCGCTGATGACCGCTGTAATATCGTTGATCATACCCATTCTGTCAAGACCTTCAATCTCAATTTTCACTCTGTTTTTGAAACTTTCGGCATTTACCCATTTTGCAGGAATTACCCTGTAGTCATATTGTGCCCTCAGGTTGATGGCATTCGGGCAGTTGTCACTGTGCACTTTGATTCCGTCTGAGATTGTTATAAATCCGAAAATTTTATCTCCCGGTATCACGGTGCAGCATTTTGCATAGGTGTAGTTCAGTTTCTCCTCATCTTTTCCGAAAACAATCATATCGAGATTTACCTCTTTCGGCTCTTCATAGACTGCATTTTTAGTAGGAGATTTCCTGAATCTTGAAAGAATGTTGTTGAATACGTTTTTACTTTCAATATATTTCCTGAGGCTGCTTGCATCCAGCTCATTGGTCTGGAATTTTAAGAACAGCTCCTGGGATGTCTTTAAATTAAAGAATTTCTGAAGTTTGTTGATCTCTTCATCATTAAAGTTGATCTTCGCATGGCGCAGCTTTCTTTGCAGGATTTCTTTTCCTTCTTCTACCAGCTGGTTTTTTTGAGAATTAAGGTAACCTTTGATCTTTGACTTTGCTTTTGAAGTCACTACAAATTCCAGCCAGTCGAATTTAGGCTTTTGATTTTGTGAAGAAAGAATATCTACCTGATCTCCGTTTTGAAGAACATAAGAAATAGGGACCAGCTTACCGTTGATTTTGGCTCCAAGACATTTCATTCCCAGATCAGAGTGAACGGCAAATGCAAAATCCAAAGCAGTTGCATTGGTTGGTAAAATCTTGATTTCCCCTTTTGGAGTAAATACAAAAACCTCTTTTGAATATAAATTAAGTTTAATATTATCCAAAAGTTCTGTCGTGGAAAGATCATGCTGCTGCTCAAGGACATCACGGATCTCGGTAACCCATCTTTCAAAATTTTTGTCGTCAGAGGTTTGCTTATAGCCTTCTTTGTATTTGTAATGGGCTGCAACCCCTTTTTCAGCAATTTCATCCATTCTTTCGGAACGGATCTGCACTTCAATCCATTTTTTATCGGGACCAAGTACAGTAAGATGTAAACTTTCATATCCTGTAGAACGGGGCTGGGTGATCCAGTCGCGCATTCTGGAAGGATTACTGTGGTAAACATCCGTAACGATGGAATAAATCTTCCAGGCCAGGAACTTTTCATTTTTGGCATCCGATTTATAAATGATCCTGATGGCATAGTTATCAAAAACCTCTTCGAAAGAAACCCCCTGCTTCAGCATTTTTCTGTAAATCGATGAAATGGCCTTTGCACGGCCTTTTATCGTAAAGTTTAAACCTTCTTCTTTTAATCTCTGGGTAACTTCCGTTTTGAATTCCTCAATATATCTTTCCCGGTTTTCTTTCGCTAATTCTAATTTTTCAGTGATTTCGCTGTAGATCTCCGGATTGTTGTATTTTAATGATAAGTCTTCAAGCTCAGATTTTATGTTGTACAAGCCTAAGCGGTGAGCCATCGGAGCGTAGATGTAAACCGTTTCGGAAGCAATTTTCTTTTGCTTGTCCGGAGCCATGCTTTCCAGCGTACGCATATTATGCAGGCGGTCGGCAATTTTAATCAGAATAACCCTGAAATCTTCGGAAAGCGTCAGCAGCAGTTTTCTGTAATTCTCAGACTGTACAGAGATATTTTGATGGTTCATGATGGATATTTTGGTCAATCCATTCACGATATTGGATATTTTAGGCCCGAAAATTTTCTTTAAATCTTCATAAGTATAATCAGAATCTTCAATGACGTCGTGCAAAAGCGCACAGGCAATGGAAGTTGCTCCCAGACCGATTTCCGTAGCGACAATTTTCGCAACGGCAATAGGGTGGTAGATGTAAGGTTCCCCGGATTTTCTTCTCTGATCTTTGTGGGCATCTAATGCAATATCAAATGCCTTCCGGATGAGTTTATTGTTTTCCTCGTCCAGAGTTCTGTAAGTATTTGAAATCAGATCTTTATATCTTGCAAGGATTTCCTTGTTTTCCTGTTCTAAGTCGTAACTCATTTGTGTAAAAGCCTATAATTACACGAAAATACGAAAATTTTCTCACTTTTCAAACAACAAAAAATCCGCAGAATACTCCACGGATTTCCGGTTATTAGAATTTATTCTTAAATGGTTTTAAAATTTCACCTCTGAATCAATGCCACTGCTTGATGCTTTAATCCTGACATCGGGGCTGTTATGGATTTCAGCTTTATTTCGGGCATCTATATAGCTTTTGATATTATTATAATCAGCCTGTTCAATTTTCATATTTTCAAACAGATAGGTTTTTAAAACAGAATTCCGGTTAAAAATATTCCGGGCGTTATCTACCTGGTCGGTATCTTTTACAGCAACACTCGCAAGGTATTGAGCGCCGTGATGGGCATCATCAAGATATACAATATAATCTGAGTTTTCGAATCCTGAATCTTCAAGATCAGCTTCGAGCTTTTTGTAATCGCTGTGATGTTCAAATAATCCAGCTAATATATTTGACATAAGCAATAGTTTTAAATTTGTACTTAAAGATACTAATAAATTATAATACGTTGCAATATTTTTAAATAAATTGTTTAATTTTTATTTTATCTATAATTTTTAGTTAAAATATTTGAGGATATCTATTGAACATGTGTTTAAATTTATGAAATTTGAATTACTGTTTTTCCAGTGTTAAAATATGCTGACTGTTTACGCAGTTTAATCTTAAAAAATGTTTTGTTTTTCAGTCACTGGTGGAGTATGTAGATACTTTTGAACATTTTGTGTTTTTTAATGATTTAATTTTCAAATTGTTGAGAATTATTTGCATACGAATAACAAAAATCTCAAATTTGCTGCTTAACCAAAAACAAAATAAACCATGAGAATAATTTTAATGGCTTTTTTTCTCTTATCATTAGCCTTTCAGGCACAAACTTATAACTGGACCGCATTTTCTTATCCCACTTCTAATGGGGGCAGGTTTGATGATGTATTTTTTCTCAATGAAAATCTGGGTTGGGCAGCACGTGGCGGAAACGGAGCGGTCTTCAAAACTACAGATGGCGGAAGCAGCTGGGCTCAGCAAACAGTGGGCTCCCCGGCTAACGAATATTACAGAAATATTGAATTTTTAAATGAAAATGTCGGATTTCTGGGAACATTAAGTGAAAATTTCTATAAAACTAGCGATGGCGGGAATTCCTGGCAGAGAGTGACCAATATATCACCATATCCGCAGGCAATATGTGGTTTGGATTGTGTGGGAACTTCTACAATATACGGTTGTGGGGCATGGTTTTCTCCGGCCTTTATTATAAAATCTACCGATAGCGGGAATACATGGCAGTATATTGACATGTCTGCTTATGCTTTTGCCCTGGTGGAAATTGTATTCATTGATGAGAATGTAGGTTTTGTAGGTGGAAGCGATGATGACGGGGCGGTAATTCTTAAGACGACTGATGGAGGTGCCAGCTGGACAAAAATTTACAACAGCAATATCCCGTTTGAATATGTCTGGAAAATGCAGCTTCTGGATAACAATAAAATGTTTGGGTCTATTGAATCTGAAACTCCGAATTCCGGGAAACTGATAAAATCATTCAATGGAGGTTTTACATGGGAATCTAAAGATTTTCCTGATGTGTATGTGCAGGCTGTTGGTTTTACTTCATCAACCCACGGTTGGATGGGAGGTCACAATACAGGTTTTTATGAAACTTTTGACGGCGGAGATACATGGACTAATACCGGAGTGGGTAGTACTTTAAACAGGATATTTTTTGTAAATAATAATGTAGCCTATGCTGCAGGAGCCAGCATCTATAAAATGACAGTCGGTAATCTTGGGACGCAGGAAATGACGGAAGATCATCTGGTAAGAAAACTCCGCATAGATGTAGCTCCGAATCCTGTAAAAGACAAGCTGAATCTGGATATTCATTTTTTACATTCGGATCATATTATTATCGGACTGTATGAAGCTTCAGGGAAGTTTATCAAAAATATTTTGAAAGATGATGTAAAGACTAAAGAAACTAAAAAATATTCCCTGGATTTTAATTATCCGAAAGGTAACTATTTATTGAATGTGCATTCCAATCTCGGAAGACAGGCAATAAAAATTATAAAAGAATAACTGATAAAACAAAGGCGTAGATCATTTCTACGCCTTTTATTTTTAGAATAATTATCTTAACTAAACTTATAGTCTTAATGAAATCTTAATGGTTAAAGTTAACCCAGTCTTTCATTTTTTATTTCCTCCACAATCTCAGGATTTAATAATGTTGAAATATCTCCGAAATTACTGAAATCACCTTCCGCAATTTTTCTTAAAATCCTACGCATGATCTTTCCTGAACGCGTTTTAGGAAGCCCTGAAACAAACTGTATCTTATCAAGCTTCGCAATAGGACCGATCTGGTCTGAAATCAACTGGTTAATTTCCTTTTTCAGATTTTCCCTCTGACGGCTTTCACCGGTTTCTTTCAGTACCACATAACCGTATAAAGCATTTCCTTTGATGTCATGAGGATAGCCCACAATTGCTGATTCTGCGACGGCAGGGTGTTGGTTGATGCTGTCTTCGATAGGAGCGGTTCCAAGATTATGCCCGGAAACGATGATCACATCATCTACACGCCCGGTGATTCTGTAATAACCTACTTCATCTCTTAAAGCACCGTCACCTGTAAAATACTTCCCCGGAAAGGCGGTAAAATAAGTTTCTTTATAGCGCTGGTGATCACCCCAGATCGTTCTGGCAATTCCCGGCCACGGAAAGCGGATACAAAGGTTTCCGGTTACCTGGTTTCCTGTAATTTCATTGCGTTTGTCATCCATCAGAACCGGTTGTATTCCCGGCAGAGGCAGGGTAGCATAAGTAGGTTTTGTAGGAGTTACAAACGGGATAGGAGAGATCATAATTCCGCCGGTTTCCGTTTGCCACCAGGTATCTACGATCGGACATTTTTTCTTGCCAACGTGATCGTTAAACCAATGCCATGCTTCATCGTTAATGGGTTCTCCAACAGATCCGATTACTTTTAATGAGCTTAAATCATGTTTATCCACCCATTCCGCGCTTTCTTTAGCCAAAGAACGGATGGCCGTAGGAGCGGTATAGAACTGGGTGATTTTATGCTTTTCAATAACTTCCCAGAAACGGTCCGGTTCAGGATAAGTAGGAATTCCTTCAAAGATTACTGTCGTAGCTCCGTTGCACAATGGTCCGTAAAGGATGTACGAATGTCCTGTGATCCAACCGATATCAGCAGTACACCAGTAGATGTCATTTTCCTGGTAATTGAAAATATTTTTAAATGTATAAGCCGTATACACCATGTATCCGGCGGTGGTATGAAGCATTCCTTTGGGTTTTCCCGTAGAACCGGAAGTATAAAGAATAAAAAGCGGATCTTCGGCATCCATGATCACCGTAACAAAATCCTGAGACGCTTTATCGTACAGCTCAGACATCCAGTAATCTCTGCCATCCTTCATTTTGACTTCATTGTGGGTTCTTTTTACCACTAAAACAGATTCTATGCTCGGTGTTTTTTCAAGGGCTTCATCGACAATGCTTTTCAGGTCTAAAACTTTATTTCCCCTGTAGCTTCCGTCTGATGTGATCACCATTTTAGCCTCACAGTCATTGATTCTTGAAGCAACAGCATTGGCTGAAAATCCCGCAAAAATCACCGAATGTACAGCGCCTAATTTGGCACAGGCTAACATTGTAACGGCAAGTTCCGGGATCATCGGAAGATAAATGCATACACGGTCTCCCTTTTCGATGCCCATTTCTCTCAGTACATTGGCGGTCTTGTTTACCCTTGTATAAAGTTCGTTGTAAGAAATGTGCAATGCTTCTTCTTTCGGGTCGTTGGGTTCCCAGATGATCGCTGTTTTATCCCCTCTTTCATTTAGATGCCTGTCGATGCAGTTTTTGGTAATATTGAGCTTGGCATTTTTAAACCAGGTGATTTTAGCTTCGTTCATGTCGTACTTAACAACCTTGCTCCATCTCTGATACCACACAAAGTTCTGATCAGCTATTTTGTCCCAGAATTTCTTAGGATTTTTAATAGATTTCTTATACTCTTCAAAATAATGCGGTAAATCTTCTATTAAGTAATTTCTCATATTTCTTTCGTTTTTGAAATTTGAATTTATAGATCTAAATTTATGGTTAATTTACGGCTTAAGCCCTATAATGCTGTATTTTTTCCTGTATCTCATCGATGATTTTTTCATCATCAATCGTTGATGGAACCTGAAAGTCTTTTCCGTCTAATAACGTCCTGATCAGCTTTCTTAAAATTTTCCCCGAACGGGTTTTCGGTAAACGTTTAACAACCATTGCGTTTTTTAAAAAAGCTACGGCACCGATCTTCTCACGAACCATCCGGATGATATCTTTTTCCAGATCTTCTTCGGATATGGATGCCCCGTTTTTTAAAACAACCGTTGCGAACGGAATCTGACCTTTTAAGTCATCATTTATTCCCACAACAGCACATTCCGCAATATCAGGATGAGATGAAACGATCTCTTCCATTTCAGAGGTTGAAAGCCTGTGCCCTGCAACATTGATTACATCATCCACTCTTCCTGTAATGAAAATATATCCGTCTTCATCTTTTATAGCGCCGTCACCGGAAAAATAATAGCCGTTATATTGTGACAGGTAGCTGCTTTGAAAACGGTCATAATCATTCCAGATTCCCAGCATGGCACCGGGAGGAAGCGGAAGTTTGATAACGAGGTAACCCTCCTGATGAGGATCAAGCTCATAGCCGTTTTCATCAAAAATTTTAACATCATATCCGGGAATGGGTTTTCCGGCAGAAGCTCTTTTGATCTTGTACTGATCATCAAAAGTCATCAGTCCCAGCATCGGCCATCCGGATTCGGTCTGCCACCAATGATCGATGGCCGGAACTCCGATATGTTCTGTAAACCAGTCTAAAGTGGCAACATCACAACGTTCGCCTGCTAAAAACTGTTTTTTGAAATGGGACAGGTCATATTTTTTCACCAGTTCGCCATCAGGATCTTCTTTTTTTATCGCTCTGATCGCAGTAGGAGCTGTAAACATGGCCGAAACTTTATATTCGGAAATAATTCTCCAGAATGTTCCGGCATCCGGTGTCATAATCGGTTTTCCTTCAAAGATAATCGTTGTATTTCTGTTCAGTAAAGGCCCGTAAACACTGTAGCTATGACCAACAGCCCAACCGAAATCCGAGGCTGCCCAATAAGTTTCCCCCGGTTCAATTCCATAGATATACTTCATGGAAAATTTCAAGGCAGTAGCATAACCTCCGGTATCCCGTGTAATTCCTTTGGGTTTTCCCGTAGTTCCCGAAGTGTAAAGCAGATAAAGCGGGTGGGTAGATGCTACGGAAACACAATCAGCCGGCTTTGATTTCTTTACCAATTCCTCATAATCGATCAGTCCGTCAAACATTTCATGTTGATTGTCAACTAATTTTCTGTTGTAAACAATAATATGATCTACTTTATCCTGGGCTAATTCAATCGCTTTTTCAACTAAAGGTAAGTATGGAATTCTTTTAGCAATTTCAATTCCCGCAGTGGCTGTAATCAAAGCTTTCGGCTTACAATCGTCAATTCTCACTACCAGTTCGTGCGGTGCAAACCCTCCGAAAACTACATTATGAATCACCCCGATACGTGCACAGGCGAGCATGGCAAAAAGCGTCTGTGGAATCATCGGCATATAAATAACTGCCGTATCTCCTTTTTTTAATCCCAAGGAAGCTAACCCTTCGGCGAATTTTGAAATCTCTTCTTTAGCCTGATTGAAAGTATAGGTTTTCTTTTGGTTGGTAACGGGGGAATCGTAAACAATGGCAATCTGTTCCCCGAAACCTTCTTCAATATGTTTATCAATGCATAAATAGCACATATTGAGTTCTCCGTCAGCAAACCATTGGGGATAATTATTTTCATCCAGGGAAAGAATGGTACCGGGAAATTTAAACCACTTTATTTCCTGAGCCTGCTCTTTCCAGAAAGTCTCTTTATCTTCTATACTGTTTTTAAATAGGGTATCTGCATTCATATTAATTTTGTGTTTTTGTCATTATAAAGAATTAAAATTTGTGCTGAACTGTCGAAGCAAATCCATCTATTAATGATCTTAATTTCTAAATTCTATCTTAATGTTTAAACTTTTAACCATTAAGATTCAGTTAAGTTTTTAAGAAAATTAAGTTTAACTTCGTTTTAAGGTAAGTTTTTCATTATGCCCATACTTAGTTCAGAATGACAATGGTATAATTTTATCTTTTATTTTGTTCCTGGCTTTCAAAACATGTCTTCGATCTGCTGCATCAATTTTTTAATAGAATAAGGTTTGGTAACATAAGCATCAGCTCCCATTTCCAGGCCTTTCTCAATATCTTTCGGATTGTTTTTTGCACTCAGGAAAATGACTTTGGTGTCTTTTAGTTTTTTATCCTGCTTGATGATTTCCAAAGTACTGTAACCATCCAGGTTCGGCATCATAATATCGAGTAAAATAACATCGGGAACCATGGTTTTCAGGAAATCCAGGACTTCGGTTCCGTCTCTTGCAATGAAAACGTCGTAGCCGTTTTTCTTGAAACTGTATTCCAGCGACATTAATATTTTGTGTTCATCATCAGCAATGATTATCTTTTTCATGGTTTATCTTTAGTTTTGTTCAACTTCATTTTTAATCTCATTTATTATTTTTTCAGGAAGACTTATCGTGAAAGTAACTCCCAGTCCGCTGTTTTCAGCTTGTATCGTTCCGTGATGGGCCAGTACTATTTTTTTTGAAATGGCTAATCCGAGTCCGCTTCCTGTTGGCTTTAAAATATTCTGGTTTTTAGACTGGTAAAATTTATCAAAAATCATTTCAAGATCCTCTTCAGGAATATTCTTTCCTGTATTGAAAATTTTAATGATCAATTCATTTTCTTTTTCAGATAATTTCGTTTGTATGGTTCCCTGTTCATCTGTAAATTTTAAAGCATTTCCCAATATATTCTGAAATAATTGAATCATTCTTGCTTCATCATATTCAAATATATACTGATTTAAAAGATTCACTTCACTTAAATGGATATTTTTTTGCTGAATCAGATGCAGAAGCGGGTTGACCGCTTTTTTATAGGTTTCAATAATATTATTTTGCTGGATATGCAGAACGATTTCACCATGCTGCAATTTATCCAGATAGAGGATGTCGTTAATAATTTCACTCAGCCTGTCAGATTCTGTAAT
The DNA here is from genome assembly GCF_041224435.1 of Chryseobacterium tongliaonense. NCBI lineage: Bacteria > Pseudomonadati > Bacteroidota > Flavobacteriia > Flavobacteriales > Weeksellaceae > Chryseobacterium > Chryseobacterium tongliaonense. The sequence continues at coordinate 370,621 of NZ_JBGFFD010000002.1, read as the reverse complement.
GATATTGTTTAAAAATTCTCTTTTGATATCCAACGGAATATCGTCATCATCTGCTAAAATCTCCCCGGCGGAACGGATGGCTGTAATCGGGGTTCTCAGTTCATGGGCGACGGAATCAAGGAAATCGTCCTTTTGACGGTCTTTGATAATCAGACTTTCATTAGCGTTCCTTAAATCATCAGAAAGCTGTTTCAGCTCTTCAGATTGTTCAGTCAGTTTTTTATTTAATGTAATTGTTTCTTTAGATTCTTCTAAAATATTCAGGACTTCTTTTAATGATATTTTGTCTTCTTTCGTTACACCTTCAATTAAAATTTTTGCAGAAGCAGTTCCGATTCTTCCTGCCAGAAGGTTTTCTGAGAATTTAATAAACCTTGAGTCTGCGGTTTCTGTCTGTGAATCAATATTATATTTTAAATTGAAAATCCGTAAAGCCTGTTCTGTCTTATTTTTCCCTAAAAAGCGTTCAAGAATATTTTTAATATCCGAAACATACGCAGTTCCGCGCCAGATAAAAGCATTTTCATGATTCTGAATATACTTGTCGATGTCTACATACAATTCGGCAAAATTTCTTTCACGGTAATTGCCTTTAATGCTTACGGAGATGATAGCGAACAGGGCGGTATTAACCAGAATTGACCAGAAGAAAATCTGTGAGATTCTGCTCAGGTAAGGGATACTAAAGAAATCAAAAAAATTGTACATATCTCTTAAAACCCATTTAAATTCCTGGTTATAAGAAAAATAATACTGCGGAATGATCAATCCGAAATAGCAGATCGCTAATCCGGCGAGAAGTCCGGCAACAGCACCTTTATAGCTTCCTCTTCTCCAGAACAGTGCTCCGAAAAAGGCCGGAGCCAATTGTGAGATCACTACAAATGAAATCAATCCTACAGAATCCAGCGATGTTTTAAGAATGAAATATTTATAAAAGGCAAATGCCATAATCACCAGGGCAAAAATGCTGATCTTCCTGATGTTGGTGATATTTCTGGTATTCTGAACCTCATTTTCAGATTTAAATTTCCCGAGTAAACCATATGGAATGATGAGGTTATTGGAAAGCATGATTGACAAGGTGATTGCTGAAATAATGATCATTGAGATGCTTGAGCTCAACCCGCCGAGAAAAACCAAAACGGTAATAAGGGTATTATTGAAATGCTGTGGAATTAATATGGAATAAAACTCAGGGTTCACATTTTCTCCCTCAAAAATAAGTCTTCCGCCCCAGGCGATCGGAAAAATAAAAATGGTGAAAATCAAAAGATAAAGCGGAAAAAACCAGATTGCTGTTTTAATATGTTTTTCCTGCCTGTTTTCAATGATAGCAGTATGAAACTGTCTTGGAAGAATACAAATTGCTGTAGCCGAAATCATGCACAAGATCATCCAGTTTAAAGCACCTTCAATCCCATTGAATGTATTTTTTTGTTTGAAATCTTCAAATTTGCTTGCCTTTTCGTAAATATCTGAAAACCCGTCAAATGCAAAATAAATAACAAATAAGCCTAAAATAATAATGAAAAACAGCTTTAAAAAACTTTCCAATGCGATCGCGGATATAATTCCGAGACGTTTTTCTGACGCGTCTACATATCGTGTTCCGTAATAGGATGAAAATAAAGCAATTAATATCACCACAAAAGTAGCATTGTCTGTCAGGATATTTTTTGACATAGGGGTTTCCGTAACCAGATGGAACGTTTCGGAAATAGCCTTAATCTGCAGTCCGATATAAGGAATGATGGCAAAAAGACAGACAATCGTAATAATCGCACTGAAACTTCTGCTGTTTCCGTATCTTAAAGAAATGAAGTCGGCGAGACTGCTTATTTTATTTACCCTCGAAATTCTTACAATCCTTGTATTTATGAATATCCATGCAGGAATAATCATAATAGGACCGATGTAAATGGGAAGGTAGTTTAACCCGCTGGTTGCTGCAACACCGATGCTGCCGTAATAAGTCCAGGCTGTACAGTACACGGCCAGCGATAACGCGTAAATATAAGGATTATTGATCCACAGCTTACTTCTCTTCTTCTCTGCCAAATGGGCTACTAAGAACAAAAGAGCCAGATAAATCAGGACTACGATAAATAACGCGAAACTACTCATCATACTTTTTTATGATTACAAAAGATATAATGATGGAAACCATCCAGACAGCGAATATATATACCAGAATCATCGGGAAGCCGGAAATCTCCTTTTCACTATTAAATAATAATGAAATCGGGATACTGAAGGCAATCATCAGCCCGATGCTCAGGATAATCAGTTTTTGTTCGTGTCTCTTCTTCATAATGATGATTGATAAAAGATAATTGATGAATGGATGGTTGTTGTCATCATTCATCAATTATCAGTAAGCTTTTATATTTAAATCTTGTCGTCGGAATATTCCCCTTTTAAGGCATAATATCCGAAAATTCCCAATCCTCCCGAGATAATCGGCATCAGCACAAACAGGATGATGATACCGAAAACCAGATCTTCCTGCTTTCCGGAAGTGATCTTTGGAATCCCCATTACTGTTATTCCGAAATATCCTACAACCAGTGCAATTAAAATCCAGAGAATGCCAAATATTTTTTTTAATCCGTTCATTTTAGTAGTTTTAAAATTAATAAAAATTTGAGTGATTTAATCTTTAATCATGAATATTATTATTCTTATTTTTAAGATATATCAATCCTATGATCAGACAGACCGTTGCGACACCAATAGGATACCAAAGTCCCTGAAGATACCAGCTGGGATGTCCCGCATCTTTTCCTACGGTAACCAGATAAGTAGCCACTGCCGGAAGAAGCCCGCCGAATACACCGTTACCGATATGATAAGGCAGAGACATTGAAGTATAACGGATTCTTACCGGGAACATTTCCACAAGGAATGCTGCAATCGGGCCATAAACCATCGTTACGAAGATCACCTGGATAAATACCAGAAATACCAGATACCATTTTGTGTCATCATTTAATATTAAAGACTGGGAAACTTTCGGCTCTTCGGCCTTACCGTCTTTTATAACCGGACCATTGGCTGACCAGTGAACAATACTGTCTTTTTTGATTAAAGTACCGTCTGTAAATAAAGTTTCTTTGTGAAACGTTATCAGACTGTCGGTCATAATTTTATTGTGAATTTTAGCCGTGCGTTTCTCTGTGATCCCATTGGCTGCTACCGTTTTGTTTTCAAGAGTTACACTTTTAAACATGCTGTCGTAAATAGGCCTGTAAGCTAAAATAGCGACCAGCATTCCCGTCATCATTACTGCTTTTCTTCCGATTTTATCAGACAGCCATCCGAAAAACACGAAGAATGGAGTTCCCAAAAACAACGCAGTGGCCATTAACGAATCTACCTGTGCAGATTCTACATTCATTACTTTTTGAAGGAAGCTCATGGCATAAAACTGCCCGGTGTACCAGATTACCCCTTGTCCCATCGCAGCTCCGAATAAAGCCAGTAAGACAAACTTAAAATTATACTTATTCCCGAAGCTTTCTTTTAAAGGATTTTTAGAAGTTTTTCCCTCACTCTTGGCTTTTGCGAAAAGTGGTGATTCCTTCATGTTTTTTCTGATGATGTAAGAAACTCCCACCATCAGAATCGAAATCCAGAAAGGAACTCTCCATCCCCAGCCGTCAAACTCCTCTGCGGAAAGTGTATTTTTGGTAACCAAAATTACAATTAATGAAATGAAAAGACCTGCCGTTGCCGTGGTTTGGATCCATGAGGTCCAGTAACCTCTGCGGTTGGGCTGTGCATATTCTGCAACATAAGTGGCAGCACCTCCGTATTCTCCGCCTAAAGCAAGCCCCTGTAGTAATCTTAAAATTAAGACCAGGACGGGAGCAAGAAACCCGATCGTTTCATAGCTGGGAATACACCCGATAAGAAAAGTGGAGAATCCCATAATCAGTAAAGTGACCAGGAAAGTATATTTTCTTCCGATAAGATCTCCCAATCTTCCGAAAAACAAAGCTCCGAACGGCCTGACTACAAATCCGGCGGCAAAAGTGGCCAGTGTAGATAAAAATGCCGCGGTAGGATTATCTGCCGGGAAAAATTTTGTTGCTAAAACAACGGCTAAGCTTCCGAAAATATAGAAGTCATACCATTCTATCAGTGTACCGAGTGATGAAGCAGTGATAACGCTCCAAATGGTGCGGTTTTTCTGCTTTTCGGTCATATTCTCATAGTTCTCGTGATGGTTTTCGCTCATATTGCTTGATTTTTGATGTTAATGAAAATGATATTAGTTCATCCAAAATTGTATTGAGTTTATTTTTAAACCATTAAGGGATTTTAAGTGATGAAGAATAGTTAAGTTCACTGCAAGTTTATTCGGCGTTGTGTTTACCGTCTTAACATCTTCATTTTTCTTAATGGTTTATGATATACTAAGTTTATAGGTAAATCTGAAACTGAACAATAAATTCACCTTTTGATTTCGGACTTTCAGTAGGGCTTGTATAAACCGGCCTTGTCGAATATTGTGTCGTGATTTTAGCATGATGGCCATCTATAAACCAGTTGGCGCCAACGTCAAATTGTGAGGAAGATTTATCGAACGCTTCAAAATTTTTGTGAGTATAAGCGGCAAAAGGCTGAATTCTGATTTTTGGTTTTTCAGCCTGGCTTGGTAACAGCAATCCCGCCTGAGCATAGATAATATTACCTGTCCCGATTGTTGGCTGTAGATTTCCTGCTCCTGCAATGGCTTTTTCACCTGCAAAATTAGGATCAGAAGCGGCAATATTCATCGTTCCCAGGTTTCTCAGGTAATTGGGCCCGAATTGATAGTTATAATAACCTGCATAAGCGGAAACTGCCATTTTGTTTTTTGCATTTCCAAGCGGGATATCGGCAAAAGCATCAACTGCTAAAAGGGTAATGTCATGTTTTTCAATATTTGAATTGACTGAAGTTCTTGTTCCGTCTGCCTGATGGTAAAAACCGGCACCGATATTGAAAACTTTCTTGGTTCCCAGGTATGAACCTACTTTGAATGGAAGCGTGTTGGATTCTTCATCAAGGAACTGGTATTCAAAATAACCGGCTTTGGAGAAACTTGGGTTTCCGTTGTTGTCTACAGCTACGGCTTTTGAAGGATCTGTAACATTAGCCGGAACGAGATCTGTTGCAAAAGGTTTGTTCAGGCTTAACCGGTATTCGAATTTTCCATATTTTCCTTTAGCAAACATTCCCAGCTGTCTGGCAAACTGATCCGAATTATCGATCAACGGCCACGTGAAAACGGGAGAGTCTACCGTAAGGAAATTTAAAGTGGAAGCCATAGTCATCCGGGATAATCCCATATAATAATGCAATCCTGCTCCCAATGTTAAACTGAATTTCCCTGCTTCCCCGGGAAGAAGTACTGCATATTCGTTCCAGGCATCATGAAAAAACAGTTGAGTTTTCTTTCCGTTTCCATAACCGCCGGTGCCTGTTGTTCCGGTAGCACCACCGTTAATAAAAGTCTGATTATTAATTCCGAAATGAACTAAAATCATATATCTTTTGGAAATTTGTGCATAAGCCAATGCCCGGAGTCTCCGGTTTCCCAGGCTCCATGCATTATCTGTTGGTTCACCGCCAACCATGCTTCCGGGATTCATTTCTGTGTTTCTTAACCAGAACTGATCCCATAAAATAAATCTGACAAACTTGTCTCCTTCAGGGTTGAGATTTAATTTTAATCCGCTTCCGTAATCAGGAGAGCCTTGAGAATATAAAGAATTGCTGATTAGGGCTAATCCAATAAATGTGAATATTTTCTTCATAAATTATCAATTTTTTGGTGCTTATTTTATGAATGCCAAATTGGAATTAATAATCTATTTAAGAAAATTTAATATATATTAATGGTAGGTATATAGTTATGAGTTTAAGGTTATGAATGATGAGTTGGAGAAGTATTGTTTTTTTTTATTTGAATTTAAAATTTAAAACTATATAAATATCTGATTATATATTGTTTAAATTAGATTTTACTGCATTCCGAAAACTTATAACTCATAATTAATGACTTATAACTCTCCAAATTTATTTTTTAAACCTTTCCCACTTAATCAGCATATACTTATCTGCAAACTGGGTAATAATGAGACCTGAATTTTTGATGTTTTCTTCTTTGGCCATGTACTCAATAAGCTCATTTTGCTTCAGGATTTTATATACCGGATGGAACTCCGAATGAGGTGGTCTTGTAATATTATATTTTTTTATCCACGAACTTATAGTTACATGAGAAACTCCTATAATGCGCTCTATTTCACGATAACTCAAACCTTCAAGATAGAGTTGAAGCGCTTTTGTTACGTAATAATCATCGATTTGTTTGCCTAATTTTTTAACGGTAAAATAATAATTGCAGTCTTTGCAACGGAATCTTTGTTTTTCATTAATGATTCCGCTTTTGACCACTTTATCGCTGTTGCATTTAGGACATTTATTTTCCATGTATAGTATTTTAGCAAATATATAACAATTTAGCAAATTTATAAATTTTAAATAAGATATAATATCTTGTTATTTGTATTTAAACAAAAAAAATATCTTTTTAATTTGGTTTTTAAAGTTATTATACTTTAAATTTGCCAAAAAATTCAGATAAATAAATGGAAATAGAAATTTCCTCGTCCAAACATCTAATGTATGTAAGTGAAATACAGCAGGAAATGTATGATTCTGCACAACGGAGAGGAACCGGGATCGCGAAGCGTTCCATAGAATATTTAACTAAAAAGATTTCAGAAGGCAATGCTGTGGTTGCTACTGAAAACGGAAAATGGGTGGGGTTCTGCTATATCGAGACCTGGTCACACGGTCAGTTTGTTGCAAACTCAGGCCTTATTGTGTCTCCGGATTTCAGGAATAAAGGAGTGGCAACTTTGATCAAGAATAAGATTTTTCAACTGTCAAGAGATAAATATCCCGATGCAAAAGTATTTGGGTTGACGACAGGGCTTGCCGTAATGAAAATCAACAGTGATTTAGGCTACAAACCTGTTATTTATTCTGAATTGACTCAGGATGAAGAATTTTGGAATGGTTGTAAAAACTGTGTTAATTATGAAATTCTAATTAAAAAAGAACGTAAAAACTGCCTGTGTACGGCAATGCTTTTCGTTCCGCAAAATAGTAATGAAAATGAGGCTGTCAGTCAGCCCGAAAATGAATTTAATCATAAAATAAATCAGGAAGAGCATAAATATACCGAACAAAACTCGCCTGAAATTAATAATAATAAAAAAGAAACAGATGAAAAAGAAAGTCATCTTAGCGTTTAGCGGAGGCCTTGATACCTCTTACTGTGCTAAATATCTTAGTGAAACGCTGGGATATGAAGTGTTTGCAGTAACTGTAAATACCGGAGGTTTTTCTAAAGAAGAGGAAAAAGAATTGGAGAAAAAAGCCTTAAATCTTGGGGTAAAGAAATACAGGTGCGTTGACGCTCAGGAAGATTATTATAATTCATGTGTAAAATACCTGATTTTCGGGAATGTATTGAAAAACAATACCTATCCGCTTTCTGTAAGTGCTGAGCGTACGATTCAGGCTCAGGAAATTGCAAAATATGCGATGGAAATAAATGCTGATGCCATTGCTCACGGAAGTACAGGAGCAGGAAATGATCAGGTTCGTTTCGATTTGATTTTCAAAGTGATGTGTCCGGATGTGGAAATTATAACGCCGATTCGTGATATGGCTTTATCCCGTGAAGAGGAAATTGAGTCTCTGAAAAACCACGGCTATGAAATGGAATTTCATAAAGCACAATACTCTGTCAATAAAGGGCTCTGGGGAACTTCCGTTGGAGGAAAGGAAACATTAACATCGAGAAATTCTCTTCCCGAAGAAGCATTTCCTTCCCGGATTAAAAAAACTGAGCCGACTGAACTGGAAATTGAATTTAAAAACGGGGAAATTAATGGAGTGAATGGCGAAAGCTTTGAACGCCCGGTATATGCAATCAAAAAAATTGAGGAATTGGCTTCTGCATATGGAATCGGCCGTGATATTCATGTAGGCGATACCATTGTAGGGATTAAAGGAAGAGTAGGGTTTGAAGCCGCCGCCGCATCGGTAATTATCAAAGCTCACCATTTATTGGAAAAACATACCCTTTCGAAATATCAGCAAATGATGAAGTCGCAGTTATCCGACTGGTACGGAAACTGGCTTCACGAAGCATTATTTCTTGATCCGGTTATGAGAAATATAGAATCTTTCCTATCAGATTCTCAAGAAACTGTAAGCGGTAAAGTTTTTATAACCCTTCATCCGTACCGCTTTGTATTAAACGGAATTGAGTCTGATCATGATTTAATGTCAGATAAATTCGGAAGCTATGGCGAAGCAAACAGAGCCTGGACGGGAGAAGATGTGAAAGGATACACAAAAATAGTAAGCAATTCTCTGAACATATATCACCAGATTAATTCAAAACATTAATCAATTTAATGAGTTCCGAAGGAACGATTTAATTTAGGATAGAATGAAATCCTATCAATAATGAATAACCCCAAAATGATTAATCCAAATAATCAATAATGAAAAAAACAGCAGGAATTGTAGGAGCCAACGGGTATACGGGAAGTGAATTGGTGCGGTTGCTGGCTTTTCATCCCAATGTGTCATTGAGTTTTTTATATAGTCGTTCTAATTCGGGGACAAATATTTCTGATTTGTACCCGGATTTAGCGACGGTTTGTGAAATGATTCTGACGGATAAGCCGCAGGAAGTGGATATTCTTTTTCTGTGCCTTCCTCACAAAGAAAGTCAGAATTGGCTGTCTCAAAATTCTGTTAAAGACGAAACTCTGGTAATTGATCTGGGAAATGATTTCCGTTTGGATGGAAACTTCGGAAACAGAAACTTTATCTACGGTTTGCCGGAAATCAATAAAAAAAATCTTTCAGGGGCAAAAAGTATTGCAAATCCGGGATGTTTTGCAACAGCCATTCAGCTGGCATTGTTGCCCTTAGCAGAAAAAGGTTTACTGAAGGAAGTGTATACAACAGGAATTACGGGTTCCACAGGAGCCGGTCAGTCTTTGCAGGCGACAACTCATTTTACCTGGCGTGATGACAATATTTCGGCCTATAAAACTTTGACACATCAGCATGTGGAAGAAATTGTACAGCAGTTAAATGCTTTTAATGAAAAAGAAGTAAACCTGAATTTTGTTCCATGGCGGGGAGATTTTGCAAGAGGAATTTTTACAAGTTCAACCCTGAAAACAGATTTAGAACTTTCAGATATTTATCAGTTGTACCGGGATTTTTATGCAGATGAGCCTTTTGTGAAAGTAAGTGAAAAGCCAATTGATTTAAAACAAGTTGTCAACACCAATCGCAGTGTGATTCATATAGAAAAGAACGGGAATGTGGTGGTCATTCATTCAGCGATTGATAATTTATTAAAAGGAGCTTCCGGACAGGCGGTTCAGAATATGAATATTGCAATGAAGTGGGAAGAGCATTTAGGTCTGGGATTGAAACCGGTAGCATTTTAAGGTGTTAATTGTCAATAAGTCAATAGTGAATTTTAAAATGATCAATTCAATTCTAAGAGTATAAAAAGACTTAAGAGTTCTAACTCGAAAACTCAAATCTCTCAACCATCAACTAACAACTCACAACTAAAATGAATTTATTCAACGTATATCCATTATTTAACATAAATCCTGTAAAAGCTCAGGGATCATTTCTCTGGGATGAAAAAGGAGAAAAATACCTTGATTTTTATGGTGGTCATGCCGTGATTTCTATCGGGCATAATCATCCGTATTATCAGGGCAAACTGAAAGATCAGCTGGGAAAAATTTCTTTCTATTCCAATTCAGTGCAAAATAATCTGCAGACCGAACTGGCGCAAAAGCTGGGTGAAATTTCGGGATATGAAGATTTTAATCTTTTCCTATGCAATTCAGGAGCAGAAGCTAACGAAAATGCTATAAAGCTCGCTTCTTTCCATAATGGAAAAAGTAAAGTGCTTTATTTTTCAGGATCATTTCACGGAAGAACTTCAGCGGCGGTTTCTGTAACGGATAATCCGAAAATTGTAGCTCCGGTAAACTATTCTGAACGCTTCATCAAATCGGAATGGAATGATATCGAACAGCTTGAAAATATTTTTAAAGCTCAGGGAAATGACATTTCATCCGTAATCATTGAAGGGATTCAGGGAGTGGGCGGAATTATGATTCCGACAGCCGAATTTTTATTTAAAATCAAAGAATTGTGTGAAGAATACAATGCAGTTCTGATTTTGGATGAAGTACAGTCAGGGTACGGAAGAAGCGGATATTTTTTTGCCCATCAGGAATTTGGAATTAAGCCGGATATCATTACCACAGCCAAAGGTATGGGAAATGGTTTTCCGATCGGCGGGGTTTTAATTCATCCGAAATTTGAAGCAAGCAATGGATTGCTGGGAACGACATTCGGTGGAAATCATCTGGCTTGTGCAGCAGCAATTGCAGTTCTGGATGTGATAAAAGATGAAAACCTTATCGGAAATACCCGGGAAATGGGTGATTATATTGAAAATGAGATTAAAGATTTCCCACATATCAAATCGATCCGAAGGAAAGGTCTTATGATCGGGATAGAACTTGACCGTGATTGTGCTGAGGTGAGGAAAAACCTGCTTTACGGTCATTATATTTTCACGGGAAATTCTAATGATAAAGCGGTGCTGAGGATTTTGCCGGCTCTTAATATTAAAAAAGAAGAAACCGATATTTTCATCAATGCTTTGAAAACGGTTCTTGAGGAAATTTAAAAAGCCGATAAAGCTTAAATGCAAAGTTTTAACTATGCGCCTTGTCATTCTGAATGAAACGAAGTATAGTTAGAATAACCAAAAAACACAGATGAAAAATCTTTAAAATCAATTTAAAATGAAAAAATTCACCTCTGTAAGCGATGTAGAAAACTTACAGGAAATCATAAAAAAAGCTTTACAGATAAAAGAAAACCCACTTTCGGAAACGGAGAAAGGAAAGGGAAAAACCATAGGACTTGTATTTTTAAATTCGAGCTTAAGAACCCGTTTAAGCAGTCAGATTGCAGCACAGAATTTAGGACTAAATGTTTTAACCTTAAATGCAGCACAGGAAGCCTGGAACCTTGAATTTGCAGACGGAGCGGTGATGAATGGAGATACGGTAGAACATATAAAAGATGCCATCGAAGTATTAAACCAATATTGTGACATCATTGCAGTTCGTTGTTTTGCAGGAATGAAAAGTAAGGAAGATGACGTAAATGAAAGTATTTTGAGTCAGTTTGAAAAGCATGCAAAAGTGCCGGTGATTTCCCTGGAATCAGCAACCCGTCATCCTTTGCAGAGTCTGGCTGACTGTATCACGATCACAGAAAACTGGAACAAAGAGCAAAAGCCTAAAGTTGTGCTGACCTGGGCTCCTCACATCAAACCGATTGCCCAGGCGGTGGGAAACTCTTTTACAGAATGGATGCAGCAGATGGATGTTGATTTTGTGATTACGAATCCTGAAGGGTATGATTTAGATAAAAACTTCACAAAAAATACTCCGGTGATTCATGATCAGGATGAAGCTCTGAAAGATGCAGACTTTATTTATGTAAAAAACTGGTCGTCATTTGATGAATATGCAACAATGCCTGAAGTAAAAGAAAACTGGATGCTGACAAATGAAAAACTGGCCGGTACGAATGAAGCGAAAATAATGCACTGTCTTCCCGTTCGTCGTAATGTAGAATTAAGCGATGAAGTAATGGATGGTGAGAATTCCATTATTTATCAGCAGGCAAAAAACCGGATTTTCTCTGCACAGGCCGTTTTTTCTGAAATTTTAGATGAAATCATTAAGAAATAAATATAAAAAGGGCTTCAGGAAGTCAGAGCCACAACGTGGCGGTTTAACAAAAGATAGGATGCAGTCCTATCCATGATAGATATACCTAGCTATAAAACAATGAAACAAAAATTATACATCATAAAGATAGGCGGCGCATTGATTGACGATGAGGAATTGTTGAATGGGTTTCTGGTACAGTTTTCAGAAATTAAAGAAAAGAAAATCCTTATTCATGGCGGTGGAAAGCTGGCAACGACTTTAGCCGATAAACTGGGAATAGCTCAGAAGTTGATTAATGGGAGGAGGATTACGGATAAAGATACGCTGGATATTGTGACGATGGTGTATGCAGGTGGGATCAATAAAAATATAGTAGCAAAACTTCAGCAGAAAAACTGCAATGCAATCGGATTTTCCGGTGCAGACGCCAATATAATTCAGGCGGAAAAAAGAATTCACCCTGAAATCGATTTTGGATTTGTAGGAGATATTAATCCACAGAGCATTAATAAAAAACTGATCTCAGAACTGATCAGTCTTAATCTGGTTCCTGTTTTTTCAGCGATTACCCATGATAAAAAAGGAAATCTTCTCAATACCAATGCAGATACCATTGCTTCTGTAATAGCGCAGGCTTTATCTGAAATGTATGATGTTGAATTGTTGTATTGTTTTGATAAAGAAGGAGTGCTGGAAGATGTAGATAATCCCGATTCAGTTATTAAAAATGTCTCGGAAGAAAGCTTTTCGATTTTAAAAGAGACCGGAAAACTCCATAAAGGGATTTTGCCAAAGCTTGAAAACGCACTGGCCGCAATAAAAAATAATGTAAATAAAGTGTTCTTAATCAAAGAAACCGAATTGAAAAACCATATAGAAAACCACCATGCAGGAACTGAAATCTGTTTATCATAAAGACGAATTGCTCAATAATGCAGTTGAATTGCTCAAAAAGCTGATTGAAATACCTTCATTCAGCAAAGATGAATACAATACGTCGGTAGAGATTGAACGCTTTTTTAAGAAGCATCACATCCCTGCACATCGTTTTAAAAATAACATCTGGACAGTCAATAAACATTTTGATGAAACCAGACCGTCTGTTTTGCTCAATACACATCATGATACGGTTAAGCCGAATAAAGCTTATACTCTGGATCCGTTTTTGGCAATTGAAAAAGAGGGCAGGATCTATGGTTTAGGCAGTAACGATGCAGGAGCTTCGCTGGTTTCTATGGCTCAGGTTTTTTTACATTTTTATGAAAAAGAAGATTTAAAATATAATTTAATCATTGCTCTGACGGCAGAAGAGGAAATTTCAGGTTTTGATGGGATCGAAGCTTTATTTCCGCAACTTCCGAATGTGGAACTTGCTATTGTAGGAGAGCCAACGCAGATGAACCTGGCGATTGCAGAAAAAGGGCTTCTGGTTATTGACGGGGAGATGAAAGGCACCCCTTCTCATGCTGCCCATCCCAATAATGATAACGCTATTGTAAAATGCCTGGAAGATCTGCAAACCATTTTAAACTTTAAGTTTCCAAAAGTTTCGGATGATCTGGGTGAAGTAAAAATTACATTATCCGGAATACATGCAGGAGTTCAGCATAATGTGGTCCCGGAAGCATGTCAGTTTACGCTGGATGTAAGAGTTACAGACGAATACACCAATAAAGAAGCCTTTGAAATCATTCAGTCACAAATGAAATCAACGCTTACTGCAAGATCCCTAAGATTGAATTCCTCAAAGATAGAAAAAGAACATCCTTTTGTACAGGCAGGTTTATCAATTGGCAGGACCACTTACGGTTCACCGACATCTTCCGATCAGGCAATCATTCCATGTACATCGGTGAAGCTCGGCCCAGGAGACAGCAGGCGCTCCCACACAGCGGATGAATTTATTGAGATCAATGAAATAAAAGAAGGAATTGATATTTATATTGAAATTCTGGAGAAAGTTTTATAAAAAGAGAGAAGATGGAAGATGGAGGAGGGAAGCTGAGTATGGATTATTAGTACTTCCAGCTTCCGGCTTCAAACTTCCGGCTCCGAAACAATGTTTTGACCCAGCTCAGCATCAATAATGAAGAAGAAAGTTTTTAATAAGATTTATGCAAAAAGAAAATTAAAAATGAAGGCTTTTGTTGAATGTGGAAAATACTTAAAGTCTTGGTGGTAATCGTAATAAGGATATGATGCTGAGCGAAGTCAAAACAAATTTTAAATCAAATACTATAATATTTAAATAGTAATCATTATGAAAAAAATATGGCAGAAAGATGACCTTGCCACCAATATATTAGTCAATACATTTACAGTAGGAAAAGACCTGGATTTCGATGAGCGATTAGCAAAATATGATGTTCAGGGCTCAATGGCTCACTGTAAAATGCTTGCAGAAGTTGGAATTATCTCCAGTGAGGAAGCAGAGCAGATGTTGCTTGTTTTGTCTGAAATATTAAAAGATATTGAAAACGGAACCTTTGAAATTGATAAAGAAGCAGAAGATATCCATTCGCAGGTTGAAGCGATCCTGATTGAAAAACTGGGTGATACCGGAAAGAAAATTCATACCGCAAGATCCAGAAATGATCAGGTCTTATTGGATATTAAATTGTATCTGTTAGACGAAATCCGGGCAATAACAATCTTAACGGATGGGTTTTTCCAGATATTGATCCAGCTGGCAGAACAGCACAAAAATGTTTTACTTCCGGGATATACCCATTTGCAGATTGCGATGCCGTCTTCCTTCGGGCTTTGGTTCGGGGCATATGCAGAAGCCCTGTCAGATGATATTGAAATGCTGTTTTCAGTTAAAAATATGATCAATAAAAATCCATTGGGTTCAGCTGCCGGTTACGGTTCTTCTTTTCCAATCAACCGTGAAAGTACAACCTATAATTTGGGCTTTCAATCGATGAATTATAACTCCGTTTATGCTCAAATGACAAGAGGAAAAACGGAAAAAATATTGTCGATGGCTATGGCAACATTAGCCGGAACACTTGGGAAATTCGCTTATGACGTATGCCTGTATTTAAGTCAGAACTTTGATTTTATAAGCTTTCCTAAAGAATTTACCACGGGAAGCAGCATTATGCCCCATAAAAAGAATCCCGATATTTTTGAGTTGGTAAGAGCACGATGCAACAGAATACAGGCTTTGCCGAATGAGCTTATTCTGTTGACCACCAATCTGCCGTCAGGATATCACAGAGACGTTCAGCTGACGAAAGAAATTTTGTTTCCTGCTATTGATTCATTAAAAGAATGCCTGGAAATTCTAAGCTATACCTTACCCAATATTCAGGTTAAAGACGGGATTTTAGAAGATGAGAAATATAAATACCTTTTCAGCGTAGAGAAGATCAATGAAGAAGTAAAAAACGGAAGTTCTTTTCGTGATGCCTATGTGAAGGTAGGCCGGGAAATTGAAAATAATGAATTTGATTTCGAAACAGGAAACTTAAATCATACCCATCAGGGAAGCATTGGAAATCTTTGTCTCGATAAAATTGAATACCAGTTTAATAAGCTGAAAAATAAATTATTGGGTTAAATTTTGAGCCATTAAGATCAATGAAGGGTTTAAGTTTAATTAAGAAAACATTCTTATATCTGTATGTAAATACTTAATGCTCTTAATCACTTAAACTTTCTTAATGGTTTACTTTTAATCTAAATCGATTTTAAATTTGGTAGACTTTTTTACTTCATGCAGAACGATGGAGCTGTGATATTGCCCGATATTAGGAATATTTGAAATAACGTTGACCGCGAAATCATTGTAAGAATTAATATCCTTTGCGATAATCTTCAGCATATAATCATATTCGCCGGAAAGACTGATGATTTCCTGTACTTCATCATATTTTCCAATGTTTTTTTCAAAAGTTTCAAGCACTTTTTGAGATTGCTCTTTAAGGCGGACATTACAGTAAACGACGATATTAAGGCCCAGTTTCTCCCGATTCAGAAGCCCAACATATTTTTCGATAATTCCCTGTTTTTCTAACTGTTTGATACGTTCGTAAGTTGGAGTAAAGGTGAGACCGATCTTTTCTGATATTTCTTTTACAGAAAAAGTAGAGTCCTCCTGAATAATGCTGAGAATTAATTTATCTTTTGCGTCCATACGGTAGTTTGATGATAACAAAAATATTAAGAAAAAATGAAAATAATGAAGAATTAAGGTTTTTAATTTTTTTTGAATTTAGGTTTTGCCATGTCGGTAAATTTTTATATCTTTGCACCTAATGAATAAAAGAGTATTTATATCATTAGATTTACCGGGCGAAAGCGCCCTTTACGATATTTATTGTTATTAAGCGAAGATTTTGTCTTCGCTTTTTTTATGTAAAAAATTAAGATATTATGTTTACGATTACAGAACTAAGTACCGAGAGAATCAACAGTATACTGACAGAAGCACTTGCTTTTGCCAATGGAAAAACTGCTAAAATTGAAGGAGAAGTTTTTTGCTCAAATCTTTTCTTTGAAGACAGCACAAGAACGAAAACAAGCTTTGATATCGCCGAAAGAAAACTGGGTTTACAGGTAGTACCTTTCGACGCATCTCACAGTTCTGTAAATAAAGGCGAAAGTTTATACGATACAGTAAAAACTATAGAAAGCTTAGGCGTAAATTTAGTGGTGATAAGAGATAAGAAAGACCGCTACTTTGAAGAACTGAAAAACATCAGCATTCCTGTAATCAATGGAGGAGACGGAACAGGAAACCATCCTTCACAATGTATGCTGGACCTGATGACCATCTACCAGGAATTCGGGAAATTTGAAGGCCTGAAAATCGGAATCGTCGGCGATGTAAAGCACAGCCGTGTTGCGAACTCCAATGCAGAAGCATTAAGAAGGTTAGGAGCAAAAGTATATTTCTCAGGACCGGAACAATGGTTTGATGAAGGAGCTTTAATCAACGGGACTTATCTGGCGGTAGATGAGTTGATTCACGAAGTGGATGTTCTGATGCTGTTAAGAATCCAGCATGAAAGACATGATTCAAAAATGAGTTTCTCTGCATCCGAATACCATAGAAAATATGGTTTGACCAAAGAAAGAGAGAAAGCCATGAAAAAAGAAGCGATCATTATGCACCCCGCACCGATCAACAGAGGAGTGGAGATCGATACAGATTTAGTGGAATGTGAACGTTCAAGAATCTTTAAACAGATGCAGAACGGTGTTTTCGCAAGAATGGCAATTTTGAAGGAGGCTTTGGAACAAAAAGGTCACACTTTTAAATAACAGACAAAACTAAAATTCTTCTTATTCAGAGGGAGATTAAAAAAGAAAAAATAGAATAAAGAGATAAATAAAAATGAAGAAAAAATTAATACTGGAGTCCGGTGAAGTATTTCATGGAGAAGGTTTCGGAACAGAATTGGAAACTGCCGGAGAAGTGGTTTTCAATACAGGAATGACAGGTTATCAGGAATTGATTTCTGATCCTTCATACTGCGGTCAGATTGTTTGCATGACTTATCCGCTTATCGGAAACTATGGCATTAATAGAGATGATTATGAAAGTATCGAGCCTGCCATTAAAGGGCTTATTGTAAAAGAAATCTGTGACTTACCATCCAATTTCCGTACACAGATCACTTTAGATGAATTATTCAAAAAGAAAAACCTTTCAGGAATTTCCGGAATCGATACCAGAAGACTAACAAGAATTCTTCGTAATTCAGGAGTTGTGAAAGGAAAAATTGTAAATGCTGATGCAGATGAAAATGCAGTAGCTGAAGAATTGAAATCTACAACATTCCCTACGAATCAGGTAGAAATGGTTTCCACAAAAACACCATACGCCAACCCGGGAAGAGGTTTCAAGGTAGTATTGGTAGATTTCGGTTCCAAATTAGGAATTATCAGAGAACTTTCTCAAAGAAACTGTGATATCATCGTAGTTTCACAAGATACAACGGCAGAAGAAATTTTATTAATGGATCCTGACGGAATAATGCTTTCAAACGGTCCCGGTGATCCGGAAGACAATCCACACGCATTGGAGATGATCCGCGGGTTACTAGGAAAAGTTCCGATCTTCGGAATCTGTTTGGGACATCAGCTGATCGGTCTGGCTTGCGGAGCAAAAACTTTCAAATTAAAGTTCGGGCACAGAGGTGGAAACCACCCGGTTTTAGACCTGGAAAAAAACAAAGTTTCCATCACTTCTCAAAACCACGGTTACGCAGTTGATCAGGAAAGCCTTAAAGACACGGATTTAATTGAAACCCACATCGCCCTGAACGACAGAACCAACGAAGGATTGAAACACAAAATCCACCCTTGCTTCTCAGTACAGTACCACCCGGAAGCCAGCCCCGGCCCGGAAGATGCAAACTATTTGTTCGACGAATTTATTCAATTAATGGAAGATTTTAAGAATAAATAAAGACCTTCAGATATTAGACATCAGATAACAGACTTTATCATGCACAATTTTGAGAAATTACTTTTCTGGCAGAAATCAATAGAACTTGCAAAAGAAGTTTATCTAGTTTGTACTGAATTGCCCGGGGATGAAAAATTTGGTTTGATTTCTCAAATTAAAAGATCTGCAGTTTCTATTCCATCCAATATCGCGGAAGGAGCAGGAAGAAATAATGACAGAGAATTTTATCATTTTCTTGGTATTGCAAATGCTTCCTCTTTTGAATTGCAGACACAATTAATTTTAACAAGGGAATTAAATTTATTAAATGTAGAAAAAGTGAACAGTTTAATATCTAGTCTGAATGAAATCCAACGAATGATATATACATTCAAATCTAATCTAAAAGTAAAAAACAACACTGGAAAGTCTGAAATCTGAAATCTGACATCTGGTATCTAAAAAAAGTAAAATGGCAAAACGTACAGATATAAAAACAATTTTAGTAATAGGTTCCGGGCCTATCATCATCGGGCAGGCTGCGGAATTTGATTATGCGGGAACACAGGCTTGTCTTTCTCTGAGAGAAGAAGGCTATAAGGTGATTCTGATCAATTCAAACCCGGCAACGATTATGACGGATGTGGAAATCGCAGATAAAGTATATATCGAGCCGATTTCACTGCAATTTGTAAGTCACATCATCAGAAAAGAACGTCCGGATGCACTTTTACCGACTCTTGGAGGTCAAACTGGTTTGAATATGGCGGTAGAGCTGGAAAAATCAGGAATTCTTGAAGAATGTAAAGTTGAAGTATTGGGAACAACTCTTTCTGCGATCAACAGAGCGGAAGACAGAGATTTATTCCGTGAGCTGATGCGTGAGCTGAATGAGCCGGTTCCTGAATCCGATATTGTAAACACCGTGGAAGGAGCTCTAAATTTCGCTGATGAAATCGGGTATCCCGTGATCGTTCGTCCTGCCTTCACAATGGGTGGAACAGGAGGAGGTATCGCTTCCAACGAAACGGAATTGAAAGAGATCGCAGAATTAGGACTGAAATACAGCCCGGTGACGCAATGTCTTATCGAAAAATCAATTGCAGGCTTCAAAGAAATCGAATACGAAGTAATGCGTGATGCCAACGACAATGCAATTGTGGTTTGTAACATGGAAAATATAGATCCGGTAGGAGTTCACACCGGAGACTCTATCGTGGTAGCACCGTCTCAGACGCTTTCCGACAGAGAATATCAGTTGCTGAGAAATGCTTCCCTGAAAATCATCAGAGCTTTGGGAATTGAAGGTGGATGTAACGTACAGCTGGCTTTAGACCCGCATTCATTCAACTATTATATCATCGAAGTAAACCCAAGAGTATCCCGCTCATCAGCTTTAGCGAGTAAGGCAACAGGATATCCGATTGCTAAGATTGCTGCTAAAATTGCGGTAGGTTTAACCTTGGATGAAATCATGAATCCGGTGACAGGTAAAACATATGCCTGCTTCGAGCCGGCCCTGGATTATGTGGTGACTAAATTCCCGAGATTCCCTTTCGATAAATTTGAAACGGCAGACAGAAGACTTTCAACACAAATGAAAGCAACGGGAGAAGTAATGGCAATCGGAAGAAACTTTGAAGAATCTTTACAAAAAGCGATCCGCTCTCTGGAAACGGGAATCAGGCATTTAGGCTTAAAAACAAAACAGGCTTTAGCCCTTACAGAAGAAGAAATCGAAAGAAGAATAAGAGTTTGTGATGATGAAAGATTATTCATTATCGGTGATGCTTTAAGAAGAGGTTATGACTGGGAGCAGATCGTAGAATGGAGTAAAATAGATAAATTCTTCATCTGGAAAATCAAAAAACTGATTGATTTCGAAAAAGAAATTGCAGACCATAAATTTGACAGGGAAACTTTAATCAAAGCGAAAAAACTAGGTTTTGCCGATCTGAATATCGCTGTTCTTTGGGATACAACTCAAAGAGAAGTTTTCAATTTCAGAAAAGAAAACGGAGTGATGCCGGTTTATAAAATGGTAGACACCTGTGCTGCAGAATTTGAAAGTGAAACCCCTTATTTCTACGGAACTTACGAAGAAGAAAATGAAAGTGTGGTTTCAGACAAAGAAAAGATCATCGTTCTTGGTTCCGGGCCGATCAGAATCGGACAGGGAGTTGAGTTTGACTATGCAACGGTGCACTCGGTTTGGGCGATCAAAGAAATGGGCTACGAAGCGATTATCATCAATAATAATCCTGAAACTGTTTCCACAGACTTCTCAATCTCTGATAAATTATACTTCGAACCATTAACGGAAGAAGATGTAATGAACATCATCGAGCTTGAAAAACCAACAGGAGTGGTGGTTCAGTTCGGAGGACAAACAGCCATCAACTTAGCAGATAAACTGGCAAGCCACGGAGTGAAAATTCTGGGAACTTCACTGGAAGATCTTGACAGAGCCGAGAACAGGGATAAATTTGAGAAAGCACTTCAGGAAATGGGAATTCCCCAACCTCTAGGAAAAACATCCACTTCCAAAGAAGAAGCGATAAAAATTGCCAATGAGATCGGTTATCCGGTTTTGGTACGTCCGAGCTACGTTTTAGGAGGCAGAGCGATGGAAATCGTGTATACGGAAACGGAACTGGCGCATTATATGGAACATGCGGTAGACGCAAGCCCGGAACACCCGGTATTGGTAGACCGTTATATTACCGGAAAAGAAGTGGAAGTAGATGCGATCTGTGACGGTGAAACGGTAATCATTCCGGGAATTATGGAGCATATCGAAAGAGCGGGAGTTCACTCGGGAGATTCAATCGCAGTGTATCCGCCGCAGAATGTTTCTCAAAAAGAACTGGATACTCTGGTCGATTACACTGAAAGACTGGCTAAAGGATTAAATGTGATCGGATTAATGAACATCCAATATGTTTTGTTCGAAGGAAATGTCTTTGTAATCGAAGTGAATCCACGTTCATCGAGAACGGTTCCTTTCCTTTCCAAAATCACGGATGTTCCGATGGCTAATCTGGCTACAAAAGCAATCTTAGGACAAAAGCTGAAAGATTTAGGTTACAAGAACGGACTGGTACCGAATAAAGAAGGGGTATTTGTAAAAGTTCCTGTGTTCTCGTTCTCAAAACTGACAAAAGTTGACATCTCTTTAGGCCCTGAAATGAAGTCTACGGGAGAAGTAATGGGGAAAGATACCACCTTGGAAAAAGCGCTGTACAAAGGATTGATCGCAGCAGGAAGAAAAGTTCCGATGCACGGCTCAATTCTCTTTACGGTAGCTGATAAACACAAGCAGGAAGCTGCTGATCTGGCTGCAAGATTCCATGAAGTAGGTTTCAGAATCTGGGCTACGGAAGGAACGGCTCGATTCTTTGAAGAAAAAGGAATTCCATGCAAAATAGGATACAAAATCGGAGAAGAAAGTGTAAACCTGATCGACCTGATCCAGAAAGGAAAAGTGCAGTATGTTGTCAATACCACTACAAAAGGGAAACAGGCTGAAAGAGATGGATTCCAGATCAGAAGGATGAGTGTGGAAAACGGTGTCCCTTGTCTGACTTCAATGGATACGGTAGAAGCCATATTGAAAGTGATTGAAAGTATGAGCTTCAAAATGGAAACCATGTAATTTCAAAAAATAAATATTTTAAACCTCACAGATTTTAAAAATCTGTGAGGTTTTTTTGTTGGGTGAATTAAATTATTTGTTCATTGATAGAATTTGTGTAAATTCGGCATTATTAGCAACTTATGGATAGAAGTTAAAGATTTATGAGAGTAAATATTAAAATTTTACTATATATCTCAGCTTTATTTTTGTTACCTCAGTGTTCGTATCATAACAAATTTGAAAACGAATTTCAAAATTTTGTTTCTGATTCAGATAAAATATTATTTGACGGGGATGGATTGCATCCTACTTATGCCTATTTGAAAGCCGGAAAACTGAAAGGCATTGAGTTTAACGGCCATCCGGAATGTGGAAATTATACCAAAAGATATTTCTTTTCTCAAAATGAAGAAATTGCTAAGATCATCCTTGAAAAAGATTTTAATGAAAGTTGTGGAAAGGCCTTTGATTCTATTTATATAATTGATCCGACAATAAACAGAATTGTAGTTTATACAAAATTTACAAACGGAAAAGAAATAAGCAATAATCTGCTCCAAAGTGAGAAAATGAATATTGACAGGTACAGAATAGAAATAAAAAACTGGAGAAACAGGTAAGCCCGCTTTGAAAATTTAAAAACAGATAAATTCCATCAAATTAAAATAACCATGGCAGAATATCAGGCAAAATCAAACAGCTCTTTATCTTTTGATGTGACAAAAGACGGTAACTTAATCGGTAAGCTTTCTTACCAAAGTTGGTTTAAGTTTAATGCAATAATAGAAACTGAAAATTCAGGCTACCAGGTTGAACCTAAAGGTTTCTGGGGAACAACGATTGAGCTTAAACAGGGAGAAAAAGTATTTCTGAAATTCAGAATGAACTGGAACGGAGAAATTGTTGTACAAACTTACTTTGATGATGAAAAGAAAAGTTATGTTTTTAAGCATAGAGGTATTTTCAAAGATTCATTTACACTTACAGACCAGAACGGGGTCGAGCTTCTGATCATGAAACCACATCTGAAATGGAATATCATGAATTATGAATATCAGATAACAACATCCGACGCTTTTGAAACATTTTCCAATAAAGAAATCATATTGATGAACTCATTACACTGCGCCAATTATTATATGTCGATGATGATGTCTTCGATGGGAATGTAAATAAATCTCTATTGCTAACTCAACTCTAAATTAAAACGACATAGGAAACTGTAACGTTAAGAAAATTAATGATGTGAACGTTAAGAAAATTCTACTGTCTGAGAGCGGGAGAAAGACTGAAACAAAATGAAACTATTAAATCCGCTCGAGTTTAGAATTTTTAGTGAATATCATTAATTTTTAGTGAAAGGTTCCAAGTCTTGAATTTTTTGTTTCTTTTGTTTCAAGACAAAAGAATATAATTTAGTTCTTTGTTGTTTTTTATTTCCGTATTTAAGAATCAAAAATTTCTATCTTTAGAAAATCTAAATTAATAATACAAAAACCAAATGACGAAACATCAGCAAAGAGTAGGTGAAGTCTATCATTTTTTTGAGAATAAAGACACGGTTTTAGGTTTTAGAAAATTGCTGGACTGTGCAATGGATACCCAGAACATGGAGATTTATAAAGAAGCCATCGCCCTGACAGACTGGAAAGAACAATATCCGGATCAAACAGGAGAACTCATCGAAAAATCAAAAAAACTTCTTCAGAAAATTGAAAAAATCCAGGTGCCGGAATATCCGCTGGAAAAATCTGTTCTGAGAGCAAAAGATATTGTAAAGTCCTATGGAAGCAACCGTTTCTCTCTGGGACCCGTTTCCATGGAAATCAATAAAGGCCAGGTCTATGGATTGGTGGGCGAGAACGGAAACGGAAAAACAACGCTTTTGAGGATCTTGGCTAAAGAAATTTCTTTTAATAAAGGTGGACTAGATTATTCATTCAATAAAAATCCCAAAGATGATTATGATCTCCGTACCAAACTGGTTTATATTCCGCAGAGAACAGCAAAATGGTATGGAAGCCTTAAAGATAATCTGAAATTCGTATTTTCCAACTATGGGATCAATCCTGAAGAAAATGAAACAAGAACCCTGATGATGATTGCCCGCCTCGGATTATGGAATTATAAACACCTTAAGTGGAGTGAGCTTTCATCAGGATATAAAATGCGTTTTGAATTAGCCAGAACCCTTCTGAGAAAACCTGAGATTCTTCTTTTGGATGAACCTTTAGCCAATCTTGATGTGCTGGCTCAACAGGTGATCCTTGAGGATTTAAAATCAATTGCCAATTCGGTAAATCATCCGATTGCGTTAATTCTCAGCTCACAGCAGCTATACGAAGTAGAAAAGATTTCGGATAAAGTGATCTTCCTGAAAAACGGGCAATACAAAGACAATTCAGACCTGAAAAATAATGAAAATGATCAGCTGATCATTGAAATGGATGCTCCATGTTCAAGAGAAGATCTGCTTGAAGTTTTCAAGAATTTCAATCTGGAAAAACTCAATTTCAATGGTGGAGTATATGTAGCTTATTTCTCTGCAGAAACTGAGTTTCATGAGGTAATGACGGCATTGGGCAATGCCAAAACAGATATTGTTTATATCCGCAATATTTCATCTTCTACCAGAAGATTCTTTGTAAGTTAATTCCCTTTAATCTGACCAGAAATGCAAAAAATAAATAAATTCAATCAATATCTGCTGGAAAAATATCCTACGGTCTGGAACACCAGAATAGTGTGGATGCTTCTGGCAAGTTTAATTATTCATATCCTGTTTTTTATCATCGGTTATCTATCCCACAGCAATCCCGTTTCGTTACAGAAATACTCTGTTAAAGACGATTATTTCAGGAGTGGAGTTATTTTCATCCATCTCATTATTTCTATTCTGATGATTGTGGGCTGGCTGATCATGATGTTTAAGAACAATGCGTTCAAAAACTTTTATCCTTCTTCAAAATGGAAGCTGTTTTCACAGTTTGTACAGTATTTTATCATCCTGTTTTCCTGTATCACATTTTATTTCTCTTATATGACAGGCTTTGAGATGTTTGTCAACAACAAATATCCGGATGATGAAATGGTAAAAAAAGTAGAAGTGATTAATAAAACATATCCGTTTCTTTCGCAGGATCTGGCGAAGTATACTTTGGATAACAGGAAATTTCCACAACCTTTTTATGATCTGTACTGCGAAACAAAAATTGAAAAAATAGACCGCAATAAAAAATACTTTGTGTATTATAACAGGGTTTATCAATATTACTCCGTTTATTCTAAAGTTTCCCGTCAGCAGGACCGGTACGAAAATTACGCTATTCCTGAACCCGAAAAATCCAATAAAACACCCATTGCCTATTCTGAAATAAAGGACAGCACTAAAATCTATTATTTCAAAAAAGAAGTGGTGGATGTTTCACCCTATATTAAAACGACGGGTTTGTCTTTTTACAATTTTTCAGATGTTTTCTATGATGCTAATGAAAAAGATTATCCGGACCACTATAGATATGACAGCTATCAGGAAAATTACAATAATGACCAGTCCAAAAAGAAAGGATTTGAAATTAATAAAGAAACGACCGAGCTTCTCAATAAAAATAATTCTACAGAGCTTAAAAATTTGCTGTCTGACTTTTTAAAAATTTCAAAAGAATTTGGGATAAAAAATAATATAGATGCCGATGAATGGACAAAAATGGTGTACGCTCCGGAAAATCCAAATTTTGAGGTAAGGTATTTCATCAAAAAATTCGAAAATAATCCAGGTGATCAGTATGCTCAAGATGATGCAGTTGATGCCGCTCTTGAAGATTCAGCAGCCGTAGTGGATGAGAATGGTGTTATCGTAAATGATACGATTACAATTAAAATGTTCAACCCGGAACTGAATAAAGAGATCTCTCCTGAAAAATATTTTAAGAATAATATGACCCGTTATTTTTATTATACGGACAATCTTTCCCAGTTTTTATCCAATGTGGATTTCGTAAAATCTAACAAATTTTTCAGGGAAAATATCCATGTTTATCTTTGGATCGCATTTTTCCTGTCCACTTTTATTTTTAGCTTCAGGATTACAGGTTTACGTTCATTGTTGTTCAGCGTGATCAGTGCGGGAGTTTTAATTCTTTTTGTTACTTTGGTTACAGTTTTATATTCTTTATCTGTAAAAGGGAATGAGAAATTTTTTGTTGCATATTTTACTTTGGTTATTTCCCTGGCAATTCTTTCTGTTCCTTTATTCATGATGAAGAAAGCCGGAAAACTGGTTTCTTCGGTTCTGGTCAATATTTCGATGAACGGATTTGTTCTTTTTGTATTCCTTATTTTCGGGATTATTAGTCTTCATCAGGATGCCAACTGTAAATCAATCGATAAATACGGACAATATGTGGGCTGCAATAATATTATAGAAATTCTGGATGTTAACCTAAGCTATATTATCCTGGTTTGTGGCTTTATCTTCATGTATTTTTATACCTCGATTCTTCAGAAATGGAAAGCAATGCCTCAATAAATATTAATGTCGGATGAAAAATCCGTTAATAAAAAATCCCCGGCTTATCATAAACCGGGGATTTTTATTTTTAATTGATTTTAAAATAAGGTTCAGAAAAATATTTGCTGGGCTTAATGTAGGCTGTTTTCCTGTCAGCAGAAAAGATCCAGATAAATCTTCGCAGGGTATCTGCTCCGAAATAACTTACTTTCTGTGTTTTGAGATCTCCGGCAAAAAATCCGGCAGAAACATTTTCCATAATGATATTTCCTATTCTGAATTTCGGTAAAATTCCCTGCTTGGTTATCACGCTTTTCCCGCTGGAATTTTTCAGTGTTTTTTCTCCGGTGACCTGCAGCTTTTTATCCAGCTCATGGTCTTCCGCAAACTGGTTATTGTAAAGTAACCCGCCGGAATACCCGGATTGAAGAAGGAAATGCCCTTCCTGCTGCTTTCCGTCAATAATATTATCAGCATTGATGAATAACTGATCTCTCTCCGGATACACCGTAATAAGCTGGTATTCCTTTAAATCCGGCAGCTGGTCATAAATAACAAACTGGTTGTTATCATAATCGATTTTGAATGCTTTTCCTGCAAAAAATCCTGTTCCTATTTTTCCGTCGGCTTCATGTCCTGAAATTTCATTATCAAAAAAACGGATGCTTTTCTTTGAAATGTTTCCTATCTGTACCGTATTATTATCACTGATTTCGTCCTTATCAAAAATAATGTGATCTGCTTTTCTCGTGCGTTCAGGAGAAATTGAGGCATCACCCATCGCAATCTGAAACATAAGATCCAGTGAATCTTTTTCATTCACCAGCGCTTTTACAATGATATTATTGTATTTTGTAAGCCGGAACGGAACTGTTTCCTGTGCATTAACATTGAAGAACACTGCAATGAGAAGGAAGATGATATTTGTTTTTTTGAACATTTGTTTAATGAGTTAATGATTAAAAGTTTTATACCTGAAAATTACCCCTTATTTTTGGGATGAAAAAGAAATAATTATTGAAACATTTGTAATTTTCTTAATTTTAATTTAATGAATTTAGTTCTGTGAATATTATCCAAACATTGCTTGATGCCGACTTGTTTCAGACGAAAAAAACAATTCAGCGATATCAGTTTCTGAAAGTGAAAGAAGAGACAGATACCCATATTTATTTTATTGAAAACGGAAGTGTAAGGATTTTTATCATGGATGAAGACGAAGAACGCATTATCCGTTTCGGGTATACAGGAAATATTATTGTTTCACTGGATTCTTTTTTATCCGGAAAGCCATCGGATTTTTATATTCAGGCCCTAAAAAAAACAGTAGTAAGAGTAGCTTCAAAAAAAGATTTCTATGAATTTATCCATTCCGGTGATGAAAATCTGAAACTATGGAATTTCATTTTAGAAGATCTGGTATTGCAACAGCTTGAAAGAGAAAAAGATTTACTCATCAGCTCCCCGAAAAAGAGATTTGAAAGGGTTTTAAACAGGAGCCCCAAGCTGTTTCAGGAAATTCCGGACAAACATATTGCCAATTATCTGCGAATGAGCCCGGAGACCTTGTCAAGATTAAAAAAATCTTGAGCTCAGTCAATATTTAAAAAAAACTCAATCCTGAAATTTGCATAAAAATCATCAATGAAAATTTCTTCCTTACAGCTAATCTCAGAATTAAAAGAAATCACTCGTCAGAATATTCAATATACTGAAACACTTTTGGATAAGTCGGAAAATGAGCTAAATTACAGGGTTTCGGAAAACAGCTGGAGTGTTTTGGAATGTTTCGAACATCTTAATCGCTATGGGAATTTTTATATTCCTGAAATTAAAAAAAGAATTTTAATCTCTGATTCAGCACCAAAAAACACTTTTTCGCCGGGGATTTTAGGAAACTATTTTGCCAAGATGATGCTTCCGAAAGAAAAGCTGAAGACGATGAAAACCGTTAAAGAAATGAATCCCATTCACAGCCGATTGGATAAAAATGTTTTAAATGCATTTATCGAACAGCAAAATCAATTGTCAGACTTATTGGAAAGAGCAAAAACCATTGATCTTGAAAAAACAAAAACCGGGATCAGCATTTCAAAACTTATCAAACTGAAGCTTGGCGATACCTTTCGTTTTGTTATCTATCATAATCTGAGACATATTGAGCAGGCGAAAAGAGTGCTGGAAATAAAAAGTTGAGGTTAAAATAAAAGTTATTTATTTTACCTTTTTATTGATCATCATGAAGAGTTTCCTCAATTTACGGATGTTAATAAAAAAATATATACATTTAAACCTTGTAAGTTTTTTTACTGACAAGGTTTTTTTATTTAAAACATATGGAAATCATACATCTTAAAACCATATCAACTCCACTCGGAGATATGTTTGCCTGCGCCGTAGATAAAGGAATCTGTTTACTTGAATTCACCGACCGGAAGAATATGGAAAAACAGTTTATTTCATTGTCAAAAGCTTTGAATGCAGAAATTGTGCAGGGTGAAAATAAGCACTTCAGACAACTGGAAGAAGAACTGAAAGAATATTTTGAAGGGAAGAGAACAACGTTTGAAGTCCCTTTATATATTACCGGAACTGAGTTTCAGGAAAAAGTATGGCAGCTTTTGCGTGAGATTCCGATGGGAGAGATCCGTACCTATAAACAGCAGTCTGAATTTTTAGGAAATCCCAAAGCAATAAGAGCGGTGGGAACTGCAAACGGCATTAATAAAATTGCAATTTTAATCCCCTGTCACCGTGTTATCGGATCAAATGGCGAACTGGTAGGCTATGCCGGCGGAATCTGGAGAAAGCAAAAATTATTGGAATTGGAGAAGGCTATTTTGTTTTGATTTTCGTATTTTTAAAGAAAAATTTACACGTGAAAAAGTTACTATTTGCACTTTGCATATCGGCTTCAGTATTTGGTTTAGCTCAGGATTATTCCGTTCCGGCATTGAGCCCACGCCAAAAGGTAGAACAGCAGTTTTCAATGTCTAAAATCTCCATCGATTACGGAAGACCGGGCGTAAAAGGACGTAAGATCTTCGGAGAACTGGTTCCTTACGGACAGGTTTGGAGAGCGGGAGCCAATTCATCTACAAAAATCACCTTCGGACAGGCCGTTAACTTCGGTGGAAAAACAGTACAGGCAGGTACTTACGGTTTATTCATCATTCCTACGGAAAAAGAATGGAAAGTAATTTTAAATAAAGATTTCCAGCAATGGGGAGCCTATACCTACGATCCTAAACAGGATGTGGTAGACGTTACAGTGCCTGTTAATAAATTGGCAGACAAACAGGAATGGTTTGAGATCACATTAAACCCTACTGACGAAAACTCAGGGAATTTAGTGATCAAATGGGATATGGCTCAGGCGGAAGTTGCTTTAAAGCCTGCAAAACTGGATGCCGTTATCAAAATTTCCGATAAGCTGAAAGAAATCAAGAAAATAGAATCTGACGCTGCAAAAACAAAAAGCTAAGAAATGAATTTTTCTATCCAACCGGTTTTAGAAAACCGGGAATATCAATTAATCCCCTTACAGCAAGGGGATTTTGAGTCTTTATACGAAGTGG
Organism: Chryseobacterium tongliaonense; assembly: GCF_041224435.1. Classification (NCBI taxonomy): domain Bacteria; kingdom Pseudomonadati; phylum Bacteroidota; class Flavobacteriia; order Flavobacteriales; family Weeksellaceae; genus Chryseobacterium; species Chryseobacterium tongliaonense. The sequence continues at coordinate 340,620 of NZ_JBGFFD010000002.1, read as the reverse complement.
CTTCTGATCCTGAAGTTTGGAAGCAGCATCCCAATAAAGACCGCTATAAAAGAGAAGTCTTTGAAAACTTTTTCAAAGGAGCCATTGAAAGTAAAGGAGCTTTTAAAATAATGGATAAAGCTTCCGGGGATGTGCTGGGAAGCAGCCGTTATTATGATTTTAATGAAAAGAACAACAGTATTTTTATAGGGTACACTTTTTACGGGACAAAATCCTGGGGAAAAGGAATTAATCCGCAGATCAAACAGCTTATGCTGGATTATATCTTCGGATTTGTAGATAAGGTTCATTTCCATATCGGAAAAGAAAATTTTCGTTCGCAAATCGCTTTGGAAAGGCTTGGCGGACAGAAAATTGCCGAAGAAGAGGTTGCTTATTTCGGAGAGCCTACGAGAACTAATTTTGTATATGAAATAACAAAAGAAAACTGGCAGAAATGAAAAAATATAAAATTCAGAAATCTCCATTTGTTGTTCCTACTACAGATGGAAAATTAATTGAAGAGCATTGGGGAAACTCAACCCAGAATCCAAATATCTCCATCGCCCATATGGTGGCACCTCCGGAATGGAGTGAACCCCATCAGACGCCTGAATTCGATGAATTTACCATCATTGTCTCAGGAAAAAAGCAATTTGAGATTGATGGTGAAATAGTTGTTTTAGAAAAAGGCCAGAGCATTCTTATTGAAAAAGGGGCAAGAGTTCGGTACAGCAATCCTTATTCAGAGCCTTGTGAATACATTGCCATCTGTCTTCCTGCATTTTCAATAGAGCTTGTGCACAGGGAAGAAGAGGGTGTAGACTAAGCAATGTACCAATCTGATAATCTAACAGTGTACCAATGATTTTCTGAATGATTTCAAAATTGTTACACGGGTTACACTGTGAGATTGTTATATTAATTATTTAAAACTTCCTTTAAAAACATCAACGTATGGTTCCAGGCTCTCTTTGCCATTACTTCATTATAATCCGGCGATTTCGGATCTGTGAACGTGTGTTTTGAATGCGCGTAAGTAATAATCTGCCAGTCTGCCTTTCCTTCATTCATCTCTTTGATAAGGTTGTCATAATCCTGTTGGGTCACTCCCTGATCATCAGCCGGATTTTCAACTAAGATTTTAGATGTGATGTTTCCGTTTTTTCTGGTCTGATCCTTTGTAAGGCTTCCATGAATAGAAACAACACCTGCTACAGGCAAATTTCCTCTTGCTGATTCTAAAGCTCCGGTACCACCGAAACAATACCCTATAACAGCAATTTTTGACGGTATGGCCCCGCTTTTCTTAAGCTGTTCAAGGGCTAATGCAATGCGTTTCTGGTAAGCTTCATAATTCTGTTTGTAATAACCTGAAGTTTTTGCTGCAGCAGTATTGTCGGCAGGAATATTTCCTTCTCCGTAAATATCGGCAATGAAGGCAATATAACCCTGTTTTTCAAGCTCAGCGGCAGCAATTTTAGCTTCGTCATCTATCCCTTTCCAGGCGGGAAGAATCAAAACTCCCGGAAGTTTTTTTCCGGCATTGGAAGTTACAAGGCCGTTTAATTTCTGAGAACCGTCCTGATAGGAAACTGTTGAGAGTTTTTGACTGAATAAAGCGCCTGAGGTCATCAATAAAGCAGTGAATAAGATTGAACGTATCATATTTTGTAATTTTGTAGATCATTAAACAGGTATTACGCAAGAAAATCGATGATAATAATTTATTATTTCTGTTTTTCTCTGCATAGGATCAATAAAAATCCTCATCTAAATTAAATAAAAATAACTTATAATGCGGATTAATAGAATTTTGTTAATAAACGTCTATTTAAATTTCACCCCTAAACTATTGAGCTCTTCTTCTAAATTTGTATCCGGAGTGATATGAACTGTATTGAAACCTAATGACTGTGCCATTTCAATATTTTTTGGATTGTCATCAATGAAAACAGATTCATTGGCCTGGAGATCATATCTTTCCAATAAAACATGCCAGATTTTCGGATCCGGTTTGATCAGTTTTTCTGTTCCCGAAACAACTATTTTTCCATTAAAGAGCTGGAAGAAGTCATAATTTTCCAAAGCGTACGGAAATGTTTCCTCCGACCAGTTTGTTAAACCGTATAATTGATATCCGGTTTTACCCAATTTCTTTAGAACTTCAACATTGTGAGGGATGTCACTTTTTAACATGACCGTCCAGTTATCATAATACGCCCTGATTTCTTTTTCCCATTCGGGGAATTTTTTAACCTGAACTTCCGTTCCTTCAGCAAGACTTCTTCCACGGTCCTGCTCCTCATTCCATTCCTGTTGTGCAATATGGGTAAGGAAGTATTCCATTTTTTCATCATCATTAAAGTAATCCTTGAAAAAATATCTCGGATTCCAATCCATTAAAACGCCGCCAAAATCGAATACAATGTTTTTAATTTCCATATTAATTCTTTCTTATTGAATTTGCTTAAAATTAGTATAACACAAAATTCACAAAACTTTTTTATTTAGAAGCATCCGGACACCCGATTTGTAAAATATTTAACATTCGGAATTAGATGGTGAGCTTATCAACATGCTGTAAGCCCGTTCTTTCCTTATCATTTTTTAAATAAATAAAAAAAAATATATAGCCAACTATACAGTTCACTAATTTTTTATATATTTACAGCATTAAATATTTCAATGAACTCTGATTTTATAAAAGAACTTGGCTACAAAGCATTGGATTCCAGGTTGAAAAGAATAAGCGAAAGGATGGCACAAGGCGTTAAAAAGTTGTATAAAGAGCTGGATTATGATATTGAACCGAACTGGTATCTTATTTTTATGCTGCTTAAAGACAAAGAAAAATTATCCATTGCAGATATTGCCAACTCTTTGGGATATTCACATCCTTCGCTGGTGATTACAATCAAAAAAATGAACAGCAAAGGCTATTTAGTGGTGAAAAATGACGAAGCTGACAAAAGAAAGCAAATGGTATCACTTTCAGCCAAAGCCATTCGACTTATGCCTCAGTTTGAAACGTTATGGAATAGTTGTGAAGCTGCCATTCTCGAGGTTATAAATAAAGACCTGGGTATTTTTGAGTATCTGGATGGGATTGACGATGCACTGGAACGATCTTCATTTTATTACAAGTTTAAACAAGAATATTTAAAAACAATTTTACCAAAATAAATGATTATGAAAAATTTATTCCTATGCCTTCTTCTTGTATGTGGTTTTGCCTGCTCAGCAACGGAAACCCAAATTATTATCAGGGCTAAAGCCAGAGACGCAAAATTTATCGGCAGTTCTTTAGGAGGTGCTTATGTCATCATCAGAAATAAGATCAACAATAAGATTTTAGCAGAAGGAAAAACAAGCGGCAGCACCGGAAATACAGATCTGATCATGAAGGTGCCCAAAACAAGGGAGAGTTCGATTGTGGATGATGGAACGGCACAGTTTTTAGCTAAAATTGATATTACCGAACCTACCTTTGTGAATGTTGAGGTGCTTTCGCCATTCAACAACAAGCAGGCACAGGCTATCGTGAGCACAGAGCTTTGGCTCATTCCGGGAAAGCATATTCTGGGTGATGGAATTATTATGGAAATTCCGGGCTTTATCATCGATATTTTAAAACCCCGTACCCACCAATATATGGCGCTGAAATCACTTAAAGATAAAAAGCTTCCCATTGAGGCCAATGTAGTGATGATGTGTGGCTGTGTTGTTGAAAAAGGGGGAGTATGGAATCCGGATAAATTTGAAATCAAAGCAATTTTAAAAAGAAACGGAACTTATTTAAGCGAAACCAGCCTGTCCTTTGTTTCCACCAATTTATTTGAAACCAGTGTGCCGATTGCAGAAGGAGGTAATTATGAGCTTATTGTTTATGCCTATGATTCTAAAACTGGAAATACAGGGGTAGATAAGATCAATTATGTGATTTATGAATAAAAGTTTTTTGCCTATGCTGGATTTTTACGGCTTATAAAACTGATACTGTTCGTCTTCAAAATATGCATTGATATGCTGCAAACCATTGGTTAAAATAATTTCTTTCGCCCCGATAATGGAGTTATATCTTGCAGTTTGCTCAAAAGTTTTTTCCGTTAATTTAATTTGCGGAGCTTTGCATTCGATCAGTATTTTAGGTTGGGCTTTTTCCGTAATCAGCAGGTCAACTCTTTTGGTTAAACCGTTCAGAACAATCTTTTTTTCTGTAATTAAAGCCGATACAGAATAGGATTCTATGGTAAGATAATAATGTATCCAGTGCTGCCGTACCCATTCTTCAGGGGTAAGCAAAAGGTAAGTTTTACGAACTAAATCATAAATAAAAAACTTATCTTTGTCTTTCTTGAATTTAAAATCAAAAGTTTCCTGAAAGTTCAGTTTTGGAAGTTCCATTATAAAGATGAAAGAATTAGATTTAATCCTCAAAAATATTAAAAATAAAGAAGTTTTACCGATTTATTTTTTCCACGGAGAAGAAGCTTACTTTATTGATGTTGTTGTAAAAGCCTTTGAACATGAGTTTCTGGAAGAAGATGAAAAAGCATTCAACCAGACTGTTGCTTATGGAAAAGATACTTCTTATCAGGAAATACTTTCATTGGCGAGGCAGTTTCCAATGATGGGCGACAAGCAGGTGATTATTGTAAAAGAAGCCCAGGATTTAAAGCTTAATGAAGAAGAAAACAGGATTCTGGAAGCTTATGTGGAAAATCCAGTTCCGTCTACAGTTCTCATTTTTGCCCACAAACATAAAAAGCTGGATAGCAGGAAAAAAGTTACAAAAGCCCTGGATAAGGCAAAAGCCCTTTTTCTGAGCGAATCAATCAAAGAAAATAATCTACCGAAATGGATTGCTGATGAATGCATCAAATTAAGCATTAAAACAGCTCCGAATATCTCCCATCTTCTTGCAGAATACCTTGGAAACGACCTTTCAAGAATTGCCAACGAACTGAATAAGCTTAAAATCATTCTTAAAAACGATGAGGTTCTCGATGGAAGCATTATTGAAAACCATATCGGAATCAGTAAAGAATACAATGTCTTTGAATTACAGAAAGCTTTAGGAACAAAAAACGCCAATGCAGCATTTAAAATTGCTCATTTTATGGGGAAAAACCCTAAAAACAATCCTTTTGTAATGATGCTGGCAAGCCTGTATAATTACTTTTCCAATGTGATTATGTATCAGACGATGATGGGACAGTCACCGCAAACCATCGCTTCCCAAATGGGAATCAATCCTTATTTTATAAAAGATTACGCTGAAAGTGCAAGATTATATCCTTTAAAACATGCAACAAGGGTGATCTCTATCCTGAGAGAATTTGATATGAAAGGAAAAGGTCTGGGAGCCGTGAATATGAGCGAAGCCGAACTGATCAAAGAACTGGTGTACAAGATTATTCATGTGGATAAGATTAAGCTGAAGGTTTAGTAAGTTATGAGTTATAAGTTATAAGTTATAAGTTATAAGTTATGAGTTATGAGTTGGGAAAGGTAAGTTAAACGAATTGACAGTTTCATAATCTATGATCTACGATTTTACGATTTTGCAATTTTTACAATTTCGCCTTTCAGCTTTTCAGCCCTTTCGCAATTTAGCCTCAAAAAAACAATTGACAATTCACATATTCGATATTGACAAGTATCATTAAAATAACTTTAATAAAACATTAAAAATTACGAAATTAGCGCTCGTTAATTTTATAATCTTTTGAAAAGCAAAATATGGAGCAAAACATTTTAGATTGTGTTATCGTAGGATCTGGACCTTCTGGTTTCACAGCGGCAATTTATGCAGCAAGAGCAGACTTAAAACCTGAATTGTATACAGGTTTGGAGCCGGGCGGACAATTAACTACAACCACTGAGGTTGACAATTTTCCAGGATATCCGGCCGGTATTACAGGTCCGGAAATGATGATGGATTTGCAGAAGCAGGCAGAAAGATTTGATACTAAAGTTCATTACGAAATGATCACTAAAGTTGAGCTTTCCAAAGAAGTGGGTGGAGTTCACAAGCTATATGCAGGAAATAAAGAAATTCTGGTTAAAACAGTTATTATTTCCACCGGTGCTACGGCAAAATACTTAGGCCTTGATGATGAGAAAAAATATGCAGGTGGAGGAGTATCTGCCTGTGCTACCTGTGACGGATTTTTCTATAAAGGAAAAGATGTTGTGGTAGTTGGAGCAGGAGATACGGCCGCAGAAGAAGCTACTTATCTTGCTAAACTATGCAGAAAGGTAACCATGCTGGTAAGAAAAGATGTGTTCAGAGCTTCAAAAGCGATGATCCACAGAGTAGACAACACACCGAATATTGAAGTGAGATTTCATCATGAATTAATCGGTATTGAAGGAGAGAACAGCCTTGTGGAGAGAGCTGTGGTAATCAATAACCAGACTCAGGAAACTTCTACCATTGATGTTGACGGAATCTTTATTGCCATCGGTCATAAGCCGAATACCGATATCTTCGTTGGCCAGATAGATTTGGATGAAAACGGATATATCCTGACAGAGAAAGGATCTTCAAGAACGAATCTTCCGGGAGTTTTTGCGGCGGGTGATGTTCAGGATCATATTTACAGACAGGCAATTACAGCAGCAGGAAGCGGTTGTATGTCAGCTATGGATGCAGAGAAATACCTTGCTGAATTACATTAATAAGCAAATCAAAATTGATATGAAGCGTACTTCCGGGTACGCTTTTTTATTTTTCAATGATAAAAAATCAGTTCAATCAGATAAATCTGTGAGAAAAAAGTTCTCGTAGATTTTTCAAATAATTTTTTGAACCATTAAGATACATGAAGGAGATAAGCTAATTAAGGAGAGATCTAAAGATTTTTAAGTCTGCTGTATAAAAACATAACTGAACTTAATTCAATTCGAACGGGCTTTAGCCCGTTTAAAGAGATAAAAAAATCAATCAGGCTTTAGCCGAAACTGTTTTATATATTTTTATTTATTTATCACAATGGTAGACAAGGAATTTTCCGATAGATGGATATTCAGGCTAAGCAAAGCCGCTTCGCTTATCAAAATAAAACCAGTTAAGATATTTGTGTTTCATAAATAAGCGAAGGGGCATTGTTTAACTTTAAAAATCAAAAAATTATATATTCTTTGTTTTGCGATATAAAAATACCTTTTGTACTCAGGTCAGAATCGATATAAGTTAAAATTCTGTATGAAATAATCGGATTGATTTCTAGTGTATTATTAAGTTTTGTTAAAATTTCTAGGATAAATATTTTGCTGAAATTAAAAAACGCTTTATATTTGAACCACTGAAAACGAAGGCATAGCCGGAGTTCAGGGAGAGTTGGCAGAGTGGTCGATTGCGGCAGTCTTGAAAACTGTTGACTGTAACAGGTCCGGGGGTTCGAATCCCTCACTCTCCGCCAGGTGCAATTTTAAAGTTTTTAAAAAGCACTAAAAATAGGTAAATCCTGCAAAACATTGATTTTGCAGGATTTTTTTGTTTTATATGAATTACTAAGTTTTCAATAACACTTCACAAGTTTGTGGCAAAATCGTGGCAATATTAGAAATTTAAAAAATGCCACAGAATTTCATATATCGATGCTGTACAATTGAGTTGGAAATATTAAAGAACCAGATGATCACCGCTAAAAGGATGATCGGACTTTCCATAAAGAAATTTCCTTGCTTTTGTATCCGGGTTCTGCTAAGATTTGGCAGTATCTAAATTCCATTAAATGATATTGTACCCCTAAATCGTTTTCTCTCTGCATTGCCCAAGTAGTGCTGAGATGGCTAATTCAAAAAAATGTCGTGGTTATTCCAAAATCAGCGAATATGAAAAGGATAAATGAAAATTTCAATGCATTTGATTTTGAGTTGTCTTCCGATGAGATGACGGCTATCAAATCGTTAGATAAAAGGCAGTGGACTAATTTATAATGTGTAAAAAACGTTTGAAAATTTGACTACAACAAATACCAATTCAGATACATTTCATCGGACGGCAATTAAGAATTTTGTACTTGAAATTTAAGTCAGTTTTACAATAATTAAAAAAAGAAATTATGCAAAAAAGAAAATTAGGAAATAGCGGATTAGAGGTTTCAGCATTGGGCTTTGGCTGTATGGGTTTAAACTTTTTGGATGGCAAAGGTCTTGATAAAACAGATGCCATAACACTACTACACAACGCAGTTGAAAGAGGGATCACGTTTTTTGACACCGCAGAAGCTTACGGGCCTTATACCAACGAAGAACTTGTTGGCGAAGCACTTCAGCCTTATAGAAAAGATGTAGTGATCGCTACAAAATTCGGCTGTAAAGATGCCAGACCGGCAGTTGGTTTAGACAGCAGACCAGAAACGATCAGGGCAGTAACCGAAGCATCTTTAAAGAGATTAAAAACAGATTACATTGATCTGCTTTATCAGCACAGAGTTGATCCGAATGTTCCGATAGAAGATGTTGCAGGAACAGTAAAAGATCTGATACAGGAAGGCAAAGTAAAATACTTCGGTTTATCGGAAGCAAGTGCTAAAACAATTCGAAAAGCACATTCCATTCAACCTGTATCAGCATTGCAAAGCGAATATTCTTTATTTTGGCGTGAACCGGAAAATGAAATCATACCCGCTTTAGAAGAGTTAGGAATTGGTTTCGTTCCGTTCAGTCCTTTGGGCAAAGGCTTCCTCACAGGCATCATAAACAAAAAATTAGAGGATATCGACCGTAGAAATATTATTCCTCGTTTCACAGAAGAAAACATAAAGGCCAATCTGGTTTTAGTGGACGCGCTTTCTGAGATTGCTCAACAAAAAAATGTGACGACCGGACAATTAGCATTGGCTTGGCTATTAGCTCAAAAGCCCTGGATAGCACCAATTCCCGGGACTACAAAATTACATAGACTAGAGGAAAATATTGACAGTACAAATGTAGTATTAACAACCGATGAACTTGCAAAAATTGACACAACAGTCAATGGAATTACACTCGTAGGCGACCGCTATCCTGAATTTTTAGAAAAACAGATTGACAGATAAAAACCGGCAACAATGCAGAATATTAAAGGAAAAGTTGTCGCCGTGACAGGTGCAAGCAGCGGAATGGGGAAAGCCATTGCAATAGAATTAGCAGAAAACGGTGCAAAGGTTGTTTTGGGTGCAAGGCGGACAGAACAATTGCAACAACTTGTTGAAGAAATTAAAAGTAAAGGTGGCGAAGCCACCTTTACTAAAATTGATGTGAAAAACAAAGCCGATTTAGTGCGGTTCGTAAATACAGCAGTTGAACATTACGGGAAATTAGATGTAATTGTAAACAACGCAGGTGTCAGTCAATTAAGTCGCATTGATGAAGTGGATGTTGATGGTTGGGAAGAAATGATTGACATTAACCTCAAGGGTGTTTTGTATGGAATGGCTGCTGCAATTCCTATTTTCAAACAGCAACAATCAGGACATATCATCAATATCATTTCTACTGCAGGAATAAAGATTGTTCCAATGCAAGGGGTTTATGCCGGAACTAAAAATGCCATTCGTACTATTGCAGAAGCATTTCGTCAGGAGTCAAACGGAAACATACGTATTACGGGCATTTCGCCCGGATTTGTGAAAACAGATTTTGCGAACAACCTAAAAAATGAAGAAATGAAAGCAACTATCCAAAATGAGATGGAACAAATTGCTATAAATCCAATTGCTATTGCTAATGCAGTGATTTATGCAATAAGCCAGCCAGCCGATGTAGAGATTGGCGACATCATTATTCGTCCGTCAAAACAAAATTGATTAAATTCGTAATATAAAATGGAACGACAATCTAATATAAAGCACATTAAGAGCATATCTCAACTTATGCGGGAACTGGAACTTCCTGCACCTTTGCACCCATTGGTTGGATTGGTTGATTATAATGAGGTTTCGATTGAAAAGTTTCCAAAAGGACAAAAAATAAGTCTTGATTTTTATAAAATTTCCTTTAAGCCTACATTCAAGGGTCAAATAAAATACGGACAAGGACATTACGATTTCGAAGAAGGCGGATTAGCATTTTTGAAACCTAAACAAATCGTTTTTTCGCCGGAAGATGTAGAAAACTACGAAGGTTTTGCTTTGTATTTTCATTCTGACTTTTTACGAAATTATTCATTGGCAAATACGATACATAAATATGGTTTTTTCACTTATGATATTTCAGAAGCCTTGTTTTTGTCGGCAAAAGAAAAAGAAATTACAGCCAATTTATTTACGACAATAGCCAACGAGTTAGCCAACAATATTGACAGTTTCAGCCAGGATGTTCTGGTATCACAAATAGAATTGCTGCTTAATTACAGTAATCGTTTTTATAATCGCCAATTCATCACAAGAAAAGCGGTCAATCATGATATCATAGCTTCTTTGGACAAACTTTTAGACAATTATTTTAAAGAAGAAAACAGCTTGAGAGATGGTCTGCCGTCCGTGAAATATATCAGCATGGAATTAAAGCTGTCGCAACGCTATTTGAGTGATATGTTGGGTTCACTGACAGGGCTGAATACACAACAATATATTCAGAACACAATCATAGAAAAGGCTAAAGAGAAACTATCAACGACAAATCTTTCCGTTTCAGAAATTGCTTACGAATTGGGTTTTGAACATTCACAATCATTCAGCAAGCTTTTCAAAACAAAGACAAACGTTTCGCCTTTGGAGTTCAGAAACTCATTCAAATAGAAATACTTAGCTGTTCTTTCTGCTCTCCAAAACGAAGATTGGAAACAGATTCTATTCCTTTTAGTCATCAGATTCTAAGGCAATAAATAATGCAAAAGTTTCTCCAAAATCATTAGCAATAACGGCTAAAAACGCCTGACAACAGTTGAGGCTTAAAAGTACTGAGTCCATATTTTATTCTAGAACAGACTTCATCATTTAGTTCCACAAAAATATACACGATGCCGCCCTTTCATTTATGGCAAAATTATAGGTATGAAGCTTTTTTGCTGATGTTTTAGTAGGTAGTAATGTCCAATAAGAAACAGTAATGGAGAATCTTGATTATTTTGGACGTATCAGTTTTAAATAACTAAATGCAGAAAGTAATGTTTTTTATAATTACCTGATATAGAGATCGGCAGGACGGGGCAGGATGCTCATTACTGGTTTTGTGGATAGATTAGTTAACACAAAATTATATTTATGAAAAATAAATCTCTACTGTTTAAGTCAACCCTTAAATCTTTACTGTTTTGTGGATTAGCATTATCCACTGTTGATTTTAGTGCCCAGACATTGGCATTTCCGGAAGCTACCGGTTTTGGAAGATATACTACGGGAGCAAGAGGTGCTGCAAATCCTCAGATTTATCTGGTTACCAATTTAAATGACAGCGGTCCCGGTTCATTCCGTGATGCAGTAAGCCAGCCGGGGCGTTTTGTGATATTTAAAGTGGGCGGTATTGTTAATTTACAATCGGTTGTTGCTGTGGCCGCTAATACCACAATTGCCGGACAAACAGCGCCCGGAGAAGGGATCGTATTTTTAGGTCCCAGAGTTTCATTTACCGGAGCCAATAACACGATTGCCCGGTATCTTCGTATCCGTTATGGCGGAACATCTCAAAATCAGGACGCCTCAGGAATAGCCAACGGAGCTAATATTATTTTGGATCACATGACTTTCACCTGGGGAACAGATGAGGTATTTTCTGTTAACTGGGATAATAACGGAACAAGTCCCGATAATATAACGATTCAGAATTCTATTATAGGACAAGGAATGCACCGTCATAATCATTCTGCGGGAGGATTAATGCAACCGCCGCCGGGAGGTAAGATCAGTCTGATCGGAAATTTATATATCTGCAATAAAACCCGTAATAATAAAATAAAAGGAATTAATGAGTTTGTCAATAATGTAGTTTACAACTGGGGTAACTATGGAAATACATATGGGCACACACAATCCGGAGAAGCATATATTATGGGCGGAGATTCGGCGGGAAGCTCTTTTGCCAATATCATCAACAATTATTTTATCGGAGGTCCAAATACGAGCAATACGGTTACCACTCCTTTCAGCGTAGGAAATGCCAACTTCAATCTATATGGTTCCGGAAATTATTTTGACAATAATAAAAACGGAATTTTGGATGGAGGTGCAGTCCCTCAAAACTTAACAGGATATCCCGTAGGAGATCCGGCAGCAATAATGGCCAGCCCATACGATTATCCAATGAAAAACCCGACATTAACCGCTCAGCAGGCATACGACAAAATTGTTGCAAATGCAGGAGCATCTTATCCAAGACGTGATCAGGTAGATGGTTTAATGATTTCAGATTTACTGTCAAAAGGGACAACAGCCACTTATGTGTATGTGCAAACTGATTTAACGGCTCAATTTGGGTTTACCAATGGCGGTGCAGGACACGTTTATGGTGCGCCGGCTCCTTTGGATACGGATAATGACGGGATGCCGGATGCGTGGGAAACAGCCAACGGACTGAATCCAAATGTCTTCGATGCTTTGGCAGTAAGCACAACACATGCTCCATATCTGAATATTGAAGTTTATATTAACAATTTACCCAATATAACTCCTCCGGATTTCATTATTCCGCCAACAAATGTGAATTTCACGAATGCAGTAACATCTACAGGAACTTCACCTTCAAGTTCTTTGACGGTTAATTGGAATGATAATGCTACGAATGAAACTCATTATATTGTAGAGCGTTCTACTGATGGCACTAATTTTACAGTCATTGCAACTTTGGGGGCGAATGCAACAAGTTATAATGAAACCGGTTTAACGCCTGATACTCAATATTATTATAGAGTTAAAGCAACAAATGCTTCAGAATCTTCAGTTTACACATCCAATACGTCAGTAATCACACCGCCGATTCCATCAGCTCCCGTAAAAGCGAGTAATCCGATTCCGACAACCGGCAATAATAACGTTGAGCTGAACAATGGAAGCCTGCTTTTAAAATGGAATGGCAGTTCAAATACAACAGCGTATACAATTTATTTTGGAACAGATCCTTTAAATTTAAGCAATATTGCTACCGTACCTTATTCTGCTACACCATCATATCAGCTTAATAATTTAAATCCGGCAACCAATTATTATTGGAGAATCGATGCTTCTAATGCTCTTGGTGTTACCACGGGAGATGTATGGGATTTCCGTGCACTGACGTCGGGACTTGTCGGCAACTGGCCATTTGCAGAAGCTCCTTCCTCAGGTGCACAAATTGCAGATGTAACGTCTTTTGCTAATCATGGAATATTAGATGTAACCTACGATAATGCCAGTGTAAGAGTGCCCGGAAAAGAAAATAACGCCCTCGACCTGGCAACTTCACCGGGTAATATGTACATAGCGAGTATTCCTCATCAGAATCAGATATCATTTGATAATCATTCTTTTAGCGTTTCTTTTTGGATGAAAGCTCCGACAAGCATGATACCCTCGTCTTCGGCTACAAGTCTTTATGTATTGTGTAAAGGTTCTTTTACTAAAAATATTACAACCGGAGCCACCGGTAAACGTTTTAATGTTGAGATTAAAGGCGGGCAGCTTCGATACGCTATTGATGATGATATTACGAAAAAGGAAATCACATCACCCGTTGCCAATTATTTTACCAATAACTGGGTGCATGTTGTGATTCAGAGAGATATTGCTGCTCATAAAATGAGAATTTACACCAACGGTGTTTTAAGCACTGAAGGAGACGAAACGGCGGTTACAGGTATTGGTGAAGCAAGTGATTTGATCATCGGGAATATTGGTGAGCTTGAATTTTTAGCAGCTACTAATGCTCCGGCTCCTTATAAAGGCGCATTCGACGAACTGCAGATGTACAATTATGCTTTATCTCCATCGGAAGTATATGCTTTGTACAATGAGGCAGTATTGAGCAATGATGAGTTTAGTATAAGCAAAAATGTTGGAACAGTATATCCAAATCCTGTCAAAGACCAAATTTTCATTAAGCTTCCTGATTATAAAAAATCCAGCCTGATTGCGACATTACTTGATCTGACAGGAAAAATTGTTGTCAGGGAAAAAATTAATACTGATGGAAGTGGAAACTTTAAATTAAATATCACAGACAAAAACGCCTCAGGAAATTATATACTCAATGTTTCAGGAGAAAATCTGAATAGCAATTTTAAAATTATTATTAAATAGCCTGAGTTCGGGATAATAAATGTAATATGATTTGAGAAATAAAGTAATGATTCTGTATTTAAGTTGATGACATTCAAATATTGAATCTGTAAATTTGAAAAACCGAAATATTCAGCAATCGATTGCGCAAAATTAATCAACATGAAAGAGCAGGATACCGTCGGTTCCTAAAATGTATATTTTTATGAAAATGAAATGAAAGGATAATTTTCGTTAAACAGTTGAAAATTATTTACTGATTTTTTATGAAAAGAACGGAATAAGTTGTATGAATGAAAAATCAGGTTCTACAGTAAAAGATAAATTATGAAATCTCAAAATATATCAAACTTCTTATTATCTCTGTTTGTACTCTTATTGTTTTCATCGGGAGTAAAAAGTCAGGATAAATTTCCCGACGGAACCAAAATTCCAAAATGGTTTAAAGAAAATAAACCTACGGATATCAATAAATTAGGGAAAAAATATATTCTTACCGATAATGGAGTGAAAAACGACAGTACCGTTCTTCAGACAAAACAGGTTCAGGCAGTCATTGATTTGGCGGCTAAAAATGGCGGCGGTGTCATCATTGTGCCTAAAGGAACATTCCTGATCAGTTCTGTCTTCTTCAGGCAGGGAACGCATTTGCATCTGGAAAACGGTGCGAAATTAAAAGGAAGCGATGATATCAGCGATTTCCCGGTTGTAGAAACAAGAATGGAAGGGCAGACTGTAAAATATTTTCCGGCATTAATCAACGCAGACGGACTGGATGGATTTACCATTTCGGGAAAAGGAACGCTGGATGGAAACGGGTTACGCTTTTGGAAAGCATTCTGGAAAAGACGCCAGTGGAATCCTAAGTGCACAAATATGGATGAAATGAGACCGAGAATCATTTATATTTCAAACTCTAAAAACGTTCAGATTGAAGGAATTACCGTGAAAAATTCACCTTTCTGGAGTACACATTATTATAAAAGCGAATTTGTAAAACTATTGAACCTGACAATTCTGGCACCGAAAGAACCGGTAAAAGCACCAAGTACAGATGCTGTTGACATCGATGCCTGCACAAATTTCCTGATTAAAAACTGCTATATGTCAGTGAACGACGATGCGATTGCTTTGAAAGGAGGAAAAGGCCCGAAGGCAGATAAAGCTCCTGAAAATGGTGAAAACAGAAATATTATTATAGAAGACAACAGCTTTGGGTTTTGTCACAGTGTTCTTACCTGCGGCAGCGAATCGATCCATAATTACAACGTAATTTTACGAAACTCAAAGGTAAAAGATGCTTCGAGATTGTTACATCTTAAAATGAGACCCGATACCCCTCAACACTACGAATATATTACAGTTGAAAATATAACCGGAAACGTAAAAACTTTCCTGTATGTAAAAGGCTGGAACCAGTTTTTTGATTTAAAAGGAGAAGAAAGACCTAAAAAATCTTTAGCAAATAACATTCTGATTAAAAATATTGACCTCAGTTGTGAAACGGCGTTCGATGTTGAAAAATCAGATTTGTATGATTTGACAGATTTCACCTTGGAAAACCTGACGATAAAAGCGTTAAAACCTAAAGAGGAAAATCTAGATGCTGTTAAAAATTTGAAAAAAATTAAAGTAAATGTCACTCAGGTTGCTTCTTTAGATAAATCATACGATAAAAAAGACGATTCCGACATTGCAGCAAAATGAGTTGTTTTTCCAAAATATTCGTTCTGCTATATCTATGCTCACAACTGTTGCATGCCCAGTCTAAGGAAATTCAGTTCCTGAGTGGGACAGATTCTGAGCATACAAAAGAATGGGACTTTTGGATTAATGGAGGACGGAAATCCGGGAATTGGAATAAAATTCAGGTTCCTTCACATTGGGAACAGCAGGGATTCGGCTCTTACAATTACGGACGGGATTATGTGACCTACGGCAAAAATTTTAAATTTAATGATGAAGCAGGTATCTATAAGCATCAATTTTCAGTTCCGGATTCCTGGAAAGGAAAAACCATCAACATCGTTTTTGAAGGTTCAATGACGGATACCGAAGTAAAAATCAACGGAAAATTAACCGGCGAAATTCATCAGGGTGCTTTTTATGAATTTAAATATGATATCTCAGATAAATTAATATTCGGAAAAGAAAATATTCTTGAAGTTAAAGTTTCTAAAATGTCCGCCGACAAATCTGTGAACAATGCAGAACGCCTTGCAGATTATTGGGTTTTGGGAGGAATTTTTCGGCCGGTTTATCTTGAAGCAGCTCCAGAAGAAAATATTTCATCAATATCAATTGATGCCAAAGCAGACGGATCTTTTCAATCCAATATTTATTTAAAAGGAATTGAATCCGTTAATAATTTAAAAGTAGAATTATTTGATGTTAAAAATATTCTTATTGGCGAATCTCAGGTTAAAATCGAGAAAGGAGACACTTTAAAACAAATTCAATTCTCCGTTAAAAATCCTAAGCTCTGGACAGCCGAAACACCGAATTTATATAAAGCAAAATTCAGCTTACATAAGAACAGAAAAAATATCTTTCAAACCGAAGAAAAATTCGGTTTCCGAACTATTGAAATTAAAAAAGGTGACGGAATTTACATCAACGGAACCAAAATTAAAATGAAAGGCATCAACCGCCATGTCTGGTGGCCGGAAACTGGCCGTGCTGTCAATAAAAATATTGATTTAATGGATGTTCAGCTGATCAAAGAAATGAATATGAATGCCGTTCGTTGCTCACATTATCCACCAAATAAATCATTTCTAAAAGCTTGCGATTCGTTAGGATTGTATGTTTTGGATGAGTTGGCGGGCTGGCAAAAGAAATATAGCTCAGAAATCGGGAAAAAGCTGGTCAGGGAAATGGTTACAAGAGATGCAAACCATCCCTCAATCATTTTCTGGAGTAACGGAAATGAAGGCGGACATAATTTTGATCTGGATGCGGAATTCGCAAAATATGATTTGTCAGATCGCCCGGTCATTCACGCACATCACAAACCGGGAAATGCGTTCAACGGAATCGACTGCAATCATTACGAAGATTATTACAGCACCAAAAAAATTCTCGAAGGAGAAAATATTTATATGCCGACTGAATTTCTGCATGCGCAGGATGACGGTGGTGGCGGAACTTCTTTAGCCGATTACTGGGAACTTCACTGGAATTCCAAAAAAGGAGCCGGAGGTTTTCTTTGGGCTTTTGCTGATGAAGGTTTGGTACGTACTGATTTCAATAATCAAATAGATGTGAATGCCATCAATGCTCCGGATGGAGTAGTGGGTCCGCATCGGGAAAAAGAAGGGAGTTTTTACGCGATTCGTGAAATTTACAGTCCGGTAAAAATTAATATTAAAACGATTCTAAACGATTTTAACGGAATTATTCCTGTAGAAAACCGATATCATTTTACCAATTTAAATGAATGTCAGCTTGAATGGAAATTGATAAAATTCAAAACACCTTTTTCTTCTGAATCAGGATTTGAAGTAATTCAAAAAGGAAAAGCTGAATTTCCAGATATAAAACCGACAGAAAAAAAAGAAATCAACCTTAATCTTCCGGCAAATTGGAAAGAAAGTGAAGCTCTATTATTAACAGCCACCGATCCTTTCGGAAAAGAAATCTACACCTGGACGTGGAAAATTGTTGCTAATGAAACAATTTCAAAACAATTTCTGAAATCATTACTCAAAGAATTTCCGGTTTCTGTAGTAGAAAATGATTCTTTATTTATTTTGAAATCAGACGAAAAAGAATTTTCCATCGGAAAGAAAGACGGTCTGTTAAAATCAGTCATTGTAGATAAAAAAGGCAAAAAAATGACTTTCCGAAACGGACCGGTTTTCGTAAATGGAAAAGCAGAATTATCATCAATAAAATCTTTCACAGAAGGTCAGAATCAGGTCATTGAGGTTTTATACAGTGATGGGAAAAAAATTAACTGGAAATTGAATTCCAGCGGAATTTTAGAACTCAATTATGAATATTCACTTTCAGGAGATTATCCGTTTTCAGGTATCAGTTTTGATTATCCCGAAAATTATGTCATCAGTGCAAAATGGCTGGGTAAAGGCCCGTATCATGTTTGGAAAAACAGAACTCAGGGACAGACTTATAATGTCTGGCAGAATTTGAAAAACTCAACCCGGACCGGTTTTTCGCCTTGGATTTATCCCGAATTTAAAGGATATTATGATGATGTTTCGTGGTTACAGTTAAACACTGCAGAAGGAAAAATCACCATCGGGACAAAAGAGGAAAAAATGTTTGTAAGGCTCTTCGATTTTTACGGAGTTTATGGTGCGGAAGGCTATCCTGAATTACCGACGGAAAATATTTCATTTTTAGATGCAATTCCCCCATTGGGAACTGTTTTGGCATTTAATATTAATGATAAAACAGAAACTTTAGGACCGGAAAGCGAATTGAATCATCTCAATGGAACTTTTAAAAGGACATTGTATTTTTATTTCGGATTACCTGATCTGGGTGATGAAAAGAAGCAGTTTACAATGCCGGAGGTCAATATTTTAACCGATTGATTATGAGAAACTGGATAGGAATTATAGCAGTTTTTATTTGCTCATCAATGTTGGCTCAACAAACTGTTTTCAAATTTGATTTTGGTGGAAGCAGAACCGGGAATGGATTTATTCCTGTCACCCCAGCTTTAAAGTTTGACAAGAAAACAGGATACGGATTTATGGATATTTCCAATTTGAAATCCGTTGACAGAGGAGGAAATGCTTTGACAGGAGATTATATCACGAGCAACAAACCTTTCTATTTTTCGGTGGTAATTCCCGAAGGAAATTATGATATTAAGCTAAGTCTGGGTGATTCTAAAGGAACTTCTGAAACAACAGTTCGCGCAGAAAACCGACGCCTAATGCTGGATGATTTGAAAACAAAAGAAAGTGAAATTGTCGAAAAACTGATAACTGTTCACATGAAAGACAGCATCATTCGCAATCAGAACGGAACTCAGATCGGGATCGTAAAATTAAAACCGAGAGAAAGAAAATATTTAAACTGGGATAATGTACTGACTATAGAATTTAATGATAAAACTCCGAAAGTCTGTGCAATAATTATTCAGCCAAACAAAACAGCAAAAACAATTTATCTTACCGGCGATTCCACTGTGGTAGATGCACTCTACGAGCCGTGGGCTTCCTGGGGACAAATGCTGCCTTATTTTTTTATTCCGAAAGATGTTGTTGTGGCCAATTATGCAGAAAGCGGGGAAACGTTGAAAGCCTTTGAAGACCGCCACCGAATTGATAAAATTTGGAATAAAATAAAACCTGGAGATTATCTGTTTATCCAGTTTGGACACAATGACCAGAAATCTGGAAACAGTTTCCGGTCAGGGTATAAAAAAAGATTGAAAGCATGGGTTCAGAAAACTAGACAATTGGGAGCAATTTCGGTTTTAGTTACATCAATGAATCGGAGAGTTTTTGATGAAAACAATAAGATTGTCAATACGTTGGATGATTTTCCTGATGCGGTGCGGGAAATTGCGAAAGAAGAAAATGTATTTTTAATCGATTTGAATGCCATGAGTAAAACCCTGTTTGAAGCGATGGGACCGGAACTTTCCAAAAAAGCATTTGTATATTATCCGGCAAACAGCTATCCCAATCAGCCGGATGCTTTGGCAGATGACACTCATTTTAATACCTATGGAGCCTATGAACTGGCAAAATGTGTGGTAAAAAGTATGGTTGATCAAAAATTGCCTTTGAGTAAATTTGTTTCCAAAAACTATAAAGGGTTTGATTTAAATAAACCTGATCCTGTCGAAAAATTCCATTGGCCTGAAAGTATCTTTATGGAAGCTTTAAAACCGGATGGAAACTGAAAAATTAAAGTAGTTAACTTCCATCAGGCTTAAGTGTAAAGTCTTTTGTGTCTTTTGTGGTTACATTAAATATGTAAAAATGAAAATTAAAAATATAGTCAGTCTGAGTCTCATCTGTTTTGTCTTCGGAAACCTTTCCGCACAAAATCCGTGGCCAAAAACTACCGAAACTGCAAAACCATGGACCCGTTGGTGGTGGATGGGAAATGCGGTCGATGAAAAAGGACTGGATAAACAACTGACAACTTTAAATAAAGCAGGTTTTGGAGGCGTAGAAATCGTGCCCATTTACGGTGCAAAAGGTTTTGAGAAGCAATATATCAATTATCTTTCCCCGGAATGGATGAAAATGCTTCAATTCACTACGGACAAAGCCAAAAGCCTGAACATGGGCGTTGATATGGCAGTTGGAACGGGTTGGCCAATCGGGGGACCGCAGGTTGATGAGCAGGATGCTGCCACAAAAATGATCGTTCAGACTTATACCATTTCATCAGGTGAAAAATTAGCAGAAAAAATTGTCCTGAAAGATGAAAAACAAAAGAATTTAAAAACAGTAAAACTCGATATTGTAACCGCTTATAACGAGAAAAATGAAGCGGTTGTCTTAACCGATAAAATAACAAATGACGGTTCTCTCGATTGGAAACCCAATTCTGGGAAATGGACGATCTATGCAGTTTTTACAGGCAAAACTTTGCAAAAAGTAAAACGTGCAGCTCCGGGCGGGGAAGGCTATACATTAGACCATTTTTCACCTGTTGCAATTGTTGATTATTTTAAAACTTTCGATCAGGCATTTGGAAATTCAAACTATGGTGTCCGTTCCTTTTTTAACGACAGTTATGAAGTTTATAATGCCGACTGGACACCTGATTTTAAAAATGAATTTAAAAAAAGGCGGGGTTATGATTTAAGTCCGTACATCAAATATCTGGTTAGTAACGAGGAAAATGAGATAACAGGCAGAGTTAAATCGGATTACAGAGAAACGCTGAACGAATTGATTTTAAACAATTTTACGGAAAATTTTACCCATTGGGCACATTCCAAAAACTCAAAAAATACCAGCCAGGCGCACGGCTCACCCGGAAATTTACTTGATTTGTATGCAGCAGTCGATATTCCTGAATCTGAAACCTTCGGAAGCTCTGTCTTTAATATTCCCGGATTGAGAAGGGACAGCGCAGACATTCAAAAATCAGATATTCCTGATTTCAATATGCTCAAGTTTGCATCGTCCGCAGCCAATGTTACAGGCAAACAATTAATTTCAAACGAAACCTTTACCTGGCTTACGGAACATTTTAAAACGTCGTGGTCGCAGGCGAAACCTGAGGTAGAGCAGGTTTTTTTATCCGGGATCAATCATGTTTTTTACCACGGTACGACTTATACGCCGGCCGATGTTCCCTTTCCGGGGTGGCTCTTTTATGCTTCGGTTAATTTTGTTCCGGAAAATAGTTTATGGTCGCATTTGACAGGATTAAATTCCTATGTTACACGCACTCAAAGTGTTTTGCAGAACGGAAAATCTGATAACGAAGTTTTGATGTACTGGCCAATTTATGATCAATGGGCCAATCCGAAAGGGAAAGATTTAACCTTTAAAGTTCATAATGTGGAAAAATGGCTGCAGCCCACTCCGATGTATGAGAATTTGACGAAGCTAAACAAAATGGGCTATTCTATCGATATGATTTCTGATAAGATGAGTGGCGAAACGGAATCGGAAAATCAGGAAATTCAGACTGTAAAAGGAGGATCTTCTTATCAGGTTTTGATTATTCCAGAATTAAATTACTTGCCGGAAACTACATTAGATAATATTCTGGAACTAGCTCAAAATGGCGCCTCTGTTATTTTTCAAAACCAGCCAAAAGATATTCCCGGAAACTTTGAAGTCGAAAAAAGAAGAAACCTTTTAAAATCATTATGGAATAAAATTCCGTTTCAGAACCAGGGTGGAAATGTGAAAACTGCAAACTTCGGAAAAGGTAAAATTATTTTAAGTTCCGATATTGAAAAAGGGTTGGAATATTTAAAAATAGAGAGAGAACAATTAACGGATACCGGATTGAAGTTTGTAAGAAGGCAGTTTAACGGCGGAAAATACTACTTTATTGTCAACCATACTTCTAAGGAAATCAATCAGTTTATTCCTTTAAATTATACAGGAAAACAAACCGTGATTCTGAATCCTGAATCCGGAGATTTCGGAGTAGCGGAAACACAAAATAATTCCGTGAAAATTCAGCTGAAATCCGGAGAATCCTTAATTCTGAAAAATACTGAAACGGTTGATAGTTCCATCGCAAAATGGAAATATGTTGAAAAGACAGAATCTCCGGTAATTTTAGATCAATCCTGGCAGTTAAGTTTCAAAGAAGGCGGTCCTGAATTTCCGAAATCAAGAAACTTAAAGAAACTGGAACCATGGACCAGTTTTTCAGAAGATCCCGCAACACAAAGCTTTTCAGGAACGGGAGTTTACACGACAACTTTGCCTATGAAGAAAAAAAATGCAGATGATTATCTTTTGAAATTTGATAAGCTGTACGAAAGTGCAAAGGTGATTGTAAACGGTCAGGAAGCAGGAATTGTCTGGAGCATTCCTTTCGAAATTAGCATTGGGAAATATCTGAAAAAAGGGAAAAACACCATTCAGATTGAAGTTTGTAATTTAATGGCCAATAGAATCCGTTACATGGATCAGAATAAAATTCAGTGGCGTAATTACCACGAGATCAATTTTGTAAATATTGATTATAAAGCTTTTGATGCTTCCAACTGGAAAGTTCAGCCTTCCGGGCTGGATGGACAAATTCAATTAATTCCGTTATATTATTCGAAATAGAATCAGAATGAAAGAAAAGGATATCAAAATAATTGTGCAATCGATTGAATTATGTTAATTTAAATCATTCATAACTATGAATATAAAATATAACTTTATTTTAATGACAATGCTTTTTTCACAATTCCTTTCAGCACAAAGGCAAATGGAGTATTTGAAGAGAGGGATTGTAGCGATACCTTCAGAATCAGGTGTTTTTGTGAGCTGGCGTTTGCTGGGAACAGAACCTCAAAATATACAGTTTGATCTATACCGTATCGAAAATAACAAAAGTAAAAAACTGAATGAAAAAGCATTGGTTAATGAAACCTGCTTTTTAGATAAAACAGCAGATAAAACAAAAAATTACACGTATTTCGTGAAATCCAACACCCAAAATCAGGAGATTGATCTGGATTCTGCGAAATATGTTGCTAATCAAAAGCCCTATTTTTCAATTCCTTTAAAAACTCCGGCCGGATATACACCAAACGATGTTTCTGTTGCGGATCTGGATGGTGACGGCGAATATGAAATCATCCTTCATCAAACGGGACAATCTAAGGATAACAGTCAGAAGGGTTTTACGGATGAACCTATTATTCAGGCTTATAAATTGAACGGCAGGTTTTTATGGGAAATTAATTTAGGTAAAAATATCAGGGAAGGTGCACATTACACACAGTTTTTAGTGTATGATTTAGATCAGGACGGTAAAGCAGAAGTGGTTATGAAAACGGCAGATGGCAGCAAAGACGGTAAGGGTAAAGTGATCGGAGACTCCACAAAAGATTATAGAAATGAAAACGGGTTTATCCTTTCCGGAGCCGAATATCTGACTGTTTTCAATGGAGAAACAGGCGAGGAAATTAATACAGTCAATTATATTGTTCCAAGATTTAAAGACAGCCTGAATCCGACCCCCGAACAGCTTACAGAAACCTGGGGTGATGTGAAAGGGAACAGGGTAGACCGTTTTTTGGGTGCAGTTGCTTATCTGGATGGCAAAACTCCCAGTGTCATTATGTCAAGAGGATATTATACCCGAACGGCAATCGCGGCCTGGGATTATAAAGAGAAAAAACTCAGTTTGAGATGGCTGTTTGATACCGAAAGTTCAGAAGAAAATAAAAAATTCCGTGGTCAGGGGAATCATAATTTGAGTATTGCCGATATTGATCACGATGGGAAAGATGAAATTGTCTTTGGTGCAATGACGGTTGATGACAACGGGAAGGTTCTGAACAGCACGGGCTTTGGTCACGGTGATGCGTTGCATGTCGGTGATCTGGATCCCTCTCATCCCGGACTGGAAATTTTTGATATTCAGGAAAGGTTTGATGATGCGGGAGCGCATTTCAGAGCAGGTGCGACAGGGAAAGTTTTATGGAAATTACCTTCTTTAATTTATAGTAAGCAAGGCAAATTTCAGGGACCGGGAAGAGGATTATCTTTAAACATAGATCCCCGGTATCAGGGTTCAGAATCCTGGGCTGCCGGAGCCGGATTGAAAGGCGTTTATGATGCTAAAGGAAATAAAATAAGTGATAAAAATCCTGCCTGTAATATGGGAATTTATTGGGATGGAGATTTTTTAAGCGAAATTTTAGATGGAACTTCCGTGTCAAAATGGGATTGGATGAAAGAAAAATCAACTCTGATTTTTGACGCTAAAGATTTTCAATGTGAATCTAACAACGGCACCAAGAAAAACCCTTCTTTGGTTGCCGATTTATTTGGAGACTGGCGGGAAGAATTGATTTACAGAACTTCTGATAATCAGGAACTCCGGATTTTCAGCTCGACAATTCCGACGAAGCACCGTTTGTATACGTTGATGCATAATCCTCAATACCGATTGAGTATCGTTTGGCAAAATGTAGGATACAACCAGCCTCCACATACGGATTATTATCTGGATGAATCGGTTTCAAAGATTCCTCCGCCAAATATTTATACCGTTAAACCTTAATATGATAGAACTTAAATTTATTTTAAACATTAAGAAGTTTAGTAAAATAGATCATTAAAAGAAAGATTAAGAGATTTGACGAAGTCCAATAATAAGTATCATGCTTAAAAATATCTTTGATATTTTCTTAATTGATCTTAACCCTTTTTAATTTCTTAATGTTTAAGCTTAAAACATTTAAACCAATACATTGTAAATAAAAAAATATATATAATTATGAAGAAAGTACTAATGAGAGGCGCTTTTTTTGCGTTGATTCTTGGAGTTTTATCCTCTTGCTCAGTTCAGAAAGAAGCAACGGCAAAGAAAGTTAACCTTCCGGATAAAAAAGAGGTTTTGGAAGTTTCACGAAGGGCAAATCAATATTTCATGAACAAATGGCCGGATCCGGGAAAGGAAGTTGTCGGCAAAAAAGTATGGCCAAGTAATCTGTGGACGAGAGCTGTCTATTATGAAGGATTGATGGCTCTGTATAAAATAGATCCTAAAAAAGAATATTACGATTACGCTATCGACTGGT
Source organism: Chryseobacterium tongliaonense (assembly GCF_041224435.1). Lineage (NCBI taxonomy): Bacteria > Pseudomonadati > Bacteroidota > Flavobacteriia > Flavobacteriales > Weeksellaceae > Chryseobacterium > Chryseobacterium tongliaonense. Next base: position 315,243 of record NZ_JBGFFD010000002.1, on the reverse strand, counting down.
CTCAAAAGCACAATTGGAACATGATGCGCGAAACTTACACCCGGAATGCCGACAATCAGGCTTGCGGACAGACGTATCTTGATCTTTATGAAATAGACGGAAGAAAAAATCCGGAACGGATAAAATTCGTGAAAGCCTCGATGGACAGTATGATTATCTCCAAAAAATCAGACGACTGGTGGTGGATCGATGCCTTGCAAATGGGAATGCCAATTTTTACGAAACTGGGCAGAATTACAGGAGAACAGAAGTATTTTGACAAAAATTACGAAATGTATGCCTTTACGAAATATAAGCACGGAGGAAGCGGTTTGTACAATCCTAAAGATAAGCTTTGGTGGCGGGACAAAAGCTTCGTTCCACCCTACAAAGAACCTAACGGCGAAGACTGCTATTGGAGTCGCGGAAATGGCTGGGTAGTTGCTGCTCTTGCCCGAACACTGGAAGACATCCCGAAATCCGACCCGCATTATCAGGAATATTTACAGGATTATAAAGATCTGTTATCAGCTTTACTTCCTGTTCAGAGAGAAGATGGTTTTTGGAACGCAAGCTTGCATGATCCTACGAATTTCGGAGGTAAGGAAATGACCGGAACCGCTTTGTTTGTATACGGAATGGCATATGGAATCAATAAGGGGCTGATCGACAGAGAAACGTATTTACCTGTTGTAGTGAAAGCCTGGAAAGCGATTGTAAAAGATTCTGTTCAGCCGAATGGATTTTTAGGTTGGGTTCAGGGAACAGGAAAGGAACCTAAAGATGGTCAGCCGCTTGCTGTTGACAAACAACCCGATTTTGAAGATTATGGCTTAGGTTGTCTGTTGCTTGCTGCAAGTGAAGTTTATAAACTGAAGTAAAATATCTAAGTTTGGGAATTATTTAAATTTTCAAAACAAAAGAATTATATTGCAAACATGACACTACAAGATGCGCAATCGATTACATAGTGTTAATTTTCAAATTCAACATAAGATAAAATTATGAATGCATTATTAGGCGTTTTTTTTCACTTCTTGGGAGGTTTTTCTTCAGGAAGCTTTTATTTGCCCTATAAAAAAGTAAAAGGCTGGTCCTGGGAAACGTATTGGTTAATAGGAGGTGTTTTTTCCTGGATCATCGTTCCGCCCCTCGCGGCATTTCTTACCATTCCTGATTTTTGGAAAATTATTCAGAATGAAAGCTCTTCTATATTGGGATTAACGTTTTTGTTTGGTGCTTTGTGGGGAATTGGCGGTTTTACTTATGGGTTGGGAGTTAGATATCTGGGAGTAGCGCTCGGAAGCAGCATTATTCTGGGACTTTGTATGGTGTTTGGCTCATTGGTTCCCTCTGTTTATTATGAATTTTCTCCGCAAACAGGGAAAGACAATATCGGTTTGTTGTTTTCCAGTGAGTGGGGACAGTTTGTCTTACTAGGACTTCTGGTTTGTGTTATTGGAATTGTCATCAGTGGAAAAGCAGGGATGATGAAGGAAAAAGAGCTGCAAACCAATTCAACAGATCCTCACGGTGGAGAAGTAAAAACGGAATATAAATTCGGGCTGGGAATAATCGTTTCCATCATTTCCGGTGTTTTAAGTGCGTGTTTCAACTTCGGACTGGAAGCTGGAAAGCCAATGGCAATCGTAGCTAATGAAGCCTGGAAAATAGCTAATCCGGATCAAGGAGAATTCCTTTTTCAAAACAATGTAACTTATATTGTTGTGCTTTGGGGCGGTATGGCAGTCAATCTTATAGGCTGTCTTTATTTAGCCGTTAAAAATAAATCATATACAGATTATACCAAAAGAAACGTACCGGTTTTACGGAACCTGATTTTCTGCGCGCTTGCCGGAACGATGTGGTTTTTACAGTTTTTCTTTTACGGAATGGGCGAAAGTAAAATGGGAAATGGTGCCAGTTCATGGATTTTGCACATGGCATTTATCATTTTTATTGCCAATTTATGGGGAATTATCATTAAAGAATGGAAAGGGGTTTCCAAAAGAACCATTACTACCATTGCTGTAGGAATGATTGTAATGTTTATTTCCATTTTGATGGTAGGTTACGGAAATTCTTTGAGATAAAGCTTTTAGCAATTCATTTATGATTTCACATTATCCATTCATATAGTTTCAGAGTTAGAATTTAGCTCTTTTAAAGGCACTGATTTTTTTCAGTGTCTTTTTTATGGAAAATAATTTAACTCTAAAAAGGGGTATCTGTGTAAAATGGGAGTTCTTAATTCACGGTTTAGTTAAATATTTTGCTAAATGATTGATAATTTATAAGTCTTTTATAGTTTGTTTTAATATATAATTTAAATATTTGCAGTTAATTATGATAAATTATGAATATTTCAATACAGGATATTGCAGGATGCCCGAATTTTTGTAACGGTGTATTTTGGTAACATAAAAATTAACATATGTCTTTGATAGTTAAACACAAAAATATAAAGCGAATAGTCTTTCCGGCATTTATGCTTTCAACCAGTTTTGTCTGGGGGCAAAAGGCGGTAAATGATACTGTGAAAAAAACAAAAGATATCGAGGAAGTGGTTGTTATCGGTTATGGTAAAGTTAAGAAGTCCGATTTAACAGGATCTGTTTCTTCAGTTTCTGCAAAAGATTTAGCGGCCACACCGGCAATGAACGCTTTACAGGCGTTGCAGGGAAGAGCTGCAGGTCTGAATATCGTGACAGCAGGAGGTGCTCCCGGAGCCGGCGCAAACGTGACGATCAGAGGTGGTTCTTCCATTACTCAAAGTTCTGATCCGCTTTATATTGTAGATGGTTTCCAGTTGGATAACGCTTTGAATGTTATTAACCCTAATGATATCGAAAGTATTGATGTTTTAAAAGGAGCCTCTGCCATTGCCATTTACGGAGCCCGTGGTTCCAACGGTATTATTGTTATTAAAACTAAAAGCGGGAAAAAAGGAAGAACAGTTATCAACTACAATACTTTCATGTCGTTTGATATGCTTTCTAAAAAGCTGGATATGGTTTCCAATTCGGAGCAGTTTGTAAAATATCAATATGAATTGGCCCAGCTTCAGGGAAAAACAACCCAATGGAGTAATGTTTTTGATAATAGCCTTGGAACAGATACACCGGGATTTTATACAGGAGCATATAGCAGAATTGCCAACCGTTACGGATCTGCGTATGCACTGGACTGGCAGGAAAGAATATTGGGAGGAACAGGAGTAACCCAAAACCACAACGTGAATGTTTCTGCAGGAAATGATAAAACACAGGCATTCATTAGTTATAATTACAATAAGCAGGAGGGTTTACTTCAAAATTATAGCGAAACAAGAAATTCATTACGCGCCAACATCACTTCAGAATTGTATAAAGGGGTAAGAGTAGACTTCAATACAATGTTTACAAATAACTCCGTAAACGGGGGGGGAGCCTATTCCGGAATGAAAAAAATCCTTCTTCAGCCTATTAACGGAGGAACATTATTCAGCGAAGATCAGTTATTCAATACCCAGACTTTTCCGGATTATTCAGCCTTGGATTCCGGTTTTGATACAGAAAATCCGTACATCGAAACTCAGGCGTCAACTTCAAACAAACGTACCAGAACATTCGTGGCCAATGCAGGTATCGAATTTGATTTCCTGAAAAACTTCACATGGAGAACGGCCGGACAATATAGCTGGACAAACAGCAAATCCACATCATTTTCAGATCAGAATTCCCGTGCGTTTCTTACAGATCCTATCAACACGGGGATCAATGGAAATATCGCCAATGCGGAAACATTCCGTTATCAGATTACAAATACTTTAAATTATAATAAAACTTTCGGAGAAAAACATAAAGTAAATGCTTTAATCGGGAACGAAATCTGGTATGAAGAATCCGAAGGAAGCAGCATGAGACTGACGAAATTCCCCTATCCTAATTTCGGGCTGGATGATATTGCAAACGCTACGGTAGCCGATAAAAATACGGACAGATCAAGCAACAGCCTACTTTCCTATTTTGCCCGTGTGAATTATAATTATGACAATCGTTATTTAATTACAGGGACCATACGTGCGGATGGTTCTTCAAAATTTGCAGAAGGTTCCCGTTGGGGATATTTCCCGTCTATAGCGGGTGCATGGCGTGTTTCTCAGGAAAGTTTCTGGCAGGGTCATAAGATCGATAAAATCGTTAATGATTTTAAATTAAGAATTGAATATGGAGTAACGGGTAACAATGGTGTCGCTAATAACTTATGGAGAACCAATATTTTACTCACAGATTATCCAATGAACAATACCCAGGGATATCCTGCATATGTTACAAGTACAAACTGGGGAAATCGTGATCTTCAGTGGGAAGAGCTGAGAACAACCAATATTGGGGTAGATTTGGCTTTTTTTAATAACAGAATCAAATTAACTTCCGAATGGTATAATAATAACGTTAGCAAAATGCTTTTCGAAAGTGTGCTTCCGGTTTCTTCAGGATATTCAAGACAATATCAGAATATCGGTTCTATGAGAAACAGGGGGATGGAATTCACACTAAATACCGTGAATTTAAAATCAGAAAATTTCAGATGGACAACAGATCTTAACATCTCTTTCAACAAATCTAAAGTTCTTTCTCTTGAAAACGGACAACTCAATAAAACATTCAGTGTAGGAGGCAGCAGAACGGGAATGGTGACCTACTATGCAACTGTGGGAGAAGAATTAGGAGATATGTACGGATATATCTATCAGGGAGTATATACTACGGATGATTTTACTCAAAATCCGGACGGATCATTAACCTTAAAACCGGGCGTTGTAAAACCTTCAACCGGAACCCCTAAACCGGGAGACATGAAATTTGCTGCTGATAATGAAGCCGGAGATCAGTTTACAAGAAAAATGCAGAAGATCGGAAACGGTACTCCTGACTTTATCGGGGGAATCAGTAATAACTTCTCTTACAAAGGCTTTGACCTGGCTGTATTTATGAAATTCAGCGTTGGTAATGACATTTATAATGCTACTAAACAAAGTTTAAGCCCATACGCCATGTTCCAAAATGTTCCTTCAGAATTCGGAAACAATTATTATCATTTGATCGATCCTAATACAGGGCAGGCAACGAGTAATTTAATCAGGCTTAAAGAACTAAACCCGGATGAAAATTCAAGACTTTGGAGCTTAAGCAATGCAAATACTGTAAATATTGCCTATCCATCATCATATTATGTGGAAGACGGATCTTATCTGAGAATTTCCCAGGTAACATTAGGATATTCTTTCCCAAGAGAGTTTTTAAATAAAGTGATGCTGACGAATGCCCGTATCTATTTTACAATTAATAACTTAGCGACGATTACAGGCTATTCGGGCTACGACCCTGAAGTTTCTGCGGCAAGCGGGGTGACTGTTACACCCGGATATGACAGTTCTACCTACCCTCGTTCAAGAAGCTATGTTCTCGGTCTTAATTTAACTTTCTAATATGTAATATTTAAATCATGAAAAATAGATATAATACTCCTGTATTTTTACGAAAATTAGTAGTTCTTTCCTCAATTTTTGTCGCAGTTTTAGCGATGAATTCATGCAGTGACGATTTTCTGGATCAACCCGCTTATAATTCATTGGATACAGAATCTGTATTTAAAAATCTGGATACTGCAGAGATGTTTGTTCTGGGTTGTTACAGAGGCATAGTTCCCACTGAAATGTATTATCAGCTGGGAGCTGGAGATACAGTAACCCACTCTTCAGAAGATGGCTCTACAAATAATTCCAAATATAATATTGCCAACTATCAATATGATGCTTATACTCCCAATACGGTAACAGGGATTTACTCTGCGATGTATGCAGTTATTGAAAGAACAAACATTGCAGTCAGCGGATTGAGCAAAATGGAAGCAAGCACAAAACGTGATGCTTTATTGGCCGAAGTGAAGGCAATCCGTGCATTTTGTTATTATAATTTAATTCGTGTTTATGGAGACGTTCCTTCGGTTTTTAAACCTCTGGATGAGATGGATCCGAATGACCCGAATACATTATACCCAAAACGTACTTCAAGAGACGAAATTTACGATCGTATCATTGCTGATCTTCAGGAATCTGCAGGGAATATTCCAAATTTTGCTCAAAGTGGATACACTACAACAGAACGTTTAACGAAGCAGGGAGTCAATGCCTTGTTGGCCAGAATTGCTCTTTATGCAGCAGGATATTCCCTTCGTTGGGATCTGAATACCGGAAGCGGGGCAATGATGTCGCGTCGAAGTGATAACAACAGAATTCAGCAATTGTACCAGATTGCTGATAGTGCCTGTGCCGCGATCATTAATGGCGGAACGAACTCTTTAGTTCAGGCGCAGGGCGGAAAAAGCGGCTTTGAATATTTATGGTATAACTTCTGTCAGAGAAAATTCTCTGCAACCAATTCGGAAATCCTTTGGCAAATTGCTGAATATGGTGCCAATACCAACTCAGCTTTTGGAGTTTATGCACATCCCGGCTCGCGTGGCGGAACTTACGGTTCCCGTAAAGCTTTACAGTTTATGTTGCCAAGCTATTATTTATCTTTCAATGCAGGAGATACACGAAGAGATGTATCTTGTACTTCATACAGTATTTATTTCTTAAATAATGGAAATGCAAGTGATAAATGGGTAGATGTAGGAACAACATACTCATGCATCATGCCGGGTAAGTTCAGAATCGGATGGTGCGTTGAACCACAGGCTGCAGACGGGCGTAATTTAAATATCCCATTGTTAAGATATTCAGATGTTTTATTAATGTATGCTGAAACTCAAAATTATTTAAACGGAGGGCCAACTGCTGCGGGAACTGCCGCTTTAATGCAGGTAAGAAACCGTGCAGGAATCGGAAATGTACCGGTGCCATCCGGTCAGCAGGCTTTTGAAGCTGCTATTGTTCAGGAGCGTAAATGGGAATTTGCAGGAGAATTTAATCTTCGCACAGATTTGGTCAGAATGAATCGTTTAGCAAGCGAAATTGAAGCGACAAGACTGGCGATGAAAAACTTATCAAACCGTACAGGCCAGTTTGCGAATACACCGGTTTACCGTTTGTATAAATACCATCAGAATGCACAGATCTACGGAGACCCGTTTCTGGCAGTTACTTATATTGAATTAACAGCTCCCGCGGAAATTGCTGTGGCAACTAATGTTCCCGTAAATGGTACAGCTGCTGCTTTACAGGCATATCAGACTGCATTAGCCAATATAGTTACAGCGCATGGCCAAACTGTGGCACCTGATGACAAATGGTATCCAGTCAACATGTTCCAGGCCTATACAAGTACTTTTAACGGAAATGCCAGAAAAGCAGTAGGATTTACAGGAGGATTTAATACACTTCAGATCGGTAATATTATTTATACCAAGCCAACCGGTTCTGCTGAAAACGGAGGAACATACCCGAACTGGATAGAAGGTGGGGGAGATGGTCTTTTCTACGGATTTGTACCCAACAAAACAGAATTACTTCCTTTTGCTGCGCAGTCGGCAGGTCACCCATTGGTTGATAACCCGAATCTGTCTCAGCTTCCCGGATATTAATCAGATTTAACACTTAAAATATATTTTAACCATTAATTAAATTAATCTTTACTGTTTACATTTTATTAATGGTTAAATTTTTAAACCAGCCTTTTTAATCACAAAATATTAATTAAATATCCTCAGTCGGATTGTTCTGTAAAGATGATTTAACTGACAAAAATTCAAACGTTAATTTATCTTTAAATATAGTATTTACCAGTATAGTACGGGATGCTGTAAAAAATATTACGATCTAATTTTGGGTAAAATTTAGAAATATAAGACAAACAATGGAAAAAGTAAAAACATTCAAATACGTAGACTATCTGTGGGATGAAAACAAAGCGGCATCTTTAGGAGATGATCAGGTTGCTTTATTTTTATACCGTTCAAACATTCTGGGGGCAGATTTAAGAATCACAAATTATGGAGGCGGAAATACAAGCTGTAAAACCATCGAAAAAGATCCGTTAACCAACGAAGAAGTTGAAGTAATGTGGGTAAAAGGCTCTGGTGGTGACATCGGGACATTAACCAGAAAAGGAATTGCCGGATTATACACACAAAGATTAAGAAATCTGAAAAATGTGTATCAGGGCTTGGCAGATGAAGACAGAATGGTGGGCTTATTCAATTATTGTATTTTTGATCTGGACAGCAAAGCACCTTCTATTGATACGCCTTTACATGGTTTACTTCCATTCAAACATATTGATCACCTTCATCCTGATGCTTTAATTGCGGTAGCTGCTGCAAAAGACAGCGAAAAAATCACCAAAGAAATCTGGGGAGACACAATGGGTTGGGTTCCATGGCAGCGCCCGGGATTTGATCTGGGATTACAATTGGAAAAATGTTTAAATGATAATCCCGGAATCAGAGGAATTGTTTTGGGGAGTCACGGACTGTTCACCTGGGGTGATACTTCTTACGAATGTTACATCAACAGTTTGGAAGTTATCGAAATGGCTTCTGAATATATTGCCAAAAAAATCGAAGAAAAAGGACAGGTTTTTGGCGGACAAAAAGTGGAATCTCTTCCAGCGGATGATCGTAAAAACAAAGCTGCTCAAATCATGCCCTTATTGCGTGGTTTAGCTTCTTCTGAAAACAGAATGGTGGGTCATTTTACCGATAGTGATGCGGTTTTGGAATTCATTAACAGTAATGATTTAGATCGTTTGGCTCCGTTGGGAACTTCATGTCCGGATCACTTCTTAAGAACGAAAATTCAGCCATTGGTTTTAAATTTTTCTCCAAATGAAGATCTGACAGACTCTGCTGCAATTTTGGATAAGCTAACTCCTCTTTTTGAAAAATACAGAGAAGAATACAAAGAATACTACGAAACGTGCAAGCATCCGAACAGCCCTGCAATGCGTGATCCGAATCCGGTAATCATCATTTATCCCGGAGTCGGTATGTTCAGTTTCTCAAAAGATAAGCAGACAACACGTGTTGCAAGTGAATTTTATGTCAATGCGATCAATGTAATGCGTGGTGCGGAAGCTATTTCCGAATACACTTCTTTACCAAGACAGGAAGCATTCGACATCGAATATTGGTTACTGGAAGAAGCTAAATTGCAAAGAATGCCTAAAGAAAAACCATTGTCAAGAAAAATTGCGATCATAACCGGAGCCGGAGGTGGAATTGGACAGGCAATTGCTGACAAAATGGTTCAGGAAGGAGCTGTGGTCGTTTTTACAGACTTAAATCAGGAAGCTTTAGATGCTGTTACAGAAAAATACAGCAAAGATCAGGCTGTAGCAGTTACTTGTGACGTAACCGATGAAGCAGCTATTGTTAATGCTTTTAAAGACACTGTTTTAGCGTTTGGTGGAGTAGATATCATTGTTCATTCTGCCGGCTTGGCGATTTCTAAATCGTTGGAAGATACTACAACAAAAGACTGGGATTTGCTGGAAAATGTTTTAGTAAAAGGTCAGTTTTTGATGGTGAAAAATGGTGTGGAGATCATGAAAAAGCAAGGTTTAGGCGGAGATATCGTAAATATTGCAAGTAAAAACGGATTGGTTGCCGGGCCAAATAACGTGGCATACGGAACTGCAAAAGCCGCTCAACAGCACATGACAAGATTATTGGCGGCAGAATTGGCAACAGATAAAATCCGTGTTAATGTGGTAAATCCTGACGGAGTTATCGTAGGAAGTAAAATCTGGGAAGGAGCCTGGGCAGAAGGCCGTGCAAAAGCAAACGGAATTTCTGTTGAAGAACTGCCTGCATTTTACGCAAAAAGAAATTTGTTAAACGAAATTATCCTTCCTGAAGACATCGCAAACGGTGTTTTCGCATGTGTCGCAATCTTAGATAAAACGACAGGAAACATCATCAATGTAGATGGAGGAATGGCAAATGCATTTCCAAGATAAGATTAAATATAACAGTTGTTTATTTGAAACTTTGTTTTTCAAAAATAAGTGAAACGCCTTTGATTATCTTATTTTTCAGGACATTTAAATAATCTTTGTATTGCTTTGCGTTTAAAGTTATCGCAAGGATAAACAAATTAATAATAATCTTTTTTAAAGATAAACAAAGGCACTTCGTTTATGTAAGTAATACAAAATATTCTTGATAGTTACATTACTTTTAAAATTACAGCTGGTTAAAAAATATATAGTTTAATTTGGAGTTTTAAAAGTAAGTCTTCAAATTGAAAATTTCAAAAATCAAATTATGATTATAGGAAAAGATATCATTGAACAATATAATAAAACAGAAATTGAAAACTTTACGACAGATTTCGATTTCCTACAGAATAAATTAACAAAATCAGGCATAAATGTCACTGAAATTGTCAATAAAATAGCCGATTTCCAGGTAGCGATTCCGAGCTGGGCTTTAGGAGCCGGAGGAACCCGTTTCGGAAGATTTTCTTACGGTGGCGAACCCTCTTCTTTAGAACAAAAATTAGACGATGTCGGTTTAATTCATGCATTAACGCATTCTGCGGGAGCTGTTTCACTACATATTCCCTGGGATATTCCGGGTGATGTGAATGCAATTAAAGAAAAAGCTGCATCTCACGGACTTGTTTTTGATGCCATGAATTCCAATACTTTCCAGGATCAGGCGGGAGCTCAGCATTCTTATAAATTCGGTTCTCTAAACTCTGTGAATGAAGATTCAAGAGCTTATGCCGTAGAGCACAACAAAGAAGTGATCAGAATCGGAAAAGAATTAGGTTCAAAAAGTTTAACCGTTTGGTTAGCAGACGGAGCTAGTTTTCCGGGACAATTGAATTTCCAGACGGCTTTATCCAATACTGAAAAAAGTTTAAAAGAAATCTATGTAGGAATGCCTGAAGACTGGAAGCTTTTCATCGAATATAAACCTTACGAGCCGAATTTCTATTCAACAACAATTCAGGATTGGGGAACGTCGTTTATGTTGGCAAATGCTTGTGGTGAAAGAGCTTATACACTGGTAGATTTGGGGCATCATTTGCCGAATACCAATATTGAGCAGATTGTTGCAACCTTAATGTACAAAGGGAAGTTAGGAGGTTTCCACTTCAATGACAGCAAATATGGAGATGATGATTTGACGGTTGGCTCTATTAAACCTTATGCATTATTCTTGATTTTCAATGAGCTGGTGTACGGAATGGAAAACAATCCTCAAAATCCTTATCCGGCCTGGATGATCGATGCAAGTCACAATATCAAAGATCCGCTGGAAGATTTATTACAATCTCTGGAAGCTATTTTAATTGCTTATGCGCAGGCACTTCTGGTTGATCAGAAAGCATTAAAAGCAGCACAATTGAACAACGATGTCGTTGGTGCGCAGGATATTTTGCAGAATGCTTACAGAACAGATGTTCGTCCGTTATTAAGAGCTGCAAGATTACAGACCGGTGCAGCATTAGATCCGATTGCGGCTTACAGAAGCTTAAAGGTAAGAGAAAATTTAATTACCGAAAGAGGGGTAGAAACCAAAGCAACGGGGTTATAAAATCCTGTTTTAAAATTGATAATTTCAACTTTTGAGTGCAATCGAAAGTTTTTATTATATGTATCCTTATTTTTTATCATTAAGGTTGAAAGTGTTTGGATGAGTAGGATTTAAGCATGGCTGCTTTAAGAATTAGTGGATTTTTTCTTAATGCATCTTACTATCTGAACACTCCTTAATGGTTGAAAATTTTAAATTAAAAAATGAAAATTTATAGTCTTTGCTGCGGACTTTGCGTTAAAAAATAGACTGCTTCGTCGCTTCGCTCCTCGCAATGACAAATAATAAAAATTAATTCATCATAAGAATGTCCAAAAAAAAGAAGGTAACCATAGTATTTGATATTGGAAAAACCAATAAAAAGTTCTTTTTATTCGATAAAAATTATAAAGAAGTCGTTCGTGAATATACGGAATTACCGCTCACAACCGATGAAGATGGTTATCCTACGGAAGATCTTTCAGCTCTGCAAAACTGGATAAAAGATAATTTTAATGCCATACTTGATAATGAAAAATATGAAGTAAAAGCCATCAATTTTTCTACTTATGGAGCGAGTTTTGTGCATCTGGATCAGAAGGGAAATGTTCTGACTCCTTTATATAATTACACCAAACCGATGGATCAGGAAATTCTTGATTTATTTTATGAAAAGCACGGGAGCAAGCTGAAAATTGCCCGCGAAACGGCATCTCCCCAGGCAGGAATGCTCAATTCAGGTCTGCAATTATTTTGGTTGAAATACAAGCATCCGGAAATATTCGGAAAAATACGTTACAGTCTTCATTTACCTCAGTATTTATCGTATTTATTTACCGGAATTTGTGTGTCGGAATTTACCTCAATAGGTTGTCACACCAATTTGTGGGATTATGACAAATCAGATTATCACGACTGGGTGTATGACGAAGAAATAGATGCTTTATTGCCGCCAATTGTACCGACTTCGGCGAGTATCAATACTTCTTACAGAAATCAAAAAATTAAAATAGGCGTTGGAATTCACGACAGTTCTTCCGCATTGTTGCCTTATATTTTAAGCAAGAAAGATCCTTTTTTATTGCTTTCAACAGGAACCTGGAGTATTTCGTTAAATCCATTTAATGATGAAAGTCTGACCAATGAAGATATAGAAAACAATTGTCTGAATTATATGCGGATTGATGGGAAACGTGTAAAAGCATCCCGTTTTTTCATGGGAAATGAATACAAAATTCAGGTTGAAAAATTATGTGCTTACTACGGAAAAGAATATGGTTTCCACAGAGAAGTGCAGTTTGATCAGGATTTGTACATGCGTTTAATGAAAAATAAAAATATCTATTTTCGCTTTGAAGGAATTATTTTAAAACGGAAAATGATCAGTGAAACAGATTTAAAATCATTCACAACTTTTGAAGAAGCCTATCATCAATTAATGATCGAACTGATGGATTTACAGATTCATACCATTAAAAATGCAATCGGAAATTCAGATATTGAAAACATTTATATCGATGGCGGATTCACCGATAATGACGTATTCATGAAATTGATGTCTCATCATTTCCAGCATTATAATGTGATGTCTACACATTCTCCGTTGGGTTCTGCGTTGGGAGCTTCCATGGTAATTTCCAACAAGAAAATTGACGAAACTTTTTTACAGCAGCATTATCAGATGAAAGTGCTTCAACCGTTAATTCTTAATTTATAAATTATGTCATTTCCATTCGATACCCGTTATGCTTCACTTGAGCTTTTAATTGAAAAAGCAAAAAAAAGAATGCCCCGTTTCGCTTTCGAATATTTGGACGGAGGTTGTAATGAAAACATCAACAGAGACAGGAATACAAGCGAATTGAGAGAAGTTTTGCTTCGTCCGCGTTACCTGAATAATTACAGCGAAACCAGTATGGAAACTGAATTATTTGGAGTGAAATATTCCGCACCTTTTGGGATTTCTCCTGTTGGTTTACAAGGATTAATGTGGCCCAATGCACCGGAAATTTTGGCAAAAGCAGCTTTTAAACATAATATTCCTTTTATATTAAGTACAGTTACGACGAGCAGTCTTGAAAGAATTGCTGAATTGACAGAAGGAAAAGCCTGGTATCAATTATACCATCCGAGAGAAGAATGGTTGAGAGATGATATCCTCGAGCGTTGTGAAGCTTCAGGGTATGATGTTTTGGTAGTTTTGGCAGATGTTCCCACTTTTGGATATAGAGCAAAGGAAATCAGAAATGGTCTGGCAATGCCGCCTCAAATTAATTTCCGGAATGTTTCCCAGGCTTTGATCAGGCCGCAATGGTGTTTGGAGATGCTGAAACACGGCGTTCCGAGTTTTGCAACGATGAATAAGTATATGGACAAAAACATGAATGTGAAACAGCTGGGTCAGTTCATGAATTCTACTTTTTCCGGAAGATTGAATCCGGACAGAATCAAGGCTATCCGTGACAAATGGAAAGGAAAATTGGTTATCAAAGGGGTTGCTTCCGATGAAGATGCCGCAGAAGCTGTCCGTTTAGGATTCGACGGAATGATTATTTCAAACCACGGCGGAAGACAGCTTGATGCCGGAGAATCAACCATTGCCGTAGTTAAAGAAATCAGTGAAAAATATAAAGGTCAGATCAAAATAATGATGGATAGCGGGGTAAGAACCGGTCCGGATGTTGCCCGCGCGTTAAGCTGTGGCGCAGAATTTACCTTTATGGGAAGAACTTTCATGTATGCAGTCGGGGCTTTAGGTGACAAAGGTGGTGATCATATCATTGAAATGCTTAAAATGCAGTTCAGGCAGGTAATGGAGCAGGTTTGCTGCGAAAGACCGGAAGATTTGCAAAATTTTAGAGTGAAGTAGTTTTTGACTGGGAGTTAGAAGATGGAGGCTGGAAGTTTCCTAACTTTATACGAAATAAAATATTAAAGAATCAATTTATCAATAGGAACGGGCTTTAGCCCGTTTTCAATAAAAGAAATTCTATTGGCTTTAGCCAAAACTTAAAACGAATTCTTAATGCAAAGATTTAATCTTAAAATGTATTATTTAAGGTGACAAAGATTGCGACAAAATCGCTGAAGAAGCCTGCTTCATAAAATCAATTTATTGATTTTATTCTTTGCTCCTTTAAAATATTAAGAATAACAAATAAAATCTTTGCGTCAAAAAAAGTTTCAAAATAAAAAAATCGCAAGAAAATCCTGCGAATTTTAATTTATAATAATAGAAAACTATTTCTTTTTCTCCGATTTTACGGCCTGTCTAGCCAATAGTTTCCAATCGTTTTTAACTTTAACCCAAACTAATATGATCTCTAAGGTCACGTCTCCCGGAGCCTTTCCCGCATCCGCAGTTGTTGCATAAAAATGATGGCGAATTATTGCCGTATTTCCAACAATATTTACATTTTGATTGGTAATATCGATGGTTACAAAATCAGATTTTTTAGAGACTAATTTTTCAACAAACTCTTTTGCATCGTCGATATGACCTCCTGAATGACCATAAGTTAATTCCGGTAAAATCAAAGATTCTAATACTGATTGTTCTCCGTTTATCATCGCTAATCTTAACTTTTCAGCAGCAGCTGTGACTGCATCTTTATCATTTATTTTCTGTGCGGAAACAGTAACTGCCATTAAAAAACTTATGGCGAAAATTATTTTTTTAAGCATAATTAAATAATATTTTTTTGAATAGTAAGCTCTATATGAAAAGTTTTGTGATGGTTAGATTATTATCTGAATGTTAAAAATAACAATGAGTGTAATCGATTGCGCAATTTAATAATTAAAAAATAAGTGACAGTTTATAAAGAATCTCTCTGAATAAACTTAAAAACATTATTGACTGACTCTTTTTTATTTTTCAAAATCATGTAGGCAGCAGATTCTCCCATCGCTTTAAAATCTGTAGTAATCACCGTAATTCCAAGTAATTCTTTAAGAGGTGTTTCGTTATAGGAAATAATTCCGATGTCTTTGCCCAGCTCAAGATTTTTCTGTCTGACCTGCTTAACCAGATTCACCAGATCGCGTTCCCGAATCGTGATGAAAATATCCTTATCCTGCAATTCCATGTCGGGATAAATTTCATCGAGAATTTCATAATCAAGTTTAAAATCCTTACAAAATTTCTCAAAACCGCGTACAATACGGAAAGGATAGGGGTGGATGGATTTATCGGGATAAACTAAAATTATTTTTTCATATTTCTTTATTTTGTCTAAACCTTCCTTTAAAGCATTGTAGATATCATGTTCGAAATCCTGGAAAATAGAGCCGTATTCTCCGGAAATATTAGGCTTGGTATTGTCTAACAACAACAATTTGTTTTTCGGGATTTGTTCAATCATATCCAGCACCTGCTGTGTTGAACTGGTATGCTTAGACTGTTCATCACGGAAATGAGGCATGATTACGTAATAATCAAATCCGCCAAGGTTCTTTTTTAACGAATTAATGAAAAGCGTTTCGTCACAGTGATAAATGTACATTTCAACATTTCCTTTGGTACCGATTGCATTAACAAAATAATTATAGATCATCATTTTATATGTGCTGGGTTTGTTGATAAGAAAGAAAATATTGATGACGTCGTTTTTATTAACCCGTGAGATATAATAGCCTTTTCCCTTTACAGATTCGATGATTTGTCTTTTTCGGAGCTCTTTATACGCTTTTTCTACAGTATCTCTTGAAAGAAAGCAGGACTCGCTGAGTTCGTTTATGGAAGGAATCTTTTCTCCAATTTTAATCTCTTCACTATCAATTCCATTAAGAATAGAATCCACAATCTGTTTGTATTTGGGAACTCTGGAATGCTCATTGATCATTATTTCAAATGTTTCTGCCATGATATTGAGATTGGAGATATTTATTTGTTTAAAAATAATTCAAAAGTTGACGAACGGTGTAATGGCAAGTTACAAAAATTTATAATAATTTTTCTTGATATGCTTTTAATGATTGCAATTATTTTTTATAAAATAAAAAAACACAAAAATTGATTTAAGAATTAAATTTTGGTGTTTGTAATTTCAAAGACAAAAGATGTAGATGTTTCGAACTTTCCTCCCTGTGTTGCTCCGAATAAAAATTTAGGAGTTTTACCGTCTTTGTCCATCAAAATCATGGGCCGTTCTAATCTCCCGAATCGTTTTAAATGACTAGGTGGTGCAGGTTCCTTAATATAACTCTTCATATTAAGATAGGCGATTTCCGGTTTAGACCAGTTAAGGCCGTCCCCGGAAGTTAAATGTAAACCGTATTCATGATTAAAAAATCCCATATCACGGGCTACTATATGGAATTTTCCGTTTTGTTTCCAGATAAAAGCATCTTCCAGCTGGGCATTGTCGGGCAACAATGAAAAATCAATGACAGGATTTTCCTTTATTTTCTCGTAAGGACCTGAAGGATGCTCAGCCTTTGCCAGTCCATATTTTCGGTTTCCTCTTACCGGACCTTTCTGATTTTCATATTCTTCAGTGTTCCAGGATTTATAAAAAAGCCAGAATTTGCCATCATTTCCTTTTATAAAAGCCGGGTTTGTGGTACAATGGTCGTCCCAAGAACCTTTTTCTCCGGGAAGAAGCAGAGGTGCTTCAGGCCTTACCCAATCTCCGTCAAGACTTTTTGAAGTGGCAAGCCCTATTCTTTTGGTATTTGTTTTTCCGTTTTGGTTGCCCATATAGAAAAGATAATACTCGCCGTCCACTTTGGTAATTAAAGGATTATGACAAGTTGTGGCATCCCAGAATTCGCCACCTCTTGGAGTAAGAATAACTTGTTTATGCCTGAATTCTCCATAGGGAGATTCGGCTTCTGCACGGCAAATTTCAGAACCGTTGAGCCAGCCGCCCATTCCTTTTTCTTTCTTCCATCTGGAATAGAAAAGATGAACCTTACCGTCTTCGCCCCAAATCGGACAATTACACCAGATGTAATAATTTTCCAATGAAAAGGTTCGCCCGGTTGGTTTTAAGCTGAAATAAGGTTTGTCTGATGATGAATCTGTAAATGATAACCCCAGAACTCCAGCCGTGATTCCAAGGGCTGAAATCTGTAAGAAATCTCTGCGTGTAAAGGGTCTGGACTTGTCCATTTATATGATTTACTGCTAATTTAGCATAAACATATAAATAGACTATCCTGTACTTTCTGTGAATTATTTAATCTGAACTTCTCTATCTTTATTTGGTTTTGAAAAATTTAAGATCAAGGCATAAAAAAGTCTGCCCTTAAGCAGACTCCGGCTATATAAATCTGAAATTTAAGGCATCTTTTTAAAACCTTCAGCTTTTATTTTCCATGAACCGTCTTTTGGAAAACCCGGAAATTCACCTTTCGAATTGTCCCAACCTTCAAGCATCATAGCAACAGTTGTTAAAACTCCGCCATTTCCGGGAAGATAAATTCTTAATCTTCCATCCTGATAATTATGACCGTTTTTCAGATAGGTATTGGTTTGAATATTCATAAAAAGAGCATCCAAAGCTTTGTTCGGAAGACCCAGTCTTGCTGCAGTCATCGCGGTCATAGGGAAATCCCAACCCCAGGTATATTCCCAGTTCCATCTGTCCCAAACGATATCCAGCGTATTTTTCATGATTTTTTTATCCAGTTTCGGAGATTCAGGAACCATTCCAAGTGCACCCAGAACCGAAGGATGATCGGTCATCCATTTAGGAAATGTAAAGGAATCTTTTGCCGATTCAGTCGACTGATAAACGCCGTCCTGAACCGGAAGTGGAGCTAATTTTGAAATTACATCGTCCCATTTTTTATCTCTGGACTCACCTAATCTTTCTTTCCATTGCTGCGCAACTCTCAATGCCCAATCCCAGTAAGCGACTTCGTAGGTAGGGTTATAAGTATCTTTTGCAGGGAAAACTTCCTGTGCCGGGATGACACCTTTTCCGAGATTATACCGGTTTTTCTCCTTATCATAAGTGGCAAAATCTGCCATAAACTCTGCCGTAGCAAAAACCAAATCTTTATATTTCTCCAGTACTTTTTTATCTTTATTATTGCGATACAGAAGTTCGGTCATATAAATCAAATGCGGTTGCTCCCAAATTAAAAATGCAGCCACAGAAGACGGACTTTCATTGCCTTCATTATCAGACATTTTAATCCAACGAACTCCTTTATAGCCTTGTCTTTGTGCCAGTTTTTTTGCTTTTTCAAACGATCTGAAATAATAATCCAGTTGCTTCTCTAAAATTTCCGGTCTTCCCCACAACGCGTAGTGAACTCCATGCCACCAATGCATTTCCGTGTGTGGCTTTCCGTACCAGCTGTTAAACGTTAATCCTGTTTCCTGTGGCGGATTGCTTCCTCCACATTGTACTTTGGTTAAATATTCAGACAGAATAATTCTTCGTTCCAACTCGTTGGCTCTCGGGTCTGTGCTTCCTTCAAAATCGACTGCTGCACCGCTTTTCCAGAAAGATTCCCATCCTGAAGTACTTTCTTTTTCTGCATCAGCAAATAAGGTTTTACTGCTTTTCGGATTTTTAGCTGAAAACTCAACGCTTAATTCTATAGTTTTGTTTTTAACCGACGGCTCATAAATAAAATGATGCTTTCCGGATTCGCTTAATTTTCCCTCCGTAAAATATAATTGAGTAAAATAATAGGCACTTTGCAATGTATGCTCAATCAATCCCTGTGTTGAATTTGATGAAATAATTTTTGTGGAATGATCGTTTTCATTTCCATAAAACGCAGCATCATCCAGGAATTGTCCGGTAGGAGAAGGATAGCGTGCAAATACTTTTAATCTTTTATGAGTAATTAAATCCGATTCAATTTTGACCCCGATTTTGTCGGAATTTTGGAAAGATGCAGTCCAGACTTTTACAGGGGTTCCTTCTAAAGAAAATTCACTGGTAATAATCCCCGTCCAAAGATCAATTTTTTGATTAATATTGGTGAGATCTGAAATTTTTGCTTTCTGGCCGTCTTTTTTATAGAGTTCGATTCCGATGTTTCCCAGTTGCAAACGATGTTGGTTGACCCGGAAGTATTCAACTGCTTTTTTATTGCGTTCGGGTTCTTTGATTTGTACACTATACAACGCTTTTCTGCCGTCATTATTGAAATCATAAGCTTTCAAGGTTTCATCAAATTTATAATTTTCGGTATTTGGAAAACTGTTCCAGCCCCATTCGGACTGTGTTCCGAGAGAAACTCCGTTTTTATAATATTCGGGAAAAGATTGCATTCCGGTAATATCGACTGTATAAGCAAACTTTCCGTTCCCAACCGTTAAAGAAGATAAGGTATCCACTTTTGTGTTGACTACATTATGACGCTGAACCACTTTTTTACGATCGATTTTCTGTGCATTGAGAGATGAAAATCCAATGCAAAAAAGACTCAGATATATTGCAATTTTTTTATTCATATTTTTTATTTCTTTTTGATTAAACGGTTGTCACTCTGAATGAAACGTGGTGTTAAACGTGCTGGTAGATTCCTCGTTTCCCGGAATAACAAAATTCTAATTAAAAAATTTTCATATTTATTTCAAAACAGTAGCACTCATCATTCCGATAACAACATCGTTGCTTACTGCCGTTAGTTTTATAGATTTTAATTCTTTATTCGGGTCAATCGGCAAATCCAGAATTGTAGCAGCTCCGCCTTCTACAGCCCGTTCTGTGAATCCTTTGATGCCTGAATATTTACTTAGACTGCCGCCTTTGTATAATTCTCCGGTTTTCAGTTGAACTCTGTAAGGAATTTTATCATCCGGAATTTCAAAAGCAAAATTATCATCAAACAAATCCTGCTCAATCGGCCACCAATTCACAGGGTTTTTAAGTTCTAATTCTGTACCTGAGCCGTCAGAATATTTGACAGTAATTGTTCCGTTAATAATTTGTGACTGCATCGGATTGGTAGAACCTGCCATCAAAAAATAAATTTTCTTTCCTTTGCCGGAAACCGGAATTTCAACTGATTTCGGAAAATGATCCCACTGACTTGTAAAAACAATATTTTTCTCAGCATTGTCAATTAAAAAAGGAATTCCAAGAAAATCAACTTTGTCGTTTTTTCTTTTATTCATTAATCCACTATCATCGATTTGAGCATTGATTAAAGGATAGCACCAATTTCCAATTCCCTGCCACGGAAGTTGTAGAGTAGGGACTTTCAATCGTGGTGAAAGGTATTTCTGATTAAAAATCTCAGTAACTTTTTCATTGTATTTTGAAGTTAATGAAACTGGATTGAACTCGCCTTTATTTTCGATTTCCCAATCTGTTATTTCTACATTTTGTTTAATTCCGTTGTATTCAAGCTCAATTGAATTGGTTCCTTTGCTTAAAATATTTGTGGGAACTTCAACGGAAGTAGTTTGATTGGGTTGAATTGAAAATGTTGTATTTAAACCATTACTACTCAATTTTCCGTTGATTAGATTGGCTGATTTTGATTGAATCTGTAATTGTTTATTCACCCATTTTGTTTCCAAAGGATATTGAATATCAACATTCACAGGCTGCCACCATTTCGTTCCATCTTGTTCCAATTGAACGAAAAAAGTTCCTTTTCTTTCTTCTTTAATTAACTCAAATTTTTGCTTAACCACCCCGTCTTCTCCCTTCGGTCGAATCCACCCCTCCAGAGGAGGGGAATTTTTAATCAGTTCCTGGGGATCGGAGATTTGCAGGATTTTCTTTTTTGAATCTAAATTTAACTGAAGATTTTCAGAAATATAATTGATGTAATCGGTTTGTTCGTTCTTTAATTCTTCTCCGGAATAATTGATTTCAATTTTAAATTCTTTTTCTGTTGGCGTTTCAAATTGTACAATAGGCTGTAAAATAGAGTTGGGCTTAATTTTCCAGTCTACTTTTTTACCATTCACTTTCACCGATTGTATTTGCGTATGATTCACAGGAATCTGCATTTCCAAAGCCACTGATTTCGGATAATTTGATTTAAATGAATATTCCGATTTTTTTGAATTTCTATTGAATTTCAATTCCCAATCAGGAAGCTTTAATTCGGCAAAATTCCAGTCTTTTGGGAAGCCTGGTTTTATTTCAATTTTATTTTCCAGTAATTTAGGATAAACCCCGAAAAGTCCTTCCGTTAAAGTTCGGGATGCAACACCAATCGGATCGGCAAAATCACGGTACAATTCGCCACGGAATGCGTCATAATGTGATAATTGCTCAAAATTTCCCGGGCTGATTCCGTAATACATACTTTCAACTAAGTTTCCCTTCCAAAGTCGGAATGCATCTTCATTTCTTCCGGCTTGCCAATACGCCAAAGCAGTTTGGAGATTTTCTGCCAAAGCCACATTATTAATGGACCAGTCGTAGGGTTGCCAGTTTGTTGTAGAAAGTGTGTAATAGTTTTTATTAATTTCACCTTTTACTGTTATAGGAATTTTTGGAATATAATTGTTGATGTATTGTAAGTTCTGATAATCTTCAAATTCATTTAAAATATAAGCATCCGAAACGTGGTAAATCGACCATATTCCGGGCTTGTCATGAAGAATTTGATTTCCTAAAGCATCTTTGAATTCCGCGAAATAACCGTTCTTTTTCATCCAAAGCTGGTTTTTCATCGCTTTTAAAATAGCTTCGGCTTCTTTTTCATAAGGGGTGGAATCTTCACCAATGATTTTTGCCAGTTTAGCCATTTCACGGTTGGCTCTGTAATTATAAGCTGAAGTATGAGTCACTTTTCCGCCTGAATATTGCAACGCATCACTTGCCCAAATTGCAGCGTACGCATCATACAGATCACCCCGTTTGAAATTTCGTTTTTCCCAATCTATATGACGAACCATTACAGGCCACATTTTCTTTAAAAATTCAACATCTCCGGTGTAATTAAAATGCGAAAACATCTGGTCAAAAAATACCAGATTCATATCATAGTGATGTGGTTTTGTATTGTCATTCGGATTTCTGGAAATATATCCGCTTGAGAACACTGAGGTTCCCATTTTTTCTTTGTGTCTTGCCAAATGTAAAAGCGTATCCATTTCAGCGGGTGCAAAATCAGGTTTTAAAACCTGAGAATTTGAATAGCTTTCAAAATGTTCTTTTGCTCTGTCGTGCCAATTTAATGCATCAGCTGTATAAGCTCCGCGCCAGGCATTCAGTCGCATTCTCCAGGCAACGGCACCGTGGAGAAAGGTCGGGCTTTCCCAGATTCCGTCTGCGGCGACGGCAAGATTGGCTCCGAAATTATTTAAATCTGCATCCGGAGTTTTAAGCTGGATTCGATTGGTTAATGTTAAACGAGATTTCTCGGCTTCATTAAATATGTTTTTCAATTCTTTATCCGAAAAATTTTTCCCGGATTTCCCTTTGGCAATCTGAATGAAAACAGGTTGGTTTTGTGAAGAATAAGCTGCGTAAACGATTGGAGATTTGTCTGTCTTATTTTGAGTAAATTCCGAAAGTTTTTCTAACGTTTGAGCATCAGTTTGCTGTAAAGAATTAACAGATGAAAAACTTCCGTTGACGGTTTGAATTTCTTTTTTCTTGTTTAAATAATTGAGTTGAAACTGATTTTTATTGATTTGAATCTGATTATTTAAGCAATATTCAGGAAGCAAATAAAATCCGGATTCCGGATCGGCACCGATATCACCGTTTCTGCTGAAAGTGGTTCCGCTTGCACCTCCATAAACTGCATAGATTTTTATAGCAGAATCTGCATTTACAGTTTCCATTTTTAAAACCAAACCTTCTTCTTTGGCTTGTGCTAAAACGGTAAGTTTTAAACTTCCTTTTCCTAAAATCGGATCTTTAACTTCATACAACATTGATCCGGGACGATACCGGGTTTCAATTTTATCAGCATGAATTAATTTTTTTATCGAATTTCCTTTTTGAATCACAAACTGGAGATTTCCGCCCATTCCGGGAAGATACAACGCAAATTCCGGCAAATCTCCGGCTTCTACACGGGAGGCACGATTATCTCCGTACAAAGCACGGTTGAAGCGGTATTTTCCGTTAACCAACAAAAAATCTCCTTTATCTTCTTTGTAGTGAAGCTCCCGTTGATTCTTCTGCCAATGTTTGGATTGGGAATAAGAATGTGAGAATGCCGATAAAACAATCAGTCCTGCAAAAATGGTTTTTCTTCGCATTTTAGTTTTTTAGCTCAGTTAATGGCCTTCCGTTAACGATTACGTTTTTTAAGGTTACATTTTTCAGGTAATCAACTTTATACGGAATTTCAATACCGTTTATTTTGGCATTAATCATTGTGAAATCTGTTACAGGCGAAGATTCATAAGCATCGGAGAAGACAGCATATTTTCCTCCTTTTTCTACCGTTAAATTTTCCACCCAGATATTTCTGATGGTCGGGATGAAGTTCCCCGGTTTTTCATAATGCATATTGAAACGTACTGCAGCTTCTTTGTAAGCGCCTACTTTTGTATTGTAGAAAAATACATTTTCGATAATTCCGCCACGGCTTGAACTGGTTTTAATACGAAGTGCCCTGTCAAGGTTTTTACTGTCCATCACATTTCCTATGGCATAAATATTTTTTGCACCGCCCGCAATTTCGCTTCCGATCACCACGCCGCCGTGTCCGTCTTTCATTTCACAGTTTTCGATGATGTGATTTTCTGCTGGTTTCCCGATACCTCTTCCGTCTTCATCTCTTCCTGATTTTATGGCGATACAGTCATCTCCCGTGTCGAAATATGAATCTTTGATCCATACATTTTTACACGCTTCAGGATCAAAACCGTCATTATTAGGACCGTGGCTGATTACTTTTACTCTTTCAATCAGTACATTTTCACACAATACGGGATTAAGATTCCACATTGGAGAATTTTTCACCAAAACATCCGCCATATAGAAATTTTTACTCTTATAAGGCTGAACGAAATTAGGTCTCAAATAATATCCGTCACCAAATATTCTTTCTCTCGGATCTTTCTTTTGAGCCATGTATTCATGCAGTTTTGCACGAGCCGGATTTTGTCTTCCCGGACGGGATTCGTTCCAGCCATATTTTTTTGCACCGCACCAAAACCACCAATGGTCGTTATCAGAGTTTCCGTCCAATGTTCCTTTTCCGGTTACGGCGATATTTTCTTCTTCGTAAGCATAAATCAGGGATGAATAGTTCATGCATTCCATTCCTTCCCATCTTGTAAAAACAATAGGATAATCATTACTGTCCCGGCTGAATAAAATGGTAGCTCCCTCGCTTACGTGTAAATCCACATTACTTTTTAAATAAATAGCTCCTGTCAAAAAGATTCCTTTTGGAACGACAACTCTGCCGCCGCCTTCTGCATTGCATTTTTCAATGGCTTTTTTAAAAGCTTCCGTATTTTTTGTCTTTCCATCACCAATGGCTCCGAAATCTGTAATGAGATAATCTTTTTTTCTAAAGTTGGGTTTTACAATTTGTTCTTTGAGAGCCTGAATTTCTTTTAGCGGTTGTTGTGCAGAATTCCAGGGTTTATATTGAGCCGAAACTGAAATCGATAGTAATAGAATGATAAAGAATAAAGCATGTTTTTTCATAATGACAGATTTTAAAGAAGGCTACTTCAGGTATTTTTCCTTTATTTATCGCAATCTAAAATAATTATGATTATAAATTATCCTGCACTGTCTGTATAAATTAATTGATTCCGGAGTATTTTGTGATGGGATTGTTCTTTTGGTATAAAAGTGAATTCACATTGTGGACTAATTTGATTTCATCACAATATTACTTTTGTTTTGTCCGGCTTTGCACAGTTTCATTTGCTTCATAGAAGGATATTATTTTTTTCTGGGCTGCGATAATGGCTGTTAAATGCGCAATCGTTTCGTTTTTTTGTTCGATCTCTTGTGCTGTTATGCAATCATCAAAGAGATTTTCTATCAAACTATGGTCACGATAATAAATGAAGAGATTGGTCTGAAGGAGATTTGAAAAATTAATGAGAGTCTGAATGTCTACAGAGGGGCTATCATAAATATTTTCCAGCATTGACTCGTTAATATTCAGATAAGCCAGTATATCATCTTTATTTAGTGATTTTTCGAGCGTAAGCCTGCTAATAATTTTTCCTATGTGGGGAAGTGTTGGTTTGTTATCGTAATTCTTCATTGCTTCTGTTTTTAGCACTTACTATATTTCTTTTATCGAATAATCTTTATTGACAACGTCATCTTTAATGGATTGCTTAATTCTGGTAAAACTTTCCGGTCCTTTACCAAGCCGGGATAAAATAGGCAACATTGCCAGAATGTTTAATATTTCGGTAGATTTATTTGTTGGGCTTTGATTGCTTACAAAGTGATTGGTATTTATTCCCTCTTCTAATACGGCTGCTAACCAGGCCACCATAAAATCATAGAATTTTATTAATTCAAATTTTATTTGTTCATCTATGTTATTCATGTCAGATGAAATGGAAACAATCGGACACATTTTTCCCTTTTGAGCCAAATCCACATAGAAATCAATAAGCATGGATAGCTTTTTATTTGGGGATTTTCTTTTTATCGTTTCAAATAGATCATTTTGTTGTCGTTGGGAATAATTAATTATGCCCACAATAAGATCAGCTTTAGTTGGAAAATAATAGTGGATAGAAGAAGTTTTGATACCAATAACATTAGATATATCCTGAAAGCTAAAGGCGTTGAAACCATTATCAGACAACAGTTCTGATGCCACAGCTAATATTTTTTCTTTTGTATTCATATATATGTATCTACCTATTACTAGATAGATAAATATACACTTTTTTTATTAAGAAGAAACATGCTGCTAATTAAACTGTTTTTAAATGTTGCCGTAGATATTCGGCGGTAAATGACTTATTCTCTTTTAATAAATTGACTGGAGTTCCTTCAAATATAACCTTACCACCGTATTTACCGGCTCCGGGGCCGATATCAATGATCCAGTCCGCATGTGCAATAACATCAAGATTGTGCTCAATAACAATGAGCGTATTCCTGCTGTCAACCATTTTATCCATAAAATTAAGCAGCTTTTGAGTGTCATTGGGATGCAAACCTGTACTGGGTTCATCCAAAACAATAATCTTTCCGGCTTGGTTCAGTTCCCTTGTCAGTTTTAACCGTTGTCTCTCACCACCGGAAAAGCTATCCAGTCTTTGTCCTAAAGTGAGATAACCAAGACCAAGTTGGTCTAATAGATTAAAGCTGTCCTGATATTGTTTATCCTTAAAGAAAATAATGGCTTCCACTACGGTCATATCCATCACTTCTACAATATTTTTTCCGTTATAGTGAAAGTTTAAAACTTTTGGCTTAAACCCTGAACCGCCACAGTTTTCACAGGGTTGCTCAATATCATCCATAAAAGCAAGATCGATTTTTTCTACACCGGTACCTTTGCAATTTTCGCAGCCGCCTTCGCTGTTTCTGCTAAACAGTTTGTCAGAAACATGATTTGTTCGGGCAAAAAGCTTTCTGACAGAATCAGATAAATTAAGGTAGGTCAGAAGGTTTGACCGTTTGCTTGCTGTAAATAAAGATTGGTCTATCACTGTAACATCGGAGTAGAATATTGGCAAGACCTTATTAATCAAAGTACTTTTTCCCGATCCGGCCACGCCCGTGATCACCGTCATCACGTTTGTTGGTATTTTTACAGTGACATTTTTTAAATTGTGTAAATCAGCATTTCTAACTTCCAAAAACTCATTTGAAGTCCTTGGTGAGGTCTTAATCTTTGCCTTCTTTGCAAAATAGGACCCTGTTTTTCCTTTTGATTTTTTTAACTGATTAAATTCACCGTCAAAAATAATTTCGCCACCTCCTTTACCGGCTTCCGGACCCATATCAATTACCCGGTCTGCAATTTTAATAAGGTCGGGATCATGTTCAACAATGAGTACAGTATTACCTTTGTCCCGTATTTGTTTTATAATTCCTGCAATATTTTGCAAATCTTTGGGATGCAGGCCGATACTGGGTTCATCGAAAATGTAAAGTAGATCGGTTAAGCTGTTTCCCAGATTTTTTACCATTTTTATCCGTTGCGATTCCCCGCCCGATAAGGTGTCGGTTCGTCTGTCCAATGTGAGATATTGCAGGCCAATGTTCACAATGTTTTCCAGTTTTTTTACCAACTCATCCAGTATGATTTCATAAGTCTTCGATTGAAGTGAATTCACAAATTCCAGGAGTTCGTCAATTGAAAGAGCGGTACAGTCTGCAATATTTTTACCATTGATTTTGCAGGATAAAATTTTATTGTTTAGCCTCGCCCCGTGACATTCCGGGCAGCTTTTTGTGATGATGACATTCTTTAAAGCTTCTTTTCGAGTAATATTTTCCTTGGAATCCTTTATTAAAAATGCTTTTTCAATCCGTGGTATCAGACCCTCATATTTTACGGTTTTTCCCCATTCGCTATCCGGTTTCTTTGGCTTATGCAATGATGCATATAATAACATATCCAATTCCTTTTCCGTGTAATCCTTTAATTTTTTATCATTGTCAAAATAACCGGACTGTGTATATCTTGTCAATCGCCAGCCGCCGGGTTGAAAAGTAGGGAAGTGTATGGCACCTTCGTTGAGGGATTGCTCTTTGTTTAAAAGAACATCTATATTGACTGTTTGAACAAAGCCCAGTCCGTCACACTTTTTACACATTCCGAGCGGATTATTAAACGAAAACACGTTCGAATAGCCTACAAAAGGTTTTCCCATTCGTGAAAAAAGCAATCTCAGGGAAGCATAGACGTCAGTTGCTGTTCCGACGGTTGATCTTGCATTCCCGCCAAGCCGTTTCTGATTGATAATAATAGGGACATTTAAATTTTCAATTTTGTCAACATCCGGGACTCCGATATGCTGCAGGCGGTTTCTGATGAAGCTATTTTGAGTTTCATTAAACTGGCGCTGCGCCTCAGCTCCGATTGTTTCAAATACCAAAGATGATTTACCGGAGCCCGATACCCCTGTAAAAACACTAATCTTTCTTTTAGGTATCTGCAGCGAAACTGACTTTAGATTATTTTGTCTTGCATTGGTAACGATAATGTGTTCCATAATTGTTAACTTTGTTAAATATTAACGAAGTTAAGCATTGTAATGTTTTTATGAATAAAACAGAAACGGAATTTTACCACGTATTTACAGATTTACAGTGTTATATACTTGCTCATATGAACAAAGGGGACATCCGTGGAGTTACGGCAACACATTATAATATTATTGAATACCTCTACAGAAACAACAATACGACCGGAAAGCAGATTGCAAAAGCATTCAACATAAGCCAGGCAGCCATTTCAAGACAACTTAAATTTCTGGTTGAAAAGAAGCTTATTGAACAGCAGCAATCCGAGAAAGACAGGCGGGTGTTTAATTTAAGTGTAACGACGGCAGGAAAGAATATCATTGACAACTCTGAGAACTTTAGGGAAAGTACTGCGAAAACGATTGGGCATTCTCTGACCAAAAGTGAATTTGAAGATCTCATAAGACTCATGCAAAAGATGATGTCTGTGGTTTATGGATAAATTTTTATAAATATTTATTATCTTTAAAATACGGGATTCTTTTTTATCAAAGTTTTCTTCACCGGGTGGTCTACAATTTGCATTGAACAGGTCATCAGTTTCTGTCACTAAGAATATGCGTTAACCGTAACAAATATAAATAGTATGATTTTGGATGAAAACCTACTGCTCGAAAATGGAGCTGTATATGAAGATTATCGCGCCCAGGAAATCATATTTAAAATGGGAGACACACCACACTTTTATTTCCAGGTTGTTAGCGGTATAGTAGAATTGAACAATTATCATCAGGATGGGAAGGAATTTACCTTAAACATTCTTTCTGAAGGACAAAGTTTCGGAGAATCAATGCTTTTCGGTAAAAAAAACTATCCAATGAATGCTGTTGCAAAGACAGATTGCAGAATTTTGAAATTGGCAAAACCGGATTTTCTGAAATTGGTAACTGAAAATCCGGAAATAATTCTTACGCTATTTCAATACCTATCCGACAGACTGTTTTATAAATATGTGATGTTGTTTAATAATTCGTCAGCCGAACCCATTACAAAGATTAAATCGCTGTTGGATTATTATAAAGAAAGCTCTTTGCACAAGGATCAGTATTCATATAAAGTTCCGCTTACCAGACAACAAATTGCCAACCTTACCGGACTACGTGTGGAAACCGTTATTCGTTCGGTCAAGAAAATGGAAAAAGAAAAGATACTGGAAATCAGAGACCGCCAGATCTTTTACTAAATCATGGGAATACCTTATAGTTATTCCATTTCATTGAATTGGCGATAATGTCTATATCACCCTTTGTTTAATAAAAGAAAAGAACTAAAGACTGTCTATTTCGGACGGTCTTTTTTCTATGGCTACATCAACTATTTCATTAATTTTTAATTTTCTGAATCTGCCTGTCGCCCCATTCTTTTAAGTGCGCAATGAAAGGAATCAATTCTTGTCCTATTGCGGTCAGTTTATATTCTACCTTTGGCGGAACTTCATGATAAACTTTCCGCTCTACCAAATCATCAGCTTCTAATTCACGGAGTGTTTGAGTAAGCATTTTAGGCGTAATATCTGTCAGTGTTTTTCTCAGTTCACCATAACGCATAATACTTTTTGCATGAAGGTACCATAAAATACGTCCTTTATATTTGCCGCCGATCCTTCTAAAAGCATAATCTACTGAGCACGCAGGTTCGTTTGGATATTTTTTCATTCTTTTTACCAATTTTATTTTACTGTAAATCAGCATAGTATCTTTTTAGTATGTAGATTACAAAAAAGTGCATACTTGACACAAATATACTGTGTTATTACTTTTGATGCAATTAAAAAGTCAGACAATGAAGACAATTATTCTAAACAAAGCAGGCAACGCAGATCATCTTAAAATAGCAGAAACTCCGCAACCCTCTGTAAAACCAGATGAAGTACTTGTTAAAGTAAAAACGATCAGTATTAATCCTGTAGATGTCAAGGCAAGAGCATATGAAGGTGTTCTGGAATGGATTTATAAAGGAGAAAAAGACATTATTTTGGGCTGGGACATTTCCGGAGAAGTTGTGGAAATCGGCCATGAAGTACATTCATTTAAAGTTGGAGATGAAGTCTTTGGAATGGTCAATTTTTTTGGAAACGGAAAAGCATATGCCCAATATGTGGCAGCCCCACAAAATCATTTGGCACTGAAGCCTGAAGGCATTACCCACCAGGAAGCAGCAGGAGTTTCAATGGTAGGATCTACTGCCTATCAGGCATTAGTGGAAGTAGCCAAAATTAAAAAAGGAGACAGGGTGTTAATTCATGCGGCTTCAGGAGGTGTTGGGCATATTGCTGTTCAGCTTGCTAAATATTTCGGTGCCTATGTTATTGGTACTTCATCAATCAAAAACAGGGAATTCGTACTGTCACTGGGAGCTGATGAACATGTTGATTATGCAAAAGGTGATCTGGTATCAACGATTAAAAATATTGATATTGTTATTGATACCATCCAGGGACAGACACTGTCAGATTCTGTGGATGTAATGGGTTCCGGCGGAACAATTGTAACCCTGCCAACTCCGGAAATTCCTGAAGATATAAAATCCAGGGCAGAAGAAAAGCACATTAATATTCAATTTATGATGGTAGAATCAAAAAAAGAAACCATACAGGTTCTTGCAAACCTTCTATCAGAGGGTGTTATTAAACCCCATATCCATCAGCAATTCGCTTTTGAGGATATGAAAAAAGCCCATTTGGAAGTGGAAACAGGAAGAGTAAGAGGAAAAGTGGTCGTGGTGTTGTAAGTCTCATGAGACATTTATGATCACACTCATAAAAGCAATACTCTTCATTGAGGAATTTCTTAACTTCATCAAAAAGTAAAATGTATCAAAAGAGGTTAGTTTACAAAAAAGCTAACCTTTTTTATCTCATAAATCATCTCAATTGAAAGTGTACAGCTAATTTAATTAAAGAAGCCCATCAATATCATGACGGGCTTCTTAAGGGAACTCTCAATTTAAAAATTAGGAGAAGCGTCAGCTTTTTTTCATGGTTTTTAGAATCACATAAATATAATGATAATTTTTCACTATTCGGTGTTTTTTATTTATATGATTTATTTATAATTAATTATAAATATTTATTGTTTATTTTTTCCGTGGTTAAATGCTGAAAATTCCTTATTGTTTAACATCAATGATTAGGATGTTACTGGAAATAGCCGGGAGTGACTTGACAATTTATGCAGTATGATTTTACACAGTTAAAGAAGCCCTGAATTCCAACGGACTTTGATTAGTTTTAGTCTTAAATAAACGACTGAATGACTGTGAATACTCAAAACCTAATTCGTAAGCTATTTCTGAAATTGATAAGTTAGAAGTAGATAATTTTTCCTTTGCTTTTTCAATGATTTTGTTTTGTATATGTTGCTGTGCATTTTGTCCTGTTAAGGAACGCAGCATATCACTCAGATAACTTGGCGAGAGATTGAGACTTTCTGAAAGATGCTGAACAGTCGGAATTCCTTGGGTGGGCAGATTTTCATCTTTAAAAATTTCTTCCAAAAGTTCTTCCATTTTTTGCAACAGGTTATGGTTTACAGCTTTTCGGGTAATGAATTGACGCTTGTAAAACCGATTGCTGTAATTGAGTAATGTTTCAATTTGTGAGATAATTACATCCTGACTGAAATCGTCAATCCGGTTTTGCAATTCATCCTCGATATTTTTAAAAATTGAAATAACGGTTAGTTTTTCTTTTTCCGAAAGATGCAATGCTTCGTCGGCTGAATAAGCAAAAAAGCCATACTGCTTAATTTTTTTTGCTAAAGGATAGGTCATTAAAAAATCGGGGTGAATCAATAAAGTGTAGCCGGAATGATCACCATTATTATCACTGTCTGCAGTCACCTGGTTGGGCGATACGAAAAACAACCCGCCTTCATCAAAGTCATAATAATGCTGGCCGTATTTTAATTGTCCGCTGAGATTTGACTTATAAGAAATCTTATAAAACGCAGAAGTACGCAGGCCAGCTATATTGCTGTAATCTATTTTTTTGTTGGTATTATCAAAAAAACTAATCAACGGATGCATGGGTTTTGGTAACCCAAGCAACCGGTGCAATTCTGATAGTGAATTGTAATTGTAAGGAATATTTTCGCCCTTTTTCATCTCATAAATTTAGTGATTTTCTACCAGGGAATTTCACCTGTGTCGGGATTCATATCTTCGGAGAAAAATTTACCTGTTGGCCCGTCCTCATCAATGATGGCATATTTTACAATTCGGTTGCCGGCATCTTCAACAGAACCTTGTCCCAGATTATGATTGAAATCTGTTTTTGTAGAACCCGGACTTACTGCGTTCACCTTGAAAGGAAGGTCCTTCAATTCATAAGCCAGTACAATGGTGTACATATTTAAAGCTGATTTTGAAGATTGATACACCGAACTTTTGAAGTTGTAATGAATGAAATTTGGGTCGCTGTGCAAAGTGAGCGAGCCTTGACTTGAACTTACGTTGACAATTCTGGGTGCTTGTGATTTTCGCAATAAATCCAAAAACGCTTGCGTAACTCTTATCACACCAAACACATTTACCTCATATACTTTTTTGTAAACATCAACACCGGTTTCTGTTGCAGTGTGCATTACAGGTTTATCACCGTTAAATTCTATTCCATTGATCCCTGCATTATTAATCAGTACATCCAACACCTCTGTTTTTTTTCCCAATTCTATCCGGGCATTGTTTACCGAATGCTGACTGGTAACATCTATTTCTAAAAATTCTACATTTTCCAGTCCCTCATTTTTTAATTTTTCAACGGCTTCTGTACCATTTTTAAGATTTCTGCTGCCCAAATAAACATAATAACCTTTTTTAGCCAGCTGTCTTGCCACTTCTAAACCAATGCCTTTGTTTGCTCCTATAATTAATGCCTTTTTCATTTTTTTTAATTTTAAATGTTTGATGAGCAAAGGTCATTATATCTCAAATGGTACCTGTAACCTGATTGAGGTTTCTTGTAACAAAATCGAGGAATGTTCTGGATTGTATAATTTGGAGGGTGTTTTCGCCTTAAACTCCGGAGAACTTTGTTTTAAATAACTATATTCTACTTTTAATAATACTGCAACCAGTTTTGATCGACTCTGAGAAAATTGGGTAAGATTTCATATTAACCTTAGAAAAATATGATCCGTTTCGTCTACAATAGATAGTGCTATACTATTCCTGATTTTCTCAATTTATATCGCCTTGCCTAAAGAAATGGTAAAAAAAAAACGTTTTTTTTTGCTTTTTTTAAGCTAAAAAGTGTTTTTATTACACTTAAAATAAAAAAAAGAATTAAGAATTTTTTACGATTCTTATCATATTTTTTAATCTGAAAATTAATCTGATTTTTTAAATGACTCAACTTTATAATTAATTGTTTATTCATGTCTTATAAGAATCATTAGTGTTATTTTTATGATAACCTTATCATATTTTTAACAACATTCTTATCATAAAAAATCGATATGTAATCTACTGATAAGCAGCAGATAATGTTGATTTTATTTTTTTTTATCAATTGAATTTTTATATTTGTCATGTTACGTAAATGTTAACATAGAAATGATTCCGAACTTTATTCATACATATGTTTCTGTCGATTGTGTCGTCTTTGGATTTGATTATGAAAATCGACTTAATATTTTATTGGTGCAGCGCCACTTTGATGATGTTCCCGAAGAAAGCCAAAGAAAGCTGCCGGGTAGCCTGATTTTTAGTGACGAAGATGTAGACGATGCCGCACAGCGGGTACTTCATGAATTGACCGGTATTAAGAAAATGGTCCTTAAGCAGTTCAAATGCTTTGCAGATCCTTTGCGGGCCAGTAACAAAGTGGATATAAAATGGATGGATAAGGAGTATAAGCATCATATCGACAGGATCATTACTGTGGCTTATCTGTCTCTTTGTAAAATTGACCATAAGATCAACAGTACAAAATATGATACGGTAGACTGGTATCCGATAGATGAAGTTCCTTCACTGCCTTTTGATCATAATAAAATTATTAATGAGTCCTTAGTCGAGATCAGAAAATGGATAGAATCCGACTTTTCTATTATTTTCGAATTGCTGCCGAAGAGATTTACAATAAGACAGCTTTATCAGCTCTATAGTGCTCTGAGCGAGAAACGTATTGATATTAAGAATTTTCACAAAAAGATTTCATCCTTCAACTACATTATACCTTTAGAGGAGATAGAGGCTAATGTTTCGCATCGGGCTGCAAGATATTACAGATTTGATGCTAAAATTTTCAAGAAAAACAACACTAAACTAATAAAATAAATACCCGCTTTTTGAATTATGTACTTGTTAGGATATGACATTGGCAGTTCTTCTGTAAAAGTTTGTCTCATTGAGGCATCCAGTGGAAAAATTATAGCATCAGATTTTTCTCCTAAAAAAGAAATGAAAATCACTGCTGTCAATCCCGGTTGGGCAGAGCAAAACCCTGCTGACTGGTGGATAAACCTGAAGCTGGCTCATGAAGCCGTAATGCATGAATCCGGGATACAGGCGGAAGACATCAAAGGAATTGGCATTACCTGGCAGATGCATGGGCTGATCCTGGTAGATAAAGATCAGAATCTTTTACGCCCTTCCATTATCTGGTGTGACAGCCGTGCTGTGCCCTATGGAGAAAAAGCTTTTCAGGAAATAGGAACAGAAAAATGTCTTTCCCGTCTTTTAAATTCGCCGGGAAATTTTACAGCTTCAAAACTGGCGTGGGTAAAAGAAAACGAACCGGAAATTTTTGAAAAGATAGATAAAATCATGTTACCCGGAGATTACATCGCCATGAGGCTTTCCGGGCAGATAGGAATGACTGTTGAAGGTCTGTCAGAAGGGATATTCTGGGATTTTAAGAACAACTGTATTTCAGAAGATATAATCAGTTATTATGGGATTCCCAAAAGCTTTTTCCCTGAGATCATCCCAACTTTTGGCATTCAGGCAACGGTATCTGCAGCTGCAGCACAGGAATTGGGACTGAAAGAAGGAACCCCGATTTCCTACAGGGCAGGAGACCAGCCCAATAATGCTTTGTCATTAAATGTTTTTAACCCCGGTGAAATCGCATCTACGGCAGGAACTTCGGGAGTAGTATACGGAGTGCTTGATCAGCTTGATTATGACAGGCGTTCCCGGGTAAATACCTTTGCTCACGTTAACCATACGCCGGAAGAAATCAGATTAGGTGTTTTGCTGTGTATCAACGGAACAGGTATTTTAAACTCCTGGCTAAAACATAATTTTGCCACATCATTGCCGTCTTACGGAGATATGAACGATATGGCTTCACTTTCACCGATCGGTTCAAAAGGGCTCAGCATTATACCTTTCGGAAACGGTGCAGAAAGAGTGCTCGAAAATAAAGACACCAGCTGCTCTATACACGGGATTAATTTTAATATCCATTCAAAAGGAGATATTCTGCGTGCAGCACAGGAAGGAATTGTCTTTTCTTACGAATACGGGATGAATATCATGAGAGAAATGGGGATGGATATCCAGGTAATCAGGGCAGGAAATGCCAATATGTTTTTAAGTTCAATTTTTCGCCAGTCGCTTGCAGGAGTTAGTAATGCAGTTATTGAGCTTTATGATACAGATGGAGCGGTAGGAGCTGCAAGAGCTGCCGGAATGGGAATAGGTTTTTATGCCGACTCTAAGGAAGCCTTTACCGCCCTCGAAAAAATTGCAGTGATTGAGCCTGAAACTGAAAAAAGAGAACAATATTTAGAAGCCTATTCAAGATGGAAAGATCATCTTAACGAAATAATATAACCCAATTTACAAACGGAAGTTTCCATAACACTTACTGATTTAAAGAATCAGTGAGCAAGGGAATCCTATATCAATTTTAAATAACAAATTAAATATAAAAATCAAATAAATATGAACATTTTAACAGGTACAAAAGAGTTTTTTCCAGGTATTGACCAAATTAAATTTGAAGGTAAGGAAAGCAGGAATCCTTTAGCATTCCGCTACTATGATGCAGAAAGAATGGTAATGGGAAAACCTATGAAAGAATGGATGCGTTTTGCAATGGCTTGGTGGCATACCCTGTGTGCAGATGGAAATGATCCGTTTGGAGGTGCAACGATTCATCATCCCTGGAATAAAGGAAATGATGCTATTTCCAGAGCAATGCATAAAATGGATGCCGGCTTTGAGTTTATGTCAAAAATAGGCTTCCAGTACTATTGTTTTCATGATGTAGATTTGGTAGAACCGGCAGATAACTGGAAAGATTATGAAAAAAATATGCAGGCTATCGTAGAATATGCAAAAGGAAAACAGGCTGAGTCCGGCATTAAGCTTTTGTGGGGAACTGCCAATGTCTTTACCCATGAAAGATACATGAACGGAGCATCTACCAATCCAAACTTCGATGTTCTGGCCTGTGCCGGGACTCAGGTTAAAAATTCTATTGACGCAACAATTGCACTTGGAGGTGAAAACTACGTTTTCTGGGGTGGAAGAGAAGGCTATATGAGTCTTCTGAATACCGATATGAAGCGTGAAAAAGATCATTTGGCCCGCTTCCTTATGATGTCCCGTGATTATGCACGTCAGCAAGGTTTTAAAGGAACTTTCTTGATCGAGCCTAAGCCTATGGAGCCTACAAAACATCAATATGATTACGATTCTGAAACGGTAATCGGATTCCTGAGACATTACGGTCTTGATAAAGATTTTAAATTGAATATCGAAGTCAATCATGCTACTCTTGCAGGACATACGTTCGAGCATGAGCTTCAGGTTGCTGTAGATGCAGGACTTCTGGGAAGTATCGATGCCAACCGTGGCGATTACCAAAACGGATGGGATACCGACCAGTTCCCTATAGATTATTACGATCTGGCTCAGGCCTGGCTGGTTCTTCTTCCTGCAGGAGGATTAGGAAACGGCGGGGTTAACTTTGATGCAAAGATCAGAAGAAATTCTATTGACCCTGAAGATTTATTTATTTCTCATATTTCAGGGATGGATGTCTTTGCTAGAGGCTTACTGACGGCTGCTGATATTCTTGAAAAATCCGATTATAAAAAATTACGCACCGAACGTTACGCTTCATTCGACAGCGGTAGCGGGAAAGCTTTTGAAGAAGGTACTCTCACGCTGGAAGATCTTCAGAGAATAGCCCACGAAATAGGTGAGCCTCAGCCAAAAAGCGGCAAGCAGGAATTGTTTGAAGCTATCGTGAATATGTACATCTAATAAAACAGAAAGGCTGGTATAACACTAAGGATGAATTTAATAACAGCCTTTTTTCAACCCTAATATTTAAAGATTATAATTATGAACCGATTTTATTTGGCCAAAAGTAGTAATAAGGCGGCGTTGTTTTTTGCAATGGCTTTGTTGCCTTCAGGCATGATTTATTCCCAGGTTAAAAAAGATACGGTAACAAAAGAGAAGAAGATAGATGAAGTTGTTGTTATTGGATATGGCACACAGAGAAAAGAAGCGGTAACAGGATCTGTTGCTACGGTAAAGGGAGATGCATTGAGAGAAGTACCGTCTGCAAACATTACGCAGGCCTTACAGGGCAGAACAGCCGGTGTTGATATTTCTCAGACCTCTACCAAACCGGGAGCCACGATGCAGATCCGTATCAGGGGAACCAGGTCATTAACGGGGGACAACAATCCGTTAATCGTATTGGATGGTATTCCTTTCGTAGGATCATTAGGAGATATCAGCTCAAGTGATATCAAGAGTATTGATATTTTGAAAGATGCATCCGCAACAGCAATTTACGGATCAAGAGGTGCCAATGGCGTAATCCTTGTGACAACGAATAGAGGAACAAAAGGTCAGAAGCCAAGATTTACTTATAATACCTTTACCGGAGTTCAGACTTTATTCTCAAAATATCCTATGATGGATGGTCCCAAGTTTGCCCAGCTGCGTGCTTATGCCATTCCTGCCGGAAACACGACACCTTTATACAGTAATGGTGCCGATGAAAACAACAATACCAATACAGACTGGCAGGACCTTTACTATAAGCCGGCCATGATGACCAGTCATGATATCGGAGTTTCGGGAGGAACAGAAGGCGGAAATTATAATGTGGGACTGTCATACTTTAAGCAGAATGCATTAATTCCTATTCAGAATTATGAAAGGTTTGCCTTACGTACAGCCATTGATCAGCAGGTTGGTAAAATTTTCCGGTTCGGATTCACTACCAATACCAATTATACCGTATCAGAAGGCAATGGTGTAAATCCGGGAGCAGTTCTGGGATATTCTCCCATTGCAGACCCTTACAGAGCTGACGGAAGCATGAAAACATTAATGAGCACGGCAGGAGGAATAGATCAGACCTGGATTTATACACGTAAGAATTTAGAAAGTCTGGGGAATAAATATGTTGATGAAACAAAATCTTTTGCATCATATAATAATCTTTACGGTGAATTGAACCTGCCTGTGACCGGGTTGAAATACAGATTGAATGTAGGATTAGACTATCGTACCTCAAACAGTGGAAACTATACAGGAGTAGGAGTATTTAATACCAACCCGTTGGGGCCTTCATCTGCCGGAAAAGGAAACAACCAGACCTATCATTGGGTTCTGGAAAACCTCCTGACCTATGACCGTACTTTCGGGAAGCATAAAATAAATGCTGTAGCACTATATTCGGCAGAAGGGAACAGATATACGAGCTCTTACATGAGTGCGAAAAATGTTCCTGCAGACTTTTTCCAATACTATAATTTAGGACAGTCTCCACAGGCAGATATTACGGTAAGACCGGAAGACCAGATATATTGGCAGACCGGCTTGCTGTCCGCCATGGGAAGAGTGATGTATACATTTAATAACAAGTATATGCTGACAGCAACTCTTCGTGCCGACGGATCATCAAGGCTTGCTCCCGGAAATAAATGGCATACCTATCCGGCAGTATCCGTGGGATGGAATGTGACCAATGAGTCATTTATGCAAAACATCAAAGTCATTAATCTCCTTAAGTTCAGAGCCGGTTGGGGACAAACTTCAAATCAGGCAGTTGATCCGTATTCTACC
This sequence comes from Chryseobacterium tongliaonense, assembly GCF_041224435.1. Classification (NCBI taxonomy): domain Bacteria; kingdom Pseudomonadati; phylum Bacteroidota; class Flavobacteriia; order Flavobacteriales; family Weeksellaceae; genus Chryseobacterium; species Chryseobacterium tongliaonense. Next base: position 275,620 of record NZ_JBGFFD010000002.1, on the reverse strand, counting down.
TTAGGAAGACTGAGCGTTACCCCTTATAATTATGGCAGCACCAACAGTACGGGAGTATATGTAAGCCAGGCTCCCAACCCGGATTTAGGGTGGGAATATTCCAGAACACAAAACTATGGGGTAGATTTCGGATTGTTTAATAACCGTCTTACGGGAAGTGCAGAATATTACAAAACCCACACATTCGATCTTTTAACTCAAAAAAGTCTTCCATCTTCCACGGCCATCGGATCTATTGTATCCAACGTCGCAGAGACGGAAAATAAAGGAGTTGAAATCAGCCTGAACGGTATTATTTTCGATAACCCTGATGGCTTTACCTGGGAAGCGGGAGTGAATTTTTATACCAATAGAAATAAAATCCTGTCTCTTGCCTCCGGAACCACTCAGGATGTAAACAATTTATGGTTTGTAGGCCATAACATTAATTCTCTGTATGATTACCAGTACGTCGGTCTATGGCAGGCAGGCGATCCTTACCAGAACATTCTGGAACCTGGAAGTGCAGCAGACGTGATCGGCTCTATAAAAGTACTCTATACAGGCGGATATAATCCTGATGGAACCCCTGTAAGAGCAATAGGTCCTGCAGACAGACAGATCTTTGATACAGCTCCGAAGTTTCAGGGTGGATTTAACATGCGTTTTGCCTACAAAAATTTTGAGTTGAGCACGGTTGGAGCATTCCAGCACGGAGGAATTCTGATCAGCTCAGTATACGGGTCTGCAAGTTATCTTAACAGATTGACAGGTAGAGGTAATAACGTGGATGTAGATTACTGGACAGAAGAAAACACAGGTGCTTACTTCCCTCGTCCGGGTCGTCATCTGAGCGGTGATAATCCGAAGTATTCTTCCACACTGGCCATGTTTGATGCATCATATCTGAAGCTTCGTACCATCACTCTGGGATATAATGTGAATAAGGAGTTTTTAAAAGATTTAAAGATTAATAGTTTTAGAATCTACTTTACAGTAACAAACCCTATTGTACTATTCTCCCCTTATCATAAATTTTCCGGTATGGACCCGGAGCCGAATTCTTATGGAAACGAAAATCAGGCGGTAAGCGGTTATTCAAGCCGTCAGCTGATTATAGGAACTAATAACCCTTCTACAAGAAATTATTTAATGGGACTTAACTTAACTTTTTAAAACTGTACAGTCATGATAAATTTTAATAAAAAAATGATATTAGGAGCCATCTTTTTATCATTAACATTTACAGGTTGTAATGAAATTCTGGATGAGGAGCCGAGATCAATATACACTGTTGACTACTTTAGCACACCGGAAGGAATTAACCAGAGTTTCACCTCTTTATACAGACAATTGCGATTGTTATACGGTAACGGATATTTCATGAGCAACTGCCAGAACGGAACCGATGAATCTACCTTTGCCCAAAGCGCTGACGGAAATTTTAAAGAGCTTGACATGTCCGGAAACGGAACAATCAATTCCAATACATTTCCAACAAGCATGGTATGGGGCGCTGTTTTCCCTTACATTAACACAGCCAACGGAATTATAGAAAAAGGCCCCGGTTTCGGAGTTGCAGAATCAATGATTTCCGAAGCAAGATTTTTTAGAGGATTCGATTACTTCATGCTTGTTCAGACTTATGGAGGAGTACCTCTGGATCTGGGCGCCGGCGAATTGAAATTTAATACTAAACCCGCTACAACTTCCGTAAGGAATAATGTTTCGGAAGTATATACAAAAGCTATTTTCCCCGACCTTAAGATGGCAATTGATAACTTACCTTCCAGTCCGCGTGTAACAGGAGGTGTAACAAAAAATGTGGCAAGACTGTTTTTGGCTAAAGCTTATCTTACCTACGGATGGTGGCTGCAGAATCCCAATAATATCCCTACCTATCCTGAAGTATCAAGAAACGATCCCGATGGACATAATGCACAATGGTATTTCCAGCAGGCTTATGACATCGCAATGGCGGGAATTAATGCTCCCGGTCCTTACGGTTTACAGCCTACTTTTTACGATGTTAATGTAGGTCCTAATGACAGAAATAACGAATGCATGTTATATGCAGATCATACCCAGTCAAGCTCGTATTACAACGAAGGAGATCCCGTAGGATTCGGTTCAGGCTGGGCTCCTGATAATTTTGCAGCCTGGATGCAGACATGGAATTACACAGCGATTAAAAGCAGCAAATCTCCGTCGTGGGCTTCTGCAGATATCGTAAGTTCCGTACAGCGTGCTGCCACCCAGCCGTTGGGCCGTCCATGGGTACGTATGTGTCCTACCATCGGGGTTATTAAAAATACATTTGCAGATAAAACCAATGATTCAAGATATGACGGAACATTCGTAACGACATACAGAGGAAACTGGGATAAAGCAGGCGTTACAAACCAGGTTCTGTATAATGCCAATAATTTACCCGTTCAGCCGGGAGGAGCGATCCTTAGTTTCCTGAATGATGACTCTCAGGCTCCCGTTTATCCTTCAGGAAGCGGACAAAATGGAGTAGGAGCAGGAACATTGCCGGGAAGAGCAGACTGGGTGATCGCACCGAATGGCATCAGCAGAATTGTATATCCGGGTTTATGGAAAATAGGAACCTACCGTACAGATGATCCTAACGGACTGGGATACCCTAATGCCGGGTTAACACGTCCTTTCAACGTAGCCAAATTCTCAGAATTTTATTTCATTGCCGCAGAAGCCGCTGTAAAAGGAGCTTCAGGAGCCATGAATGCCAGAGATCTTATCAACGTCATTCGTGCCCGTGCAGGAAAATGGAAATGGAATAATAACGGGAATACCTCATATATCGCTGATAACAGTGCACAGATGATAGCGGCTACCCCTTCAAATATAACTGTTGATTACATTCTTGCGGAAAGATCCCGTGAATATTATGGTGAATTTTACAGATGGTATGATCTGGTACGTACTCAGAAATGGGGCGAATATGCAGCAACCTATCAAATTGGCGGCTCCTCTTATGGAAACCATACTCCGGAAACCGTTACAAGAACAATACTGCCGTATCACTATCTGAGGCCAATTCCTCAGGGACAATTGGATGCAATGGAAGTGTCTGCAGATATAAAAGCTAAATATCAAAACCCTGGTTACAATTAATAATTTTTCACATTCATATCAACAAGCAAAGTAGGTGCCTGAAAAACACCTGCTTTGTTTAATGAAAAACTGTGTATAGAGAATATGGAAAAAACATGGCGTTGGTTCGGTAAAAAGGACAACATAAAATTAGATATGCTCCGGCAGATCGGAGTGGAAGGTATTGTTTCTGCCCTTCACGATATTCCAAACGGAGAAATATGGCCGCTGGAAGCGATTAATGATTATAAAAATTATATTGAAAGTTTCGGACTTCGTTGGTCTGTAGTTGAAAGCCTTGCTGTAAGCGAGTCTGTCAAATACGGAGGCGAAGACAGAGACCGGTTGATAGATAATTATATCAAAAGTCTGGAAAATCTAGGAAGAGCGGGAGTTACAACAGTTTGCTACAACTTTATGCCGGTCCTGGACTGGGCCCGCACAGATCTGTATTACCAATGGAAAGACGGTTCATCATCATTATATTTTGATAAAGCAAAATTTGCTTATTTCGAAATATATATACTTGAAAGAGAAGGCGCTGAAAATGATTACAGTCCTGAGATTCTTGAAAAAGCCCGTGAGCTTGATAATTCAATGACAGAAGAAGGAAAAAATGATCTTGTAGATTCAATTATTGTTAAAACTCAGGGTTTCGTAAATGGAAACATTAAAGAAGGCGATCAGAATCCCGTTGCTATTTTTAAAAACCTGTTGTCATTGTATGATGGCATAGATAAAGATCAGCTTCGCCGGAATATGAAATATTTCCTTGAAAAAATAATGCCTGTCTGTGAAGAATGGAATATCCAGATGTGTGTACATCCCGATGATCCGCCGTTTTCACTGTTAGGCTTACCCAGAATTGTTACCTGTGAAGAAGACATAGACTGGATTCTGAATGCAGTAAACAATCCCCATAACGGGTTGACATTCTGCACCGGTTCATTAAGTGCCGGACTTCAGAATGACGTTCCGAAATTAGCTAAGAAATATGCTTCCCGTACAAAATTCATTCACCTGCGAAGCACCCGTGTTTTTGATAACGGAGATTTTATCGAAGCCCACCATCTGGAGGGCAGAGGCAAAATTGTTGAGGTCATCCGGATATTTGAAAAAGAAAATCCTGATCTGTCGATGCGCATTGATCATGGCCGCCTTTTAACGGATGATATGGATAAAGGATACAATCCGGGATATTCTTTTTTAGGAAGAATGCTCGCTTTGGGACAGATTGAAGGCGTTATGGCAGCGGTTAAAGCAGAATTACAGAAAAGCTGATGGCAGGCTCTGCAATAATTAATGATACAATAAAATGAACGAAATATTTAGTATAAAAGATAAAGTAGCGGTGATTACAGGAGCTTCAGGTGTTCTGGGCGGCAGTCTTGCCAAAAGCTTTATGGCAGCAGGAGCTAAAGTAGTTGCTGTAGGAAGAAATCAGGAAACTCTGGATGCCCGTGTGACAGAATTGACAGCCTCAGGCGGAGAAGCTTTTGCGGTAGAAGCCAATGTGATGGATATTAAAAGCTTAGAGTTAGCTTCACAGAAAATCACTGCCAAATATGGGAGAATTGATATCCTGCTCAATATCGCCGGCGGTAATATTCCCTCGGCAACCCTGTCCCCGGACCAGTCTTTTTTAGATATGAATATAGAAGGATGGAACCAGGTAACAGATCTTAATATCAACGGAACCGTATATCCAAGCTATGTTTTCGGGAAAGTAATGGCAGAAAAAGGAAGCGGAAGTATTATCAATATCTCTTCAATGGCAGCCTATTCAGCCATTACAAGAGTGGCAGGATATTCAGCGGCAAAATCTGCAATTACCAATTTTACACAGTGGCTTGCTTCAGACCTGGCTTTAAAATACGGTGATAAGATCCGTGTAAATGCTGTTGCTCCGGGATTTTTTATAGGCGATCAGAACCGTGCGATTTTATTAAACCCAGACGGATCTTTCACTGAGAGAAGTAAAAAAGTAATTGCTAAAACCCCGATGGGAAGATTCGGAGAAGCAGAAGAGCTTAATGGTATCGTACAATTCCTCTGCTCAGATGCAGCAAGCTTTATTACAGGTGCTTTGGTGCCTGTTGACGGAGGCTTCAGCGCATTCAGCGGAGTTTAATAATATACAGTTAGCCGCAGGGCCTTCAGATCAGTAATTAAGGCCTTGCTTTTATAAACGAATAGTTCACCATAACTGAATAAAAATATGTCTTATACCCAACCTACAGAACGCAAAGATGTTTTCAGCGAATCTTTCCTTTTAAGCTCCCGGAAAGCAGCGAATCTGTATTTCGGTTATGCGAAGCACATGCCGGTCATTGATTATCACAATCATCTTGAGCCGGACGTTATAGCAAAAAATCAAAATTTCCGTTCCCCTACAGCAATATGGCTGGATGGTGACCATTACAAATGGCGGGCGATGAGAAATTTCGGGATAGAAGAAAAATATATTTCGGGGAATGCAGCGGAAGAAGAAAAATTCCTTAAATGGGCGGAGGTTGTTCCTTATACCCTTCGTAATCCATTGTTTCACTGGACACATCTCGAGCTGAAAAATTCATTCGGAATTCAGGAATACCTGTCTCCAAAAAACAGCCGTTCTGTTTATGAGCAGATGAATAGCAGCCTGCAGAGTCCGGAACTTCTTCCGCAGTCCATCATTACGGGTTTTAATGTTGAAACCCTTTGTACAACAGATGATCCCGCAGATAATCTGGAATATCACAAAGCAATAAAAGAAAGTTCCTTTACGACCCGGGTTCTCCCGGCTTTCCGGCCCGACAGTTACATCAATATAGTGAATCCCGAAAATTATATTTTTCAGATCAAAAAGCTTGAAAATGTGAGCGGAATGGCTATAAAGTCGACCTCGGATTTATTGAATGCGCTGTCTGTAAGAATTCAGTATTTTCATGATCATGGAGCAAGGCTTTCAGACCACGGGTTCGAATACTTTCCTGATACCGAAAAATGGAGCGGAGCATTAGAACATGAATTCAGAGAATTTTTAAACGGAAACAGAAAATCATTCTCAGATTCCGAAGCCCTGTCCGGGTATCTTTTGAAGGAACTTTGTAAAATATATGCAGAAAAAGGCTGGGTTCAGCAGTTTCATATAGGAGCCACCCGGAACAACAATACATTAATGCTGAATAAGATCGGCGTCAATGCCGGCTATGATGCCATTAGCGAACAGTATTTTGCCCAGAGAATGAGTGTGATGTTCGATCAGCTCAATGCAGCCGGGCAGCTCACACAAACTGTAATTTATAATCTTAACCCGGCTTTCAACGAAGTGTTGGCCTCACTTGCGGGCAACTTCAATGAAGGAGGTATCAAATCAAAAATACAGTTAGGTGCTGCATGGTGGTTCCTCGATCAGATGGATGGGATGAAAAAACAGATGAATACGCTTTCCAACATTGGCCTTATCAGCACTTTTATAGGAATGCTTACCGATTCCAGAAGTCTTCTTTCTTTCTCAAGACATGATTATTTCAGAAGGTTGCTTTGCAGTATGTTCGGCAGCGAAATAGAATCCGGGCTGCTTCCCGATGATGAAAAATGGGTGGGAGAAATCATTCAGGATATCTGTTTTAATAACACTAAAAATTATTTCAAATTTTAAATAATGATGCATCAGTCAGGTTCACATAAAATACTTTGCTTCGGGGAATTGCTTTTGCACTTTGCCCCCGATTCTGATGGAGAATGGCTCGGTAATCAGTCCCTTACAACCTGTCTGGGCGGAGCGGAATATAATGTCGCCTCAGCGCTTGCACGGTGGAAAAACCCTGTGAAATATCTTACGGCTTTACCTGAAAATTTCATAGGAGAACAGCTTAGCCATCAACTTCAGAATGAAAAAATTGAAGTATTGGCAGAAAGAAATCCCGGAAGGATTGGTGCGTTTTATCTGGCTTCTGATGGTGATATGCAGCATGCAAAAGTAGTATATGACCGTTTTCCTTCCGTATTTACGGATTCTGATTTTTCGGCCTTTACTTTTGATGAGATTTTTTCAGAAGTAGAATGGCTGCATATCAGCACCATTACACCGGCTTTAAGTGAAAATGCATTTCAGAAATGTCTGGCCCTGATGAAAGAAGCAGGAAAAAGAAATATCACGGTCTCACTGGATCTGAATTATCGTGCCGTACTCTGGAAAAATCAGGATCCTGCAGCGAAAATCAATGCTCTGATGCCATTTGTGAATGTATTGATGGGAAATATCTGGTCTGTTCAGGAATTTCTGGGTATCCCTGTTGAATATGAGCTCAATGGAAAATATGATGATGAGAATCTTTTAAAGCAGGCGGAAAAATCTGCTTCCGAAATTCAGAAGGCTTATCCCAACGTCATATTGATAGGCAATACATTCCGCTTTACAAAAGGAGATGAGGTGAATTATTATGCAACATTATTTGCCGGGCAAAAGCTTTTAATTTCTGATCAGTATTATTCAGCAAAAATTGAAGAAAGGGTAGGAAGCGGCGATGCATTCATGGCTGCACTTATCCATGGAAAAATAAAGGGAAATGCTCCCCAAAAGATTTTAGACGATGCCACCAGGGTAGCTTTCAGAAAACTATTCGTGAAAGGAGATACCATTAACGAAACTATTAATATCGAAGAATTATGAATTTATCGGTTATAGACAAAATAAAAAGCCAGAAAATAGTTCCGCTGTTTTACAACGACTCTTTTGAGGTTTCCAGAAATATCATTCATGCCTTATATGAAGCAGGAATCAGAGTTATTGAATACACCAACCGCGGGAGCCAGGCGCTTGAAAATTTCCGGAAGTTAAAGGAGATTTCAGTCACAGAATTTCCTGAGCTTTTATTAGGAATAGGAACCGTAAAAAATATCCGGGAAATGAGTGATTATATTGAAGTGAAAGCCGATTTTATCATCACTCCGGTTATCAGCGAAGATCTTGTAAAATATTCCGTTCAGCGGGATGTACTCTTAATTCCGGGCTGTTTTACACCGTCTGATGTTAATATTGCCTTTCAGAACGGACTTCAGATGGTGAAGCTTTTTCCGGCGGATGTTTTAGGAAAAAATTATATAAAATCTATACAGCCCGTTTTCCCCGGGATGAATTTCATGCTTACCGGCGGTATCGCTGCGGATGCTGAAGATATCACAGAATGGCTGAACGGAGGTGCATCGGCTGTCGGATTGGGAAGTGCTTTGATCAAGGCTGATTTTTCCACTGGACAGCTGACAGAAAATGTGAAAAAAATACTACAAAAACTTAATTCCAATTAATTAATGCAGATTCCCAAGAAAAGTAACGTAAGATGGTGGATGCTGTCTCTGGTATTTCTCGCCACAACGATCAATTATCTTGACCGCCAGGTGATGGGATTGCTCAAACCTACCTTAGAAGCAGAGTTTCAATGGTCAGAAAAAGATTACAGCTACATTGTTATGGCATTTACCGGAGCTTATGCCTTCGGGTATCTTGCAATGGGACGTTTTATTGACAGGGTAGGAACAAAAATTGGCTATGCCGTTTCTCTAATAGTCTGGAGTATTGCTTCAATGGGACACGGCCTCGTAAAAAGTACTTTTGGGTTTTTAGTGGCAAGAACTACTTTAGGGCTCAGCGAAGCAGGGAATTTTCCTGCAGCTATAAAATCTGTGGCAGAATGGTTTCCCAAAAAAGAACGCGCATTGGCAACAGGTATTTTTAATTCAGGGGCAACCGTAGGGGCCATTCTTGCACCGCTGTTGGTGCCGTGGATTCTCGGACATTATGGATGGCAGCAGACTTTTGTCTGGATTGGTGCGGCAGGGATGCTGTGGATTGTCCTTTGGTGGAAGTTTTATTACGTTCCTGAAAAATCCAAAAACTTAAGTAAGGAAGAATACCGGTATATTAAAAGTGATCAGGAAGAAACCGTTTCTGAACAATCTAAAGTTCCATTATCCGAATTGTTTAAATATAAGGTAACCTGGTCTTTTGCGATCGGCAAAATCATGACAGATCCTATCTGGTATTTCTTTATGTTCTGGCTGCCGGCCTATTTTTCCGATGTCTTTAAAATGGATCTTACAAAACCATCGATACCATTAATCATCATTTACAGCGGAACAACCATCGGAAGTATTGGTGGCGGTTATCTTTCTTCCTTACTGATCAAAAAAGGTTGGGGAATCGGTAAAGCAAGAAGTTTTACGATGCTTCTTTTTGCTCTTATGGTTGTTCCCGTCATGTTTTCAAAATATATAGACAATATGTGGATCATCACAATGGTGATTGCCTTTGCTACTGCTGCACATCAGGGTTGGGGTGCCAATCTGATGACGACGGTAGGTGATAAGTTGCCCAACAATTATGTAAGTTCGGTCATTGGTTTTGGCGGGATGATGGGCTCTGTTGCCGGAATTATTTTTCCTTTATTCATAGGAATCGTTTTGGATTCCTTTAAAAAAGCAGGAAATATCAATGGCGGATACAATATCATATTTTTCATTGCAGGAATTTCCTATCTCGCCGCCTGGATGATTATCTGGCTTTTAAACAGAGATCAATCAAAGAAAATAAACAATAATCTATAAAATAAAATAATGAAACAGAAGATAATGAATACGGTTTTAAAAAGAAATAATGTCAAAGCAATTGCCGCTGCTGCCTTACTTTCAGTCAATAGTTTTTCGGCACAGACTTTTTCAGATTTCAGCTACCGCGGGAATGATAAAATCTATACAGACCATCCATTGAATGATGATGAGTTTTATTCCCCAATACTTCAGGGATGTTATCCGGATCCAAGTATTACCAGAAAAGGAAACGATTACTATCTGGTCAATTCATCTTTCTCTATGTTTCCCGGGGTTCCGATTTTTCATTCTGATGATCTCGTAAACTGGAAGCAGATCGGGCACGTTCTCGACAGACCTTCCCAGCTTAAAGTTGAAAAATCAGGAGTTTCGCAGGGAATTTATGCCCCTGATATCAAATACAATAAGTATAATGACACTTTTTATATGATTACCACCCAGATTGCAGGCGGTATCGGGAATATGGTTGTGAAAACAAAAGATCCCGCAAAAGGATGGAGTGAAGTTCAGAAGCTTAATTTCGACGGGATTGATCCTTCCATTTTCTTTGACGATGACGGCAAAGCATATATCATTCACAATGATGCTCCGCCAAAAGGAACAGAGCTTTATAACGGCCATCGTGTGATCAAGATGTGGGATTATGACCTTGAAAAAGATCAGGTAGTGGCAGGCTCAGATAAAATTATTGTGAATGGCGGTGTGGATATTACCCAGAAGCCGATCTGGATAGAAGGACCCCACCTGTATAAAAAGAACGGAAAGTATTACCTGATGTGTGCAGAAGGCGGAACAGGCGGTAATCACAGTGAAGTTATTTTTATGAGCAGCAGTCCGAAAGGTCCGTTTGTTCCTGCACCCAGCAATCCTATTCTTACACAGAGGTATTTTCCGAAAGACAGAAAAGATAAGGTAGACTGGGCCGGACATGCCGATCTGGTGGAAACACCTGACGGAAAATACTATGGCGTATTTTTAGCCATTCGACCGAATGAAAATAACCGCGTAAACAGCGGTCGCGAAACTTTTATTCTTCCCGTAGACTGGAGTGGAACCTATCCTGTTTTCCAGAACGGCCTTGTTCCTATGAAACCTAAGCTTAAAATGCCTACAGGAGCAAAAAACAAGACCGGGCAAAACGGTTTCTTCCCCAATGGAAATTTTACGTTCTCCGATAATCTTAAAGGCAGCAAGCTGGATTACCGGTGGATTGCAATGAGAGGACCCCGTGAAAACTTTATCAGTGTTTCTAAAAACGGAGTGACCGTTAATCCTTCCGAAAATAATATCAAAGCCTTGGCTCCTGTTTCCGCTTTATTTCACAGGCAGCAGCATGCCGCATTTGAAGCCTCGGTAACGTTGGATTTCAAACCGAAATCTGAAAAAGAGCTGGCGGGAATTACATGCTATCAGAGCGAAAGGTTCAATTATGTTTTTGGAGTGACTAAAAAAGATAAGGATTATTATTTAGTTTTAGAAAGAACAGAAAAAGGAGAGTCCAGGCTTATTGCCAGTGAGAAAATTGCGCTGTCCAAAACTATAAAACTGCAGGTCATCGCAGAAAAAGATGAATACAGCTTTAATTATTCTCCGGACGGTAAAAACTTTAAAAACCTGGGCGGTCCGGTTTCAGGAGACATTCTGTCAACAGATATAGCCGGAGGATTTACCGGAAGCCTGATTGGTTTATACAGTACTTCGTCTAACGATATTAAACCTTAATCATTTTGAATTTAAAAAAATCATTTTATATAGTTTCTTTTTATGGATTTATCGGGCTGAATCTTTTTTCGGCCCAGATGAATCCTGTTCAGAAACAGAACGAAACACCTTTTACCAATCCCATTATCTGGGCGGATGTTCCGGATTTATCAGTAACCAGAAACGGAGATGATTTTTATCTGATCAGTACCACAATGCATCTGATGCCGGGAGCTCCGGTAATGCATTCCCGGGATCTTGTCCATTGGGAAATGGCAAGCTATGTTTTCAATACGCTGAATGACAATTCCAAATATGACCTTCTGGAAGGCACCGTTTACGGCAGAGGGCAATGGGCTTCTTCCATACGGTATCACAAAGGGAAATACTATGTTTTGTTTTCTCCGAATGATGAGCCTTTCAAATCTTATTTCTATGTGACTGATAACCCTGAAAAAGGAAAATGGAAACTCATCACCCGAACACGGCATTTTCATGATGCTTCACTGTTTTTCGATAATGATGACAGGGTATATGTTTTCACTTCCAACAAAGTTTTTGAACTGAGTCCTGACTTTAAAGAGGTTATCGGAAACTCTAATGGAACTGAGGTATTTCAGAAAGATGCTTCGGAAACCGGACTTCTGGAAGGAAATCAGATCATCAAAAGAAACGGGAAATACTATATGATGATGATTTCGTGGCCAAGAAACGGAAAACGCCGTCAGGTAGTCTACAGAGCTGATAAAGTGACAGGACCTTATGAGAAAAAAGTGATTCTTGAAGACAATTTTTTAGGATTTTCCTACGCTGGCCAGGGAGCTTTGATCGATGATAAAAACGGAAACTGGTACTCCCTTATTTTCCAAGACAGAAACGGAGTGGGACGTGTTCCGCTGTTGCTGCCCGTACAATGGGAAAACGACTGGCCGGTGTTGGGAGAAAACGGAAAAGTTCCTCTGAAAGGTGAAGTTCCTCTTCCGCCATTCAAAGCAAAAAATCATTTGGTGGAAAGTGATGAGTTCTCTGATAAAGAAATGAAAATCCAGTGGCAATGGAACCATAATCCGGTGAATGAAGCGTGGTCTTTATCCGAAAGAAAAGGATTTTTGAGGCTGAAAACCAGCAGAATGGTAGATAATCTTTACGCAGCACCCAATACTTTAACCCAGAGAATGGAAGGTCCGACCTCTTCAGCAATTGTTGCCATGGACCTCAAAGGAATGAAAGATGGAGATATTGCCGGTTTCAGTGCTTTCAATGGTGACTCCGGGATCTTATCAATAGTGAGAGAAGGCAAAGAAAAATTCATTGTTTTTTCAACCAATGAAGTGAGTCTGGACAATAAGACAAAAGCGATTACAGGGGTTAAAAAAGAAGAGAAAAAACGCATTCCTCTCAAGTCGGATAAAGTTTTCCTTCGTATTGATGCCAATTTTAATCTTGGAAAAGATCTTGCAGACTTTTATTACAGTACGGATCAGAAAAGCTGGACAGAAATGGCAAAGGATTACAAAATGATCTTTGATTACCGGAGATTTTTTATGGGATCGAAATTCGCGATTTTTAATTATGCCACTAAAAATACCGGAGGATTTGTAGATGTAGATTTTTTCAGAGTCAGTGAAGCCGGAAAGAAATAGGAATAAAATCAGAGAGGCAGGGAAAAGTCTGCTATCAATATTGAAATAAAATAATACCCTATTATTTTTTTATCTGAAATAATAAGTGTTAAAAATACAAATAAAAATCATGAATAAATCAGTTGTATTAGCATTAAGTTTTATGCTGTCAGGAGTTTTTATTTCTGCACAGGCTTTTGAGAAAAAGGTGCCACAGGATTTTGATACGGAGAAAAAAGAAATTCCACACGGAAAGATTGATACCATACAATATTCGTCTGTAACTGTTGGTACGACACGCAAAGCGTTGGTATATACTCCTCCCGGATATAAAAAAGGCAATAAGTATCCTGTTTTATACCTGCTTCACGGCATTGGCGGAGATGAAAAAGAATGGTTCCGAAATGGGACACCCCATATTATTTTAGATAACCTGTATGCCAAAGGAAAGCTTACCCCAATGATCGTCGTGCTGCCTAACGGTCGTGCAATGAAAGACGACAGGGCAACCGGAGATATCATGGCAAAAGATAAAGTGGAAGCTTTTACAGCCTTTGAAAAAAACCTGCTGAATGATCTGATTCCTTTTGTAGAAAAAAAATATCCGGTAAAAAAAGACAGAAATGACAGAGCCATTGCCGGACTTTCCATGGGTGGCGGGCAGACCCTGAATTTCGGATTGGGCAATATCGACAGGTTCGCATGGGTAGGGGCTTTTTCCGCAGCTCCGAATACCAAAGAGCCTCAGCTGCTTCTTCCGGATCCATCCAAAGCCAAAGAATTAAAGCTTTTATGGATTTCATGTGGAGATCAGGACAGATTGATGCCTTTCAGCAAAAGAACAAGCGACTATCTCACAGAAAATAAAGTTCCGCATATTTTTTATGTAGAGCCGGGCGGTCACGATTTCAAAGTCTGGAAAAATGATCTGTATCTGTTTTCACAACTGCTTTTCAAACCTGTAAATCAGGAAGACGTTAACCTTGTTCTGAAATCAGAATAAATACCAATGACTTTGAAAATTTGATCTCACCATAATCCATAAACAATGAATTTCAGCAAAATAACCAGTAAAGCATTGATCATCACGGTGGTAATACTATCGGGAAATACCTATGCACAGTCCTACAGGAAAACAGATTCCGGATTGAGCTTTTCTGCAGAGAATATCGCTGTTGAAATAAAATTGTATGGAGAAAATATGATAAGAGTCATTAAATATCCCGCCGGAAAATCATGGGTAAAAAATAGTTTGTCCGTCATTAAGCAGGAACAAAAAATTAAATTTTCAGTTTCAGAAAAAGATAATACTATTTCATTAAAAACGAATGACCTGTTGCTTTCCATTAATGCTAAAAATGGAGTGATCACTTATAAATCGTCATTGGGCAAAGAACTTCTGAAAGAAACCGCAAGTGATTTCAAACCATTTAATGACGCCGGAAATCAGACCTATTCTGTAATACAGGATTTTCAGCTCGAAAAAGACGAACCTATCTACGGTTTGGGAATTCTGCAAAACGGAAAAATGTCTCAGCGGAATACCGATGTAAAAATGATTCAGAATAATACATGGGATTTTGTGCCTTTTTTCCAGTCTGTAAAGGGATATGGTATCTTTTGGGACAACTATTCACCGACACAATTTACGGATACGCCCCAGAAAACATCCTTTTCGTCAGAAGTGGGAGATGGCATTGATTATTATTTTATGTACGGCAAAAATGCCGATGGAGTAGTTGCTGCAATGCGCGATCTTACAGGGAATGTACCGATGCTTCCTTTGTGGACATATGGCTACTGGCAAAGCAAAGAACGTTACAAGAGCCAGAATGAGCTGACAGAGGTGGTTAAAAAATACCGTGATCTGAAAGTTCCTTTAGACGGAATCATACAGGACTGGCAATACTGGGGAAACAATTATCAGTGGAATGCAATGGATTTCATCAGTCCCGATTTTCCGGATGCTAAAAAAATGGTACAGGATATCCATGACATGAACGCTCATCTTTCGGTTTCCATCTGGTCGTCATTCGGGCCAATGACCAAACAATATCGTGAAATGGATTCAAAAGGAGTGCTTTTCAATATCAGTACCTGGCCGGAATCAGGCAGGGATGTCTGGCCTCCGGATATGAATTATCCTTCCGGTGTCCGTGTTTATGATGCTTACAATCCTGAAGCCAGAAATATATACTGGAAATATCTGAATAAAGGTATTTTCAGCCTGGGAGTAGATTCCTGGTGGATGGATTCAACGGAACCTGATCATCTCAGCCAGAAAGCGGAAGATCTGGATACCAAAACCTATCTCGGCTCATTCAGAAAAGTAAGAAACGCTTATCCGCTGATGACGGTAGGCGGTGTTTACGATAATCAGCGTGAAACTTCCGGTGATAAAAGGGTTTTTATTTTAACCAGGTCAGCTTTTGCAGGCCAGCAGAGATATGCAGCCAATACATGGTCAGGCGATGTCAACTCTTCCTGGGAAACATTGCGCAAACAGGTGCCTGCAGGATTGAATTTCAGTCTTACCGGAAACCCGAATTTCAATTCCGATATCGGTGGTTTCTTTGCCGGTGTTTATAAAAGAAATGGAGGTCCAAATAATCCGATGTTTCAGGAATTGTATGTCCGCTGGCTGCAGTATGGAACTTTTACGCCAATGATGCGTTCGCATGGAACCGATGTGCCGAGAGAGATTTACCAGTTCGGGAATAAAGGTGGTGCCGTATATGATGCAATAGAAAAATTCATTAGGCTGCGTTACAGTATGTTACCCTATATCTATTCCGTTTCCTGGGATATTTCAAAAAATGGATCAAGCTTTATGAGGGCACTTTCCATGGATTTTCCTTCAGACAAAAAAACGTGGGATATGAATGATGAATATCTGTTTGGAAAATCATTATTAGTGGCACCGGTTCTCAATGCCCAATATACACCTGAAAAGCTTATCAAAACCGATGAAAATGAAGGCTGGAATAAAAACGACGGTAACAAGGAAAATTCGGTTTCCAACATAGATTTTACCCAAAATAAAAATGTGAAAGTTTACCTTCCGGAAGGAGCAGATTGGTTTGACTTCTGGAATAATGAAAAATATACTGGCGGCCGGGAAATTGATAAAACAGTGAATATTCAAAGCATTCCATTATATGTAAAAGCAGGAAGTATCATTCCGTTGGGTCCCGATGTTCAGTATGCAACAGAAAAAAAATGGGATAATCTTACCGTGAAAATTTATCCGGGTGCGGATGCTTCTTTTGTGTTGTATGAGGATGAATTTGATAATTATAATTACGAAAAAGGAGCCTATACGGAAATACCTTTTCACTGGAACGAAAAATCAAAAACACTCTCGATCGGTGACCGGAAAGGTAAATACAAAGGAATGATTGAGATACGGAGTTTTAATCTGATTCTTCCGAATGGTCAGCAGAAAACGATAAGTTATTCCGGAAAAAAAGTAGATGTCCATTTTAAATAAGCTTAAAATATTGAATATGAAGAATTTAAGTTTAATAATAATATTGGGTTTTTTCCAAATTTGTTTCGCCCAAAATCCGGTCATCCAGACCAAATTCACTGCCGATCCTGCGCCAATGGTTTACAAAGACACGGTTTTTCTTTATACCAGCCATGACGAAGATGATGCGTTTGGTTTTAAAATGAAAAACTGGCTGCTTTACACTTCTGTTGATATGGTCAATTGGACTGATCACGGAATAGTGGCTTCTTTAAAAGATTTCAAATGGACTGATCCTGAAAACGGAGCCTGGGCTCCTCAGGTGATCGAAAGAAACGGAAAGTTTTATATGTATTGTCCGATGCCGGGACAAAGAGGAATCGGGGTTTTAGTGGCTGACAGCCCGTATGGTCCTTTCAAAGATCCTATAGGAAAGCCTTTGGTTAAAAATTCGAGTGATGATATAGACCCTACTGTTCTGATTGATGATGACGGCCAGGCATACCTCTATTGGGGGAATCCTAATCTTTGGTATGTAAAGTTGAATAAAGATATGATTTCTGTGAATGGAGATGTTGTAAAAGATCCGTCGATTGCTAAAGTGAAAGGCTCACCTGATCTGTTTCATTACCAGGAAGGACCCTGGGCATGGAAAAGAAACGAACTTTATTATTTGGCGTATGCATCCACCTGCTGCCCTGAAGGAATCGGGTATGCAATAAGCAAATCTGCAACCGGCCCCTGGGAATTCAAGGGAATGATAATGGACAGTGACAGGCGTTCTAACGGAAACCATCCGGGAATCATTGATTATAAAGGGAAAACTTATATTTTCGGATTCAATTATAATATAGGAAAGCAGACGATGAGCAAGCATTATGAACGCCGTTCTGTCTGCGTAAGCGAAATGAAATATAACGCTGACGGGACGATACAGAAACTGCCTTTCTGGAATCCTGAAGGTGTAAAAAGGATCGCTACCCTCAATCCTTACAATAAAACAGAAGCGGAAACCATTGCATTCAGCGAAGGTCTGAAAACTGAGAAACTGACCGAATGGGAAAGAAACAACCCTTACGATACGGGTAAGAAAATTACTGACCGTATGGTAGTTTCATCCATCAATAATGGGGACTATATCAAAGTACAGGGTGTGGAATTTTCCAAAGGAGCTCAATCTATAGAGATTTCGGTAGCTGCTCTGTACGGCGGCAATATAGAAGTTCATACCGATACGCCTGACGGACCGGTTTTAGGAATTGTAAAAGTAACAGGAAAAGCAGAAGGCGACATTTTCAAAACCATTAAAACACCTGTGAAAAGTATCACTGGTATTCATGATCTGTATTTTATATTCAAAGGAGACAGAGATCTTTTCTATTTCGACTGGTGGAAGTTTAATTAAATCGGTTTAAATCATGTTGAAGAATATACTATTTTTAATTACAGGAATTACTTTGCTGTCCTTTACTGCTTCTAAAGCTCAGTCAGTGGTCTGGCTGGATAAACTGGATTTGAGCACTGTAACTCAGGGACATGGAAAGCCGGGAATTAATACTTCTGTAGACGGAAAAAAACTGACCATTGCCGGCGAAACATTTGACAGAGGTTTTGGGACACACGCTGAAAGTTCCTTATTGATTAAAATAAACGGGAAAGTCAAAAAATTCTCAGCTTTAGCAGGAATAGATGATGAGATCAAAGGGCAGAACCCTGCTGTGGAATTTGAAATTTACGGAGATAATAAAAAACTCTGGTCCAGCGGGCTCATGCATCTGGGAGACAAAGCAAAATCGGTTTCCGTTTCATTGGAAGGGATCAGGCAATTGGAACTCGTAGTTACCGATGGTGGAAACGGCCCTTATTATGATCATGCGGACTGGGTAAATGCCAGATTTGAAACTATGGGAGTTTCTACATTACAAACATTTAACCCCATTGCTTCGGAACCTTATATTTTAACACCTCCACCTGCTGCTTCCCCTCGTATCAATTCAGCCGGAATTTACGGAGTCCGTCCCGGTTCGCCATTTCTTTTCAGGATTCCGGCAACAGGAGAAAGACCGATGACTTTTTCAGCAAAAAATCTTCCCGATGGTTTAAAAATCGATACTCAAACCGGAATTATTACCGGAAAAATCGATGTAAAAGGCAATTACGAAGTTGTATTGTCTGCTGACAATGCAAAAGGCTCAGCCTCAAAAAAATTAAAAATAGAATGTGGTGACAGAATCGCTCTCACGCCTACAATGGGCTGGAATAGCTGGAACTGCTTCGGACATGAAGTTTCTGCCGACAAAGTGAAACGTGCAGCAGACGCTCTTATAAAATCAGGATTAATCAATCATGGCTGGAATTATATCAATATCGATGATTCATGGCAATATAACAGGGACGGAAAGGACCCTTCATTCCACGGAAAAATGCGTGATGAAAATGGTTATATCCTGACCAATTCCAAATTTCCGGATATGAAAGGCCTTGCGGATTACATTCATAACAACGGATTGAAAATGGGAATTTATTCTTCTCCCGGCCCATGGACCTGTGGCGGATGTGCCGGAAGCTACGGTTACGAAAAACAGGATGCTGAAAGCTACACTAAATGGGGCGTTGATTACCTGAAATACGACTGGTGCAGTTATGGCGGCGTAATTGACGGGTTGCCGGATAATGATCCCGGTAAAGTTCCTTCTCTCGCCTTTCAGGGTGGCGGAGATTTGGATAAAGGCGTGAAACCGTTCAGACTGATGGGAAATCTTTTGAAACAACAGCCAAGAGATATTGTATACAACCTCTGCCAGTATGGCATGGGCGATGTGTGGAAGTGGGGTGATGAGGTCAATGCACAATCCTGGCGTACCACCAACGATATTACAGATACCTGGTCAAGCGTAAAGAATATTGCTCTTGCTCAGGATAAGGCGGCTCCTTTTGCGAAGCCCGGAAACCGGAATGATCCGGATATGCTGGTTGTTGGCGTTGTAGGTTGGGGAAATCCGCATCAAAGCCGATTGAAACCTGATGAGCAATATCTTCATATGAGTCTGTGGAGTATTTTTTCAGCACCATTGCTGATTGGCTGTGACCTTGAGAAACTGGATGAATTTACCCTAAATCTGCTGACCAATGACGAGGTAATTGCGGTAAATCAGGATGCCTTGGGAAAGCAGGGTGTTTGTTTACAGACCATAGGTGAACTCAGAATTTATGTTAAAGAACTGGAAGACGGAGGCAAAGCGGTGGCATTCGCCAATTTCGGAAGAGAAAAAGTGAAACTACCGTATAAAGATTTCAAAAAATTAGCGATTTCAGGTGCTCAGACGGTGCGCGATCTTTGGAGACAGAAGAATATTGCAGAAATCAATACCGATATAGGAACTCTGTCCCTTGATATTCCTGCACATGGTGTTGCTTACTATAAATTCATTTCACCCAAATAATAGTATTTAAATATGATTCAACGAAACTTAAAATATATTACACTCACTTTTCTGTTGGCAGGTATCGGTATTTCTGCTCAGAATCCGGTTATTCAGACGCATTTTACACCAGATCCGGCTCCAATGGTCTATAAAGGAAAAATATATGTTTATACAGGAGATGATCAGCCGGGGTTTGATTTTTACACGATGACCAAATGGAGGGTGTATTCCACGGAAGATATGGTCAATTACACAGACCACGGTTCACCCATTTCTTTAGAGTCTTTCAGCTGGGCGCGGGACAGAGCCTGGGCGGCGCAGTGTATTGAAAGAAATGGCAAATTCTACTGGTATATCTGTGTACAGACTATTGATAACAATATGGCTATTGGTGTTGCAGTATCTGACGGTCCCACCGGACCATTCAAAGATGCTTTGGGAAAACCGTTGATTTCGACCGGGACCTGGAATAATATTGACCCGACGGTTTTTATAGATGATGACGGGCAGGCTTATCTGTATTGGGGGAACAGTAAATTATTTTATGTGAAGCTCAATAAAGATATGACTTCTTATCAGGGGGAAATCACAGAAATTCCGCAATCGGTGGAAACTTTTGGTGGGCTGAGACGTCCCGGGAAAAGTGATGAAGTTTTGCAGAAGCAGGAGAAATTTGATGATGTGTACGTAGAAGGGCCATGGCTTTACAAACGTAACAATCAATACTATATGATGTATGCAGGAATGACCGGAAAAACAGAATGTTTATCCTATTCAACCAGTCCGTCACCAACCGGACCATGGAAATATCAGGGGAAAATTATGACTGACCAGGCAACCAACAGTTTTACCAACCACGGCGGAATTATCGATTTCAAAGGAAAATCCTACCTGTTCTACCATACCGGATTATTGCCGGCCGGTGGAAGCTACGGACGTTCAACTGCTATCGAAGAATTCAAATATAATGCCGACGGAAGTATTCCGAAGATAACAATGACCAAAGAAGGTGTGACTCCGGCAGGAACCTTAAATCCATACCAGAGAACCGAAGCCGAGACCATGGCGTGGTCGGAAAAATGCAGCACTTCCGAAAACAAGAAAACCGGAGTGTATGTTTCCGATGTCAGAGCAGGAGGGTATATCAAAGTCCGTTCAGTGAACTTTGAAAAAGGTGCTTCTGAATTTTCAGCTTCTGTTGCCGCAGGAATTGATGGTGGCATCCTGGAAGTTCATCTGGATGATACTAAAGGACCGAAAATAGCCCAGATTGATATTTCGAGAACCGGTGGCTGGGAAGAATTTAAAACCCTGACAACAAAAATTTCAGAATCTGTTTCCGGTATTCATGATGTATACTTTGTGTTTCAGGGGAAAAATATTACGGCAGGAAGAAAGCTGTTTAATTTCGATTACTGGAGCTTTCAGAAAAAATAAAACTGACTATGAAAAATACGATACAATATATATTAGGTCTTTTTTTGATGGGTTTTTCAGAAAGCTTATCAGCTCAGAACCCTGTTATTCAGACCAATTATACAGCAGACCCTGCACCGATGGTTTATAATGACAGGCTATACGTATATACCACACATGATGAAGACGATTCCACCTGGTTTACCATGAATGATTGGAAAGTATATTCCACCAATGATATGGTCAACTGGACAGACCACGGAACAGTTCTCTCGTATAAAGATTTCGAGTGGGCAAAACGTGACGCCTGGGCTGCACAATGCGTAGAAAGAAATGGAAAGTTTTTTATATATGTTCCGATGTGGTCAAAAACCAATAACAAAGGCGCTATCGGTGTTGCGGTGGGTGACAGTCCTTTCGGTCCGTTTCATGACCCGCTGGGAAAGCCACTCGTTCAGAGCGAATGGGGGGATATCGATCCCACGGTTTTTGTGGGTGATGACGGTGAGGCACATATGTACTGGGGAAACCCAAAGCTTAAATACGTAAAATTGAATGAAGATATGATTTCCTATTCCGGTAATATTGTAGAAGTACCAATGAACGAAGAATCATTTGGCAAAAGAGATGGAAAACCTAATCCGGAAAGACCAACAAAATACGAGGAAGGTCCGTGGCTGTACAAAAGAAAAAATCTGTATTACCTGTTCTGGCCCGGAGGCCCGCTACCCGAATTTATAGGATATTCAACCGCTAAAACGGCGCAGGGACCTTGGAAATACGGCGGAATTATCATGCCTGCGGAAGGGAAATCTTTCACCAATCATCCCGGCGTTATTGATTTCCGGGGGAAAACCTATTTCTTTTATCACAATGGCGCATTGCCGGGCGGAAGCGGGTTTACAAGATCGGTAAGTCTGGAAGAACTTACATTCAATAAAGACGGCTCCATTTCACCGTTTAAAATGACTGGCGGAATTACAAAAGCTATTGCAACAGTTAATCCTTATTCGTTCAACCAAGCTGAAATGATTGCATGGTCTGAGAATGTCAAATCTTATCAGAATAAAGAGGCTGGTGTTTTCATCAAAGCAAAAAAAAATGACGCTTATACCAGCGTGAAGAATGTAGACTTCGGAAAAAAAGGAGCCGGTGCTTTCTCTGCAAGAGTAGGAACCACCCATAACAGTGACGTAACAATGACCATCCATTTGGATGCTGTGAACGGCCCGGTTGCCGCAACGGTAAAGGTTCCGCTGACTGGCGGAGATGACCGCTGGGAAACAGTAAAAGTGCAGATTGCTGAAAAGATTACCGGTGTTCATGATCTGTATTTTGTATTCAATGGAAAAGCCTCAACAGATATTATGTACTTCGATTACTGGACCTTTCTTGAAAATAATGAACAATGAGAAAAACAATTTTATATATCGTATTCAGCCTGTTTCTAATAAGCAAAAGCTTTGCACAGGTAGCGGAAATTTCAAGTCCTGACGGACAGCTGAAACTTCATGTTTTTTCAGAAGATGGAAAAGCCTTGTATGATGTGATTCTTCAGGGAAAAATAATGCTTGAAAAATCCCCGCTGGGCCTGGTAACCAATGAATCCGATTTTTCAAAGAATCTGAAATTTATCGACAGCCAAAAAGATGTGGTTTCTAAGAAATACACGAACGCAAAAATCAAAAAATCTGAGGTTAATTATAAAGCAAATACTTTAACCGTTAATTTCATCAATGCAGACCAACATCAAATAGGTGTTGAATTCCGGGTAAGCAACAGCAATATTGCTTTCCGATACAATATTCCACCCATGAAAGAACGGCTGAGTGCTGTTGTACAGTCAGAAGCTACCGGTTACAGGTTCCCGTTACAGGCGACTACTTTTCTTTCACCCATGATGAAACCCATGACCGGGTTTGCCCGCACCGCACCAAGTTATGAAAGCGGCTATAAAGCCGATGCTGAACTGGGAATATCATCTGAGTACGGCTATGTTTTCCCTGGTCTGTTCCATATTGGAGATGAAGGTTGGGTATTACTTTCCGAGACAGGAGTGAACAGTACGTATTGTGCTTCCCATCTTGAAACCACTGCAGAAAAAAGTCTTTATAAAGTAGCATATCCGAATACCGCCGAAAATGATGGTTTCGGAAGTACCGGAGCAGCAATTTCACTTCCCGGAAAAACGCCGTGGAGAACAATTACAGTGGGCAGCTCTCTGAAACCTGTGGTAGAAACAACCATTCCTTTTGATGTGGTAGATCCGATGTATGAGCCGTCACAGGATTATCAGTTCGGAAAATCTACATGGAGCTGGATTCTTTGGCAGGATAAAAGCATGAACTATGATGATCAGGTGAAATTCATAGATCTTGCTGCGACTTTGAAATATCAGTTTATTCTTATTGATGCGCTTTGGGATAAAAATATAGGCAAAGACCGCATGAAAGAGCTTATTCAGTATGCAAAATCAAAAAATGTAGGAGTATTGCTTTGGTATAATTCCAACGGGGCAGCCAATGATGCACCTATGGGACCAAGAAATAAAATGAGCTCATCCGTTGAGCGTAAAAAAGAAATGAAATGGCTGAAAGAATCAGGCGTAAAAGGACTGAAAGTGGATTTCTTCGGCGGAGACAAACAGGAAACCATGCGTCTTTACGAAGATATTCTGTCGGATGCCAACGACTATGGATTAACCATTATTTTTCACGGAGCCACTGTACCAAGAGGCTGGGAAATAATGTATCCTAATTATGCAGGAAGCGAAGCCGTTCTTGCCTCAGAAATGCTTTATTTTTCGGAAGATGTACGTAAGCAGGAAGCTTTTTTTGCCACACTACATCCTTTCATCAGAAATACGGTGGGAAGTATGGAATTTGGCGGCACTTTCCTCAATAAATATTTAACGGAATCCAACAGGAATAAAAATAAAAGATATACCACGGACGGCTTTCAGCTTGCTACAGCGGTATTGTTTCAGAATCCGGTTCAGATGTTTGCCGTAATGCCGAATAACCTGACTGATGCACCGGAATTTCAACTCAGCTTTATGAAAGAAGTTCCGACACTTTGGGATGAAACAATTTTCATAGACGGCTATCCCGGAAAATATGTAGTGGTTGCGAGAAGACATCAGAATCAATGGTATGTGGCTGGTGTAAATGCTGAAAAACGATCCCAAAAACTGAAAATAAAACTTCGGATGTTCGCCGGGAAAACAGTTAGATTAATTAATGATGATGTTCAGGGAATTTCCTCAGAAAAAGAAGTGAAAGTGAATGCAAAAGGTGATTTTATTATTGAAATTCAGCCGAACGGAGGATTTGTAGTAAGAAATTAAAGATTGATAAAACGAAAAACAGAAAAAATGCGCTTCAAAAGCTTATATATCTTTATCATTTCGGGATTTTTGGTTTCCTGCTCTTCCTCACGAAGTCTGGAAAAGAAGTCTTCCAAGGACCAGTGGCTCACTACCTGGGCAACAGCTCCCCAATTGGTGGTACCTAAAAACCTTCCGCCGGAACCGGGGCTTTCGGGGAATACTCTGCGTCAGATTGTCCGTGTATCTGTGGGTGGGAAAAAATTACGGTTACGTTTTTCCAACAAATATTCCATAGATAGTCTGGCGGTAAAAGCGGTTTCTATTGCCGTGCCGTCCGATAGCTGCAATGTGGATGCAGCCACCATCAGATCATTAACGTTTGAGAAGAAAAACAATTTTAAAATTGCTCCCGGATCTGATATTTATTCTGATGAGGTGAACTTTAATCTGAAGTCTAATTCGCTGCTGGCCATTACAATTTCCTATGCAAAAGTAAGCCCATCTGTCACCGGGCATCCAGGGTCAAGAACAACATCTTTTATTGTTCAAGGTGAACAGACGAGTGCTGCAGTATTTAAAAATCCTGTAAAAACAGATCATTGGTATTCGCTTTTTAACATTGATGTAAAGACCGATGAACCTTCATATGCGGTTGCAATCTTGGGAAATTCCATTACCGACGGAAGAGGATCGGGTACCAACAGACAAAATCGCTGGCCGGATATTTTTTCGCAGCGGTTATTGGCGAATCCTTCTACCCGGAATGTAAGTGTCCTTAATTTCGGGATCGGTGGGAATTGTGTGGTGCGCGGTGGTTTAGGACCTACAGCATTAGCCCGTTTCGATTATAACATTCTCAATCAGCAGGGTGTAAAATGGCTTATTATTTTGGAGGGAGTGAATGATCTGGGAGGAACAAGAGATACTGATGAGGCTTCTAAAAGAACAGAAGAGCTGATTGCCGCTTATCAGGTGATGATCGATAAGGCACATGCTAACGGAATCAAAGTGTACGGAGCAACGATTCTTCCTTTCGCGAAGTCTTTTTACGACAAACCTTTCCGTATCGAGGCCTGGAAAAAAGTAAACGACTGGATCAGGAACGGCGGGAAGTTTGATGCCGTCATCGATTTTGCAAAACAGATGCAAAGTGAAAATCCGGAGGTCATCTTAAACGATATGCACGATCATGATTTTCTTCATCCCAATGAAGCCGGTTACAGGAGAATGGGAGAATTTGTTGATCTGAATTTATTTAAAAATTAAAATCAAAAAGATATAGTATGGATTTTACAAAAAACATTTCGTTGTTTCTTACATTGCTATTTATATTTTTTGTAAAAGCAGCCGAACCTTTTATTTCTTTTGCCAAGACAGAAAATTCGGTGGTATTGAAAGAGCGTAATTCAGGTTTGATGCTGTTTTCAGACAGCGATTCGGACAAAGGAATTCTGCGTGCTGTTGCAAATCTTCAATCCGATTTTCAAAAAGTAACCGGTGTTCAGCCTAATCTGGTTTCCCAAAACTCTGGAATGAACGGAATGATCATCATTATTGGTGAAGCAGGTAAAAGCAAGACCATTGATGGTTTAATCAGACAAAAAAAACTGGATGGAAAAGCACTGGCAGGAAAAAGGGAAAAATATATCATTCAGAATGTCAGTAATCCTTTTCCGGGAGTTACTGAAGCGATTGTGATTGCAGGAAGCGATAAAAGGGGAACCATTTACGGGATTTATGAAATGTCTCAGCAGATCGGCGTTTCACCATGGTATTACTGGGCAGATGTTCCGATTCCAGTAAAAGAAAATTTATATTTTAAAAAAGGAATGTATACCGATGGTGAGCCTGCAGTAGAATACCGTGGTATTTTCCTTAATGATGAGGAGCCTTCACTCGGAGGTTGGGCAAGAGCTACATTTGGCGGAATAAATAGTAAATTCTACGAGAAAGTATTTGAACTTATCCTCCGTCTAAAAGGGAATTACATATGGCCTGCGATGTGGGGAAAAGCTTTTTATGATGATGATCCTTTGAGCGGACCTTTAGCTGATGAGATGGGAATTGTCATGGGAACGTCTCACCACGAGCCAATGGCTATGGCACAGACTGACTGGCATCGCTATATCAAAAAAAATAACCTTCCGAATATATGGGACTATTCAAAAAATCCGAAAGTTCTCCAGGAATTCTGGAAGGCAGGAATTGAACGCAGTAAAAACTGGGAAAAGCTGGTTACCGTTGGAATGCGGGGTGACGGTGATGAAGCGATGGGCGAGGGAACCAATATTTCCCTGCTGGAGAAAATTGTAAAGGACCAGCGTAAAATTATTGCAGATGTTACAGGTAAAAAAGCGGAGAAAACACCCCAGGTATGGGCATTGTATAAAGAAGTTCAGGACTATTATGATAAAGGAATGCGGGTTCCGGATGATGTGATCCTGCTGTTTTGTGATGATAACTGGGGAAATGTAAGAAAGCTTCCGGACCTTTCAAAGCCTTTGCATAAAGGAGGCTATGGAATGTATTATCACTTCGATTATGTAGGCGGCCCGAGAAATTCCAAATGGATCAATATCAGTCCCATCCAGAGAGTCTGGGAACAGATGAATCTTTCTTATGAACATAAGGTAGATAAGCTTTGGGTAGTGAATGTGGGAGATTTAAAACCCATGGAGTTTCCAATCAGCTTTTTTCTGGAAATGGCTTGGAATCCAAAGCAGTTTAACGCTAAAAACCTTTTGGAATATACTGAAAAGTGGTCTACTCAGCAGTTTGGAGAAAAACACACCAAAGAAATTGCGGGGATGATTAATCTTTATGCCAAATACAACAGAAGAGTAACGCCTGAAACCCTTGACAGCAAAACGTACAGTCTTGAAAATTATCATGAATTTGAAACGGTTTTAAATGATTACAGGGCATTGGCAGTAGAAGCTTTACGGTTAAAAGAACAGATTCCTGCCGAATATCAGGATGCTTATTATCAATTGGTTCTGTACCCGATTGATGCCTGCAGCAATTTATACGAAATGTACTATGCGGTGGCAAAAAACAGAGAACTGGCTGCGAAAAAAGATCCGGATGCCAATTTCTACGCAGATAAAGTGAAGGCATGTTTTGAAAGAAACGCTTATCTGGATAATCAGTACAATAATGTGATCGCCGGCGGAAAATGGAAGCATATGATGGATCAAATGAAAATTGGATACAAAAGCTGGGCAGATGGAAAAGAAAATATAATGCCTGAAGTAACCTATGTTTCAAAAGAAAATGTCCCGAAAGAAAAAGTTTTTACAGAAAAGGACGGCTATGTTTCCATAGAAGCAGAAAATTTTGCCAGGTTTAGCCATTCGGACCGGATTCATTGGGAAGTGATCCCTGATTTTGGAAAAACAAAATCCGGTGTCACTACTTTCCCGCAAAATGCTTACCCTGCAGCCAATGAGAATATCTGGCTGGAATACGATATTGATTTTGAATCCAGAGGTGAATTTGAAGTTCAGCTTCTTTTGGCTCCAACTTTAAATTTTAACCATAACAAAGGACTTTGTTACGAGATTTCTTTTGACGGAGAAAAACCACAGACCGTCAACTTTAACGGACATTATCGCGGAGAACTCGGAAAATGGCAGTCGGAGCACATCATCAGATCTGTTACCAAACATCAGATCTCGCAAAAGGGAAAACATACTTTACGGTTCAGAGTCCTGGAGCCGGGAATTGTCTTAGAAAAAATACTTATTGATACCGGAGGCCTCAGAACAAGCTATCTGGGTGCACCCCAAAGTGATTATTCAGGTAAATAATGAAGGTGATACATGTTGAAATTGATGATTGAAAAGTGGAATGGAGAAGGGTTTCTCAAATAAGACCTGGAATATTGATTATAGCCTTAATCATTAAATAGATTCATTGAACTTACAGTATATCACAATTAAACAAATTATTATTATGGAAAAAATCTTCAGGCTTATACTTGTATGGATTACAGGTATAGCAATATCAACACATCTGAATGCACAGGGTGTGCCGGCAAAAGTAAAAATTGATAAAAATATTGCATATCAGAAAGTGACGGGCTTTGGCGGTTTTGTCTGCAGTCCGCAATTTGCTTACAATCACATGACAACTACGGAAATCCAGAAGCTGTGGGGTGCAAACAGTGAAGCAGGGTATAATATTATGCGCCTGTATATTCCGGAGCAGAGCAGCAGCTGGAATACCGTTCTGGCTACGGCACAACTGGCAAAATCAATGGGCCTGACTATTTTTGCCAGTCCGTGGACAATGCCGGCCGCATGGAAAACCAACAACCATGTCAATGCCGTCTATACCGATTCAAACGGGGTACAGCAAATTGGCTATCTGAAACCGGAAAATTATCAGGATTATGCATTATATCTCAATAGCTTTGTTACCTATCTTGCTAATAATGGAGTGACTTTAGACTATATATCCATACAAAACGAGCCCGATGAAATGGCCCAGTATCAGGGATGCATATGGTCTCCGGCCCAGATTGCCACCTTTGTAAAAGATTATGGCCACCTCATCAACTGTAAGGTGATTGCTCCGGAAAGTGTAGGTTTTACAGATAATTTTTCCAGCGCATTTCTGGATCCTGCGGTAATGGCCAACTTCGAGGTGTACGGAGGCCACCAGTACGGTACCATGCAGTCCGTTTACAAACAGTTTCAGAATTATAACAAAGAAATATGGCAGACAGAATATCTGATCAACTGGAACAGCAATCAGACTCCACGCGATTTTAGCTGGAATATAGATGCCTTCACTTTTGCTAAAAATGTAAACAATGCATTGCTGGGAAATGTAAATGCCTGGATTCATTATGCATCAAAAAGATATTATGGTCTGATGGGCGATGGCTCATACGGAACAGTCTCCGGAGAAATAACCAAAAGAGGGTATATCTTGTCCCAGTATGCTAAAAACACAACCGGTAAAACCAGGATAGACAGCAAATGGGAAGTTACCGGCGGAACACTGGAAGGATCGTCATACATTTCACAGGACGGTAACCAGATTACCCTTGTGGTGATCAATTCATCTTCCAATACCTATGATCTTAAAGTTGACCTGCCGTTCTTCACCACCTCCGGAACAAAGACCATTACATCACAATCCCAGAATATGGTTGTCTCACCATTTTCGTTCACTACACCGAATTTCAGGCCGAATGTGCAGGTGAGCCCTTCAAGTGTGATGACTTTCGTTTTCAATAAAAGTGGGGACAGACCCGTTTCGATGATGACAGGAAGTGATATTCATTACAATAAAATAGAGACACAGACCCCGACCAATTCAGCATTTGGGGTTAATTACCAGCTTACCGGGAAAACCGTTACATTTTATAATTCCACTCCGCTGATAAGCTCCAATACAGATGCGAACAACGGATTCCTGAATCTTAATGACCGATATAACAGATTGATTTTAAATGTGCTGAGCTATACCACGTCCAATCTGCAGACCTCCTCCAATACCACCCTGTATTATGTAGACAGTAATGGAACGGTGAGATCTTATAACTATGGAAGTATAGCATTACCTTCACCGGGATCAGGGAGTTTCAATCTCGTATTTGATATTTCAAGATCGGTTCTTCCATACGGGTGTAAAGGCATCATAGGGCTTAGAAACGGAAATTACAGTTCCATTCTCACCCTAAACCTGGGAGATGTTTATTTTAATGTAGGAAACGAAAGAGCTTCAAAATTTGCTGCAGCCTATTCACAGACGGACAGCAACCTTACGGACGCTT
Organism: Chryseobacterium tongliaonense; assembly: GCF_041224435.1. Taxonomy (NCBI): domain Bacteria; kingdom Pseudomonadati; phylum Bacteroidota; class Flavobacteriia; order Flavobacteriales; family Weeksellaceae; genus Chryseobacterium; species Chryseobacterium tongliaonense. Next base: position 245,187 of record NZ_JBGFFD010000002.1, on the reverse strand, counting down.
TAGAAAATGAGTATTATACTTCAGTTGATTTCGGAGATGTTACAGGAATCACTTCAGCAGACAGTTGGATCAGCAGTGCGGCAAACACTAACAGTATTTTTTATGTCAATGCAAATGTAAGTAATAGCAATATAAATGTTATTTCAGGGAATTCATGTAACAGCCTTAAGCTTACCGATCAGGGGAAAGATTTCCAGGTTCCTTTTAATTTCACTGCAAACGCTGCATCTTACAGTCGTACGTTCAATGGTTATGATGTTCTGTTGCTGCCTTTTGAGGCAAATATACCATCTGCGGTGAGCGCTTATCTGATGTCACCTGGTACCAGTGGTATATCGTGTACAGCAATTACTAACGGAATTATTCCTGCCAATACACCGGTGCTGATTAATGCTTCAGGAAACATTACTTTCCAGGGAACAGGAAATGTTTCTACACCCAAGGCAATCACCGTTAATCAGATGAATGGGGTATATCACACCATCAAAGTTCCTGCGAACGGCTATATTTTAAAAACGGAAAACGGCGTTACCGGATTTTATAAAGTGACCGCCGGAAATGAACCTGATATTCGTCCTTTCAGAGCATATCTTGGAGAAGAAAATGCCTATTCGTCTAATCTTCTTCCTTTAAATTTTGCCGTATTGGCCACAAAAAGCAGTCCGGTCATTAAAGAAGAAATCAAAATATATCCGAACCCTGCAAAAAATGATCTTTTCATTGAGTTGGAAATGGCTGGGGGAACAGCATCCATTCTTGACACAAGAGAAGGTCTGGTGAAAACAGACATAAAGCTAAATTCCGGGAAAAACCAGATTTACATTGGAGATCTTCCTTCAGGAGTATATTTCATAAAAGTTGTACAACCGGATACCAAGGTGCTGTTGCAAAAATTGGTAAAGCAGTAAAATTAATTATCAATAATTCAAAGCCATCATACACACTGGTGGATGGCTTTGTTCTTAAATGTAAGATTTGTAATTAAAAAATAAGTGTATTATTCACATTTATTATAAAATAGAATTCTATATTTGTTTTTGGGTTCACTTATAAAGATAACCACAATCAAAGAAATGATCTTATGAAAAAAATCAGATTAGGTATTTGCATAGTAATGAGCGCTGTTTCTTCAGCTTTTGCACAGAACACTTACAAATACCCCTTCCAAAATCCTAAACTTCCTGTTGAGAAAAGGATAGAAAATCTTCTTGGATTATTAACCGTAGATGAGAAAATAGGAATGATGATGGACAATTCCAAAGCGGTGCCCCGGCTCGGCATTCCGGCTTACGGCTGGTGGAATGAAGCACTTCATGGCGTGGCCAGAGCAGGTGTGGCTACAGTTTTTCCTCAGGCAATAGGTTTAGCCGCGACCTGGGACGTCCCTGAACATCTCAAAACCTTTGAAATGATTTCCGACGAAGCCCGTGCCAAGTATAATAAATCTTTTGATGAAGCCGGCAAAACCGGACGGTATGAAGGACTCACATTCTGGACTCCCAATATCAATATTTTCCGTGATCCGAGATGGGGAAGAGGCCAGGAAACCTATGGCGAAGATCCCTATCTTACTTCCATGCTCGGAGTAGCCGCAGTAAAAGGATTGCAAGGCAATGATCCTGAATTCTTCAAAACCCATGCCTGTGCCAAACATTTTGCCGTACACAGCGGTCCGGAATGGAACCGCCATTCATATAATGCTGAAATCTCCAAAAAAGATCTTTACGAAACCTATCTTCCTGCTTTCAAAGCATTGGTACAGGAAGGCAATGTGCGGGAAGTGATGTGCGCTTACAATGCTTTTGACGGTCAGCCCTGTTGTGCCAACGACTTTCTGGTTACCGATATACTTCGCGGAAAATGGGGCTATGACGGTATGATTGTTTCTGATTGCTGGGCACTGGCCGATTTTTTTCAGAAAAAATACCACGGAACCCATCCCGATGAAAAAACGACAGCAGCTGATGCATTAAAGCATTCAACGGATTTGGAATGCGGGGATGTTTATAATAATCTCAATAAATCTCTTGCAGCCGGACTCATTACAGAAAAAGACATCGATGCTTCCATGCGAAGGATTTTAAAAGGGTGGATTGAGCTGGGAATGCTTGATCCCAAATCTTCCGTACCCTGGAATGCTATACCTTACTCAGTGGTAGATTCTGAAAAACATAAGCAGCAGGCCTTAAAAATGGCCCAAAAATCTATCGTGCTGATGAAGAATGATAAAAATATATTGCCTTTAAATAAGAATATCAAAAAAATTGCAGTAGTGGGACCCAATGCGAACGACGGGATCATGCAGCTGGGAAATTATAACGGAACCCCTTCTTCAATTGTTACCATTCTGGATGGGATTAAAGCAAAAATTCCAAATGCAGAAATCATATATGAAAAAGGCTGTGAAATTGCAGATTCTTCTGCCCGGACCTCCCTTTATCAGAACTTTCTGAGCCAGGAAAAAGGAGAAAAGGGAATGAAAGTGGAATTTTTCAACAATCCCGACTTTAAAGGAACTCCGGTCAATACTTCAGTTAACAGAACAGGAATTAATTACAACAGTTTCGGTGGTACACAGCTCGCGCCGGGGGTTGGAAGAGAAAATACCTCCGCAAGAATTTCCGGGATCTTTAAAAGCAGCTATTCCGGGGAAGTCATATTCTCTGCAATGGCATCAGATGGCTACACGCTTTTTATCGACGGAAAAGAAGTTTTAGCACGAAAAGGCCCTGATGCAAGACATCCTTCAGAATTCCCCGTACAGCTTGAAAACGGAAAAGAATACCGCATTGAACTTCGCCACAGCCAGAAAGGTAAATATGTAAACATAGGTTTCGAAGTCTTCCGGAAAGATCCTGTAAACTTTACAGCCGTAAAAGAGAAAATAAAAGATGCAGATGTCATTGTTTTCGCCGGCGGGCTTTCACCAAGCTTTGAAGGGGAGGAGATGCTCGTAAATGCAGAAGGCTTCAAAGGAGGTGATAAAACATCGATTGACCTTCCCAAGATTCAGCGTGATCTGCTTGCCGAATTAAGAAAAACCGGAAAACCTGTTGTTTTTGTTCTTTGTACCGGAAGCGCCCTCGGCCTGGAACAAGACGAAAAAAACTATGATGCGCTGCTCAATGCATGGTACGGAGGACAATCAGGCGGAACTGCAGTGGCAGACGTTCTGTTCGGGGATTACAATCCTTCAGGCCGGTTGCCGGTTACGTTTTACAAAAATCTTGAACAGCTGGATAATGCCCTTTCAAAAACAGGCAGGCATCAGGGATTCGAAAATTATGACATGCAGGGAAGAACCTATCGCTATATGACCGAAAGTCCGCTTTATTCATTTGGCTATGGTTTGAGTTACTCTGCATTCAGCTATGGGATGGGAAAACTGAATAAAAATACAATCAGCTCCAACGAAAATATAACCATTTCTATTCCTGTTACCAATACTTCCGGAAGAGATGGTGAAGAAGTCGTACAGGTGTATGTGAAGAGAAATAATGATGCATCGGCTCCTGTAAAAACATTGAGAGCTTTTGAAAGAGTTTTCATTAAATCAAAACAGTCAAAAAATGTAGATCTGATCCTCTCCCCGGATTCATTTAAATTTTATGACGAAAAAGCAGACGACCTGATTTCAAAGTCCGGTAATTATACGATTCTGTATGGAGGAAGTTCAGCAGACCGGTCACTTAAAAAAATTGAAATACAAGTCAGATAATAAACGCTAATACCATGATCACCTTAAAAAATAAAATCTACACTGCTGCCTTTTGCCTGATGAATGTGCTGTTTTATGCCCAGTCTTCCGGATCTGCCTACAGGCTTGATTTAGACGGCAGCAATACCGGAATAAAAATCCAGCCGACGATGTATGGTATTTTCTTCGAAGATATCAATCAGGCTGCAGATGGCGGAATATATGCCGAGCTCATCAAGAACAGGAGCTTCGAGTTTGATGAACCGTTTACAGGATGGAAGCAACCTAATACACAAACGCTTTCTCAGAATCTGGATTCAGGCTTTATGACCATCTTTTCAGACAAATCCAAAACCAACAGGAACTATGCACGGGTAACAGTCAGTAACAGTCATAAATATCTTTTGCAGAACGAAGGATTCAAAGGAATCGGGCTTCATAAGAATGCCCAATATGATTTCAGTTTTGATCTGGAAAATGTTTCAGGAAATATTTCTACAGTGAATGCAAGTCTGGTGGATGAGAAAGGAACAGTTGTTTCCACGGTTTCCGTTATTATAAAGGGAAAAGGCTGGCAGCATTATTCTACCGTATTGATTTCTTCTGAAACTGTAGAAAAGGCCAAACTGCAGCTTACTTTTTCAGGAAACGGAACCGTTAATCTGGATATGGTCTCACTCTTTCCGCAAGACACATGGAAGAGCAGAAAAGGAGGCCTGCGCAAAGATCTTGTTCAGAAGCTGTATGATCTTCAGCCCGGTTTTTTAAGATTCCCCGGCGGATGCATTGTAGAAGGAAGAACCCTTGCCGAAAGATATCAATGGAAAAAAACAGTTGGGAATGTTGCCGACAGAGAATATTTAATCAATAAATGGAGCTCAGGCTTTCCGCACCGTCCGGCTCCGGATTATTATCAGTCTTTCGGGCTGGGTTTCTACGAATATTTTCAGCTTTCCGAAGATTTGGGAGCCGAACCGTTACCCATTCTCAGCTGTGGAATGGCATGCCAGTTCAATACCGGTGAGCTTGTGCATCTGGAAGATCTGAATCCGTATGTACAGGATGCATTGGATTTAATTGAATTTGCAAACGGAGATACCACTACAAAATGGGGGAAGCTCCGCTCGGAAATAGGACATCCGAAACCTTTTAACCTGAAATATATCGGCGTCGGAAACGAGCAGTGGGGAGAAGATTATATAGAAAGATACAAGGTTTTTGAAAAAGCAATTCATGATAAATATCCCGGAATGATCATCATTTCAGGAAGCGGACCGTCTCCGGACGGAGAGTTTTTCGATTACGGATGGAAAGAACTCAAAAAACTGAAGGCACAGATGGTGGACGAACATTATTACAATTCTGCAAAATGGTTTCAGGAAAATGCTGCAAGGTATGATCAATACGACAGAAACGGGCCTAAAGTTTTTGCAGGTGAATATGCCGTACAGTCCGTAAAAGTTGTAAGCCCGGATAATAAAAACAACTGGGAATCGGCACTTTCTGAAGCTGCTTTTATGACGGGACTGGAAAGAAATGCCGATCTGGTGCATATGACTTCCTATGCTCCGCTTTTCGCCCATGCAGAAGGATGGCAGTGGACACCGGATCTTATCTGGTTTAATAATCTTGAATCCTATGCAACCCCAAGTTATTACGTTCAGAAATTATTCTCCAATAATAAAGGAACAGATTTACTGACGATCAAAAATAACGGAAAAGCAGTGACAGGGCAAGATAAATTGTATGCAACTGCTGTTAAAAATGCCCGGAATAACGAAGTCATCATCAAAATTGTAAATACCGGAACGCAAAACAGGTCCGTTATCATCAATCCGAAAAATATAAAATATGGAAACCGGCTTACCAGAATTATCCTGACAGCACCAAAGCTTTCCAGTGAAAATAATTTTAACGAAGAGCCCGTAAGACCTGAAGAAAATACCTCAACAGTGAAAAATGGAAGACTTTCAGTTGATATTCCCGGTAATTCTTTGGTTATTTTAAAGCTGAATTGAATTTAAAATACTGATAATCAATTAATAATAAAATTAAGTGTATTTTTTACATTTATTTAATTTAGAATCTTATATTTGTTTTAATCTCTGATGAAGAGAAATATAAATTTTGTTTACAATTTAATTTACCATTCCTAATGAAAAAATATGTTATCGGATTGGACTACGGTACAGATTCCGTACGGGCGGTCCTGATTGATACGGAAAACGGAGCAGAGCAGGCAACATCTGTCCACTATTATTCCCGATGGAAAGAAGGGAAATTCTGCAGGCCGGAAGAAAACCGGTTCCGTCAGCATCCCTCAGATCACATCGAAGGGCTGGAAAAAACAATTTCCGGCGTAGTAAAAGAAAGTGGAGTAGCCCCCGAAGATATCGTCAGCATCTGTATTGATACCACAGGCTCTTCCCCGATTCCTGTGAATAAAGATGGAATTGCATTGTCATTGACTCCGGGATTTGAGGAAAACCCGAATGCAATGCTTGTTTTATGGAAAGACCATACCTCTATCAGAGAAGCAGAAGAGATCAACACTCTGGCAAGAACCTGGGGCGGCGAAGATTATACAAGATTTGAAGGGGGAATTTACTCATCCGAATGGTTTTGGGCAAAAATCCTTCACATTAATAGAATAGATGAAAAAGTGAAAAATTCAGCCTATAGCTGGATGGAACACTGCGATTATATGACTTTTCTCCTTTCAGATCAGCCGGACCTGAAAAAATTTAAGAGAAGCCGTTGTGCAGCAGGTCATAAAGCGATGTGGCATGAAAGCTGGGACGGGCTGCCTTCGACAGAATTCCTTAACAGGCTTGATCCTTCTTTGGGTGATCTTCGTGAAAGGCTATTTGAAAAAACCTATACTTCAGATGAAAATGCCGGTCATTTGAACAAAGAGTGGGCGGAAAAACTAGGCTTAACAACTAAAACCGTAATTGCTGTAGGGACTTTTGATGCCCATTCCGGAGCTGTTGGGGCAAAGGTAGAAGAAAACACGCTCATCCGGATTATGGGAACTTCCACCTGCGATATTATGGTAGCTCCAAACGATGTCATCGGTGAAAGGACCGTAAAAGGCATCTGCGGACAGGTAGACGGATCTGTAATTCCGGGATTAACAGGCCTGGAAGCAGGACAGTCGGCGTTCGGAGATCTTCTGGCATGGTACAAAGATATTCTTATCTGGCCCGTTCATCATATTTTAATGAATTCCTCTGTAATCGATGAAAACCAGAAAAAACAGCTGAAAGAAGAAATTGAAAATGATTTAATTAAAAGCCTCACAGCAGAAGCAGAAAAAATTCCGCTTTCCGAAACGGTGCCCGTTGCCCTGGACTGGATCAACGGAAGAAGAACACCTGATGCAGATCAGGAACTTAAAGCTGCGATCAGCCATATTTCCCTTGGAACAAAAGCACCTCATATTTTTAAAGCATTAGTGAATGCCATTTGCTTCGGAGCTAAAAAAATAGTAGACCGTTTTGAAGAAGAAGGAATTAAAATCAATAAAGTAATCGGTATCGGAGGTGTAGCCAGAAAATCACCCTTTATCATGCAGACCCTGGCGAATGTTCTTGATATGCCGATCAGTGTCGCAGCTTCAGATCAGGCTCCGGCCCTGGGAGCTGCAATTTATGCGGCGGTTGCGGCGGGAATTTATCCAACCGTTCAGGAAGCCAGCCAGAAGATGGGATCAACCTTCGAAGCTGAATATCATCCACAACAGGAAACTGTCCTGAAATATAAAGAGCTGATGGAACACTACCAACGACTTGCAGATTTCATGGAGACAAACAGTGCCTCTAAAAACAGAAGAAAAGAACTACAGAATTATTAACCTTTTCTTTTTCTGAACCCTTAATTTTTAAGCTAATGAATACCTATAAAGAACTCCAGAGAGAATGTTATGAAGCCAATATGCAGCTCAATGCCTTACAGCTTGTAGTCTATACTTTTGGAAACGTAAGTGCTGTCGATCGGGAAAAAGGGATTTTTGCCATAAAGCCAAGCGGAGTGCCTTATGCAGAGCTGAAGCCTGAAGACATGGTCATCCTGGATTATGATGCCCGAGTGATTGAAGGTAAACTAAGACCTTCATCCGATACCAAAACACATGCTTATCTCTATAAAAACTGGGAAAATATCGGCGGGATTTCCCATACTCATGCCATTTATTCCGTAGCCTGGGCACAGGCGCAGATGGATATCCCGATTTTCGGAACAACCCATGCAGACCATCTTACTTCCGACATTCCCTGCGCAGCGCCAATGCGGGATGATCTGATTGCAGGAAACTATGAACACAATACCGGAATCCAGATTTTAGACTGTTTCAAAGATAAAAACCTTTCACCGGATGAAGTGGAAATGGTTCTTATCGGTAACCATGGCCCTTTTACATGGGGGAAAAATGCAGAGAAAGCAGTGTATAACAGTAAAGTCCTGGAAACCATTGCAGAGATGGCCTATCTTACCAGACAGATCAACCCTGATGTACCGCGACTAAAAGATGCCCTTATTAAAAAGCATTACGAACGCAAACACGGGGAAAATGCCTACTACGGGCAATAGTCAATCAAAAAAGAATAATAAAACTAACCTCTAAAAAATAATGTTAACAAATCTCAATACGAAAGAAATCTGGTTTATCACCGGAAGCCAGCATTTATACGGACCTGAAACTCTGGCTCAGGTTGCAGAGCATTCAGGGAAAATAGTAGAAGCTTTTGAGAAGTCTTCTTTCATTCCCGTAAAAGTTATTCTTAAACCTACGGTAAAAACAACGGAAGAAATATTTGAAACCCTTACGGCAGCCAACCATGCAGAAAACTGTATAGGCGTTGTCACATGGATGCATACTTTTTCACCTGCCAAAATGTGGATCAGAGGCCTGAAAGCTTTACAAAAACCGCTTTTACATCTGCACACCCAGTACAACAGGGATATTCCATGGTCTACGATGGATATGGATTTCATGAATCTGAACCAGGCCGCCCACGGAGACCGGGAATACGGTTTCATGGTAAGCAGGCTTCGTAAAAGCAGAAAAGTGGTGGTAGGACATTGGTCTGAAGAAAGGGTTCAAAAGCAGATTGGTGACTGGAGCCGTGTGGCTGCGGGCTGGGACGACTGGCAGGGTGCAAAGTTTGCGCGTTTCGGAGATAATATGAGATTTGTAGCCGTTACGGATGGCGATAAAGTGGAAGCTGAAACCAGATTCGGGTTTTCTGTAAATACATGGGGAATCGGAGATCTGGTGGGAGTGATTAATTCCATCGGTAACGGTGAAGTAAAAACACTGATAGAAGAGTATGAATCTTCATACCATATGGCGGAATCGCTTCTTGCCGGAGGATCTGACAGAAAATCACTGGAAATAGCGGCCAGAATAGAACTGGGATTAGAGAAATTTTTAAAAGACGGAGGATTTAAAGGTTTTTCAGATACCTTTGAAGATCTTCACGGCATGGAACAGCTGCCCGGAATTGCTGTTCAGCGCCTGATGCAGAAAGGATACGGATTTGCAGGAGAAGGCGACTGGAAAACGGCAGCCCTCGTACGTGCCATGAAAACAATGGGACAGGGGCTCACCGGCGGAAATGCTTTTATGGAAGACTATACCTATCATTTAGATCCGTCCAACCCATCCATTTTAGGCTCTCATATGCTGGAAGTAGATCCTGTTTTAGCTGTAGGAAAACCGTCTTGCGAAATTCATCCGTTGGGAATTGGCGGAAAAGCAGATCCCGTTCGCCTGGTTTTTAATTCAAGAGGAAATGCAGATTCACTGGTAGCTGCACTCATGGACTTCGGAAATCATTTCAGGCTCCTTATTAACAAAACAAAATCCCTTGAAATAACTGAAGAACTGCCAAAGCTTCCTGTTGCGAGAGTGCTTTGGAAACCGCTTCCGGATCTTTATACGGCCGCAGAAGCCTGGATTTTGGCAGGAGGTGCGCACCATACCTGTTACAGTGAAAATCTCACGGTAGATCAGCTGGAAGATTTTGCTGAAATGGCAGGCATTGAATCCCTGGTTATTGATGAGAATACAAAAATCCGTGATTTTAAGAACACACTTCGCTGGAACGAAATATATTATCGCTAATTATGTAAAAAAATCTAATTAATTATGAAAAAAACAAAATATAATTTGGTTATTATTTTACTTGTTTTATGTATTTTCGGCTGCAATAAAGAAAATGCTAATCAGAATCATTCGAAAAAAATGGAAAATACAGTCTCAGAATATGGAGTTACAGCAATAGGAGATTCTATAAAAAAATACACCTTAACAAATAAAAACGGAATGAAGGTTGAAGTGATCAACTATGGCGGTATCATTACTTCTTTAACCGCTCCGGACAAAGACGGCAAATATAATGATGTGGTTTTGGGCTTTACCAAACCCGAAGATTATTTCAACGGAAATCCTTATTATTTCGGTGCATTGATCGGAAGATACGGAAACAGGATTGCCAATGCAAAATTTATTCTTGATGGGAAGACTTACTCCATTGATAAAAATGACGGCCCGAATAGTCTTCATGGAGGCAAACAAGGCTTTCATACCAAGGTCTGGGCTGCTGAACTGGTAAAAGATGCCAAATTCCCAACACTGAAGCTTATCTACACAAGTGCAGACGGAGAAGAAGGATTTCCGGGAAAACTGACTACGACGGTTTTATATACCCTTACGGATGATAATGCCCTGGAAATCTCATATGAAGCCATCTCGGATAAAGCAACGGTTGTCAATCTGACCCAGCATTCTTATTTTAACCTTTCCGGGAATTTTACACAGCCCGTTACAGATCATGAATTACAGATAGATGCGAATAAATTCTTACCTGTCAATGAAACGCTCATTCCTACCGGCGAAGAAAAGGATGTGAAAAACACTCCTTTTGATTTTACGGTTTCAAAGACAATAGGAAAAGACATCAATGCGGATGACGACCAGCTTAAAAAAGGGAAAGGATATGATCACAACTGGATACTGAATGGAAAAGGATTGCGAACCATCGCAAAAGTATACCATCCGGCATCAGGAAGAGAAATGGAAGTCATTTCCGATCAGCCGGGCGTACAATTCTATTCAGGAAATTTTCTTGATGGGAAATATGATACAAAAACAGGTGGGAAAAATACAGTCAGAACAGGTTTCTGTCTGGAAACCCAGCATTACCCGGATTCTCCCAACCAGCCTTCTTTTCCATCGACTGAGCTGAAACCGGGGGAGAAATACCAGACTAAAACTATTTATAAATTCTCAGTTAAAAAATAAATTATGGGAGACTTAGCAACAATTGATATTGTCATATTTCTTATTTACTTTATAGTCGTAGCTTCTTACGGGATTTGGATCTATAAAAAGAAAAAATCCGAATCTACCGGAAGCAAGGATTATTTTCTTGCGGAAGGTTCCCTTACGTGGTGGGCAATCGGTGCCAGTTTAATTGCATCCAATATTTCAGCCGAGCAGTTCATCGGGATGAGCGGAGAAGGTTTTTTTGTGGGAATAGCAGTAGCAGCCTATGAATGGATTGCGGCTGTTGCCCTTATTATTATCGCAGTATGGTTTATTCCGATCTATCTTAAGAACAAGATTTATACAATGCCCCAGTTTCTGCAGACCCGTTACAATAAATCGGTCTCTCTGATTATGGCGGTGTTCTGGCTGTTTTTATATGTCATTGTAAACCTTACATCAATCCTCTATCTTGGAGCTTTGGCTATTGACACATTGCTGGGAGGTGAGCATCTTCACATTATTATGGTGGTGCTTTTGCTGATGGCTTTGCTGATTGGTCTTGGCGGAATGAAAGTAATCGGATATACCGATGTGATACAGGTTGCCGTACTTATTATCGGAGGCTTTGCAACCGTTTATATGGCTTTGCAGATTGTAGACCAGAGAATAAACGGGGCAGCGGTAGGAAATGCCTTAGCCGGTTTCAATACCTTAATGAATGAGGCTCCCGAACATTTCAAACTGATGCTTGAAAAACCTAAAACAACCACCACAACACTGGCAATGCCTGAGAATCTTAATGTTCAGAAATATGTTGTCCTGCCCGGTCTGGCCATGTATTTTGCGGGACAATGGATCGTAAACCTTAATTATTGGGGATGCAACCAGTACATTACTCAGCGTGCTTTAGGTGCAGATCTGAAAACAGCAAGAACAGGAATTTTGTTTGCAGGATTTTTAAAGCTTTTCATGCCTATTATCGTGATGCTTCCGGGGATTGCTGCCTATGTGCTGTATTCCAAAGGACATCTACAAGGATTCAATGGAGTGAAAGACGGCGCGTATTCTGCTATACTGGGCTTTTTACCGTCCGGTCTTAAAGGGCTTGCAATAGCCGCTTTAACGGCAGCTATCGTAGCTTCCCTTGCCGGAAAAGTAAACAGTATCTCCACGATATTTACATTGGATATTTATAAAAAATACATAAAAACAGATGCAACCGAAATCCAGATGGTAAGAACCGGGCGGTGGGTGATCATTATTGCTATGATTGTGGCATTGGCTTTTACCTGGACGGATGTGCTTGGAATAGGAGGAGAAGGAGGCTTTACTTTTATTCAGAAATACACAGGCTTTATCAGCCCCGGAGTTTTCGCGATGTTCCTGCTGGGAATGTTCTGGAAGAGAACAACCGGTACTGCTGCTTTGGTGGGAGTAATCCTTGGCTTCGTGCTGGCGATTTTCTTTAACAGTTTTGCCATAGGTATTTTTGGTAAAGAAACCTGGCTGTACACAGCATTTACTTATGAGAAATTAGAAAACGGAGTAGTTCACACGATCACCGAAATTCCGTTCCTTATCAATATGGGCTGGTCTTTTGTGATTACAGTTATTGTGATGGTACTGATCAGTCTTGCAGGTCCGAAAGTAAATCCGAAAGCCTTTGCAATCGATAAAAGTATGTTTAAAGTAGATTCCAGAACGCTGGTTTTAATAGTAATGACGCTGCTGTTATTAACTGCATTATATGTAAGATTCTGGTAAAATTAGCCATAAAGTTAAAGCAGGATGCCGGTGAAGCATCCTGCTTCTTTTTGTAAAGAATATAGTTTCAGAGATTATGATTACATTTAATTAAGCAAAACAAAAGTGAATTCGCATATCCTTTTTATTGATACGGAAACTACCGATATACCGAAGCGGTGGGATTTACCTTATTCCGAAACAGGAAACTGGCCCTCTGCAGTGCAGATTTCATGGATCATCTGTTCTGCTGAAGGAACTGAAATCAAAAGAGAAAATCATTATGTATTTGAAGAAGACCTTGAAATTGCTGAGCGATCACTGAAAGTTCACGGCATTACCAGAGACTTTCTGAAAATATACGGAAAATCCCGTAAAGATGTGCTGAAAATACTTATAGATGATATTCAGAAATATGCTCCTTTGATAACCGGGCATTTTATCGAGTTTGATCTCCACGTTTTAGGTACCGATCTCTTCAGGGCAGGTCTGGAAAATCCTTTTAAAAACAGCTTCTTTTACTGTACAATGCTTAAAAGCAAACAATATATTTTTAATCCGAGGATTGAGTATATGCGTTTGCCTCAGCTTTATAATCACCTGTTTGGTGAAACAATGGAAAATTCACACAATGCATTAATTGATGCTGAAATTACGGCAAAATGTTTTTTTGAAATAGACCGCAAAGCTAAAATTTCAGAGAAAGATTTTAATGATATCCATTGGGCTGTTTTTAAAAAGATAAAATTCCCAACCTCGAAAATAATATCAATATAATGATGGATCCCACACAGCTTTTAAAAAATACCAGGCCGTTTGACCTGCTCTCCGAAAGTATATTAGCCGAGGTTTCAGAATGCATGCTCAAAAAAAAATTTCATAAAGAAACATTAGCTTACCGGCAGGAAGTTACAGAAATGCAGGGTGTTGATATTATTGTTCAGGGTGAATATGAAACCTTTTTCTTTGATTCTTCGGAAAATAAAAGATGCATTGAAATTCATCATTCACCTTATTGTTTCGGAGGTATTTCCGTAGTGCTCAACAGGGTGCGTGCATTAAAATCGGCGATAGCAAAAAAGGGAACGGTGGTCTATACGCTTCCTAAAAAGGAGTTTATGGAATTATGCAGCTCCAATGAAGATTTCTTCCATTACTTTACTTCAGAATTTGGAAAAAGAATGTTGGATGAAGAGTTTTCCCATTTCGTCAAAACACCCGCTTCCTTTGAGGAAAGTTACTTTGCGGCAGATCAGCTGTACTCCAGAAAGATAGAAGGTATTGACTACAAAAGCATTGTTTCATGTGAAGAGAATACACCTATTTATGAAGCTGCGAAAATAATGGCTGAAAATAAAGTAAGCTGCCTGTTTATAAAGGATCAGAGTAATAAAAAGATGGTAGGATATGTTACGGATATTACACTGAGAGATCGTGTGATTGCAGAGTGCAAAGACCCATTGGCACCCATTAGTGAGGTGATGGATAACCCTATTGTTGCCATTTCCAGCGATGCTTATCTGTATGAAGCCATACTGATGATGTTCAAAACAAAAACAAGATATTTACTGATCGAAAAAGAAGGGGAGATTCTGGGGTTTCTCAGCAGAAACCGCCTGTTGAGTGAGCAGGCTCAGTCTCCTTTGGTATTTATTCAGTCGGTAAAGCTGGCCCAGAGTATCGATGAATTACGCAGAAAATGGCTTCAGGTGCCGGATATTATCAACCAACTGCTGGGAAGGGGCGTTCATGGGGAAATAGCCAGTAAAATAATTACCACCATTGCAGATACCATTACAGTAAAAGTAATTGAAAATGTCATTCGGCAGATCGGAAAACCGCCTGCAAAATTTGTTTTCATGGTGACGGGAAGTGAAGGAAGAAGAGAGCAGACGCTGAGTACTGATCAGGATAACGGCATTATATATGAAGACAGGGCAAATGAACACAGAGAAACGGTTCGGGAATATTTTCTCAGTTTTGCCAAAAAGGTATCGGATGATCTGAATACCATAGGATTTGTATACTGTAAAGGAGAATTTATGGCAAGCAATCCGAAATGGACCCATTCATTATCCCACTGGAAGAGAAATTATGAAGAATGGATCAATGAAACAGTTCCTGAAGATGCCATGAAATTTTCTACGTTTTTCGACTGCAGGTCCATTTACGGGGAAGAATCTATTATTGATGAGCTTAAAGATTTTATCAAAGAAAAACTGGCTGTACCCAACGAAAGATTTTTTACCTTCATCGCAAAGAATGCACTTCAATATGAACCTCCTTTAACGTTTTTCAAAAAGATAAAGACCCAGACCATTGATAAGGCCGAAGTTTTTGACATTAAAACAGCCATGAGTCCCATTGTAGACCTGATTCGGGTATATGCACTACAGCATCAGCTAGACAGCGAAAATACGGGCGAAAGAATGAAGCTGCTTGAAGAAAAAGGGGTATTTAAAAAAGAACAGTATCAGGAAATTTATCATTCCTATTATTATCTGATGTCCTTAAGACTGAGAAACCAGGCAAGGCAGATCAATATAGAAAAGAAAAGCCCGGATAATTATATTGAGATCAGCCGGCTTACCAAAATAGAGCGTGTTACTCTGACGGAAATATTCAAGACCATTGGTAATTTCCAGCTGGGAATCAAAATGAAATTTACCGGAAGTTTTTAATGCGTTAAATCTTAAACATGAAGCCCTGCGCAATCTTTTTATTATATTTTTCTTCATCAAAGCGGTAAAGAAAAGACCCTTTTTTAGAAGAATTCATGTCTTTCTCATTGGTATTGACCAGAATATCCATCGCATTGATCTTGCTGGTAAAATTACGCTTGTCATACTTTTCATTAAATATGGCTTCGTAAAGGCTCTGAAGATCTTTCATCGTGAATTTTTCCGGCAGCAGTTCAAAACCTATCGGCCTTGTCGAGGCTCTTCTTCTGAGTCTTAACACAGCATCTTTTACCATTTCGTTGTGATCAAAAATAAGATGTGGACAATTTTGAAGTTCAAACCACTGGGCATTGTATTTTTCATTGATCTGAATATTCTTTTCAATATTGATCAGGGCATAATAGGATATCGAGATGATGCGGGCTGTAGGCTCACGGTCTATTTGGGTGTACGAATTCAGCTGTTCAAGATAAATATTTTCCAACCCTGTCAGAGCATTCAGGACCCTGTTGGCCGCTTCGTCAGAAGTCTCATCACTGCCGATGAAGCCTCCCATCAAAGACCATTCTCCCTTCTGGGGTTCAAAATTTCTTTTTATAAGAAGAATATTAAGGTTTTCGCCGTCAAACCCAAAAATAATACAGTCTACTGCGACCAGGTGTTTAGGATAATTTGAATAATTCTCCTTCATCTCTTGTTTGATTTTATGCAAAGGTAATTTTTTTTAGGCTGAACAGAATCATTTTAATAAATAAATGTGATATTTACACTTTTTCTGCCGGATGAACAGAAAATAGGCAATTATAACGTGTTTCCGGGAGAAAAAAAAACGACAGAAACCGGTAAATTATTTAGGAAATGCATTAAAAATAAATGAACTTAATGTTAAAATTGTGTTAAAGTTTCAGTTTTTAATAATTCTGTTCACATAGGATCAGCTTTAAAGGGATACCGTTAAAAATACGATAAGCCTCGCAAGTCTGCCACAGAGTTGCTTTCCAAAAATCTTTGTATTGATTTATATACAAATACTATAGATAGATAAGCGAAATGATTTACCGGTTTTGATATTCTTATTTTTTATGATAAGGTCTTTTTGTTTAATTGATTTTAGAGTTATTTTATGCATTATACTGTGGTGATACGGATTGGTGAAGCCCTCAAATCGTTGGGTATTCAGATTCTTTCTTTTACTTTTATAAATATTGAACGATATCTACTCATGCACAAAAACCTTTCAATAGTATTGTTAAGTTTTACTTCATTTGCCTTTGCGCAGGTAAAGCAGAAAGTCAGTTATTTTCCCCTGAATGCTGTACACTTGTCAGAAAGTATGTTCAGTAAAGCCATGCAGACAGACAGAAATTATATCATGTCTATGAATCCTGACAGGCTGTTAGCTCCTTATCTTAAAGAGGCAGGCTTAAAAACTAAAGATAATAATTACCCCAACTGGGAAAATACAGGTCTTGACGGGCATATTGGCGGACATTATATTTCAGCTCTTTCACTCATGTATGCCGCTACCGGAGATACAAAAGTTAAGCAAAGACTTGAATACATGATTGACATCCTGGAAAATTGCCAGAATGCATCCGGAAGCGGATATATTTCAGGAATCCCGGCCGGCAAAAAGATCTGGAAAGAAATAGCAGAAGGAAATATCCGGGCTTCAGGGTTCGGGTTAAATGATCGCTGGGTTCCGCTTTACAATATTCACAAAATCTATGCAGGTTTGCGCGATGCCTATTGGTATGCAGGAAGTGATAAAGCAAAAAAAATGCTGATCAGGCTTACCGACTGGATGATTAACGAAGTTTCCGGACTTTCCGATCAGCAGATTCAGGAAATGTTGAAGAGTGAGCATGGCGGGTTGAATGAGGTTTTTGCAGATGTTTATGAAATCACACAGGATAAAAAATACCTGCAGCTTGCCCACAGGTTTTCACATCAAGCGGTACTCAATCCTCTTTTGTCGGAGGAAGACAACCTTACCGGAATGCATGCCAATACACAAATCCCGAAAGTAATCGGCTACAAACGTATTGCTGATTTGGAAAATAATACAGCCTGGAGCAATGCAGCAGATTTTTTTTGGCACAACGTAACGGAAAAACGATCTTCCGTCATCGGCGGAAACAGTGTCAGTGAGCATTTTAACCCGGTAACCGATTTCAGCGGGATGATAAAAAGCATAGAAGGGCCGGAAACCTGCAATACCTATAATATGCTCAAGCTCACCAAAGCGCTGTTTGCTACGCTGCCCAAATCTTATTATATGGATTATTATGAGCGTGCATTATACAATCATATCCTTTCCACACAGAATACGGAAAAAGGAGGCTTTGTCTATTTTACACCGATGCGCCCGGGACACTACAGGGTGTATTCACAACCTGATACCAGCTTCTGGTGCTGTGTGGGCTCCGGTATGGAAAATCATGCCAAATATGGAGAAATGATTTATGCTCATTCTGATCGTGATTTATACATCAACCTGTTCATTCCTTCAGCGGTTCAATGGGCAGAAAAAAAACTTCTGCTCCGGCAGGAAAATAATTTTCCGGAAATACCGGAAACAAAACTCGTTTTTGACGTGGTGGGTAAATCTGATGTTAATTTAAAACTACGTTGCCCGGGATGGGTCATCCCTTCCGAAGTAAAAATTTCAGTAAACGGGAAAGAAGAAAAAGTACAGTCGGATTCAGCCGGATATTTTACTTTAACCAGAAAATGGAAGAAAGGGGATACGGTAGAAATGAAATTACCCATGCATCTTTCTGCCGAGCAGCTGCCGGATCATTCGGATTATTATGCATTTAAATACGGTCCGGTGGTTCTTGCTGCCAGATACGGAAAGGAGAATCAGGATGGTCTTTTTGCTGATGACAGTCGTGGCGGGCACATTGCTCACGGTACACAGATTCCACTCAATGACATACCCGTTATTATGGGGAATTCTTCAGCTGTTGTAAGTCATGTAAAACCTGCAGACGGAGAAAACCTGACTTTCAATCTTACGGGGCTTTATCCTGAAAATAAATTCAGCAGCGGATTCCAGCTGGTCCCATTCTATACAATACACGAAGAAAGATATATTATGTATTGGCCGCAAGCCGATAGAAATAAAATAGAAACCATTCAGAAACAGAAAGCCCGGGAGGAAGAAGAAACCGGGAAACTGGATAAGATGACGGCTGATAAAATCCAGTTAGGAGAGCAGCAGCCGGAAGCAGATCATTTTATGGATAGTAAAGACTCCGATACCGGATATATGGAAGACCGCCATTTCCGTAATGCCAAAAGATGGTTCAGTTATCAGATGAAAAATCCCGGAAAAGATGCAGAATATCTGTATGTATCCTATTTTGATGACAACAGCGGCCGGGTTCTTAATGTAGAGATCAATGGTCAGAAATTGATTTCCAGAAAGCTGGAAGGTAAGTCTGGAAATATATCCCAATATATTCTTTTACCCATTCCCGACTCCGAAAAAAATAAAGCAATCCTTACGGTGAAATTTTTCTCAGAAAATCAGGCTATGACTTCAAAAATAATCGAGGTAAGGCTGCTTAACCGGAAATATGAAAATAAATAATCCGTAAAAAAAGTAAAAAATTAAAATCAGATCATCAGCCATGAAAATAAATAGATCCAAAATTGTATTATTTTTTATTATCTGTACTATTTCTTTACTGCAGGCCCGCGTAAAACTGCCTGCCCTGGTCTCTGACGGAATGATTCTCCAGAGAAACCAGAAACTGAAAATCTGGGGCAAAGCAGATGCAGGAGAAAAAGTAGCGGTGAAGTTTCTCAATAAAAGCTATATGACTGCTGCCGATGAAAACGGGAACTGGAAAATTATGCTTCCCGAGCTTAAGGCAGGCGGACCGTTTACAATGACCATCAACGACATTACCCTTAAAGATATTCTGATAGGTGATGTCTGGGTAGCTTCCGGACAGTCGAATATGGAACTTCCGATGCGCAGGCTGATGCCGCTCTACGGAAATGAGATTAAAAATGCTGATAATCAGAATATACGATTTTTTACAGTTCCTCAAAAATACAATTTTAAAACAGCACAGGATGATCTGGACGGAGGGAAGTGGGAAGCTACAAATCCTCAGACTATCCTTAATTTTTCAGGAGTTGCTTATTTTTTTGCAAAGCAACTTAACGAGAAAAATAAAGTTCCGGTAGGAATTATCCACACCAGCTTGGGAGGGTCTCCGGTACAGGCCTGGATGGATGAAAACTCACTCAAAAAATACCCTGAATATCTGAATGAAGCAAAAAAATGGCAGGATGATGGCCTTATCCGGTCTACCGAATCTACCGAGCAGGCACTCAGCAAAGCCTGGTATGAAGAGCTTAATCAGAGTGATATCGGGTTAAATCAGCACTGGGAAAGTTCTGACCTTAATGATTCCGGCTGGAAGACCATGGATATTCCCGGATCATGGGAAGATAAAGAAGGGTCTTTTGATGGTTCGATATGGTTCAGAAAAGAAATTACCTTACCCAAAGGAGCTGAGAAAAAATCTGCATTTTTAAATATGGGAAGAATAAAAGATGCAGATGTGACTTACATTAACGGAGTAAAGGTAGGAAATGTAACATACGAATATCCGCCGCGCTGGTATGAAGTTCCGGCAGGCGTTTTAAAAGAAGGAAAAAATATAATTGCAGTAAAAGTCACCAACGGAAGCGGAAAAGGAGCGTTCATTGCCGATAAGCCCTATTATCTTGAAACAGACGGTCAGAAAATAGATTTAAAAGGAGAGTGGAAGTATAAAATAAGCGCTAAAATGGAGAGAATGGCTCCCGGACAAACCTTCATACGCTGGAAACCCGTAGGGCTTTATAACGCCATGATACATCCGCTCATCAATTATAAAATTACAGGTTTCCTCTGGTATCAGGGAGAAAGCAATACAGGAAAACCGGAAGAATATGCAGATTTACTCACAACAATGATTACAGACTGGCGTTCTAAATGGGATGAAAAAAATGCACCCTTCCTCATTGTACAGCTGGCTAATTTTATGGAGCAGAAAAGCCAGCCGGTGGAAAGTAACTGGGCGGAACTCAGAGAACAGCAGCGAAAAGTTTCTGTCCGTGTTCCCAATACAGGACTTGCTGTAGGCATTGATGTCGGCGAATGGAATGATATACATCCCTTAAATAAAAAAGCGATTGGGGACAGGCTCGCTTTACAGGCGTTGAAATTTGCCGGTGAAAAAAATATCGTTGCAGACGGCCCTGTCTATCAGTCCATGAAAACAGAAGGAAGTCAAATCATTCTTTCCTTTAAGCCCGGAACGGATCATTTAGCTCCGGTTTCAGAATTGAAGGGGTTTTCCATCAAATCAAATGACGGTCAGTACCAATGGGCAAAAGCCAGAATAGAAGGTAATAAGATTATAGTCTGGAACGATGGGATCAACAATCCTGTTGCAGTCAGATATGACTGGGCAGATAATCCTGACGGGAACCTTAAAAATAAAGAAGGACTTCCAGCATCACCTTTTACTACAGAATAAAATTAATTATAAACAGAATTATATACCCCGAAATGAATAATCAGCCACAAAAAATATCAGTTATAGAAAAAGTAGGTTACAGTTTAGGTGATCTCGCGGCCAATCTGGTTTTCCAGACACTGGTGACGTATCTGGCTTATTTTTACACAGATATTTACGGATTAAAAGCAGAAGATGCGTCCATTATCACCCTCGTTGTAGGATTAATTGCGGGATTCGGATTCAATCCGCTTATCGGGGCTTTGGCGGATCGTACCCATACAAAATGGGGAAAATTTCGTCCATGGATTTTATGGACGGCTGTTCCGCTTGGTCTGGCAGCTCTCTTTGCTTTCAGCACTCCCGATTTTTCTTATCAGGGCAAAATGATCTATGCAGCTGCAACCTATTCATTATTATTGTTGTTGTACGCATCCAACAATTTACCCTACGCAGCCTTGAGTGGAGTGATTACCGGTGATATGGGTGAAAGAAACAGTATTTCTTCCTACCGGTTCGTAGCGGTGATGTTTGCGCAGTTCTTTGTTCAGGTATTTATGCTGCCCATTATCCTGTCTGTAGGAAACGGTGACAAAGCTGCCGGCATAGAAACGGTAATGACATGGCTGGCTGTTATCGGTTCAGTGATGCTGTTGATCACATTCTTTACCACAAAAGAAAGGATTATTCCGAAACCTGAGCAAAAATCCAGTTTAAAAGAAGATTTAAAAGATCTTTTCGGAAACAGACCATGGATCATTATGCTGACGGTGACCGCATTTATATTTATCACACTGGCGATGAAAGGAGGGTCTTATGTGTATTATTTCAATAATTATGTGGATAGTGATTCGCTTAAAAACTTTATTTCGCCCATAACTTCTTTTTTCAACTCAATCGGAATGAATTTCTTTGGAGAAGATCCCAGATCGGCAGGCTTTGGATTATTTAATGCAGGCGGAATTATCATGATGATTGTAGGAATTACATTCTCTAAAAGATTTGCAGATAAATACGGAAAACGCGATACTTTTATCGCCTCACTTTTTATCTCCACCTTATTTGTTTTGTTTTTTATCTTTTATCCACCGAAAGCAGTAGGTATCATGTTTCTATCCCAAATCTTACACGGCTTTTTTTACGGGATCAGTACCCCGATTTTGTGGGCTATGATTGCAGATGTTGCAGACTATTCGGAATGGAAAAATAACCGCAGGGCAACAGCTATTATTTTCTCTGCTATGATGGTAGGATTAAAAGTAGGTCTAAGTATCGGCAGCTCACTTGTTGCCTTTATTATAGGTAAATATGGCTACATCTCTACCGGCGGAACGGAAAATGTAATTCAGCCTGAAACCGTAGCGGAAGGATCAAGATTGCTGGTCAGTATATTTCCTTCCATACCGTTCTTTATCGCCTGCGGACTGCTCTTATTCTATAAAATAAATAAGAAAATGGAAATCCAGATTGAAAAAGAACTGGCGGAAAGAAGAAAATAAAAATGATCAGCTTTAATAGGAGAATAAAAATAATATGAAACGTATAATTTCAATAGTGGTTGTTGCGACTCTTGGGTATTCCTGTAAAACAGCAAATGCTAACCACTCGGATGCTTCACTCAAAACAGCTTATAAAAATAAATTCTACATCGGAACAGCCATGAGCCTGCCCCAGATTGACGGAACTGATGCGAAAGCAGTGCAGATCATTAAAAATCAATTCAGCTCCATAGTTGCTGAGAACTGCATGAAAAGCATGTTCCTTCAGCCACAGGAAGGTGAATTTTTTTTCGATGATGCGGACAGATTTGTTTCTTTCGGAGAGAAAAATAATATGTTTATTATAGGCCATACCTTAATCTGGCACTCCCAGTTACCCAAATGGTTTTTTACAGATCAAAACGGGAAAGAGGTGTCGCCCGAGGTTCTGAAGCAGAGAATGAAAAGCCATATTACGACTGTTGTTTCCCGGTACAAAGGAAGAGTGAAAGGCTGGGATGTAGTGAATGAGGCGATCATGGAAGACGGTTCTTACCGGAAATCCAAGTTCTACGAAATCCTGGGGGAAGAATTTATTCCTTTGGCATTTCAGTATGCTCATGAAGCTGATCCGGATGCGGAACTGTATTACAACGATTATAACGAATGGCATCCTGGTAAAGTGGCAACTGTGGTAAAAATGGTTAAAGACTTTAAATCCAGAGGAATCCGTATCGATGGGGTAGGAATGCAGGCACATGTGGGAATGGATTCACCCTCAATGGAAGAATATGAGAAAGCCATTCTTGCTTATTCCCAGGCGGGAGTGAAAGTTAATATCACAGAGCTGGAGATCAGTGCTTTACCTTCACCGTGGGGCAGTTCCGCCAATATTTCAGATACGGTTGCCTTTAAAAAAGAAATGAACCCTTACACAAATGGTCTTCCTGCGGGTGTGGAATCCCGGTGGGAAAACCGCTATCTCGACTTTTTCCGCCTGTTTTTAAAGAATAAAGATAAAATCAGAAGAGTGACATTATGGGGTGTTACCGATAAACAGTCCTGGAAAAATGATTTTCCCGTAAAAGGAAGAACTGACTACCCATTGCTTTTTGACAGAAAAGACCAGGCAAAACCTGTTGTAGAGAAAATTATAAAATTGGCAGAAAAAAATTAATTGTAAATAAGAATTTCAAGTTATCATCATGAAAAAATCAAAATATTTATTTCCTAAAGATTATATGGCAGATCCTTCCGTACATGTTTTTGAAGATAAACTGTACATTTATCCGTCTCACGACCGTGAAAGCGGAATCGAAGAAAATGACAACGGAGATCATTTCGATATGAATGATTATCATGTATTCTCATTGGATGATATAGATAATGGTGAAATTACGGATCATGGAGCGGTACTTTCTGTGAAAGATATCCCGTGGGCCGGACGTCAGCTGTGGGATTGTGATGTAGCCTTCAAAAATGGAAAATACTATATGTACTTTCCTTTAAAAGATAAAAATGATATTTTCCGTATCGGAGTGGCAGTAAGTGACAAACCTTACGGACCTTTCGTACCTGAAAAACATCCCATGATGGGAAGCTACAGCATAGATCCCTGTATTTTTGAAGATAACGGGAAATATTATATGTATTTCGGAGGAATATGGGGTGGGCAGCTCCAACGTTACAGGAACAATAAAGCATTGGAATCAGCGGTGATTCCCGCGGATAATGAACCTGCGATCAGTTCAAAGATTGCTTTGCTGAGTGAAGATATGCTGGAATTTGCAGAAGAGCCGAAAGATGTTCTGATTATTGACAAAGACGGAAATCCACTGCTTCATGGTGATGAGCATCGTTTTTTCGAAGCTTCATGGGTACACAGACACAATGGCACCTATTATTTCTCATATTCTACAGGAGATACCCATCTTCTGTGCTATGCAACAGGAGATAATCCCTATGGACCATTTACTTATCAGGGCGTTATTCTTACACCGGTGGTAGGGTGGACAACCCACCACAGCATTGTTGAGTTCAAAGGAAAATGGTATCTGTTTTATCATGACAGTGTTCCGAGTGGAGGAAGAACATGGCTTAGAAGTATGAAAGTCATTGAGCTTGAATATAATGAAGACGGAACCATCCAAACCATTCAGGGGCTGGATTAATAAAAATATATAATCTGATCAAATAAAAAACCGGCATGCGTAATTTCCGTTTCTATATCACTCTATTATTGTTGTTTCCGTTGCTGCTTTCCGCAGAAGACGGCAGCAGGCTCTGGCTTCGTTTCCCTGATACACAAAAAGGAATTTCGGCGGACAAAATTATTTCTAAAGGAAAAAGTCCAACCATTGATATTGCCAGAAAAGAGCTGATCAGGCATTGGCAGGGACAGTCTGTAGAACTCCGTACCGAAAAATCGCTGACAAACCTGAAAGACGGCTTCAAAATTACCTCTACCCCTGAAAAAATTACCATTTCTGCCGGAAAAGAAATCGGGCTGTTATACGGAGTCTATCATATTCTCCGGCTTCAGCAGACGAAATCTGACATTAAAAATATAAATAGTACAGAAAAGCCTTCATACGATGTAAGGATCCTGAATCACTGGGATAACCTTGACGGAAGCATTGAAAGAGGATATGCCGGCCGATCTTTATGGAAATGGGAACAACTGCCGGGTACTATTTCTCCCCGGTATCAGGAATATGCAAGAGCCAATGCTTCCATAGGCATTAATGCTGTTGTTCTTAATAACGTCAACACATCACCGAATATGCTGCGAACGGATTACCTGGTAAAAGTAAAGGCACTGGCGGACATCTTTCGCCCATATGGGATAAAAGTGTATCTATCGGTCAATTTTTCATCACCTAAAGTATTGGGAAACCTTGAAAATTCAGATCCCTTAAACAAAGAGGTACAGAAATGGTGGAAAGACAAAGCTTCCGAAATTTATAAACTAATCCCGGATTTCGGAGGATTTCTGGTAAAAGCCAATTCCGAAGGACAGCCGGGACCACAGGATTACGGAAGAACCCATGCAGACGGAGCCAATATGATGGCTGATGTTCTGAAACCCTACGGCGGAATTGTGATGTGGCGGGCTTTTGTGTACAGTCCGAGCAAAGATGACAGAGCCAAGCAGGCCCATCTGGAATTTGTGCCCTTAGACGGTCAATTCAGGGATAATGTCATTATACAGATTAAAAACGGACCCGTTGATTTTCAGCCTCGTGAACCTTTTAATCCCTTGTTCGGGGCACTCAGAAAGACTTCCGAAATGGTGGAATTTCAGATTACCCAGGAATATCTCGGATTTTCCAATCATTTGGTGTATCTCGCGCCTTTATTGAAAGAAACTTTGGAAAGTGATACGTACTCAGAAGGCAAAGGCTCTACCATTGCTAAAATTACGGACGGCACATTAAGACCTGCAAAAATTACCGCCATTTCTGCTGTTGCCAATATCGGGGAAGATAAAAACTGGACCGGCCATCATTTTGCACAGGCCAACTGGTATGCATTCGGAAGACTGGCCTGGAATCATGAGCTCACCTCCGAACAGATTGCTGATGAATGGATCAGGATGACCTTTACAGACGACCGGAATTTCCTGGATCCGGTAAAACAAATGATGCTTTCATCAAGAGAAACCGCTGTAGATTATATGATGCCGCTTGGCTTACACCATATTTTTGCCGGAGGTCATCATTACGGCCCGGAACCGTGGGGAGATTACAAAGGCGTAAGACCGGACTGGTCTCCGGTTTATTACCATAAGGCGGATATTCAGGGGATCGGATTCGACAGAACAAAGAGCGGAAGCAATGCGGTTTCCCAGTACTTTCCGCCATTAAATGAAACCTATGGAAATCTAAAAACCTGTCCGGAAAATCTCATTCTTTGGTTCCATCATGTTCCCTGGGATTACAAAATGAATGATGGAAAAACTTTATGGGATGAATTGTGTTATAAATACGAAAGCGGCGTGCAACAAGTACGTGAATATCAGAAAACATGGGATACAATGGAACCTTATGTAGATAGAGAACGTTTTATGGCAGTTCAGTCAAAGCTGAAAATTCAGTCAAAAGACGCCGTCTGGTGGAAAGATGCCTGTCTGCTTTATTTTCAGACTTTTTCAAAGATGCCGATTCCTTACGGTATAGAGCCTCCGGTTCACAAGCTTGAAGATCTGAAGAAAATTAAACTTGATATGACCCATCATAATTAAAATACACTTATCAATAGATTTTCAAAGAATGCTTCATAGTAGCTTATTGCTTTAAAATACAGCAGTCGGATTTTAAAAATTTTGCGTTATAAAAAGTGGTGATAGTTACCTTAAAAAAAAGCAACCCATTCTCCGTGATTTAAAAAAGAAGGGTTGCATCAGACAAAATTTGATTGTACGTAAAATTTATATTCCGCTGCAAAATGAGCAGAATTGTCTATAATATAATTAGTTGAAATATAAGGTTTAAAAAGATGGTCTTAGGGAAATAACCTTGTTGAAAGTATTTCCGTTTTGTTCAACGCTGATAATATAATTTTCAGAAGTATTCGGATTCAGATTAAAAGTCAGGTCAAATTCTCCATCAACGCTTTTTTTGTTGGAAGTATAATAAACATTGTCTGAAAAATCAGACACGGAAACCTGGATGCCGTTTTTCAGGCCGGACATATGCAGCTTTACGACATTCCCCGAAACGTTATATTGCGGCTTACTGATATCTGTAACAGGTGTTTTTTCAACCAGCATGGTGTTGTTTCTGCTGATGCTTATTTTATATTTTTCAATTTTATAATCAGACTCAGCCACCAGGTAGTAAGTCCCTGTAGACAGATTCGCAAGGTCATAAGATTTTGCGATATGATCTTCAACGCCTGTTTTCTCGGAAAATAATTCTCCGTCTACATCATTGTAGATCAACAGTGAGATATTTTGTGCATTGGATACTTCAAAATTTAAAGTTTTAGCCGTTACATTTCCAAAAGAAAGCGTAAAGTCTTTGTCTTTACTCATCAAACTTGCTGAGATCAATAAGAATCCGGCAAGAAAGCCATATTTTAATAATTTATTCATAATGGTAAGTTTTTTATTATCAGCTATTTATATTGCAAATATAAAGCGGTAATTCATAGTATTCTACAAGATAATTTTCATATATATGTTTTATTTTAACCTTGTATTGGTGTTAATTATATTTTAATTGTTAAATTTGTGCATATAAACTTGTTTATGATGAAACACTCAAATCCCGCATTTGAAATCATTAATCCTAATATCGGAAGCAGTTTTACCAGTCTGAAATTTCTTCGGAACGGTAACATTAAATCCCATGTATGGCATTATCATCCTGAGGTTGAGTTGATTTTTGTCTGCGGAGGTTCTGGAAAAAGACAGATCGGGAGTAATATTTCCTATTTTTCAGACGGAGACCTGGTGCTGATTGGAAGCAACCTGCCACATTGCGGCTTAACAAACGAGAATACGAATAATGAATATGAGATGGTGCTTCAGTTTAAACCTGATTTTTTGGGCGATGCGCTCTGGAAAGCTCCGGAAATGAACAGGATTGCAAGCCTGCTCGATAAATCCAAAGCCGGAATAGTGTACGGTGAAGAGGTGAAAAAACAGGTTGGGAATAAAATTGTACAGATGCATGAAGCTTCTTCGCTCGATAAGCTTCTCCGGTTTTTGGAGATTCTGGACACACTTGCCACGACGCAGGACTACAGAATTCTGAATGCCGGAAAATACTATCTGCAGACTCAGGTAGAGGATAATGAAAGGATAAATATTATTTTCAATTTTGTAAAAGACCATTTCAGAGAGCAGATCACATTGGATGAGATGGCAGAATTGGCCAATATGAAGGTTCCTTCCTTCTGCCGGTATTTTAAAAAAATCACCAATAAAACCTTTACCCAGTTTGTGAATGAATACAGGATCACACACGCTCTGAAGCTGCTTGCAGAACAGCCTTTAAGCATTACGGAAGTCTGCTTTGAATCCGGGTTCAACAATTTCAGCTATTTTAATAAAACCTTTAAGGAATATATCAAAAAAAGTCCTTCCCAATACAGAAAAGAATTCAATTATTTTATTGAATAAGAAAATTTCCGGATTAAGAATGATAAAAACTTAAATAATAAAGCATCCGATTAAATAAAATAAGTGTAACTTTAACACTTATAAAATTAACGCTATATTATTTATGAAATTTTTTATTGACACGGCTAATCTTGCTATGATAGAGGAAGCCAATGCTTTGGGTGTTTTGGACGGGGTTACTACAAACCCTTCACTTATGGCAAAAGAAGGTATTTCCGGAAAAGAAGATATATTAAATCACTACCTGAGTATCTGTGAAATTGTAGACGGAGATGTAAGTGCCGAAGTTTTAGGAGTTACTTATGAAGAAATGATCACAGAAGGAGAGGAGCTTGCAGCTTTGAATCCTCAGATTGTTGTGAAAGTTCCTGTGACTAAGGACGGGATCAGGGCAATCAGGTATTTTTCAGAAAAAGGAATCAAGACAAACTGTACTCTGGTGTTTTCTGCGGGGCAGGCTTTACTTGCTGCAAAAGCGGGAGCTACTTATGTCTCTCCGTTTCTGGGAAGGCTGGATGATGTATCTACCGATGGCCTTCACCTGATCGAAGAGATCAGAACCATTTATGATAATTATGGATATGAAACTCAGATCCTGGCTGCATCCGTAAGACACAGCATGCATATCATCAACTGTGCAAAATTAGGTGCGGATGTGGTTACGTGCCCTTTACAGCCTATATTGTCATTGCTGAAACATCCGCTTACTGATAGTGGTTTGGAACAGTTTATCAAAGATTCAGAAAAAATGAAACACTAATATGACAGATCATACAATTTCAAAACTGAAAAATATTGCTTCACAGGTAAGAAGAGATATTGTAAGAATGGTGCATGCCTGCCAGTCCGGCCATCCGGGGGGCTCTCTTGGCTGTACCGATTTTCTGGTAGCCCTTTATTTTGATAAGATGAAAAGAAAAGAAGGGTTTGATATGACAGGAAAAGGAGAAGATGTCTTTTATCTTTCCAATGGACATATTTCTCCGGTTTTCTACAGTGTTCTGGCTCATGCCGGATATTTTGAAAAATCTGAACTGAAAACTTTCCGCAAATTGAATTCCAGGCTGCAGGGGCATCCCACTACCCATGAGCATCTTCCGGGAGTACGCATTGCTTCAGGATCTTTAGGACAGGGAATGTCTGTTGCCATAGGTCATGCCCTTGGTAAAAAACTGAATAAGGACGAGAATCTTGTTTTCAGCCTTCATGGAGATGGTGAGCTGCAGGAAGGGCAAATCTGGGAAGCCATCATGTATGCCTCTCACAATAAAGTTGATAATCTTATTGCTACAGTAGATTATAACGGCCAACAGATTGACGGACCTACTTCAAAAGTTTTATCACTCGGAAATCTTAAGGCAAAATTTGAAGCTTTTGACTGGAAAGTATTGGAGGCTGAGAAAGGAAATGATATAGAAGAGGTTCTGAAAGTCTTGGATGAAGCAAAATCTTTGGCATTTAAAGGACAGCCTGTCTGCATTCTCCTGAAAACTGAAATGGGATATGGAGTAGATTATATGATGGGAAGCCACGCATGGCACGGGAAAGCCCCGAATGATGAGCAGCTGGCAAAAGCACTGGAACAACTGGAAGAAACCCTTGGAGACTATTAAACAATTATGAAAAAATATACGTATACAGAAAAAAAAGATACCCGGAGCGGCTTTGGAGAAGGCCTGGCGGAGCTTGCAGATAAAAATCCGGAGGTTGTAGCCCTTTGTGCAGATCTCGTCGGGTCTCTGAAAATGGAAAAATTCATTGAAAAAGCTCCGGAAAGATTTTTCCAGATCGGGATTGCAGAAGCCAATATGATCGGGATCGCAGCAGGATTGGCTATAGAAGGGAAAATCCCGTTTACAGGAACGTTTGCCAACTTCTCTACGGGAAGGGTATATGACCAGATCCGCCAGTCGGTGGCTTATTCAGATAAAAATGTAAAAATCTGTGCTTCCCATGCAGGCCTTACCCTCGGTGAAGACGGAGCGACACATCAGATCCTTGAAGATATCGGTCTTATGAAAATGCTTCCAGGAATGACGGTTATCAATACCTGCGATTTTAACCAGACAAAAGCTGCCACACTTGCCATAGCAGATTATGACGGTCCCGTATACCTCCGTTTCGGAAGGCCGGTGCTTCCTGTTTTTACTCCGGAAGATCAGAAATTTGAGATCGGTAAAGCCTGGATGGTAAACGAAGGTAAGGATGTAACGATTATAGCAACCGGACATTTGGTTTGGGAAGCCATTAAAGCAGGGGAAATATTGGAAGAGCAAGGTATTGATGCTGAAATTATTAATATTCATACCATTAAACCGTTGGATGCCGGAGCAATCCTTGACTCAGTGAAAAAAACAGGCTGTGTTGTTACAGCAGAAGAGCACAACAGACTGGGAGGTTTGGGAGACAGTGTAGCCCAACTTTTAATCACGAATTACTTAGTTCCCCAGGAGTATGTAGCTGTTGATGATACCTTCGGAGAAAGCGGAACACCTGAACAGCTGATGGAAAAATACGGACTTAATGCTGATGCTATTGTAAAAGCCGTCATAAAAGTGATTCAAAGAAAAGAAAAATAAAATAGTTTTCGGAATGAATTTATTAGTTTTATAGTCTGATATATTCATTTCAGTAAAGAAAAAATACCATGCACGAACAGCTGATCAGCTCAACTACAAAAACATTCAGATCTGAATTTGATGCAGAGCCGGAACATATTTTTCTTTCCCCGGGAAGAATCAATATAATCGGTGAGCATGTGGATTACAGCGATGGTTTTGTATTGCCTGCTGCCATAGATAAATACATTTGTTTTGCTGTCCGGAAGATTCCGGATACCCATATCTGTAAAATTGTTGCCAAAGATTTAGGGGAACAATATTCCTTTGATGTCACCCTTCAGGCTGAACCGGTTGAGCAGTTGTGGATGAACTTTATTTTAGGAGTTTACAGCCAGGTACAGAAGATGAAGGAGCAACTGTGCGGGATGGAAGTCGTTTTCAGCAGTACGATTCCAATGGGATCTGGGCTTTCTTCTTCAGCAGCTCTTGAATGCGGTTTTGCATACATACTGAATACACTATTTGATCTTCAGCTTTCAAAAAATGAAATTGCACTGATCGGGCAAAAATCAGAACACACCTTTGTTGGAGTACAGTGTGGGATTATGGACCAGTTTGCTTCAGTTTTCGGGAAGGAAAACAATGCAATAATGCTGGACTGCCACTCACTGGAATATGAATACTATAACGCAAATCTTGAGGGATATGGTCTGGTGCTGTTCGACAGTTGTGTAAAGCACAGTCATCTTACCTCCGGCTATAACGAAAGAAGAAAAGATGTGGAGCGTGGCAAAGCGGTTTTAGGAAAACGGTTTCCTGACGTAAAAAAATTCAGGGACTTTACTTTGTCAATGTTGAATGAAGTGAAAAATGAAATGGGCGCTATTTCCTACAAAAGATGTCTGTATCTTTTAAAAGAAACCCAACGGGTTAAAAAAGCAGCTGAAGCCTTATCACAAAGAAATATTGAGCATCTTGGACAACTGCTCACCGAAACACATCACGGACTTTCGACTGAATTTGAGGTAAGCTGCCAGGAAATTGATTTCCTGGTAGAAGAAGCCCTGAAAGAAGAAGGCGTGATGGGAGCCCGGATTATGGGCGGTGGATTTGGCGGATGCAGTATTAATCTGATACAGGAGAATAAGATCAATGACGTGATCGATAGTGTAAAAGAAAAGTATCTGAAGAAATTTAATATTGAAATGAAAGTTTATCAGGTTAAAATCTCTGAAGGAATAAAAGAATATACCTCCAATGAATACATCATTTGACAGTAAAAAACATCCCCACAGAAGATATAATCCGCTTTTGGATGAATGGATACTGGTTTCACCACAGCGGGCCAACCGTCCCTGGCAAGGGCAGAAAGAGAAAGTAACGGAAGAAGACCTTCCTACGCATGACCCGTCTTGTTACCTGTGTTCCGGAAATTTACGCGTAAACGGAAGCCGGAATCCCGAATACAAAGGAACCTATGTTTTTGATAATGATTTTGGAGCTTTACTGAGCGAGCAAGTGGAATCACCACCGGACACCGGCTTTTTTTTTACCTCTAAACCCGAAAGGGGGATCAACAGGGTGATCTGCTTTTCTCAAGATCACAGTCTCACGCTGCCGGAAATGTCTCTGGACGAAATAAAAAAGGTGGTCGATCTGTGGCAGGATCAGTACAGAGAACTGGAAGCGCTTGATTACATTAATTATATACAGATTTTTGAAAATAAAGGAAGCATTATGGGATGCAGCAATCCTCATCCGCATGGCCAGATCTGGGCACAGTCTTCCATTCCGACCTTGGTTGCCAAAACCCAGGAAAATTTTAAAGCTTACTTTGAAAAGCATAACCGTTCTTTATTACAGGATTATCTGACTGAAGAAATTAAAGCCGGGGAACGGATTGTCCTGGAAAATGATTACTTTGCGGTGCTGGTTCCTTTTTGGGCAGCCTGGCCTTATGAAACAATGATTGTCAGTAAAAGGAAGATGGGAAATATCACACAGTTTACGGAAGAGGAAAAATGGTCTTATGCAGAAATATTGAAGAATATTACCATAAAATATGATAATCTTTTTGAAACGTCTTTTCCATATTCTGCCGGGATTCATCAGTCTCCGGCTGACGGAAAAGACCATCCTGAATGGCATTTTCATATGCATTTTTATCCACCCTTACTTCGAAGCATAGAAGTGAAA